>JBCDAJ010000064.1:0-34500 GCA_039185935.1 Cyanobacteria bacterium P01_F01_bin.56 | reverse complement strand
TGCGAAATTGATTCGTCCTCGTAAGCCTTGATAATTTTGCGACGGAAGTCGATAGAGTAAGCTTTCATCTCGGTTTTTTGGAGTAATTCAAGTAGTATTAAGTGTACCTTACCAGGTCGAGAAGGGCTATAAAGCAGAGGAGGCGCGAGGTAAGGGGCTCCAGAAACGATCAGGTGAGTCTCTATCACTAGGTAAGTAGGTGGGTTGAGTCTTTTGTAGAACGAGCTTATGGTGACAAAAACCTTGCGAGTGTTGGGTTTCGTTCCTCAACCGCAACCTACATCATTCGCAATTTAATAACGCCTGCCTACTTATTAGCCCAAGAGACTTATCTGTCGGTTTTTTCTATCAATCAAATCAATGATAACTGTCGCGTTTCTCAATTTCTTTGCGGATTTTGTTTAAGTCGATATAGCGATCAGTCGCGTTTCTCAATTCACGCGCAATCATACCTTCAGTTGAAACGACTGTAATGTGAGTATTCTTGGATCTCAATAGTTCGATCGCTCGTTCAAAATCACCATCGCCGCTAAACAAAACCACGCGATCATACTGCTCAACGGTATTAAACATATCAACTACAATTTCGATATCGAGGTTAGCTTTTTGCGAATAGCGACCCGAGTTATCGTCGTAATACTCTTTGAGAATTTTAGTGCGGACGGTGTATCCAAGACTGATCAGAGCATCTCGAAATCCCCTTTGGTCTTGAGGATCTTTGAGGCCAGTGTACCAAAAGGCATTAACCAAACTAAGTCCACCATCTTCGGCAGTGAAATACTCTAAGACGCGTCGAGGATCAAAAAACCAGCCATTCTTTTGCTGGGCATAAAACATGTTATTTCCATCAACAAAGATGGAAATACGTTGTGTAGCGACGGATAAGGGCATAAGAATTTGGGAGTTTAATTAACAGGGAGGATTTTACACACTGCTGAATAAGCCTAGATAAGGCCAGTTTTTAAAGAAAAGCGCTAGGAACACAAAATACATAGCCGAGAGCGACTGCCAGACCTTGTTAATCTGCCAGTGCTTTCAATAACTCTTGAAAATTTTAGCTAATGAATGACCTTTGATATGTGAGTGAACTAGCCACTCAAACTACACTTGAGAAGTGTATGAATTCCACAAAGTCTTGCTCTAGGAAAGCTTATATAACTAAGTCAACCTTGCAACAGGCTTTTCAGCGGGTAACCAGTATAGCTAATAAAATCAGGAGTAACCATATGAAGGCTATTATAGCGGCTAATTTGGGCCTGGTAAGGTTTGTCGCGCAAGTGATGGGTGTCTAGTACATACGGCGTAGATTTGCATACCGTGCTCTAGAGTGGAGGAGCAGCAGGGCCAGGGGAGCGAGAAATTGCAACAATAGATCAACTCTGCCATTGAGGACTGGGACGCGTCATCAATGGTTCTAAAGACCCTGTGATACACGTATTAGCTCGCCCACATCAACTTTCTGAGCGAGGAACTGAAATGATCTCTGGGTAAGGAGTCTGACTCTAATTGATGACAGCCTCTAAAGCTTTTTGTGGGTATGAGAATGCTGACGGACGTTGTCTTCGGCTTTGACAATGTTTTTGAAATTGAGGACTCGTTTCTTTTCAGTGGAATAGTTGAGGTCAGTGCGTTGAGTGTGGAGGGGAATCAGGGCTTGAGCAGCAGGACGACCTTCATAGGTACGAGCGGCAGCAATGAGGCGATCGCGATAGTTTTCGCACATATGAACATCGGTCAAAACCGCTTGCCCCATAAAGGAGTCGCTCTGCAACTCTTCTAGAGTGGTCGCCATGATGACTTCATAGGCAGTGGCAATGCCCTGGAAAAGGACTTCTAAATAAGCAGAAGGAATCGGTTCCAGAATTTTGAGCTTTTCCAGATCACCATCAGTGCGCTGAAAACAGGTGGCTATACCCACGACGATATAAGCCGAGGTCGAGATTTCTGGAGCGGCATTGAGCATCGCGTTAGAGGTCATAGAATTGACAGATGAAACGAATATTGAGGCTTTTTCCTAAGTAGAAAAGTTTTTACCTATTGACTACGCTAACGGCTTTTGTCAGGTTCGCTCAAGCCAGTTTGCAAAACAAAACCATAGCTTTGTAACAGTGCCATTGGCTGACGCCTAGCCGGAGGCCAAACCGGCCTCAGTGTTCGGTCTGGCAACAACTGTGACCAGAACTTTAGAAATCTGGCACGATTTCTGTCACGACGCGATCGCCGCCATCGACCAAGACGGTTTGAGCCTCAATGCGGCCTCGGGCGCGCGCACCGCGGATCGTTAACTGGGGATCGCTTTGTTGATAAGCGACGTTGCCTTCTGCCAAGATGGTCTCGTCTTCTAGGTTCCAGCGGAGTCGATTGGCAGCTAAACGACCATCATTTTGAGTGGCGATCACCAACACATCCTGATTAAAAATGGCCACTTGCTCCTCCAGCAAAAACTGTCCCCGCTGTGCAGTGACGGTAATCTGCTCTGCAGTATTGACGACACGAACCGATTGCTCGGCTTGAATAATCTGCTCATTGACCTCCCACACGGCTTTTTCGGCCGTTAGATTCATCGGGATGTCCAGCAGTTGGCCCTGCACTTGGCCTTCTAGGGTGGCTCGTTCTTCGGCCAACTCAACCAAGCTGCGTTGTCCCGTGAGGACCTGAGTCACCTGCTGATTTTCAAAGCGCTCCACCCGAAGTGGGCGATCCGTATCCAAAGTTTCGGCGGCCCAGCGCCACTGTAGGGTTTCACCCTGCAATTTGAGCCAAGGTTCAACGTCAGGATTGTCAGTAACGGTGGTGGCGATGACGTTGCCCAAAAACTCCATCCGCTTTTCTGCATCGTAGACATAGGCTTCGTCTGCCTGCGCCCGCACTTGCGGGTGACGCCCCGTTAATCCATTACGAACAATCATGAGTTGATTATCCGGCTGCCATTCGAGACTTTGACCGTTCAGCACCATTTCATTCTGGATGCCGGTTGCCACAATATTGTCTTCTAGCAAAATCAGTTTGCCATTGTCGCGGATGGTGCCTTTGTCAGCGGTAACCCGATATAGCAGTTCACCATCTTGGTACAACTCCCCTTCGGGATTGACTAAGTTAGCAATTTCTTGATTGGCGCTGTAAATGACTTCATCAGCGTCAACCTTCCAGAGCAGTTGGCCTGAGTCATCTTGTTGCTCTAGGGTGACATCTCGTAACGTTAAGCCAGGGTCAATCTGTTCCGCATCGTCGGTAGCGTTATCGAGCCACGCACCATTGGGGCTACAGGTTCTCACCCCAACTGCGATCGCGACAAAGCCAACCACCCCTGCCAACAGCCACCAACGAGAACGTTTCATATGTAAGCGGCGACCAAAATGAACGAAATGACCTTCGACAGCTTATCAGGAGCGCTCTCCATTGACTTGAGAGTAATGGCCTGAATCAGTACCAAAACCTTAAGACGGTTGGGTATTAATTTCTTCTTCAGGAACTGAAAGTGGACGGTAGGTATAGCTGCCTTGACGAGGCAGTTTTTTGACCTCGCTCTTGATCTGTTCCAAGTCAATGTAGCGGTCAGACACGTTGATGAGGCTATCGCTCGTCATCGATCGCAGACTCACAACTTCAATGCGCGCGCCTCGATAGCTGGCGGCATCCACAGCATAGGCCAAATCCCCATCGCCGCTGACTAAAACAGCCGTATCGTAAAAATCGACTAAGGCCATCATATCGACGGCGATTTCCACATCCAGATTGGCTTTTTTGGAGCCATCTGGTAGCTGCACTAAATCTTTGGCAATCACCCGATAACCGTTGCGCCGCATCCAGAGCAAAAAGCCCTGCTGTTTTTCATTGGTGCGATCGACACCGGTGTAAAAGAAGGCTCGAAATAGGCGCGATCCCCCTGTTAGCCGACACAATAATTTTGTGTAGTCAATCTCAATGCCTAATTGGAGTGCCGCGTAAAACAGGTTAGAGCCATCAATAAAAATTGCCACTCGGCCTCGATTTTCAAGTACCTGTTCAGGGGTGAAAATCGGATCTTCACTGAGCATGTCATGGTTGTGTAGCATTGCTTGTTATATCCGACTTGTTAAAGATCTTGAGTGTAGTTGCAGAAATGGCAAAGACCGAGATTTGCCAGGGGTCTCTTAAGCTTCTAATTCAATGCGTTGAAAGATCGGCGAGGCTTTGCCTAACGGTTGTCCGCCCGGCAGCATGCCCCAACTGCTATGCGTGTCGTAGATAAAGTGCTGCCCCACGTCGACTGCGTCAAAATCACCGACAAACCCCAGTTGGGTATAAATGGCGGTGGCTAAGCCCGGCACAATCGGCGACAGTAGATATCCCGCTAAACGCACAGACTCCAAAACGGCATACAGCACAGTTTCAGTTTCCGCCTGTTTACCCTGTTTGAACAATGACCAAGGGGCCGTGTCATCAAGATATTTATTGCTGGCTCTGACCAATCCTAAAATGGCTTCGCACGCCGTACTAAAGGCAAGCTGGTCAAATGCCGATCGCACTTGCTCAGCCAGTCGACACCCTTTGTCCCTTAAGGGATGATCGTCAGCAAACGCAGTGAGTGAAACTGCTGGAATCTTACCGTCACAATAACGCCCCGCCATCTTCAACGTTCGGTTTAGCAAATTACCCAGATCGTTGGCCAAGTCAGCATTTAGGACATTGATAAAGCGCGTTTCGCTAAAATCACCATCGCGGCCAAATTCAATTTCTTTTAAGAAATAAAATCGAACCGCATCGGCTCCATACTGCTCAACCAGGGCAAAAGGGTCGAGCGTATTGCCTAGACTCTTACCCATCTTTTGGCCATCTTTGGTCAAGAAGCCGTGCCCAAAGACCCGGCCAGGCAAAGGTAAGTCGGCCGACATCAGCATTGCCGGCCAATACACCGCATGAAATCGGAGAATGTCTTTACCAATGAGGTGGATATTGATCGGCCACCATTGCTTGAGGGCATTGTCTAAGGTCGGCTCATCCTCCGGCTCAAGTAGCGCCGTGACATAGCCCAACAGCGCATCAAACCAGACATAGAGCGTATGGTTAGGATCGCTGGGCACCGGAAATCCCCAATCTAAATTGACGCGAGAAATCGAGAAGTCTTGCAGCCCCTGCTCAACAAAACTCAGCACTTCATTACGACGGCTGGCAGGTTGAATGAAATTTGGTTGCGCTGCATACAACTGCTCTAACTGCTCTTGATATTTGGAAAGTTTAAAGAAGTAATTGTTTTCATCACGCCACTCGACCTGCTTATTGGTGTGAATCGGGCAAATATTGTCGTCTAAAAGGTCACGTTCTTCTTTAAATTCTTCGCAAGAAACACAGTACCAGCCCTGTTGTCGCCCCCCGTAAATATCCCCCTTTTCCCAAACGCGTTGGTAAAAGGCTTTGACGATCGCCGCGTGACGGTCTGCTGTGGTGCGACTAAAGCGATCGTATTTGATGTTGAGCAGTTGCCAGAGCTCTTGAAACCCGCCCACAATCTCATCACAGTGGTCTTGGGGGGCGACCTTCCGTTCTTCTGCTGTACGCTGAATTTTCTGACCGTGCTCATCAGTGCCGGTAATCATCAAGACTGGATGACCCAGCAAACGATGAAAACGGGCGATCGCATCAGCTGCGATCGTCGTGTAAGCGCTGCCAATATGAGGAAGTGCATTGACATAGTAAAGCGGTGTAGTGATCGCAAAAGTGCTGGCTTGATGCCCGACGGAACCCATAAATTTAGAGGTTATAGAAGCTTGATTGAATGAGCTTTTTAATGATACAGCAGAGTCCTGAAAGGAAAAAAACTGTCCCTAAAGTGGACAAAGCAGTTAATTATTTAAGGGCAAGACGACAATAGAAATTGTGCCTGACGAGCTGAAACAGGCAGGAGAATTGAGAGATGGGCAGTATTTTTGGGTAACAGGAATGGGGATGGTTACCCTGTGAAGAGCTGACATGCATGACAAGCATTCTGGACGATACCCATCTGGACCCGGGGCTTGGCTGATTTAGCATACCGGTCACACCAAAAGGCTGGCGATCTCACGCCAACCCTGGGAGCAAGCAGTCTAAATCTGAGCACAAGAATCATTGGGCAGGCAGTGTTTGTTAGCGTTAAACCGATTGTCGGCAATCTTAACAAGCCTAAATTGACTGGCTGCAATGATTTCTGAATAGAGGTTACGTTGCCTTTGAGCCCAATCATAGGAGACGCTACTTCACGTCTACCCACCCAAATTCCTCTCCCACATTGTGGGCCAGGCTGCACAGGGTCTGAGCATGACCGCCATTGTCTTGCCTGACAAGACTGAACATTGCGATTTCAGCTTCTAGAGACCAGCATGGAGCACAGAAATTGCTATATTAAGAAATGTAACGAAATTGTGGATTAAATCGCTCTTGATGACAGCTCTTCCGCTACCAGCAGTTCCGTTTTGGGCGGCTCCTGACCCACTAGATTTATCTCAGGGCATCGTTCAGCTCACGGGGATCAAGTTGACAGTTTCCGGTCAGCATAAGATTCCCCAAGGGGGGCCGATGATGGTGGTGAGTAATCATCGGAGCGTAATGGACGCCCCTGTGCTCATGGCGGGGTTAAACCGCAATATCGCTTTTGTCTGCCACCAATACATGGAGCATGTGCCCATTTTGCGAGATGTGGTGAGTCAATTTGGCGCGTTTCCGCTCGATACCCCCCAACGGTTATTTCGCCAAGGTTATCGCCGATTACGCCGGCAAGAAGCGATCGGCATTTTTCCAGAAGGAGCACGTTCGATGGTGCAGTTACAAGCACCTCGACAGGTCAATCCGTTTCATCGCGGCTTTGCTCATTTAGCTTTGCGGGTGCCGGTTGAGCCCCTGGCGCTGCTGCCAGTAGCTCTGGTTTCTGACGAGGTCGGATTCGAGTCGCCGATTCCTCTGCGGCTATTGAGCTGGTTTGACCCTGATGAGCCGTTGTTTCAGCAAAATGGCGGCCATCCGCTGGTGTTTTACCGGCAGGTGGAAGTCAGAATCGGCGATCCGGTTTGGGTGACCGCCCGCGATCGCGAGCACTATCAGGGGCGTCACGGTACGAAGTTTGCTCAGCAACTCACTGATCGCTGTTGGTCGGCGGTTGATGACCTACTACAGCGGTGATGCTTAAGTTCTTCCTGATAGATCTATGAAGTCACGATTTGCACCGCTGCTATTTGCCCCGGTTTTGCCTCAGCTTGAGAAGCCCTTAATGGTGATGCTGCCAGGTTTAGATGGGACTGGGAAATTATTTGCGTCTCAGGTGCGATCGCTGGCGCAGAATTTTGATGTGCGGTGCCTGGCCATCCCCGAAGATAATCGTCAAGACTGGTCAGAACTAGCTTATACGGTGATTCAGCTCATGACTGATGCCAGGCGAGATCGTCCCGTTTACTTGTGCGGCGAGTCGTTTGGGGGATGTTTAGCGTTGCAAGTGGCCCTGATGGCCCCTTCTTGTCTGACCCATTTGGTGCTGATCAATCCGGCCTCGGCCCTAAGCCGCTATTCCTGGATGCGCTGGGCAACTCAATACACCAGCCTGATTCCCAATTGGCTCTTTCAAGCTTCTGGAGCGATCTCCCTGCCGCTGTTGGCCAATTTTGAGCGCATCAGTCATGAAAAGCAGGAGCTATTTATCCGAACGGTGCGCCCCATTTCGCAGGCGTGTGTGGCGTGGCGCATTGACCTGCTGCATTGCTTTCAGGTGCAGCCAGAGCAACTTTCTCAGCTTCCGGTTGCCACCAGTTTGTTGGCGAGTGGGAGCGATCGCTTATTGCCTTCGCAGCAAGAAGTGCAACTGCTGCAAAAATCACTGCCGCAGGCCCAGATTTATCTCTTGCCCGACAGTGGACATGTTTGTTTGCTGGAAGATGCGGTGGATTTAAGCCAATGTTTGCAGGCTTTGCAAGCTTTACCCTTGCAGCGAAATCTACCACCGGTGGTCAGCCGTTAACGGCTTCTGTCTGTCACCCAGTCGCCCTTATTCGCTGCTCTGATCACGGCAATCAAGCTGATACAGCAATTGACTGAAACCCTTATCCAGTCAGCGTCTCATTGCTGAACTCTGAACAGCGTTGTGGCACGAAAGAGGCCTCTCGTATCCAGGATTTCCAGCGTTAGAAAAGGCCGAAATAGGGATGTTCACCTGATCCTGATCGCTGAAGCCATTGATAAATCTAGGTTTATTATGCGACCACGCCACTCTGAATTCTGAACTTTGCTATGGCAATCTTATGTGACCAGCTTGGCATTCCTGTAAGACTGGCTCTGAGTACATGCCGCTTTTGCTTACTAGTCCTGCTCGCGGGCAAGATGCTCGCCCTAAAACGTTATGTGGCTCGACAAATCTGGGATATGCCGCTTATCTCCCGAAAGCGACGCTATCGGGCTCTGCTCGCAGGAAATTCGACATTCAGAACGCTTAGATTTCAAAGCGGTTAACATCATGTTTAGATTGCTTGGATGCAGACCGCTTAGCCCACAAGCGTCGTTACCGCTGTCCGGGCGCTCCGTTAGCCCCTGGGAGTATCGGTTGTTCAACCGCTTGGCGGAAGCCTTGCACATCTTCCGTAAAGTCGATCGGCAATACGGAAACGACGTTTTCGTGAGGGCGGGGAATAATCACCCAAGTTTCAAGCACGCCACCCGGTGAGTTTTCGGCTGCTGCAACGCCCGCTTCCATCGCGGCTTTCACCTCAGAAATATCACCCCGAATGTTGATGCAAAACCGAGCGCTCCCAGCTCGAATGTAGTTCACCAAGGTTACTCGCCCTGCTTTGACCATTGCATCTGCCGCCGCCAAAACAGGCGGAAAGCCTTTTGTCTCGAGGGAGCCCACTGCCTGAGGCATTGCCTTTCTCCTAAAAATTTAAGCCTGTACCTAAAGAATATTGTACGAGTCTAGTGGACTCTAGAGCGATCGCGCAGGAGGCTTTTTCTCGCACTGATACATTCTTTACCTTTGTCAAGAGTCGGTTACAGAATTAAAAACCCGGTAAACGATTCCCTCGAATTTCTTCAATCCAAAACTCTTCAGACGCTTCCGTAAAGTCAATTGGCAGTACCACCTCGAGGTTTTCTGGAGGGTTAGGCACAATATAGTGTGTCGTCACGCACCCCTCGTTAGGTAAATCCTTGCCGACGATCAAGCCCGCTTCTACAGCCCGATTGACTTCAGACACGGGGCCGCGGATGCAGACAAACTGGCGTCCACTATCGGCTTGTTCATATTTCACAATGGTGACTCGACCGGCCTTGACCATGGCGTCGGCCACCGCCAACATGGCTGGAAATCCGTAAGTTTCGATTACACCAACAGCAAACGGCATAGACTTCTATGTCCACCAAAAACGGTAATTAGGCTCATAGTCCCTAGTTGAGGACTGCAGCATTTCAGCTTTCGGATCATACCTTGATTGAGCTGGGCTCAGCGATCGCCGCAATGATTCGTTCACACCCAGAGTCGGGCCGTGCCCAATCGTAATGGCAGACTTTAGGGTCACCCCAGCATAATCGCAGGTACAACTCTGAGCGGGTGGCATCAATTTCGGCCCACTCCGCTTCAGCAATCCAGCGTTCGATCGTCGCCAGCTCTAACGGCGAGGGCGGCGCACCGGACCGCCACAGCCGTAAATTAGGAATCGAGGCGCGCCAAAAGTCAATGACGGCTGCCTTGGCAGCTTGCAGGGTGCGTTTATCGGCCTCGGTGGCAATGAGTTGGGGATGCAACTCGGGGAACTGATGCGATCGCCCCAGAAAGCGACAGGTATGCCACACCAAACCCGATACGTTGTGGGCTCGCTGATAGTGATGAATCTGATCGCGAAAGTCTTGTACGGCAAAGACTTTACTCAGCTTTTGGGAGCCGATGGCTTTAGCAACTACCGGGTTAAGGCGCTCTTCAGAAGACAACACCACTCGTTCGCCGCGCCAAGCTGCTCGCAATTCTTGATCGAGAAAGTCGAGAAGTTCTGCAGTGGTGTAGACCATAGGCACTGAGACTCAGGTTTTCTCAATCTTATCAACCTGAATTTAATCAGGCGGGAAAGATTCGGGATTTTCTAAGTGTTTTGTCAGCAGTTCATAAACGCCCGCTGCGTCCACCGTGTCAACGATATCCACCGAACACGGTTCAGCTGGTTGCCGACTGACGACCGTTTGCCCCAGCGTTAGGGAACTGTTGAGTTCCACCCGGACTTGCCCCGCATAGGTGGTAAACAAGTCTGGGTTCAGTAAATAGGCCATCACGCAAGGATCATGTAAGGGCGCGCCGACAGTTCCCAGTCGTTGTTCATCCGTTTTGCCGTAGTGGCTGAGCATCGCTACCGCCACTTCGCTGACGGCATTGCCAATTTGACGTATAGCAGCCAGCCGGGCCGAGGTGGTCAGCACCTGATGAGTAATGTCTAAACTGAGCAGGGTGATCGGAATCCCGGCAGCGAAAACGACATGGGCAGCGTGAGGGTCAACGTAGATGTTGAATTCCGCTACGGGAGTGATGTTGCCGTGGGTGAGACCGCCGCCCATCATGACGATGCGCTCAATGCCTTGAATAATGTCTGGCGCTTGAATCAGGGCCACTGCGATGTTAGTCAGGGGGCCTAAAGTGGCCAGGGTCAACGGTTCGGAGGTAGAACGCAGGGTGTCGATCAAAAAGTTGACGGCATGGGTCGGTTGCAGGGGCAAGGATGGGGCCGGTAGCGTCGCGCCTTCTAAGCCGGTTTTGCCATGAATGTCTTCGGCGGTGATCAGCGATCGCACTAACGGACGGGGGCAACCCGCATAAATTGGGATATCCTCACGTTCCAACAGTTCACAAATCTGGCGGGCATTGCGTTGGGTCAGCGCCAGAGGCACATTACCAGCTACTGTGGTGATGGCTTGAACGGCCAGTTTCGGAGCTCGCAGGGCCAACATCAACGCAATCGCATCATCGACACCGGGATCACAATCAATGATGATGGGGGTTGTCGCCATAAACCTCACTTTAAGGGAGCCTATCCTGCGCTAGCGTGATAGGTGCAGCCAAGGCCAGCATAGCGGCTTTTCATGAGAGGGGCGGAGAATGAAGAACGGCAAAATCACACCGGCGATCGCTGGCATTTTGACCCTAGGGCTGCTAGTAGGGTGTGCCGGCAGTTCTATTGGCAACAATGTACAGCAGTCTCTAGAGGCCGATCCTCAGTTGGAAGACTCCCCACCATTTGAGGACAGCAACGCAGACGTCGTGCCGGACAGTACGGCAGCGATCGCTGAAACGGCAACGGCGGCAGGCGAGCAAACTACAGCAGAAAATGACTTCAGCGATTTGTCGTCTCCATCTGATGATTTCTCAACCGACGAGTCTGACGATGTTGACGAAACTCAGACGATAGTGGCGCTGGACGGGGTTCCAGCGGATTTGCAAACCTATATCCGGGATTTGCAAGCCTTAGATCAAATCAGCCTGACGGCTGCTGCCAATGGCGACGATGCTAACCGTGATGCCGCTCAGTCAACCTTTACCCAAACCATTACGCGCCGAGAATATGCCCGTTGGTTGTTCGAAAGCTACAACGCGATTTATGCAGATGAGCCGGGCGATCGCTTGCGTGCTGGCCACCCGAGTGACGCACCGGCATTTCAAGATGTCGCGCCCGAAGACCCAGATTTTGCCATGATTCAAGGGCTGGCAGAGGCGGGCATTGTTCCCAGTGCTTTTACGGGCGACAGTACCGATGTCAACTTTCGTCCCGATGCGCCCCTCACCCGCGCTGACCTGATTTTATGGAAGTTGCCCCTCGACCTGCGAGCAGCCCTGCCCACGACGACGCCAGCCGCTGTTACGACGGCTTGGGGATTCCAAGATGTTGATGGCATTGAGCCTTTGGTGCTAAGGGCGATCGCGGCCGATTTTCAACTGGGGGACTTTGCCAATTTTCGTCGCGCCTTTGGCTACACGACTCTGTTTCGCCCCGACAAAGCCGTGACGCGGGCAGAAGCCGCTTCAGTATTATGGCGCTTTGGCACCCAGACTGACGGCATCACCGCCGCTGACATTCAAAACAATTAAGCCATGCAAATCCATCCGGTTGAGCCAAGTCGCAACCGGCTCGGTAAAGCGGCAACCGGCCCGGTGAGGATATTTAGCTACCGCTCCCTCAAAGCAGTCAGGATAACTCAGTATCAGTTGCTTCTTGCTTGGTCGTGGACTTTTTTCGAGTAGAGGTTTTCTTTGCGGTGGTCTTAGCGCCAGTTGACTTAGAAGCGGCTGCTTGCCGAGTCGTTGAAGCCTTACGGGTAGAGGTTTTTTTCGCCGTGGACTTTTTGGTAGTGGTCTTCTTTGCCGTGGATTTTTTGGCAGTGGTCTTCTTCGCGGTGGACTTTTTACGAGTCGTTTTCTTCTTTGTTCCAGCTTTCGCAGTAATCAGAGCGATCGCTTCTTTTAGCGTAATGTCGTTCTCTGTCTTGCCCTCTGGCAAGCCTGCGTTGGTCTTACCGTGCTTAACGTATAAACCGTACGGGCCTTTGTACACCGCAATGAGTTCGTCGTCATCAGGATGCTTGCCCAACTCCTTCAACGGCTCCGCCTTGCGTCGCCCACGACCCGATTTGGGTTGAGACAGCAATTCCATCGCCCGGTCAAAGGTGATGGTCAACACATCGTCATCGCCTTTGAGCGAGCGATAGTCCTTACCGTCTTTACCCTGATCATGCACCACATAAGGGCCAAACCGCCCCAGACTAGTTTTGATCGGTTTACCGGTTTCAGGGTGAGCCCCGAGTAACCGAGGTAAAGAGAGCAGACCAACGGCCATTTCCATTGTTACGTCTTCTGGCTTTTTGCCCTTGGGCAGTGAAGCTCGCTTGGGTTTGGGACGCTCTTCAGTGGCATCGCCCAGTTGCACGTAAGGCCCATAGGCCCCGATGAGAACGTAGATCGGTTCACTTGTTTCCGGATGCAAGCCAAGTTTTTCTGGGCCTTCGAGCTTTTGCTTAAGCAGTAGCTGTACTTGATCGGCATCTAAGTCAGCTGGGGAAACGTCCACCGGCACAGAGGCCTTAACCAGCCCGTTTTCATCCTCTGTTTCCACATAGGGGCCATAACGACCAATGCGGACTTTAGCCTCCAGACCATCCAGGTCGACTGTGCGAGCTTCAGCAGGATCAATTTGACTTTCCTGCTCATTGACTTGCGTCTCTAGTCCGGTATCCCCAGCGTAGAAATCCTTGAGGTACGGCAGCCAATCGGCTTCGCCCAGGGAAATGTGGTCGAGGGTGCGTTCCATGCGGGCAGTGAAGCCGACATCAACTAAATCAGGAAAATGGCTGGATAGGAGGTCGGTAACGGCAAAAGCAGTAAAAGTAGGGGTCAAGCTATTGCCATTGGCTGTGACATACCCGCGATCAATAATCGTGCCGATGACACTAGCATAGGTACTCGGTCGGCCAATGCCTTCGCTCTCTAGCGTTTTGACCAGGGTGGCTTCGGTATAGCGGGCGGGCGGTTGAGTTTCGTGCCCCACGGCGTCCAGTTCATGACAGCTCACGGCATCACCGATAGCCAACCGAGGCAGCAACACCTCTTGGTTTTCGATCGCCGCATCAGGATCATCCGACCCCTCCACATAAGCGCGGAAGAAGCCAGGAAAATCAATTCGCTTGCCGCTGGCGCGAAATATTGCGTTATCAACTTCAATCTGGACGGTGATGTTGGTCTGTCGCGCTTCCGCCATTTGGGTGGCAACAGTGCGCTTCCAGATCAGGTCATAGAGAGACAATTCGCGACCGCTTAGGCCCGTTTCTTGAGGCGTCCGAAAAGCCTGACCAGCGGGACGAATGGCTTCGTGAGCTTCTTGGGCTGACTTGCTTTTCGTCGCGTACTGCCGCGATTTGGGACTCAGATATGCTTTGCCATACTTTTGCTCGACACAGTTGCGGGCAGCCGCGATCGCCTGCTGCGATAGATGCACTGAGTCGGTACGCATGTAAGTAATGTAGCCCTGTTCATAAAGGCTTTGCGCCACTCGCATCGTATCCCTAGCCGAGAGTCGCAGCTTGCGGTTTGACTCTTGCTGCAGGGTAGATGTGGTGAAAGGCGGCGAAGGCCGACGAGTAGAAGGACGTTCCTCTAAGTTGGCAACCGTCCACGCGCCTGCCTGCAGACGCGCCTGTAAAACATTGGCCTCAGCCTCATTCAGCAGCACGACATCGCGACCCGCCGCAATTTGTCCGGTATTTTCGTCAAAGTCGCTACCCGTGGCGAGGCGCTTGCCGTCTAGGCTAATTAGCTTGGCCTCAAAGGACTCACTATCTTTTAAAAGCTGCGCTTTGAGATCCCAGTAAGAGCCCCGGCGAAAAGCCCGACGAGCCCGCTCACGTTCTACTAGTAGCTTGACGGCAACGGACTGCACGCGGCCAGCAGAAAGCCCCCAAGCAATCTTTTTCCAGAGCAGCGGCGATAGCGTATACCCAACTAGGCGATCAAGAATACGCCGAGTCTCTTGTGCCCGCACCAACTGGTCATCAATGTCACGGCAATTGTCTAAAGCTGCTTGAATCGCCTCTTCCGTAATTTCATGAAACACCATGCGCTTAATCGGCACTTGGGGTTTTAATACCTGCAAGAGATGCCAGCTAATGCTTTCTCCTTCGCGATCTTCGTCAGTTGCCAGCACCAACTCGTCAGCATTCTTGAGCGCGTCTTTAAGGGTCTTAACAATTTTCTTTTTGTCAGAGGGAACGACGTATAGCGGCTCAAAATCCGCTTCTGGATTTACCCCTAGCTGTGCCCACTTTTCGCCCTTAACCGCCGCCGGAATCTCGCTGGCCGATCGCGGCAAATCTCTCACATGCCCCATTGAGGCTTCAACCCGATACCCGGTCGGCAGATAATTCCGGATAGTTTTAGCTTTAGTAGGTGACTCTACGATGACGAGGGTGGACATAGATTAACCGAGATAAGCTTCCTAGATTTTGTGACGTTAGCGGATAAGGCGTGCAGGCAGAAGGAATCGTTAATTAAGATTTCAGGTTTTGCTCGTCTCTCTGAAATTCTGCGGAAAGACTCCTGTTCACTCCTAGCACATCATTGCTCTGGATGCGATCGCTACGTTGAACTTAACGCATTTGTTTCGGAGAGTACCCAGATCAAGTTTTAAGACATCAGCATTTGAAGAATCAGATGCGAACTGCAAAGCTCGCGGATGGCAATACATTCAAGCGGATGGTAATACATTCAAGCGGATGGTAATAAATTCAAGCAGATGGCAATACATTCAAGCGGATGGCAATACATTTAATATGACAACTTTCTATTCGGCAATCCGCAATCCGTCAATAATATGAGTGGGGTTTGCCAGCAATTAGGCCGGAACAAGAGTGCCATTTCTCCTGATTTCAGCGGGCTCATAGATCTCATGGGGAGAATTCATGGCTAGTGAAGTCTCCCTAAGTGGGAAGGCACGGGGTAAAATGCCTATTAAAAGATAAAGAATTGCGATCGCGCTACTTAGTAAATTGGGTGGCTAGGCGATCGCCGCTTGAACACAGACGTAGTTTTTCGTGGGAGCAGTTGACCGGATGGACGTCGCGAATCTTGCCTCTCAATTAAATGTGGGCGTTGTTCTACCTGAGGGGATTGTGGTCGCTACATTGCTGGTCGTCTTGGTCGGTGATTTGGTTGCTGGCCGCGCGTCGACGCGCTGGACGCCTTATGCCGCTATGCTTGGCCTGTTTTTAGCAATTGTCGCGCTGGTTTACCAGTGGGATACGGCGACTCCGTTAAGCTTTTTGGGTAGCTACATCGGTGATGACCTTAGCATCGTCTTTCGGGGAATCATTGTCCTCTCGGCGATCGCCACAATCCCCATGTCGATTCGCTACGTTGAGCAATCTGGAACCTCCCTAGCTGAATTCCTCGTCATTTTGATGACCGCCGCCTTAGGGGGCATGTTTCTGGCCGGGGCCAACGACTTGGTAACCATCTTCGTCGCGTTAGAGACCCTTAGCATCTCGTCTTATTTACTAACCGGCTACATGAAGCGCGATCCTCGTTCTAATGAGGCAGCGCTAAAGTACTTGCTAATTGGTGCCGCCAGCTCGGCTATTTTTCTCTACGGCATGTCTCTGCTTTATGGCCTGTCTGGCGGCAAGATGCAGCTGTTAGAAATTTCTCAGAGCCTAGTCGTCAGCGATAGTGATGCCCCGATTGGCCTGGTTATCGCCCTGGTATTTGTGATTGCTGGCATTGCCTTCAAGATTGCCGCAGTGCCTTTCCACCAGTGGACTCCTGACGTTTACGAAGGCTCTCCTACGCCAGTTGTTGCTTTTTTGTCGGTCGGGTCTAAAGCTGCCGGATTTGCTTTAGCCATTCGCCTCTTGGTAGCCGTCTTTCCGCTGGTGTCCGAACAGTGGCACTTTGTTTTCACGGCATTAGCCATTCTCAGCATGGTGCTAGGCAACGTCGTTGCTTTGGCTCAAACCAGTATGAAACGCCTGCTGGCTTACTCTTCAATCGCTCAAGCCGGATTTTTGATGATTGGCTTAGTCATCGGCACTGAGGCCGGTTATTCCAGCATGGTGTTCTACTTGCTGGTCTACCTGTTTATGAACTTAGGCGGTTTCACTTGCGTCATTCTCTTCTCTTTGAGGACCGGTACTGATCAAATCAGTGAATACAGCGGCTTGTACCAAAAGGATCCTTTGCTGACTTTGGGGCTTAGCATCTGTCTGCTGTCGCTTGGGGGTATTCCGCCTTTAGCGGGTTTCTTCGGTAAGCTCTACATTTTCTGGGCGGGCTGGCAGGCAGGAGCCTATGGCTTAGTCATGGTGGGTTTGGTGACAAGTGTCATTTCCATCTATTACTACATTCGTGTAGTCAAGATGATGGTGGTAAAAGAGCCACAGGAAATGTCGGATGTGGTTAAAGACTACCCCGAGGTTCGCTGGGACTTACCTGGTTTACGCCCCTTGCAAGTGAGTTTGATTTTGGCTGTGGTGGCGACTTCATTAGCGGGTATTCTCTCGAATCCTTTGTTTACGTTGGCGAACAACTCTATTAGTCACACGCCCTTACTGCAGGCTTCGATCGCGCAAAATACCGAATTAAGCCAGGTGACTACGGACGCGGTTGCAATGGGCACATCAGACATGCCAAACGCAACAGCTCAACGCTAAGTTAGGGCTTGTCTCTGAGAGGCTAATTCTCGCGACTTTCTCCCTAAATACTGACTGATACCGCTTTCTGCAACAGTTCTTGCAGAGAGCGGTTATTGGCTTTGAACCTTTTGCACACTGATGGAAAGCCTTTGCCTGAAGCGATTCTGGAGCCTGACTTTAAGCCAAAAATGAGGGCTTTTGGGGTGAGCGCGGGTCGAAACACCCTAATGCGTCGAAAAATCTAATTTGCCAGCGGTTTATCGGCGAGTCGCCAGCAGGGAAGCATAATAATTGTCCCGCTGTGTAGTAGTCATAGCCTTAAGTCAATCAAGTCAACACTTAATATTGATTTTCAGTGAAATTCCTTCATGGGAAATTCATATCAATATTAAGTTCTTGCAAATTTCTCGAAAATGTCGCTCTAGAAACCTGAGGTGTTTGGTGAGGTCAACTAGATTGAACTTAATTAAACGCCTGAGTGTATTCACGTAATTTTTAGACTGTTCAGCTAAAGATCTGAAATCGTTTTAGATTTATGACAACTATGACGACATCTACTCCAAAGGCCTTATCTCCTTTCGCTAACTCTGCACCAGATGCGGTTCATCCCTCTGTTTCAAGCATCATTAAGCGGAGCGTCGATATTTTAGGTGGCTTAGTTGGGCTAGCGATACTCGCGGTAATTCTGCTGCCGACTGCGATCGCAATTAAAGTCGAGAGCCGTGGACCCATTTTTTATTCTCAGCTACGGTGTGGCCTGCATGGTCAGCAATTCTGGATTTGGAAGTTTCGTTCCATGGTGCAAAATGCTGATGATCTAAAAGACTTAGTTGAGAACGAAGCCCAAGGTCAGATCTTCAAAAATGAGAACGATCCACGCATCACTCGTGTAGGCAAGTTTTTGAGACGCACTAGCATCGATGAGTTTCCTCAGTTTTGGAATGTCTTGAAAGGCGATATGAGCCTAGTTGGGACTCGCCCACCCACTCCGGATGAGGTAGCTGAATATAAAGATCACCATTGGGAGCGTCTAAACGTTAAGCCTGGTATTACCGGACAGTGGCAGGTCAGCGGCCGCTCTTCCATCAAAGATTTTGAGGAGATCGTCAAGCTAGACCTGATGTATCAAGAACTTTGGCATCCTCTATATGACCTGCAGTTGCTAAGCAAAACAGTGTTACACCTACTATCTCGTTCTGACGCGTATTGAGACTTTTGCGATCGCTGCGAATTCGCAATCCGATAGTAGAGAAAGGGATTTTTGAGCTTCTACAGCCCGTCATCAATTAACTCTAAAAATTTTGTAGGGTACGTATTAGTCCGCCCGTATCACCTTACCCTATAGAGGCTGAAATCAGCTCTAGGCAGAGAGTCTGGCTTTAATTGAAGAGCCTTGAAACTCGGTAGCAAAAGCCATTCTATCCTTGCAGTTTCTAGCGCTCCTGGCACTGCTGCTCATCCTGCTCTTGGGACGGTGCGAAATTTACACCGCGCGGTACCAAAGCATTTCGTTAAGGGATGAGGATTAAATAAATTACTGAGGCCAAGCCGGATAACCTTTCCCTTCCTGGGAGGGGCAGCGGGGTGGGCTCCCCTGAGTGTGAGGGTTCGAACCCACCCCGCCTATGGCACCCCTCCCAAGAGGGAAAACCGGCACATTATAAAACTCCCGAGCCTAAGGGATAATTAGAGGACTAACTCGAAATTCTTTGCTGCAGTGGCCACCGCCCTGGTCGTCAATTTCGCAAGGAGCGATCACCGTAGTCGCTTTGCTCAAGTCTGTTTCCGCAATTTCGATGGTGGCGTGGGTCCAAATGTAGCGGTCATCAGGCACCTTAACAATCGCGTTGAACTCGCCTTCATTATTGGTACGAATCCTAGCCCATCGCTGAGTAGTGTATTCATGGATGCCCATTTCATGACCATGAAAGGTCACTGTAATGCGAGCATTTTCGATCGGGTTGGCTGAAGTCAAAGCCACGCGACCGTTGAGGCTCAGTCTGGCGGCTTCCGCAACCAAGGGAGTGATAAGTAGTCCGGCGAGGGCACTACAGACGCTAACCAGTGTCTTCACAAAAATTCCTAAATATCAAATACAGTTCTTCAAAGTCTCAATTTCTGCTGGTCTTGTCGGTTATGTAGAGCACATTTTCTATAAGACAATTGATCACATCATGTTTAAAAGCATGCCCCTTGAAGTCAACAAATCGCCAAATTGCCTGCTTAGCGATCGCCCGCACTGCGGGATAAGCGGACTAGAATAGTGCGTGTCGATACAAATTTTGTCGTTTATTGATCGTGACTTCCAATGAATAATCACCCACAGTCTGATCGCATCTTGATTTTTGACACCACCTTGCGTGACGGAGAGCAATCTCCTGGTGCCACGCTAAATGTGGACGAAAAGCTAACGATCGCGCGTCAGCTGGCACGACTGGGTGTAGATATCATCGAAGCCGGTTTTCCCTTTGCTAGCCCTGGCGATTTTGAGGCGGTGAAAAAAATTGCTGAACAGGTCGGTACGCCAGACGGCCCCACGATCTGTGGTTTAGCAAGAGCGACGAAGCAAGATATTGAAACGGCTGGCCGGGCGATCGCCCCAGCGGCCAAAGGTCGCATTCATACCTTTATTGCGACCTCTGATATCCACATGCAGTACAAGCTGCGCAAGAGTCGAGAAGAGGTCTTGGCCATTACGGCAGAAATGGTGGCCTATGCCAAAACCTTTACTGACGATGTGGAATTTTCGCCGGAAGACGCGGGCCGATCGGAACCGGCGTTTTTGTATGAAGTGTTGGAAACGGCGATCGCGGCAGGGGCGACTACCATCAATATTCCCGATACCGTTGGTTACTTGACGCCATCAGAGTTCGGCAACTTGATTCGTGGCATTTGTGAACACGTGCCCAATGTTGATCAGGCCATTATTTCCGTTCACGGACACAACGACTTGGGACTCGCAGTCGCCAACTTTTTGGAAGCGGTGAAAAACGGCGCCCGCCAGCTCGAATGCACCATCAACGGCATCGGAGAACGCGCCGGAAATGCCGCCCTAGAAGAATTGGTGATGGCCTTGCATGTGCGCCGCAGTTTCTATAATCCGTTTTTTGGACGTCCAGCTGAGTCTGAAGCCCCTTTAACGAATATCAACACGACGGAAATTTATCAAACCTCGCGGTTGGTCTCGAACTTAACGGGCATGTTCGTACAGCCTAATAAGGCTATCGTTGGCGCCAATGCGTTTGCCCATGAGTCTGGCATTCATCAGGATGGGGTGCTGAAAAATAAGCTCACTTACGAAATTATGGATGCCGAGTCAATCGGTCTCAATAAGAATCAAATCGTGCTGGGTAAGCACTCAGGACGCAATGCTTTCCGCACTCGGTTGAAAGAGTTGGGACACGAGCTCAGTGACCAAGATCTGAACCGAGCCTTTCTCCGCTTTAAGGATCTGGCGGACAAGAAAAAAGTTGTGACCGATTGGGACATTGTTGCCCTCGTTCATGACGAAACTCAGCAAGCACCTGAGCATTTCCATTTGGAGTTGGTGCAAGTGTCTTGTGGCGATCATGCTCGTCCGACGGCTACCGTGACGTTGCGGACTCCTGATGGTCAAGAATTAACCGATGCAGCGATTGGGACTGGCCCAGTAGATGCGGTCTATCAGGCAGTCAATCGAGTCGTCAATATCTCAAACGAGCTGATTGAGTTTTCCGTGCAGTCGGTGACGGCAGGCATTGACGCCATTGGGGAGGTGACTATTCGTATTCGCCATGAGAAGCAGGTATTCTCAGGACACGCAGCGAATACCGATATTGTTGTGGCTTCTACTCAGGCTTATCTGAATGCCTTAAACCGGTTGTATGCCAACCTGCAAAGCGGTAAAACGATCCATCCTCAAAAGGATGCAATTGAAACCGCTGCCACTGCTCGCGTCTAGCCATAAAAGTTGGCTGCCGGCATCGTCTTAGGGGCTGTCTCAATAAGAGCCAGATGCTTGGCTCAAAACTGATTGCAGCCCCTAGCCGAGAAAATTGATACGAGCGCGTTCATGCTGCTCCTGTAGGGTTTCCAGAATCAATTGACAACACACCCTGGTCAATCAGCTCTAAGGGATCGATAAACGATAGCCTTTGGGGATAAGGTCGGCAGCGATCGCGGTTCGCCTTTTGGGCAATTCGTTTTGCTATTGACTTTATCTTTCTTTCATTGGCGCTGCAGAGGAAAGACCAAGCAGGCTTTAGGGTCAAGTCGTGAGTTCGAGACGGCATGGCTCAAACCGCCACCAAAACTCGGAATGCGGAATGCGGAATGCGGAATGCGGAATTAAAAGATCTGTCAGATAACGATTACAGCGATCTAGAGTGACTTAATCAAACTGCGGCTTACTATATTAAGTCTTCATGCTTAAGCATAATCACAATAGACGCCTTTAAATTTTCGGTCAGCCGTCTATTGTGATTATGCCGATAGTAATTGCAATGCGGCTTGGTTATGCCGCTGAGTGAGTTTTTGCAAATCCATTGTGGTGAGACGACCTTGATCGACGACGCAACGGCCATTAATAAAGCTGTAGGCGACTTGATCCACATGACAAAATAGCAGCGCCGCGACTGGATCGTGTATGGCCGCGCCAGCCATGGAGGGTTGTTCCAGATCAACTGCGATAAAGTCAGCGGCCATGTTGGGGGCCAAGATACCGATATCATCACGTCCTAGCACTTGAGCCCCGCCTCTAGTGGCGATCGCGAGCGCCTCTCTTGCTGTCAATGCGCCTGGGGCCTCATCTCTAACTCGAGCGGCCAACATCGCCATCCGAGCCTCTTGGATCAAATGCCCCGTATCATTCGAAGCTGAACCATCGACCCCAAGACCCACGGGAATGTGTAGATTCAACATTTTGCGAATGGGGGCAATGCCGCTAGCCAAGCGCATATTGCTACAGGGGCAATGAGCCACTCCGGTGCCAGTTGCCGCAAACTTTTTGAGGGAATCGTCGCTCAATTTGACACAGTGAGCGTGCCAAACGTCGTCACCGAGCCAGCCCACAGACTCAGCATATTCGCCCGGAATTTGGCCAAACTGCTCCAGACTATAGTCCACATCGCTGACGTTTTCAGCTAGGTGTGTATGCAGCCGCACACCGGCATGAGCACGAGCCATAGCGGCTGATTCACGCATCAGGTCTTGCGACACCGTAAAGGGGGAACAAGGAGCCAAGGTGATGCGTAGCATCGAATAGCGCTCATTGTCGTGATACTGCTCAATCAGTCGCTGACAGTCTTTGAGAATGAAATCTTCGACCTCGACCAGGCCATCTGGCGGCAGGCCCCCTTGACTCTCACCAATGCTCATGCTGCCGCGATTGGCGTGAAAGCGCAGCCCAATCTCTTGAATCGCCTGGATTTCATCATCCAGGGTGCAGTCATTGGGAAATAGATAACTGTGATCGCTAGCAGTTGTACAGCCTGACAAAATTAGGTCAGCTGCGGCCATTTGGGCACTGGTACGTAGAATGTCAGCGGTAATGTTTGACCAAAGAGGATATAAACTCTGTAACCACTGAAATAGTTCGTGGTTTTGCGCTGCGGGTACTGCCCTCGTCAAGGTTTGAAAGAAATGGTGATGGGTGTTAACTAACCCTGGCAGCACGATGTAGCGATCGCCCAAGTCCAGCACTTCATCAGCGGTATTGGGCAACTCAGCCGTCGGACCAACCTGCTCAATAACGTTGTCGCGAATCCAGAGCGCCCCTTGCCGAATTTCGCGCTGTTCATCGTCAAAGGTTGCCAGAGTATGGATATTTTTGACTAGCAGAGTTGTCACGTGATGGCCTCTTGGTGTTTTAAGTCAGTGCGATCGCCTGCCCAATATCTCGAAACTGCGACAGTCACCTAATCATATTGCCGTCTCCGTAACTGCATCCCCCATTCCGCCCTCTGGATTGTCACATTCAGAATAATGAGGGATGATCCGCGTCAACATCATGTCGAGGAATCGCCCCTTATCGACATCGTCGTTCAAACCGCAGACCATCTGGGAATCGTCGTAGGTATTGTTGATGAGCTAGGTGTGGTTGAGACTAGCAATGGGGGTCTTGGCCCGGCTCCGCATAAACAGATCAGCGCCGGGATAGCCGGGCAAGCCATGATCCTGAATGGGGTGGGGTTTGTATCCGCGCCGTTGTATGTGTTCGAGCAATTTTTCAAGGACAAAGCGACCGAGCATCCGCTAAGGGAGTTGCGCTTAAATAACATCCCACCAACCCTGCTACCCATCCACCCTGCCACAGTCTTGTCCCGGTACTTTATTTTCAAGCCGATCCCTCAGTCCCGGTGTTTTGCCTCCGTATTTGAATGATGACCGCTTAGGTCGAGCGTTAGACCTGGACCTGTGGAACATGGTCATATGGCTCGCCCAAATTCATGGTGGTTGATAAACAAGCCAATGACGATGTCCTGCATTAAAACCGATTTAGAGAAGGCAATTGTCTTGCGAGCCAGGCGTTTAATCCGCTGGTGGTCCATAAAAGGTAAGGGTCGGCCCAAACGCTCTTCCAAAAGGCTTTGAGCATTCAGCGTGAATCGTTCAGACTGGAAATGTCCGGTTCGTTGGCCATATTTGCCGCGATGAAAATCTACGTCAAATGCTCCCTTCGATGCTGCCCTTTATGATGCGGCGGCACTGCTATTGAGGGATTGCAGGCAGAGTTTGCGGCTCCAGATGTAGGCGGTTCCTCCGGCGACGAGGTTCGCGATCGCGGCAGCAGCAAACACACCCATCGGACCGATAAACTGACTCCCAAAATAGGCCAGGGGAATATAGCACCCCACCATATGGAGGGCGGTGAGAGTAATCGACGGCAGCGGTTTCCCCATGGCGTTAAAGGATGAGTTGGTGACCTGGAGGAGGCCCATGGCCCCATAGCTGATGGGCACCAACGAGAGGTAACGGGTGGCGATCGCCACCACGTCCGGGTCAGGATTAAAGAGGGTCGCCAGCGATCGGGCGGTGAGAGCTAGGACGACGGCCATCAAGATTCCCCACGTTAAGCAAAAGCGATAGCCCTGGGCCAGGGCTAAACGAACCCGGTCAGCGCGATGGGCACCCCAGTTTTGCCCCACAAAGGGGCCCATGCTGGCGGCGAGGGCTAACAGGGCAATTAAGGCCAGCGATTCGATCCGTGAGGCTAGGCCAAAGGCCGCGACGGTCGCAGCGCCATGGATGGCTAGGAAACGAGTCACGACGCCGATGGAAATCGGGGTGATCATGCTGGCAGCAGCAGCAGGCAAGCCCACCACCAGGATGTCGCGCCAACACCAGAGGGTTTCCTGCAGGTTGGGAATCTGGTTAGAGAGGAGCTGCTCTTTGAACCGCAGTACCAGTAAAGCCGCGACTAGAGAGATGGCGCGGGCAATCACCGTGGCCAGGGCCGCTCCCTGGAGTTCTAAGCGGGGAAAGCCCAAGGCCCCGTTAATCAGGAGTGGATCGAGGATGATATTGGTGCCCGCAGCCACCGTCATAATGATGCTGGGGGTCAGCGTATTCCCGGCAGCGCGAATGGCGCTGTTGCCCACCATGGGCACGACAAGAAACACGATGCCAAAGTACCAAATCCGCATGTATTCGCGGATGTACGGCAAAATGTCAGGCCCAGCGCCCAGCGCTTTGAATAGGGGGTCGATGGTCACAAGTCCCACACTGGCAAACAGGATCACCGCCGTCAGGGCCAGGGTTAGGCTGTTGGTGGTGAAGCGCTGCACCCGCCGCATGTCGCCTTCTCCAATGGCGCGGGCAATCACGGAGGTCGCCCCAATGCCCAGACCGAAGGCCAGGTTCCCCAAGGTCATCACCACGGGAAAGGTGAAGCTCATGGCGGCGAGCTGATCGGTTCCTAGTTGTCCGACAAAGTAGGTATCGACCAGGTTGAAGGCGATCAGGGCAAAGAGGCCCCACACCATGGGCAGGGTCAGCTTGACCAGTTGGGAACCGACGGAGCCTTCTGTCAGGTTTCGTTTCATACGCGCTGGGATGGAGGTGGTAACTTCGACAGCGTAACGTACAGGGACCGGGTGCCTTGTTTGCTTCCCGACAGTTACTGAAAATCGCCTGAAAAGGCACCCGGTCCCTGGGGAACCTTAGGTGAGGCAATCAACAGACAAGGTTCATGCCACGTCGCCAGCGATCGCTCCAGCCAGGGCATTATTACCATCTCTACAATCGCGGCAACAACCGCCAGACCATCTTTTTTGAGCGGGAGAACTATCTCTACTTTTTGAGAAAGTTTCGCTACTTTGTCGCAACTGAAACGGTGCATGTTGTGGCGTATTGCCTCATGCCCAACCATTACCACTTCCTGATTTATCTCCGCGAAGCTAGCCTGTCAGCGGCCATGCATCGTTTCACGATGTCCTACACCAACGCGATTAACCGCCGTTACCATCGCTGTGGTTCGCTCTTTCAAGGCCGATTTCAGCTTATTCATGTCGATAGTGATGCGTATCTGCTGAACTTGACTCGCTATATTCATCTCAATCCAGTCAAAGATGGCTTAGTGAAACACCTGGAGGACTGGGAATTTTCCAGCTATCACGAATATGTAGAGTCACGCGCCGGTACGCTGCCCCAGCCGCAATATGTCTTGCCACAAGTGGGTGATGTTGCGGCCTATCGGCGATTTATTACGTCTTGTGAGCCTCAAAGTCTAGGCATCTTTGAGCCTGATTAGGAGCTGGGTGCCAGGGACCAGGTGCCTTGGTTGCTTCATGATCGTTACTGAAAACTAAGTTCAAAGGCACCGATCCCTTCATATCAGCTAATGGGCAGCCAGTATCACTCATCGGTGTCGTCTGAGGAGACATTGGTTTGGCCGCGCAGCAGAGGTAACTGCTTGTAGGTTTCGATGATGAGCTTGACAAAATTTTCTTCTTTGAAACGATCGTCTTGCATGAGTTGAAAGGCGCCGACGATGCCAATGGCCAACAACGCACCGATGATGACGACAGGCAGCACGTAGAAGGGCACATAGTGACTGACCACGGCAAAGATTGCGGTAACGGTTCCGAGTACGAAAAGATAGAACAATCCCGAGCCCCAGGGATTGCTAGAACGAGTGGGCGGCAAGGTATCAGGCTGTGGAACTGGGGGCGGGGCAAACTGACGTTCTAAGTCTTTGCGCTTGTCGAAGCGCTCACTGCGATCTTCAGCGGTTTCGATGCCTTCCAGCAGGTCACGCACCTGGACTTTACCGCGAAGACCAGACGGGACAAACTCCTGCATGCCCATGGCTTCCATATCGAGGAGGTTTTGGTAATCGACGAGAACGGCAGGTTGAGCGGGGAGAGGGACTTTTTCTTCGACTTCGATACCGGGAATGGTGCGATGGATGTAATCGAACTGATCGCGAATGCTCTCTAGCAAAATGCGGCGAGTGGGAGGAGTGCCTTTGACCCAGATGAAAATCTTACGGTCTTCTTTGTCGGCTTTGACCAGGGCTTTGTTGCCGCCTTTGGTAAGCACGACGCCGTTGCGCCAATAGGTACTTTTCGAGATGAGCTGATTCATCCGCACAATGAAGCGGGAGATGATGCTGCCGGGGAGGATGTTGTAGTGGTACTGAAACGGCAGTGACTCTTCCCAGTCGCCGGTTTCCGGTTCTTCTTTGCTGAGCAAATCGGGTAGCAGGTAGCGATCATCGGTGAACCCTTCGACGGGGAAGCACAGCTCAAACTTGCGCATGATGTCGAGAATGAAGAGGTGCTTGTCGGTGGGGTAGCGCTGGGTATCCACCAGCATGGAGGGCAGCATGGCGCGTTTGAGAATGCCCTTATGCTCAGTCATCAGTGAATTGTTGTTGAGGATGGCGTAAACACCATTGGTGACCCAGTCAGGGTTGAGCACGCTGTCTTGGTTGAGGCGAGGGTCGTCGCGAAAGTTGAGGGCAATGCCGAGATCGTGCAGAAAGCCGACAAGGGTGGTCTGGCTCTGGTTGTCGGTGACGTTTTGCTCTTGGCAGATGTGCTGGTACTGGTGATAGTCGATGTAGTCGGCGTCGAGTTTTTCTAACGCCGCTTTGACTTTGAACCAGGATTCGGGCAGTTGGTCAAAGACGTGGGGCAGTTCCTCAATTTGTTTTTGAATCGTGCGACGCAGCTTATCGATACCTTGACCGCTTTCGCAGGAGGTTTCAATGAAGCCGACGATGTTGGGATACTTTTTCTTCAATCCTCGCCGGTCAATATCTAGCGACTTTTGATCGACTTGGTTGCCGACGACGATGATGGGGGAGTGGCCGCCAAAGCTGCGGATAATTTTGAGCCAGTATTCGATACGGTTGGCGGTTTCATCTTGGCGGGCGCTGAGCACCAGCACATAGAGGCTGCGCTTGGTGAGAAAGAACTGGTGAGTGGCGTGCATAATCTCTTGCCCGCCAAAATCCCACACGTTGAGCTTGACGGTTTGGCCCTTGGCCTCAATGGGCCACTCGCGAATGTTGATGCCCTCGGTCATGCCCTCCTGGGGGTCAAAGGTGTTGTCAATCAGACGCTTCACCAGGGAGGTCTTACCCACCTTTGCTTCCCCCACGAGCAACACCTTCGCTTCGTTCAGGGGACGTGATGGCTCAGTGATGTTTTGCAGGTAGTAGTTGATGATGGTCTGGGGTTCATCAATCTTGCTCAGAATCTCCGGCGCTATCGACAGTTGGTTCGCGCGGAGGTCGAGCACTGATAAGTTTTGCAGTTGGGCGATTTCCGACGGCAGCGCCGTCAGTTGGTTCGCGCTGAGGTCGAGCACTGATAAGTTTTGCAGTTGGGCGATTTCCGACGGCAGCGCCGTCAGTTGGTTCGCGCTGAGGTCGAGCACTGATAAGTTTTGCAGTTGGGCGATTTCCGACGGCAGCGCCGTCAGTTGGTTTTTCCGGTAACCACCCTTTTCAAACTTCCCCCCTAGCTTCAAAACCTTAAGCTGAGTCAGTTTACCGATCTCGCGGGGCAGGTCCTTTATGTTCTGACCGGCCAGATCCAGTTCGGTTGCGCTTTCCCTCGCGGCTTTTTCGATGCGATCTAACAGCTCGTCTCGTGTCATCGGAGTAGGGGCGTAGTTGGCTTCTCCCTGTGTTAACACAGGTCAGCGGTGAGGAGCGAAAAAAGTTGGTGGGAGTGGGAATGGGGGATTGGGAAGTGAGCATTGAGTAATTTTTGTCCTGAGTGGGGTGCAGCGATCACGCTAGATCTGGTTGGGCGATCGCGAAATGGAATTTGCCGAAAATGCGATCGCCCATAGTCATGAGAGGGGCAATCTTCTTACTGAGAAGACTTTGAGATTTCATCCGGTAAGGGCAAACAAACTGTGAAGCAGGTGCGCCCTGGCTGCGAGGTGGCCCTAACAATTCCGTGATGGCGATTTTTGACAATACGCTGGACCGCATCTAATCCCAGCCCGGTGCCTTTGCCCATATCCTTCGTCGTGAAAAACGGCTCAAAGATCCGAGTTTGAATGTCATCCGGAATGCCAGTGCCCGAGTCAATGACGTTGACGTGAACGTATTGACCGTCGCGATAGGTGCGAATCGTCAACGTGCCGGTGCCGTCCATGGCATCGATCGCATTATCAATCAAGTTTGTCCACACCTGATTCAGCTCACTGCCATAGGCCGAAATTGGCGGCAGCGCGCAATCATATTCCCGCGTTACTGTGATGCCGTGCTTAAGCTTGTAGGAGAGCAATTTCAGCGTATCTTCCAACCCTTCGTGGACATAGACCACCTGTTGAGTCCCCTGGTCCAGGTGGGAGTAGGATTTCATCGAGTGCACCAGATCAGAAATGCGTTCTGCCCCCCGCAGGCCATTTTTAATCATGGACATAACATCAAAGGATAAGGCCAGCCAGTGAATTCCCATGGTGCGAAGATTGGTGTCGTCGTGATTGCGCCAGGGAGCCGTCAACCGTTCCAGAGTGGCGATTTCAATGCCGCTGGCGGCGAGGGGTGCCGTCAGTTTCCAGGCTTCATCCACACCGTAGTCTTCGAGCCAGTCCAGCAGCTCGTCCTCGCGATCGCTCAAGGCCATGGCGTCCTGGGCCTGGGATTCTGCCGACCGATTTAAGATCACCTCGTAGCCGCGATCGCGAGTCGCTTGCCAATCTTGAGTATGCTCGGGGTCGGGATTTTGCAACCCATAGGTCAAGTTCATCTGCTCCAGTTCGAGGATGGCGGGCACCACGTCCCGCAACGCCCGCACCAGGGCCGCCGCCGGATTATTCAGCTCATGGGCCAGACCCGCCGATAGAGTCCCCAGGGCCGCCATCTTTTCGCGCCCCCGAATAAAGGACTCTAACCCCCGCAGCCGTTCCGATACCGCTCGAAAAATGCTGCGCTCGAAGCCTCGACAGTCGTGAAGCAGGGTCAGGAAATCAGCACAGCTAATTTGGTAGAGTTCGCAGTCCGTCAGCGTCCGCATGGTGACTTCCGCAGGCCCCTCAATCAGCACCGGAATTTCGCCAAAGAACGATGGGGCTTGGTGCTGGCCTATGGGCATTTCCGCCCCTTCACTGAGGTGCGTAATGCTCACCCGCCCCTTCAGCAGAATAAAGAAGCCATTGGGGCCACTACCTTCTTCCATTAGCGGGGTGCCGGGGGGTAGGGTTAATGGCGTGGCGCGATCGCAGGCCCATTGCAGTTGCTCCGAGGGCAGGGCCTGAAACGGTCCCAAAGTCAGGAGTTCATCGATGCAGAGCATAGGAGTCTCCTATAAATTGCTGAGATAGCGGTGGATAAATTGCACGCAAATGCTGCCTTCGCCGACGCCGGAGGCCACCCGCTTGACGGAACCGTGACGGACATCCCCCACGGCAAAGATGCCGGGCACATTGGTTTCCAGCAAATACGGAGCCCGCTGCAACGGCCAGCCTTTACAGCGATCGCCCTCCGGTGCCAGGTCATTGCCCGTGAGAATAAAGCCCCGCTCATCCCGCGTGATCAGAGACTCCACCCAGTCGGTGCGGGGCACGGCCCCAATAAAGATAAAGAGGGACTTGGCCGGGTGAGCTTGCACTTCCCCTGTCTGTGAGTTGGCAATCAACAGCGTATCGAGATGACCGTCGCCTTTGGCCTCCACCACGCTGGCCTGGGTCCACACCTGGATGTTGTCGGTGGCGGCAATTTGATCAATCAAATACTGCGACATGCTTTTGGTCAGGGAATCGCCGCGCACCAACATCGTGACGCGGCGAGCAAAGCGGGAGAAATACATCGCCGCCTGCCCGGCTGAATTCGCTCCACCCACGATGTAGACATCTTCGCCAGCGCAAGCGATCGCCTCCGTTTGGGCGGCCCCGTAGTACACTCCGGCTCCCGTGAACTGGTCGATGCCGGGCACATTGAGCCGTCGCCATGCCACCCCCAGGGCCAAAATCACCGCATGGGCCGTGAGCTCGCTGCCGTCGGCCAGCGTCACAATGCGGTAGTTATTCTCCACGCGCATGCCAACTGCTTCCTGGGGCGTCAGAATTTCCACGCCAAAGCGTTTTGCCTGGGTGACCGCTCGCCGCGCCAGGTCACTCCCGCTCAACCCCACCGGAAAACCCAGGTAGTTTTCAATGCGGGAGCTGGTACCGGCTTGTCCGCCTGGCGCTTCCCGCTCGATCATGACGGTGCGCAGTCCCTCAGAAGCCCCGTAGACGGCGGCAGCGAGCCCGCCCGGTCCCCCGCCGACGATGACCAGATCGTAGAAGGGGTTTTCGGCCTGGGTTTGCAGACCAATTTTTTCCGCAATTTGTAAGTTACTGGGTTGGGTTTGAGGCTCCCCATCGGCAAACAGCACCAAGGGCAGGCACGATGTCTCTAGCTCGGCATAGGACAGGAGCTTGGTGGCATTGGGATCGCGCTCAATATCTAGCCAGCGGTAGGGAATTTGGTTGCGGGCGAGGAAATCTTTAATGCGGTGGGAATCCGCCGACCAGCGATCGCCAATCACGCGAATGCCCTGGAACTCGGGATGGAAATGGGCCAGCCAGTCATCCACCAAATCATCCAGGGCGGGATAGAGCTTTTCTTCCGGCGGATCCCAGGGCTTTAGTAAATAGTAGTCAAGGCGGGCCCCGTTAATGGCCCGAATGGCGGCGTCCGTATCGGCATAGGCCGTTAGCAACACCCGCTTCGCTTCGGGAAAAACCTGACTGGCCTGCACTAAAAACTCCACTCCGGACATCTGGGGCATCCGCTGATCCACCAGAAATAGGGCCACCGTGTCATTGCGCAAGGTCAGCTGCTGAACAATCTCTAACGCCGCCGCTCCAGAGTCGGCGCGCATAATGCGGTAGCGATCGCCATACTGTCGGCGCAGGTCACGAGCGATCGCCTGCAACACATCTGGATCATCATCTACGGAAAGGATTATGGGCTTGCTTACCATTACCTCACCCTCACTGTGTACCTAGCCTCAGACTGCAAATAGGATTTGGTGGCACTCAACAGTAACCACGAAGCACTAGATGATCAATTTTCCCAGTCCCCTTAGGAATTAGCTTGAAAATAAAATACCCGGACAAGACTGTGGCAGGGTGAATGGGGCGCAGGGGCAATGGGATGTTATTTAAGCGCGACCTCCTTACTGGCAAATGACCGCTTGGAATCATGGGAAACTTCAATTAACTTCAAATCAGGATCGCGAAAGTAGAGTTGATCTGATTGATCTCATAGCCCTAGTCTTGCCTACGTCTTCATCAAGGATGGAAGCCTGGCAATAGTTTAGACGTGAGAGCACGTCTCCCCACAATTGAAGCGTGACAAAGCAAACATCAAAGGAGCCTGGGAAAGGATTGTGTGCTTTGGATTTAACCTCATTGCCAACCTGATGCAAATTGATTCTCTGCGGTCATAGCTGAAGTACAGCCCTATTGTCACCAAAGTTAATTTCCTCCATCCCCCACCCGCGAGAATCAGCTCTACGCGGGTGGCCATACTTCTAACCGTAAACCTGATAGAGTCTAGCGCCTCTGCCTTCATGGCTACACCTTTACCGCGTGGGCCATTTTCGACGGCTCGGGATAGTGCTGAGCCGCGACTATGTTACTCGCTGAACGGGTTCCAGCCAGTTGATTTTTGGCCCCATGGGAACGATGCCGGTGGGGTTGATAGTAATGTGGCTTTGGTAGTAGTGATGCTTAATGTGGAAAAAATTGACCGTATCGGCGATGCCAGGCATTTGATAGAGTTCCCGCACGTAGCCCCAGAGGTTGGGGTAATCCACAAGGCGGCGAATGTTGCACTTAAAATGGCCGACATATACCGGGTCGAATCGCACCAGGGTCGTAAATAATCGCCAATCGGCTTCGGTCAGGCGATCGCCCACCAGATACCGCGATGTCGCTAGCCGCGCTGCCAGAAAATCGAGAGTTTCGAATAGGGGCTCAACTGCTTCTTCGTAGGCGGTTGGGGTGGTGGCAAATCCACTTTTGTAGACGCCGTTATTCACCGTGTCGTAGATGCGATCGTTGAGGGCGTCAATTTCCTCACGCAAGTCTTCGGGGTAGTAATCACCGGGTTTGGCACCTAACCCATCAAACGCACTGTTGAACATGCGAATGATTTCTGACGACTCGTTATTGACGATGGTCTGGGTGTGTTTGTCCCACAGGATGGGCACCGTAACTCGCCCGGTATATTGAGCGTCAGCTTGGGTGTAGATCTGGTGCAGATGTTGCGCCTGAAAAATCGGATCTGAAATTACACCATCGCCGGACTCAAAGGTCCAGCCGCGTTCTCCCATGAACCAATGCACCACGGAGATGGGAATCAGATGTTCGAGCCCTTTCAATTGTCGGAAAATCAAGGTGCGGTGAGCCCAAGGGCAGGCATAGGACACATACAGATGATAGCGATCGCCCTCCGCCTTAAATCCGCCCTTACCATTGGGGCCGGGACTGCCATCTGGAGTCACCCAGTTACGAAACTGAGATGCCTTGCGGACAAACTTACCGCCGGTACTGCGGGTGTCGTACCACTGATCCTGCCAAACGCCATCAACTAACAGACCCATACTTTCCTCATGATGTAATGTTCAAAACAGTTGTCCGAGAACCATGACTCGCCGTGCTCATCGGCCATGGGGTTCCCATCAATCAATCACCGGTCCGGCGGGAACAATGCCATGGGGATTGCGTTGGGCCCTGCGAGAATGGTAACCCTTAGCGATAGATGACAGACCGTACCGTCTTGGCCATGTCAGGGTACTGATACCGGTCTCGGACATCGGCCCATAGATGAGGAATAGTCAATAATGCGTTTGCGGTTGCACTTAAAAGCACTGTAGTACGCTACGTCAAACCCCATGAGGGTAGAAAACAGCCGCTAGCCAGCTTCGATGCTAGACAATGGTTTGGGTCGCTTTATCTCGCAGCACTGGCACCGTCACGCTGCCGGTGAGTCCTACTGGCTGCGAGTAGCGATTGATGCAGTCGGCAGCTCGCCCCCACAAACAGGCCTTCTGTCGTCAAATCACGGCTCAATTATCGGCCCAACCGAAGTTTAGTTTTAGCCACGGAAAATTTTGGTCATTAAGGTTGAAAGTGCTATGAAGCATGAGTTCTAGCTGTCAAAACTATCTGGACTAACTCCGCCTACAACGGCCTCAATCTGCTATGACCAAGCCGTCAAACACCTCGTAATTGAACTGGGACATCGCAGATTGCGGGCGTGAGATTGCGGAATGCGGAATTGAGCAGCTGACGAAATGGGCGTTTCAGAGATTTGAGCTATCCTGACCTGATTGCTGATGGCGATCCCTGGAGCACCGCCTGAGTGAAGGTCGTCAAGAGGCTCACTTAGAGACCGTCGCCGTCAGCATCGACATCGCCATTGACTGCCTGAACGAATATCTCTCCCAATAAAGACAACCACAAGAGCACTTCCCCATGCTCTCCTGTTACTGACTCTCTCCTCTCTTGGCATTCGGCGAGAGAGATTTCTTAACGTAGCCATGCGCAGCCAAGAGGGGTGATCGCCTTCACCGAGCGATCGAGATATTAGCCAGACCGAGCGCTGCCATCAGCGGAACCTATCATCCGGCGGTTTACATTCCGTTATTGATTGATTATTTTGTAGAGGTAATAAATATTTGCCCTCCCGTTTCTTGTGGACATGGGCATTTGTAAACTGCATTCATTTTCATAATGACTACAACACTCCAACAACAACAGAGCGCGTCCCTCTGGGAACAGTTCTGTCAGTGGGTAACCAGCACCGAAAACCGCCTATATATTGGCTGGTTCGGCGTGTTGATGATCCCCACACTACTGGCAGCAACCGCTTGTTTCACCATCGCCTTCATCGCTGCGCCTCCCGTCGACATCGACGGC
>JBCDAJ010000063.1:0-34739 GCA_039185935.1 Cyanobacteria bacterium P01_F01_bin.56 | reverse complement strand
GCAGTAAATCCTGCATGCGGTCCCATTGATCGTCTCGAAGGGCATAGCGGCGCGACATTCTAGCACTCCTAACTGATAACTCAATTGCCTGGAAGGCTAGATTGTAAGCTGCCGAGAGTCCTATTTGATGACAGGCCCTAGCTCTCTTTTGAAGGGGGCGGCGACAGCGGGGGATTCTACGGCACGCTAAACATTACTGACGCTGCGCGTCAGCAAGCAGGCCGCATCGCATAAGTTAGCAAGTTTGTTTGGGCTTTAACCACGAGATGGGCTAACATCCCTCACAATAGAAGCAGTACTTTTCAATTTGCGCGTGTCAGAATTGCCGATCGTCCTATGCCTACTTCTCAGTCTCAATCAGTAGCGACCCGTGGAGCGGATATTCGCCGAACCTTTTTAGAGTTTTACGCTGAGCGGCAGCACAAAATTTTACCGAGCGCGTCACTGGTGCCCGAAGACCCAACGGTCTTGCTGACGATCGCGGGCATGTTGCAATTCAAGCCGATCTTTTTGGGCCAGCGGCAAGCCGAGGTTGATCGCGCGACCACGTCGCAAAAGTGCATTCGCACCAACGATATTGAGAATGTCGGTCGGACGGCGCGGCACCACACTTTCTTTGAGATGCTCGGCAACTTTAGTTTTGGTGATTATTTCAAAGAGCAGGCGATCGCTTGGGCCTGGGAACTTTCTACCGAAGTCTTTCAACTGCCAGCGGAGCAGCTCGTCGTCAGCGTCTTTCGCGAAGATGATGAGGCCTTTGCTATTTGGCGCGATCAGATTGGCATCCCGGCCCATCGCATTCAGCGGATGGATGAAGCCGATAACTTTTGGACTTCGGGGCCAACAGGGCCTTGTGGTCCCTGTTCTGAGATTTATTACGACTTTCATCCCGAGCAGGGAGACAAGCATATCGACCTCGAAGACGACTCGCGCTTCATCGAGTTCTATAACTTAGTCTTCATGCAGTACAACCGCGATGCGGAGGGCACGCTGACGCCGCTGCAGAAGCAAAATATTGATACGGGTCTGGGCTTGGAACGCATGGCGCAGATTTTGCAGCAAAAGCCCAACAACTACGAAACTGACCTCATCTTTCCCATTATTGAAACGGCGGCGAAAGTTGCGGGCGTCGACTACGCTCAGTCGGATGAGCGAGTCAAGGTGTCACTCAAGGTCATTGGGGATCACGTTAGAGCTGTCGTCCACATGATTGCCGATGGCATTGCCGCTTCCAATGTGGGTCGAGGCTATGTTTTGCGGCGATTGATTCGGCGGGTGGTACGGCACGGGCGACTCATTGGCATTGAGGGCGCTTTTATCAATCAAGTGGCGGCCACCGCGATCGCCCTGTCGGAAAGCGTGTATGGCAACGTCCGTGAACGTGAGTCGGTCATTACCAGTGAGCTGGCCCGCGAAGAAGCCCGCTTCTTAGAAACTCTAGAGCGCGGCGAAAAGCTGCTAGCGGAAATTCTCAAGCGTGAAACCCAGTCTCAAGGGGGCAAAATTTCGGGGGCCGATGCCTTTATCTTGTACGACACCTACGGCTTCCCCCTCGAACTGACTCAGGAAATTGCCGAAGAGCAGGGCCTCACCGTTGATGTTGACGGCTTTGAAGCGGCGATGGAGCAGCAACGACAGCGCTCTAAAGACGCCCATGAAACCATTGATTTAACGGCACAAGGTAGTCTGGATGCCTTGGCAGAACAGGTGGATTCCACCGCCTTTTTGGGCTATACCGACCCGGTGAGCACGAGCCAGGTGGCCGCGATTTTGGTGGCTGGGGTTTCGCAAACCACCGCCGCTGCGGGCACCGAGGTGCAACTGGTGCTCGACCAAACTCCGTTTTATGCCGAGTCTGGCGGGCAAATTGGCGATCGCGGCTATCTCTCGGGTGACAACGTCGTCATCCGCATCGAGGACGTGCAAAAAGAGAGTGACTTCTTTCTCCACCTTGGCCGGGTTGAGCGGGGTACGGTGCAGGTGGGCGACCAGGTCACAGCACAAATTGATCGGGCCTGTCGCCGTCGCGCCATGGCTAACCATACCGCGACCCATCTGCTACAAGCCGCCTTGAAAAAGCTGGTCGACGATAGCATTTCGCAGGCCGGTTCACTCGTGGCGTTTGATCGCCTGCGGTTCGATTTCAACTGTCCGCGAGCGTTAACGCCAGCAGAGGTGCAGCAGGTAGAAGAGCAAGTCAATACTTGGATTGCGGAAGGCCATGCCGCCACCGTCGAAGTCATGCCGATTGATGAGGCCAAGAATCGCGGGGCGATCGCGATGTTTGGCGAGAAATATGGGGCCGAGGTGCGCGTTATCGACTTCCCAGGTGTGTCGATGGAACTGTGCGGTGGCACCCACGTCACTAACACGGCAGAAATCGGACTCTTCAAAATCATTTCGGAAGCCGGGGTCGCCTCGGGCATTCGCCGCATTGAGGCCGTGGCCGGAGGGGCGGTGCTGGACTATCTCAACGTGCGCGATGCCGTCGTGCGTGACCTATCTGAGCGGTTTAAGGTGAAGCCCGAAGAAGTCCCCGCTCGCATTACAAGTCTGCAAACGGAGCTGAAGACATCACAAAAGGAACTAGAAGCTCTGAAGTCCGAACTGGCCGTCGTGAAGTCGGATCAGCTCGTTAACGATGCGGAAACGGTGGGCTATCTCAAAGTCCTCGTAGCCGAAATGCCCGGCGTTGCCCCCGACGCGCTCAAAACGGCGGCGGAAAGACTCCAACAAAAGCTGGGCGAAGGGGCGGTCGTGCTCGGCTCAGTTCCAGAAGCGGGCAAAGTGAGTTTGGTGGCAGCTTTCAGCCCCAAAGTAATTGAGCAAAAGTTACAGGCGGGCAAATTTATTGGGGCGATCGCCAAGCTCTGTGGTGGTGGTGGCGGCGGTCGGCCCAATTTGGCGCAAGCCGGGGGCCGCGATGCCTCGAAACTGCCTGAAGCCTTGGCAACTGCCAAGCAGCAGTTACTTGATACCCTAGGGTAAGCTCCGGGTGCCCTGACAGGGTTGCTGCCACATCAGTCTTGAACTAAGTCAAAGACTCTTCCGGTTGAGAAATGGTGTCTTGGGGCAGCCTTTGCTCTAGCGTATTGCCGAGTTTATCGGCCAGACCGGCGACCCATTTTTCGTCCTGCTTAGTGTAGCTGCGAGGCGCATTTGCGCCCAAAATCAAGGCCCCCTTCGTACCCATCGGCTGACAGATCAAACCCTGGGTATTTTCTGGCATGTAGCCAAACTCGACCCGTCCGGGATACAGCTTCATATCGACCAAATACACCGCTTTGCCTTTCTCTAAAACGCGTTTGAGAATGGCCCCGGTGGTGATTTTATCCGTTGGCCCCAACACCCCCCGACGCATCAAGACGTTGCCGTCGTGGTACGCCACGAGCGATCGCGTTACCGTATTCGTGAGCAACAAATGCGATGCCCACGCTAACTCCGTTTGGACTATTTCTGGCAGAGTTTCATCGAGTTCAAAGCCGACTTCACCCTGGAGCGCCACCGCATCGGGCAACTTGGGCTGCACCCGCTGCCACAGCAGCCCCGTTAACACCAGCACTGCACACAAGATCACGCCCATCACATCTGACCGCGCTTGAGACTCGGTAAGCGAGGGCGTCAGCAGGCGATTCAGCATTAGTAGCGAACTCCCGAAGATGCCGACTGTGATCGGCAGTCGTCGAAGCCAGGCATTAGAGTCGGTGGACGCCATGGGTTAAGTGCGTGGTGAAAACAGTCTCGGGGTAAATCGACAGAGGTGACACACCTCATAGCTGACTACTTTCAGCTATCCGAGTAGCTACCCTTTCTGCTGCATTTTACCAATGTGATGGCAGACCTTAAGTAATCAGAGCGTAGCTTACCAATAAGAGCCCCACAAACCGGCCAAGGCGGGCCTGACTTTACCCACTTTATCGATGGATAAATCGATCTAAATCCGAAAAGGTGGTTGCATGGGTCACTGTCGGTATCTCATACCCCTTTAGATTGACCGTGTAGCGATGAAAAATCGATTCAATATCCGGCATTTTAGTGAGGTATTCGTAAGTCGTTTCACCGACTGCCACATCCAGCCCCAACTGCTTAGTTGATGACTCAAAGCGAAACGCCGCATTAACCGTGTCGCCAATCGCCGTGTAGTCAGGATGTGTACCCGTGCCGGTATTACCCACCATGGCATACCCAGTGTTGAGCCCTGCCCCCACCCGCAGGGGAAACGGCAGCGGAAAGCGTTTGTGCAGTTGAGCCGTCATCTTCGCCAATTCATCCATCGCCTGTAGAATGCGCAGCAGTTCCTCTGAGCCGACACCTTCTGCACCATGCACCCACACGGCCATCACGGCATCGCCGATGTATTTATCTACCCCACTGCCATGGCGGCTGATGATTTCGCCGGCGCAGCGAAACCAAGTGCCAATCGATTCTGACAACACAGTTTCATCTAGCTGTCGCGTCAGTACCGTAAAGTCTCGAATATCCATCACCATGACCGAAATGAGGCGACGGAGATGCAGGGTCGCGGTCGCGGTCATGTCTGCTTCTTGGAGCGACCCGTCAGTGCCTGATGGGTTAGCGGTAGGACAGCAGAATTGGAGTTCAGTCTGCCCAAAGGTCAGGTGGTCGCCATCGGTCAGAATGACCGGCACACTGACACGCCGCCCATTAATAAACGAGCCGTTGCGACTACCTAAATCAATCAAGTAAAACTCGCCGGTTTCCATCACCTGAATCATCGCGTGGTTACGAGATATCCAGCGATCGGGCAACACAAGGTTATTGTCATCGCTACGACCCACCGTCCAACAATTGAGCCCGACCAGAGATAACTGTCGAGTACCAGACTCAGTATTTAGAACGACGTAGGGACCTTGGGGTTGAATCACGGAGTCTGGAGGCTTTGAGGAACGAACGCAGCTAACCAATCAAAAAAACTGGAGCCTGTGATAGCTAAATTGTCAGGACGTCAGCACCAACAAAATACTGCCACTCAATCATGGCTTAGCGAGGCAATCTAAATCAACCGCTAATGCTAATCGGTCGTTAGACCAAATAGACATCCCAATTGGCTCCCAGGATAAGGTTCTCAACTGGTTTTGTGCCATTGGTTGTCGGCGCGGTTGCCAGCGGCGACAGAGTATTCCTAGCGCTTGGAGTAGCCATCGTTCAACAGTCAAAGTCGCACCACGAAAAGATAACAGCTATTAGCCTATTAGATGCAGGCGAGTGAAGCAACGCTGGTTACCGTAGTTTCTGAATTTTTAAAATGAATTAATGATGCACCCAACGGACTAAGTGCACCCAACTCTGGTTAGAAGCAAAAAGCACTGCCCCAAAAAAGCAAATCAACGATGAGCGTACTCAAAACAGCACCGCTAAACGCCCACCAACAAAGTTGCTTTGACTGCAAAGGTAGAATTCCGACTGTGAGCAAACCCAGTGCAATCAATATCCCGCGGCTAAAACTGACTGAGGTTTGCAGAGAGGTAGCAGCCTGACGCAGCACAACGGGTACCCAGTCAGGGTCAGTAATCATGACTTGTCGCCACATGGGCAGTAAGTCAGACCAGTAAATGTAGAGATCGGTGACTGCTGTACCCAAGAGAGAACCGAGGAAGAAATACCCCCCGACACGGCTACGACCTTGGGCCAGCAAAGCAACCACGATGGGAAACCCTAAAGCCTCGACGGGTAGATGCCAAAGGGGTTCGGCGCGCAACCAGCCCCAATAAAGAGAGCCAGCTAGCCACGTCCAGCTAAAGCCAGTGATCAAGTCACCCCATAACCGCGTCGCGGGCCGCGCGCTCAGATACCGACCAGCTAGCAGCCAAGCCCCTGTCATCCCCAGGCTCAGCCACGGCAGCGATCGCACCAAAGGGGCCTGAAAAAACACCGGTACCACCACGAGAAAAATGGCTGCCGCCCAAACCTTTACCCTGGCAGCGATTAGCGCTTGGGGCAAAGCCAACCCGATAAGCGCAGACCCATCATGATCAGATGATTGGGAAGAAGGAGAAAAAGATAACAACGGCTCTCTCAGGTTTTTAATCCTTCTTAACATACCATATGCTTCTATCTGAGATATCCATTGAGAAGTGGCCTTTCGGCGCTCTCAGGGGGATTGGGCAATTCCCTAAAATCCGGGTATTCTGGCTCAGAAGCCAGGCTTCGCGATGGGTGCCTAACGATGACGACATTGAGCAGAGTATTTGCCCAGTTGCCGCCGATTGAGGCTCTGAAGTACTCGATGCTGGGGCAACTAGTGTAACCCTTCCCTCGATTGGAGCGATGGGGAGACTTTGGCGTAAGCCCCAATTTATCGAATTTTTATGTTTGTGGATTATTTATGTTTGTGGATTATTCATGATGCTGTTACAGCCTGTTTTATTAACTGCTGAAGCAAGTCAACCCTTATCTCTTATACAAGCGATTGTCATTGGGATTGTGCAGGGGCTGACGGAGTTTCTGCCGATCAGTAGTACCGCTCACGTCAAAATTGTGCCCGTGGTTCTGGGATGGGGCGATCCTGGAGTCACCTTTACGGCCATCGTGCAATTGGGCAGTATCGTGGCCATCGTCGGTTATTTCTGGAGTGACATTCGCCAACTTTTAGTCGGGGTCAAGCAGGCGATCACCCAAAGCAATTGGCAAGCTCCGGACTTTCGAGTCGCGATCGGGATTTTGATTGGCACCGTTCCTATCGTAGTTCTAGGGCTCTTGGTTAAATTTGGCCTGCGGGAAAGTTATGAAACGTTTGCTCGTAGTTCTCTCGTGATTGCGATTACATCGATTGGGTTGGCCATCTTTCTCGCCATGGCCGAGGTGATTGGCACCCGTAAGCGAGGCTACAGCGAGGTTAGTCAGCGTGACGGCGTGGGCATGGGCCTGGCCCAAGCACTGGCGTTGATTCCCGGGGTATCGCGCTCGGGCTCAACGATGACGGCCGGTCTCTTTATGGGGCTCAATCGTGAAACGGCGGCCCGCTTTTCATTACTAATGGGGATTCCCGCAATTTTGATTTCGGGTTTGGCAGAAATCAATGAGCTATTCGAGCCCCAAGGGTCGGTCGGGGCGGTGGCGGCGATCGCTGGCGTAATCGCCTCAGCCATTTCCTCCTACGTGGCGATTTATTGGCTGATTCGGTTTTTAAAGGATCACACCACCTGGATTTTTGTGTTTTACCGCATTGGGTTTGGGCTCGCCATTCTCTGGGGAATTTTGTCGGGACGCCTGTCCAATATTTGAGGCTTGCGGCATGATGGAGAATGGCGCGTAGTGATGCTGAGTCATTCTGATGAGCCGATTTTCAGCATGCCAGCTGATTTTCAGCCGCTGCCGCTACTCCTGTTGTGCTGCGTACTGTCATGAGTCAGTTGTCTACCCGTCCAGCGGTTGTGACCCGTGTATTACCCGACTCGATCGCCGAAGCGTTGGGGTTTGAGCCCGGCGATCGCTTGGTGCGGATTAATGGCCAAGCGCCTCGCGATTTAATTGACTACCAGTTTCTCTGTGCGGATGAAGAGCTGGCCTTAGAGGTCGAAGACGCCAACGGTACTCCCCACCAGATTGAGTTAGAAAAAGACTACGACGAAGACCTGGGTTTAGAGTTTGAGACGGCTTTGTTTGATGGGCTGATGCAGTGCAACAATCGCTGTCCTTTTTGCTTTATTGACCAACAGCCCCCCGGCAAGCGAGAAACGCTCTACCTCAAAGATGATGACTATCGCCTCAGCTTTCTATACGGCAGCTATCTGACGCTGACGAACCTGACCGCATCGGAATGGGCTCGCATCGCGCAAATGCGGCTGTCTCCCTTGTTTGTATCGGTGCATGCAACCGCCCCGGCAGTGCGATCGCGCCTCCTAAAAAACCCCCGCGCCGGCGAACTCCTCAAACACCTCGCCTGGTTTCAGGAGCAGCGGCTGCAAATTCACGCTCAGGTAGTGGTGTGCCCAGGCATTAACGACGGCGTTCACCTAGAGCGCACGCTGCGAGATTTGGCAAAATTCCATACTGGCGAAATCCCAGCCGTGATATCGGCAGCGGTGGTGCCCGTGGGGCTCACCCGGTTTCGCCCTGGGGAAGATGAATTGGTGCCCGTCACGCCAGAGAAAGCGCGAGAAGTCATCGATCAAGTCACTGCACTACAGGCAGAATTTAAGCCGCAATTTGGCACCACGTTTGCTTGGTTAGCCGATGAATGGTTTTTAATTGGGGGGCGATCGCTCCCCACTGCCGTCGATTATGAAGACTATCCTCAACTGGGTAATGGGGTCGGCTCGATTCGCCAATTTTTAACGGCTTTTGAGACGGCAGCCGCAGCGTTGCCCGCGCGACTCATGACTCCTCAGCGCTTTACTTGGGTTGTCGGCAACGCCGTCGCCCAAGCCTTTCAACCCATCCTCCAGCGGCTCAATCAAGTTGAACAGCTCACGGTCGAAATGGTCGCGATGAATAGCGACTACTGGGGACAGGCGATTACCGTGACGGGGTTACTCACCGGACATGATTTGTTGCACCATTTGAGCGATCGCGTTTTAGGCGACGGCATTTTGCTTCCCACCATACTTTTGAAGCCGACGGATCCTGGTAATCCACAAAAATGGCTGTTTTTGGACGAGCACAGCGTAGAATCTATCAGTGACGCTTTACAGGTACCCATTTTTCCGGTTGATGGTGTAGACGGCTTAATTCAAGGCTGTCTACAAACTGTAAACCAACGGGCGATTGAGTATTGCCATTAAACTAAACCGGTTAGTAAAGTGTCTTTGAAGCCACACTACAAACTCGGACTGTGTTTTTCCCACTCAGCCTAAAGGACTCTATGCAGAAAGGTATGCTGTCCCCCAGTTTTATGCGTGTTCATCTAGGGCTTGCGATCGCCCTACCCTCCGTGAGCCTGTTGGGAGTTGCGGCCCCAGCCCTCGCGGCTGAAGACAACCCAGCTGCGGAGGTTCATGAGACCCAAGCCGAAGCTGTGCAGGGGCATGCATTACCACATCGTGCTCTCGGCATTGCGCGGCCGCTCGACACCCAGTCTCTAGCCAACGAACCGCGAGCCATACATTTTCATCTCTCTGTAGCCGGTGTGGACATGGGCCCCAGCCAAACGCCTGCTGAAGCGGAGAGGGCAACGGGTATCGAGGCAGAAAACACAACTGACCGCTCTCCCGAAATTGCCGCAGAAACTGACCGCTCTCCCGCGACTTTAGACACAGAGGATGTTGGCCTTCTCACCAGTCAAACACCGACCGAGGCGGAAAGTGCAGCGAGTACTGAAGCTGAGAGTGCAACAAGGATCGAGGCGGAAAACACACCTGACAGTGCGCTCGAAAGTGCCGAAGCAGAGGCAGATGTTTTTAGCCAGCTACCAGATGCCGACCCCGAGGCTCCTAGCGAGGAGTCGGCGACACCCGATAACGATGTCCCTGAGGCGATCGAAGAAGCTGCTCCCGTGCCTTTGGAATCAACCAACGGTAGTACTACTGAGGCCGATATCCCCATTCCTGAAGAACGGGTGCTGGATGATTTGCAGTTCCTTGATCCAGACCCGAATCCTCTGCTGATTCAAACCCAGCCTGAAGAAGTTGAAATTATCGGCACCCAACCGATTACGTTAGAAGAGGCTCTAGAGCTGTCTTATCGCAACAATCCTGACTTACAGACGGCGTTGCTGGAGTTAGAGCAAAGTGAGGCAGGCTTAAGAGAGGCTCAAGCTGCCAACTTTCCCACCGTGTCAGTGAACGGGACTCTCCAAGGGCAAAATACAACGGTTGCGGGTGATACCGAGTTGGTGCCAGCCCCAGGAGGCGGTTTTACCTTTGAGTCAGATAGCAACGAAGAACTCGGGATTTCTTACTCCGCTCAAGTCGACGTGGCATACAACATCTTCTCTTCCGGGCAAAGAGCCGCCTCGATTGAAGCGGCAGCTGAGCAAGTCCAACTGTCGCTCTTAGAGGTCGAGCGTCGTCGTGAAGAACTGCGGTTAAACACGGCTAACGAATATTACGATTTGCAACAGGCGATTGAGGCCATTCGCATTAGCCAAGCTTTTCTCGAAGAAGCAGAGCGTAACCTGCAAGACACGTCTCTACGAGAAGAAGTCGGCGTCGGAACGCGCTTTGATGTGCTGCGGGCAGAAGTGCAAGTCGCCAACGCCCGACAAGATCTGGTGAATTCTGAGCGGGCCAGGCAGGTGGCGCAGCGCGCGCTTGCTCGACGGCTCAATGTGCCGCCGTCGCTGACGATTACCACTGTGCCAGTAGACATTGCTGGCGATTGGCCCCTGTCATTAGAAGAGAGTATCGTCTTGGCGTATCAAAATCGGGCCGAACTCGAGCAACAGCTCACTCAACGAGATATCAATGAATTACTGCGACGGGCCGAGCTATCAGTATTAGGCCCTCAAGTTGACCTGTTTGCTAACTACAGCATTAGCGACTTTTTGAATCAAGATGATCGGTTTACCGACAACTACACCTTTGGCGCCCGAGTGTCGTGGACTCTATTTGAAGGCGGTGCCGCTCAAGCCCGGGCCCGACAGCGAGAACTTGACATCGAAATTGCCGAGCAGAATTTCGAAGAAACTCGCAACACAATTCGGCTGGGAGTTGAGAGTGCTTACTATACCCTGCAGTCTAACCAGACCAATATCGGTACAGCTCGGCTCGCTGTAACCCAAGCCCAAGAGGCCTTAGACCTGGCAATCCTACGATTTGATGCCGGAGTGGGAACGCAGCTTGATATCTTGAATGCTCAGTCAGAACTGACTGACGCTGAAGTTAATCTAGTACAAGCGATCGTCGGCTATAACCGATCGCTGGCTGAGATTGAGCGGGCTGTCAGTAACCTGCCTGAGTCTTATTACGAACCAATTCCCTACTAAGTTCGGTGTTGGCCCGGCAACCCTAGTAGGCCGTTCTAGGAAACCTAAAGCCCGCTCTGGAACAACAGAGCGGGCTTTAGGTCGTCGCGCTTAAATAACATCCCCTCTAACCTGCCACAGTCTTATCCGGGTACTTTATTTTCAAGCCGATCCCAGAGCATCTTAATCGTAGCCATGCTGACTAACGATCGCGCAAAAGCTGCTTGACCGTTTCCACCATTTCGTTGGGGCGAAAGGGCTTGGCAATGTAAGCATCGGCCCCTTGCTTCATGCCCCAATAGCGATCAAACTCCTCTCCCTTAGAGGAGCAAATCACCACGGGCACATCCTGAGTCTTCGGATTAGTCTTGATCCAGCGGGTCAGTTCGTAGCCGTTCATATTTGGCATGACAATATCCAGCACAACCAAATCAGGCGGGCTGGCTTCAATTTTTTGTTGTGCCTCAGCCCCATCTTTGGCTTCCAAAATGGTCATACCCGCATTCACCAGCAAGCCCGCAATCATCTCACGCAGGGCCGAACTATCATCGACAATCAAAACTGTGCTCATGCTGTTGAACTCGCTCCGGGCACTCGCTCTCAGTGTATTATGGCCAATTCCCTCTGTTCAAGAACAAGGAAAGTTGGATTCCAAGGCTAGCTAAGCATAACTTTACGCTTTGAGACAGTCCAGTATGAGTTTGGGAGTGAGTTTGTTTTTGAACCACACAACTTTGGCGGGTACATCGGTAGTTTTGACGCCCGCTTTTTCTAGATTGAGGCGTTCGGAAACCGCCAAGATCAAATTGTCGGCTTCGGCCTTGCGCACTTGCGCAAACTTTTTGCGGAGATATTCTGGTCGCCAATACCCCACAATTTCGAGCAGATAGGTCCGACCATCGGGATGCACCAGTCGGAAGTCGGGGATCATGACGCTGCCGGGAATTGGCACCAAATCGACCTCGCGCTCCAGTCGCCAGGGCGTCTTGGGGTGGGGCCAACGACTCGCAAACGATTCTTCGAGCATGCTGTCATAGGGTTTGCCAGGGGGATAATGGGAGACCAAGCCACTGTCGGCGTCCAGGGCAAAACGACGTTCTTTTAACTGCTGGGTGTAGCGATCGCGCATCACGAGCGTCGCCGTCAAATGCCATTTAGTGACGTGCAAAATGGCGGGAATCAGTTTTGCCATATCTAGCCCGTAACGAGTGCTGGGCTTAAACAGGCTAGTTGGCCCATCAATTTCAATCGTGAAGCCTTGGTCGGCATCGCCCTCGATGTAGGCCATCAAACGAAACAGCTTGAGATACCGAAACAATAGCTTGTACTCGCCCGGATCGTTGCGATAAGCCTGCAGTTTGACCTGAGTCGCCTTGTAAAAAATCCCTTGCACCTGAGACAGGTTGTAGCGATGCAATAAGGCTTCTGGGGTGGGCGCTTCAAACGCCGTCAGAATGTGATTTTCCTTGAGATCGGCGTAGAGTCCCTGACGAATTTCATCGGGCACCACATCCCGTTCTAGCTCTTGGCTCAGTTGATTCGCGAGGGTGTGTAAATGTTGCTGAGTCGCCGCCGCGTTGGGAATGGTTTTACTGGCCAGCGCAAAGGCCCGCGCTCTCAACATGGGCGGTTCGAGGGGACTGATGGGTTCGAAGGTGCTGAAGCTCGATCGCAAAATGTGAGCGAGTCCCCGCTTGATGCGATAGTCGGTATCTTCGCCTTCTAAGATTTGTAGTTGTTGATTGAGTTGCCCCTGGGTCTGCCCCTGATGCGCTTGAAATAAGTTGATAAGGTCAGTCGCGATCGCGACCCATTCAGCTTTGACAGGCAAGCGCTTGGGCTGAATGGATTCACCCCAGTATCGATGAATGAGCAAATCAGAGGGTAGCGTGGGTCAGCTCCTGCATCAAAACGTTCTACAGACGGTCAGCCAGATCATTGAAATCCGTTAGGTCATCCCTTGGGTCGCTTTCATGATTATGCGGTCAATCACCCTTTTACACTAAGATTTATTCCCTGGTGACAGATTGTAGAGGGTGTATGCCGCAGGTTGAGTGGGCCAAATTTGTGGAACAAGTGCGTACTGGCATGTCGCTGGCCAGTTTTCCCACAGACACGGTGCCGGCCCTAGCGGCGCGACCCGATCAGGGCGATCGCATTTACGCCACCAAAGAACGTCCCGCCGACAAGCCCCTGATTTTGATGGGGGCCACCCTGGACGACCTATTGCCCTATGTCAGCGGTACCGATGCCGACATTGCCATATGGCGACAAATGGCCGATCGCTACTGGCCCGGAGCCTTAACCCTGGTGCTGCCCGCTAGCGATCGCGTCCCCGTCGCGATGAATCCGCTGCAAATCGGCACCATTGGCATCCGGGTACCTAACCATGTCCTGGCGCGCCATCTGTTGGCTCACACTGGCCCCCTCGCCAGCACCAGCGTCAATCGGTCTGGCCAGACCGCTCTGGAGGATATGGGCGAGATCGCGGCACAATTTCCTGAGTTGCTATTGTTGTCTGCCGGGGCGATCGCGGACCTCAAAACGCAACTGGGTGACTTTGCCCTCACGGCGTCGGGCATTCCCTCGACGGTCATTAGGTGGGATGGTAGCCAGTGGAGCGTTTTGCGCCAGGGAGGCGTCAAGCTGGCTGGCTCAACGGCAAACGATTAACCTGGGCGAGAAAAACGGTGTAAGACTTAACGCTCGCAAAGGCTGAGAGTAGTCCCAACAAATCATCATCCGCTAAATTAGCCCAGTGACTTGAATGGGATTAAATAACGACTTGCGCCGTCAATTGATGGCGCAAGTCGTGCAAGCGTTGGCCCCTAGAGCTCAAGCCCAAGCAGAACGGTAACTGGGTTGGCCCCGTGGCCCGATTGGCAAAGGTCTCAACGAACTGGAACACGGTCCCCTCTGCGAGGCCTTTAAGCCACGGGGTCGGAAACCGACAGCGGCCGTTGCGCGATGACATCCACGCGATTCCAACCCGCAAACTCAGGCTGACCCTAGCCTCACCAGCCCACGACTTGGTCACACAGACTGACCACACTGACCTCAAACTCGCTCCACAGGCCATGAGGCAACTCGCAGTGAAACGACATCGATTGCCAGGGCTAGAAAATGGGATGACTGGCTCAATGAGGCTGGCGCGATCGCTGCAGCGTGTACCACTCTCGCGGGCGGGGGCCAAGCGCCTTTTCTAACCCCAGCAAAATGACCACCCCGGCAGTGTAGGCGAGCAAATCTTCCCAGACAAACGTCGTGCCAATGACGGTGCGGGCGATCGCCGATGACGCCAAGCCCAACACCTCAACAATTTTGAAATACTGCAGGACTTCAACTCCAAAGGCAAATACCCACACACCGATAGCAGCAGGTATAATCGCCACTTTGAAAAAGGCTCTGACAAAGGCATAAATCAAAATCACGACTAACACATCGCCAAGATAAGGTCGAATAAAGTCATCTCGAATGAATAGCGCGATCGCCAACTCAATGAGGAACAAACTCACTGACCAGACAAAATAATAGGGCTTAAATCGCATCGGCATCTCCATCCATCTACGACGAACTCATCAAGGGTGATCGCCCACCTGCTTACGGATGCAAGCATCCCGCCGGGCAGCACCCGAGCTAGCGGGGATCTACTTTCGGCGGTCAAAATTCTAACAAAGAGCTAAGATAAACTCATAACGAATACGACTTAAGTCGTGATTTGGAGGTTTTTATGGTGAAGTTAGTGGGCCTTGCCGGTAGCTTGCGGCCCAAGTCGTATAGTCATCAGGCACTCGCGATCGCCAGCCGCACGGCACAAGACCTGGGCGCAGAGGTGACAATTCTTGATTTGCGTGAAATGACGCTACCTTTTTGCGATGGTGGCAATGACTATGACGGTTATCCCGATGTGGCAAAACTGCGGCAGACAGTCAAAGAGGCGGATGGGTTGATCTTGGTAACCCCGGAATACCACGGCAGTGTTAGCGGTGTGTTGAAAAATGCTCTCGATTTGATGAGCTTTGAACAGTTGGATGGCAAGGTGGTCGGGGCGATTAGCATTCTCGGTGGTCAAGCCAACAGCAACGCCTTAAATGACTTGCGTAAGATTGCTCGCTGGGTGCATGCGTGGGTGATTCCTGAACAGGTGGCAATCGGGCCAGCCTGGCAGGCATTTAATGAGGAGGGCAAATTAGTCGATGCCAAACTGGCTGAGCGGTTAGATAAATTCGTCCACAGTCTGGTTACAAACACCCAAAAACTGAAGCCATAAGGGAGTTGCGCTTAAATAACATCCCACCGACCCTGCTACCCATCCACCCTGCCACAGTCTTGTCCGGGTACTTTATTTTCAAGCCGATCCCTAAACGCAATTTAGAGGTTGTTTTGTTAGTCGCAGAGAGAGGACTTAAGGAGATTTCTGAAAAAGAGTTTGTCATGTCTAGATCGGGTCGTTTGGATAGCCGTCTCGGCTGTCCAAAGATGCCCCCGTTAACAATTTGATAGAGCATCTGGCTGCCTGCCATGGGGTTTTATGGGTGCCGATCGAGGTCCTGTGTGTGAGTATTTCCGTTGATCTGGCTAGGGCTGAAACCTGACGGCACAAAAGGCTTTAAGGTGTGGGTGTACGACGTTTTTATCGTGGCAATAGCCGTTTATGCTCGCTTCTAACTTCCATGGCAACTAATGGAACCTTTGATCCCCTCTTCGAGCGCATCGCTGAACTAGTAATGTGCCATTCTCCCAGTGGGGCAGAGCATGAAATCAATGCCTATCTGCTAAATCACCTGTCGTCTCTGGGCATTGAGCACTGGCAAGATGATGCGGATAATATCGTGGCGCGCCTCTCGGGAACCGGCGCAGGGGCGATCGCGATTACCGCCCACAAGGATGAAATCGGCGGCATCGTTAAAGCCGTGGCCGCCGATGGGCGAGTTTTAGTGCGTCGGTTAGGTGGCTCTTTTCCCTGGATTTATGGCGAAGGTGTCGTCGATTTCCTTGGAGATCATGAAACGATTTCCGGCATTTTGTCATTTGGGTCCCGCCACGTTTCCCACGAGTCTACTCAGCAGCAGCAGCAAGAAGGAAATGCCGTCACTTGGGAAGCTGCCTGGGTGGAGACTAAGCGATCGCTGACGGAACTAGAGGTCGCTGGCATCCGCCCGGGAACCCGCATGGTCATTGGCAAACACCGCAAGCAGCCCTATCGATTAGGTGACTATATTGCTGGCTATACCCTCGATAACAAAGCCTCTGTCGCCATCTTGCTGGCCCTTATCGAGCGGCTTACGGCCCCTACCAAAACGATTTATCTTGTTTTTTCGGCCAAAGAGGAAGTCGGCGCGATCGGGGCGCTGTACTTTAGTAACCGTCAAAAGTTAGATGCCTTAATTGCGCTGGAGATTTGTCCCCTTTCGGAGGAATATCCCATCGCTGCAGGAGAGGCCCCGGTGCTCCTCTCCCAAGACAAATACGGCCTGTATGACGAAGCCTTGAATCAGCAATTACAGCAAGCGGCACAAAGGGGGCAGTGCCCCATTCAACAAGCAATTATCACGGGGTTTGGCAGTGATGCTTCCATTGCGATGACGTTCGGCCATGTGCCCAAAGCCGCTTGTCTCAGCTTTCCGACCCACAATACCCACGGCTATGAGATCGCTCACCTGGGGGCAATCTCCCACTGCATCGACATCTTGGCGCAATACTGTAACGACCTATAACGGCAGAACCGTGCTCTCGGGGGCCGTTCCCTAAAATGGATAGTGTGGATTGGCCGTTACGCCCCCTTGGGGATCAGCTCACCTAGAGAGCATTGGCATCGACCAGCGTGGGAATCGCGACCGTCACACTGACCTTGACCAGGGAGAGACTCAGATGACCAAAACGGTCGCCGATGTGATGACCCGTGACCTCTTAACCGTCACCCCCGAAACTCCATTGCCAGAAGCCATTCAACTGCTCGCACAAAATCGGATCAGTGGGCTGCCGGTGCTCACTGCTGACGGGGAGTTAAAAGGCATCTTGTCGGAAGCTGACCTCATGTGGCAAGTAACGGGGGCACCGCTGCCCGCCTATATCATGCTGTTAGACAGCGTCATTTATCTGGAAAATCCGGCTCGCTACAACGAAGAAGTCCACAAAGCACTCGGGCAAACCGTGGCCGAAGTGATGGGCCATGACAAAGTGGCCACCACGCAGCCCCATATTTCTCTAAAGGCGGCGGCTCAACTGATGCACAACAAAAAAGTGACGCGACTGCCGGTGCTAGATCAACAGGGAACCCTTGTCGGCATTTTGACCCAGGGCGACATCGTTCGAGCCTTGGCCGAGAGCTACCAAGATGCGTCTGCTGACATGGCAGGATAGTAAAGGCGATCGCCCTCATTGAGATTGCCCAGCTCTGCCCTATGTGATCAAGGAAACCGCTATGAGTCCCACCCCAGAGAGCGTCAAACAGCTAATTGAATCGTCAGACTTGGGGGAGCGCTTGCGAGGCGTTAACCAGGCGCGCGAGCTGGTCACCGCGATCGCCTATGAGCTGATTGTGCAAGCCTGCAAAGACGACAATGCTCGAGTTCGCTATGCGGCTGTCAGTCAGATGGATACATTGGGGCATCATGACGCACAGCAGACTTTAACACTTTTGCGCGAGGCGCTCTTGCATGATCCGGAAACCGATGTGCAATCGGCAGCAGCAGATGCTTTGGGCGGTCTTAAAATGACTGTAGCTTTTGAAGACTTACAGAGCGTTTACAACACCACCGATGAATGGTTGCTCAAATTTAGCATTGTCGCTGCCCTCGGTGAGTTAGGCGATCCCCGGGCTTTTGACTTGCTGGCAGAGGCTCTCCAGTCAGACATTACGTTAGTGGCGACCGCCGCGATCGGCTCGCTGGGAGAATTAGGCGACCCCCGAGCAGTGGAACTGTTATTGCCTTATGTCCAGGCTGATGATTGGCAAGTGCGTCATCGAGTAACGCAGGCGTTGGGCCAATTTGATACTCCCGAGGTCAAAGCAGCCTTAGCTCACCTCAGTCAAGACACCTCTTCAGCCGTTGCCGATACGGCTAAACGGCACATTCCTAAGTAGTCAGTGACCGTGATGTCAGCCAGGGTTGCTGGCTCCTTGGGGCTTGATTGCTGGCTATTACTGGGCGGTGTAAATTGGCCTACCGCTTTCCAGAGTCGCCAGGGTGGCAAAGGGGCAGAGAAGCTAGAAATCAGAAGGATAGGAAGACTTTTGCGGCGAGTACTAGTCAGCGTTCTACTCTATCGCAGCGGCAGTTTGCCCAGAGTGAACGCTTGCCAACTGATTTTTGTAATCTGAACGACAACTTTTCACCGATAACTGTCTAAAAATGTGGCGCACCGTATTACCTGACAAGCTTGCAATGGGCCTGCCCAGTCCCAGGCGAGAGCCACTCTGCTGAAGTTTGCTTCGGGAAGCGATCGCCTTTAGGGATGAGGATTAAATAAATTACTGAGGCCAAGCCGGATAACCTTTCCCCTCCTAGGAGGGGCAGCGGGGTGGGTTGCCCCTGAGGGCGAGGGTTCGAACCCACCCCGCCTACGGCACCCCTCCCGAGAGGAGAAAACCGGCACATGATTAAATTCCCGATCCTTAGCCCATGGCTTGCGTTCACGTGAACCTTATCGCGTTTGATTTATCAACCGATGATCCACACATGGGCGAAAGACGTCATGACTTCAGGACTTGGCACAGTTCTATTGATATAATGTGAGAACAAGATAATTTTTTCCCAGCAAGCTTTGAATCAATTAGAGTCCCTATAGATGTTTAAGGCACATCACCGGTGTTTTTTCGGGCTCTCTTTTTTTAGATATCTGCCATTGTTTAAGTGTTTGAATTTCCCTGTCTGTAAAGTTTAGTTAGTTCTCTGGAGGATATCCAGTGGTAGCTCTTTTTCAGCCCTCCATTCAGCCGCATTGGGGCAGTTTGAGCTTTGTTTCTACGCTTTATCTTTGTCCGATTCTTGACCGGTTAATGGATAAAGTGCCACGCAAATGGCAACCTGAAGTACGTTTAGGTTTGCAAGAAGCACTCGTTAATGCAGTTACGCATGGCAACCGCCTTGATCCCCACAAAGTGATTTCAGTACGATACAAAGCCTCTGGAAATCGGTACTGGTGGATAATTGAAGATCAAGGAGGCGGGTTTGATTTTGAGAATTGCTGCTGTGATTGTGCCCATGAAGTCGGGCCAGATGCAGCGGCGGTTGATGAATGTGGTCGCGGCCTGTATATCCTCAACCAAATTTTTGATGAAGTGCAGTGGACGCGCGGTGGACGCGAACTGCACCTCAGTAAACGAATTCATCGTTGGTTTAGCCTACCCCTCGTTTGCTGAGGAGGACCGCTGGCCGTGGGTCGGGCACGGTGGGGCCGTCAGGCTTTTGTCTAGCCAACCCACCGCCTGTTGCAATCGGCTAAGGGCTTCGTCTGGCTCGTCTTTGAGCAAGTAAACTAAGGCTGCTGCCGCTTGTTCTTGCGCCCGAATTTTACGATTACGATTCAGCCGGTGCCAATCATTAGGTTTGATGGCTAACTGTGACGCTAGGGCCTGTGCGAGCTCTAGGTCACTGAGTTGCTTGGGGTTGCCGTTAGAAGTTGGTAAGCTCATGGTGGGCTACTGGATTAAGTATGGGTATGCTCAGCGCTACGTGTTTTCATCCTCCATTGTGCATATGAATCGCCGATCGCGGCGTCTGCCGCCCCCCCAAAGGCGCGATCGCTGGCAAATTCGTGGGGCCGTTTCACCGTCTTCTGACCAACAAGACTGGCATGGATTTGATGCTGCCCTAACGCAACTGGAAATCTCTGTGCAAACGTTACGGCAGCGGTTTGAGCGAGTTCGTGACTTAGAAGCGCAACAAGCCCAGATTGAGCAGCAAATGCAGGTATCAGGGCTAAGTCCTGAAACGCTAAATCAATTACAACAGCGGTTAAACGATTTGGAACTGCAGCTAGAAAGTTATTTGTTTGATTGGCGATCGCTGCGCGAACCCTTTTGGCAAGCGATCCGCTACGGCGGCTTGGGGATCATCCTCGGCTGGATTTTGCACGCGATCGCCACCCGCTGATAGCGAATTTGGAGTGCGGAATTCGGAGGTCGGAAAGGGGGAAATAGGGAACAACAGGAGACAGGGAACAGGGAATAGGGAACAGGGAACAGGGAACAGGGAACAGGGAATAGGGAATAGGGAACAGGGAACAGGGAATAGGGAATAGGGAATAGGGAATAGGGAATAGGGAACAGGAGACAGGGAATAGGGCATCAGGAATTACCCACTTCACCCACGCCATCCCCTAAAGCCCCAGCCACCCAACCACCCAACCACCCAACTACCCAGCCACCCACTCCCCACCTCCCTCACCGCCCTTTTCAGCTTTCAAAGACTGCGCTACGGTAGCTCTAAGCTGTCCACGTGATCTCCCACTTATCGACTATGGCTGCTATCCGCATTGCTGATTTGCTCAAATCGGGAAACCCGGGCGACTCGACGATTCTTCGCGGTTGGGTGCGCACCAAACGGGCTCAGAAAGCGCTGTGTTTCATCAACGTCAATGATGGCTCTTGTATGAGCGGTGTGCAAATCGTTGCCGAATCTGAGATGGCCGACTACGAAGCCGTTATGGGAGAAATCACCACGGGAGCTTCCGTCGAAATTGCGGGCACAGTTGTGGAGTCTCCCGCTAAGGGACAACGCATTGAGGTCAAAGCAGAGCAAATCACGGTTTTTGGCGGTGCTGATGAATCGTATCCGCTGCAAAAGAAGCGCCACAGCTTTGAATTTTTGCGGACGTTAGGTCATTTGCGATCTCGCACTAATACCTTGGGAGCGGTTTTTCGGGTGCGCAACGCCTGCGCCCAAGCCGTCCACGACTTTTTTCGGGAACGGGGCTTTATGTGGATACATACCCCTATTCTGACCGCCAGTGATTGTGAAGGTGCGGGGGAAATGTTTACCGTCACCAGCTTGAATCTAAATCAGCCGCCTCTTAACAAAAGTCACGGTGTAGATGTCGAGCAAGACTTTTTTGGTAAGTCCGCATTTCTTACCGTCAGCGGTCAGCTCGAAGCTGAGATCATGGCCATGGCGTTCACCAACGTATACACTTTTGGCCCCACTTTCCGCGCCGAAAATTCCAATACGTCTCGTCACTTAGCAGAGTTTTGGATGATTGAGCCCGAGATGGCATTTTGCGATCTGATGGGTAACGCCGATCTCGCAGAAGACTTTCTCAAATACATCTTCAAGGCGGTGTTGAATGCCTGTGCAGACGACATAGCCTTCTTTAACCAGCGGATTGATGACTCGGTGTTGGCGACTGCCGACAACATCATCAACAACGAGTTTGCGCGGATCACCTATACAGAGGCCGTTGACCGGCTGCTCAAGGCCGATAAAAAATTCGAGTTTCCAGTTGAGTGGGGTATTGATCTCCAGTCCGAGCATGAGCGTTACTTGGCAGAGGAACTGTTCCAAAAGCCGGTGATTGTGACGGACTATCCGGCCGCGATCAAAGCGTTTTACATGCGGCTCAATGATGATCAAGAAACGGTGGCGGCGATGGACGTCCTCGCGCCCAAGGTTGGGGAGATTGTGGGCGGTTCCCAGCGGGAAGAGCGGCTGGATATTCTAGAAACGCGTATTGACGAAGCGGGATTACCCCGCGATGCCTACTGGTGGTATCTCGACCTGCGCCGCTATGGCACCGTACCGCATGCCGGTTTCGGGCTGGGTTTTGAGCGCCTGGTGCAATTTATGACGGGCATGAGCAATATTCGCGATGTGATCCCCTTTCCCCGCACACCAGACAATATTGAATTTTGACCCATCGGCCAGAACCTTGGCGAGGATGGCTAGCAAACCTTGAGCAAGCCTGCGACCAAACATGAAGGTGGCTTTGGCCTTAGAGCAGACATGCTCAGATGTCGCCGAGTTCGGCGTGCTGAATGCAGCGCCCCAAGGGCATAGCCCTGTAGAAATGGCAGAAACGTCTTAAAAGGGCGTTGATAGCTTGAGGGTAGTGCAGACTGTCGATGGACTCTGACAGTGCCACCGTCATTTCAGGGGTGTGGCGTTAATATCCGTAATGCAGCGTGGTTCTGGCCACCTCAGGCTTAGACCGTGGGTGAAGCGACGAGGCGATCCCGTTTAGGAGACTCCAAAGTTCTACAGTGGTCGGGCGGAGTCCTGTGTCCCCTATGCGATACCCATGATGTCCCCTCATTCCTCTGATGCGCGGGAAGTGATTGCCGCCCTGACCCCGCCAGGATGTGGGAGTTTAGCGTCATGGGGTAAGGCGTCTTCGGCAGCGATGGCCTTGAAGTGTTTTGAATATTCTCCCTATGCTCATAAAAGCTGAGCCATATTGGGGACGTAGCGCTCCTTTCATCATTTATGGCCACCAGCCCCGGTCTGACTGCCAAAAAGCCCATCTCGGTATGGAACAAGCCGCTGAAGGCCAACTTCAAAGACCTCTTCAAAGCGTTGGGTAAGGCGGGGGTGGATACGGCGACGGGGCAGTGGCTGGGGCTCGGCAAAGATGCTGTGGATGCCCTCTCGGCTATTGGTCTGGAAAGCAACGAGCCGGAGGAACTCACCTGGGCGCTGATTTATAACTCGTTGACCAAAGCTATGGCCAGCCTCATTAGCGACAGCCAGTTTTTGATGCAGGAAATTCCGGCTGATGTGGGTGGGGTAAGCGACAGCTTAGATTTATCGCTGGAGTCCCAGGATCTGGAAATTTCCAGTCGCTTTTTTGAGCATCCCGAGCAGTTGCCAGTGCTCACAGCCCTTAAAACTCCGCTGCGGCAGTGGCTGCAGGTGTTTGGCATTGAGCCCTTTCAAGCCGAGGTGCTCAGTAATCGCCTGCCCGCTTACTTTGTCTTTGCGCTAAATCAGGAATGGCGGCGCGGGGCACAGGACTATGCCCGCATTACCGCTGCCGTGCAGACGCCCTTTACCGCTGCCAGTGAACGCGAGCACGGCTGGCGACTCTACAACGCTTGGCTGCAAAAGCAGATTCAAGAACCGATGCTGTTTGAGGCGTTTGGCCTGGAAGATGTTTATGTGCCGTTACGCGGTTACTATCGCCGCCAGGGCAAAGGTAGCACTGACGGCGCAGATGACTTCGTGGCTAAAACCTACTCGGGAGACCGCGAGCAGCATATTCGGGTCGTAGCGAAGCTGGCAGCCTGTTTGCGACAGTGGCTGCAAACGGCAGATAAAAACGACGCCATTCGCATCATCAGCGGGGGGCCAGGTTCCGGGAAATCTTCCTTTGCCAAAATCTTTGCCGCCCAGCATGCGGCCACGGCAGCCTTTCCGGTACTGTTTGTGCCACTGCACCAGTTCAAGCCAGAGAATGACCTGATCAAAGCGGTGGAAGAGTTCGTCCGCTACGACGAATATTTGAAAGACAATCCCCTCGACCCGGATGACGAAAATTTACGGCTGCTGGTGATTTTTGACGGGCTGGATGAGCTGGCGCTACAAGGAAAACTGGCCAAGGAAGTCGCCCAAGAATTTGTTCGGGAGGTGCAGAGCAAAGTCAGTCGCTTTAACTATCGCAAGACCCGCCTGCAGGTGCTTATCACCGGGCGCGAAGTAGCGGTGCAAGAATCCTTCAAAGAGCCGCAGCAAGTACTGCATGTGCTGCCATACTTTGTGCCGGAAGCGGAACGGGAAAAAGAGAATGGCGAACCCTATCTCGACACCGCCCAGCAGCTAGCCCACGACCAGCGCCATGACTGGTGGCAAAAATATGGTGCGGCCACCCAACAGCCTTACACCGCCATGCCGGAAGCACTCGACATAGGCAACCTGACAGAAATTACCGCGCAGCCCTTGCTGAATTATTTGGTAGCGTTGAGCTATGTGCAGGGCAAGCTCACGCTCACTGCCGAGACTAACCTGAATACGGTGTATGCCGACCTGCTGAACGCGGTGTACGAGCGGGGCTATGAAGATAAACGCCGCCATGTGGCGATCGGCGACATGTCTAAAGCGCACTTTGTGCGAGTGCTGGAAGAGATTGCCCTAGCGGCCTGGCATGGGGATGGTCGCACCACCACCGTGGAAGAGATCGAACGGCACTGTAAAAATAGCGGTTTGCAACGGCTGTTAGAAATCTTTGAAGAAGGAGCTAAAGCCGGAGTAACGCGCCTATTGGCCGCGTTTTACTTTCGGCAGAGTGGGGTGAAAGGGAATGAGCGCACCTTTGAATTTACCCACAAAAGTTTTGGAGAATATTTGACCGCTTGCCGCATTGTGCGGGCGATGGAGCGCATTCAAAAACAGATTGATCGGCGGCAGGAAGACATGGAAGAGGGCTGGGATGAGCGCGACGCCCTACTGCACTGGGCCGAAGTCTGCGGCCCTACTCGTCTGGATACCTATCTGCTGAGCTTTTTACGAGCCGAAGTCGCGCTCAAAGCACCGGACCAGGTAAAACAATGGCAACAAACTTTTGCACACCTGATTGAGGTGATGCTGCGGCAGGGGATGCCGATGGAAAAGGTTGAGCCGCCCCTGCGGTTTCATCAAGCAAACCAATGGGCCATCAATGCTGAAGAAGCCTTGCTCGCAGTCCTAAATGCCTGTGCGCGAGTCACGCAAGTCGTTTCGAAAATCGACTGGCCCAGCCGAGAGGCTTTTGGCGCTTGGCTCAAACGACTGCAAGGACAAAGAATCGGTGTTGATAACGTTGTTGCTCTTGAGAGCCTAAGTTATCTCCATTTGGAAGATGCCATTCTTTACATTCAAGATTTATATGGAGCGAGTCTTGGACGATCTAGCCTTATGCAGGCTAGTCTCGTGAACGCCAGCCTTGTACGAGCAACTCTTATACAGGCAAATCTCGTGCGGGCGCGCCTTGCGGGGGCAAATCTTGAACGGGCTCGTCTTGATCGAGCCAACCTTGAGGGAGCGCGAATTGAGGGAGCGCGAATTGAGGGAGCCAATCTCGTTCAGTCAAACCTTACGGGTGCGCGCCTTGATCGAGCTATCCTTGATCGAGCCAACCTTGAGGAAGTAAACCTTGATCGAGCCAACCTTGTGTGTACAAGCCTTGAGGGAGCAAACCTCGGAGGGGCGAATCTTGTGGAGGCGATTCTTGCGGGTGCGATTCTTGTGGGGGCAAACTTGTCCAAGGCCGATCTCGTTAACATCTCTTGGGATGAAGACACTAACTGGGAAGGTGTCACGGGACTGGAGTCCGCCCTTAATGTGCCAACAGCGCTAAAGCAACAGTTGGGGCTGGAGTGATTGACGATTTGCGATCGCGAATTTTGGATTGATGCGACTGGGCATCGGTAGCTTGCCCCGAGTGGCAAAGGATTTAGGGAGTCGCTCGCAACTCACCCTTCTAGATATATTGCGCTTTTCGGCATTCCGCTGCTCAAACCATCAGCCTTTCGATAGGCTGATGGAAAGCATGAGTGACCCAAGTGGTGAGTCTTAACTGGCATGGTGTAAGCAGCTTCACAGTTAATGAGCTTTCAAGAGTTTCTGGCCTGGAAACCCGAGACCGGGCGATTCGAGCTGCACGATGGAGTCATTGTTGACATGCAGCCGACGGGACCGCATGTTCGCGAAGCGTCTCCGCAGGAGATACAGGTGGTGGGTTTACTCAACCGTAAGCTCAATGTCCTCATTGACCAAGCTAACTTAGCCGCCTTTATTCCCAACACCGCCCTACTCCGTCCAGAGAGTACCGAAACTGGCGACAAGCCGGATGTACTCCTCATTGACCAAGCGGGTTTGGCCAACGAACCGCTGTGGGAACGTGAATCGATCATCACGTTGGGGAGTTCCGTTAAGCTCGTGGTCGAAGTCACCTCCACTAATTGGCCCGATGACTACGCCCGCAAGTTCGAAGATTACGAAGCCATGGGCATCCCGGAATATTGGATTGTCGATTATCAAGGGTTAGGGGGCCGACGATATATTGGCAATCCTAAACAGCCCACTGTTACCGTCTGCCAGTTGGTCAATGGCGTTTATCAAACGCAGCTCTTTCGTTGGGGAGAGGCTTTGGTGTCACCCCAGTTCCCCACCTTGAGCCTCACCACTACTCAACTGTTTGACGCCGGGACATAAAAAATGGCCGTCATCCACAGACAACAGCCATTCCCTTTTCACGATGCTAAGGGAGTTGCGCTTAAATAACATCCCACCGACCCTGCTACCCATCCACCCTGCCACATTCTTGTCCGGGTACTTTATTTTCAAGCCGATCCCTAACTGCTAGGAATATTGGCCAGGCACCGGATATTCTTGATTGAGGAACCAATCGCCCACTTCCCGACTCTTGTATGCCCGTGGGTCATGCAACGAGAAGGTGCGTAGGTCGCGCCAGTAGCGGTCAAACCCATAGCGCGATGAAGTGGCCCGCGCCCCCATCACCTCAAAGATGTCGTTGGTGACCTTAAGCCCGGCTTTGATGGCCTGGATTTTCGCCGCCGCGATCGCGATCGCCACCTCCCCGCGATCGTCAAAGGTCAGGTCAGTGCCCTTATTCCAACCCCACTGCACCTGGGTTGCCGCGCGGTCAGCCAGGGCGATCGCCGCCTGCAGTTCGGCCCACAGCTCACCGTACTGCTGCAAGATATACGGATCTTGGCTGGCCGCATCGACCCCAGCGCTTTGCCAGGGTCGAGCCTGGGTCAGCGTGTAGTCTTTAGCCGCATTGAGCGCGCCTTCAGCAATGCCCAGGTAAGTGTAGACCTTGGCCAACTGAGCAACGGAAAAAATCAACGCCGGGAACGCACTAGTCACATCTGCTGGCGGGCCGACAATTTCGTCAGGGCTAACAAAGACATCGTTAAAGAAGTAGCTGCCGCTGACGGTGCGACGTTGCCCCATGTTGTGCCAGTCGTAGTTATAGGTGAGGCCAGGGCGATCGCCAGGTACCGTAAAGACTACCGGCACTTCAGAGTCATCCATCATGGCCCCGATGACATTGACATCACCGACGGCTACGCCAGTGCCAAAGCTTTTTACGCCATCGACGCGATAGCCATCGGCAACTGCCTCGATTTTGAGACGCGCGTCCCGGGCATTTAACGCGTTGGCCCAGAGTAGATTTTGCTGAGTGGTGACTTGATAAGCCTGCTTCGCCTGGCCAGGACGCCCTAACGGCACCGCCGCATTCACCAAACCAATGTGATTGGCATAGATTTGCCCGATCGAGCCACTGGCCCCCGCGAGTATCTGCACCACCTTGTATAGCCCTGGCCAGCTCGTGCCCACGCCGCCATACTCACGGGGGATGGGCAACAATAGCAAACCCGATGCTTTCAAGCGGGCGACTTCTGCGGTGGGTAAGCCGCCTTCAATATCGTAGCCAACGGCTGCCGCCGCGATCGCCGCCGCGACTTCTTGCGCCACCGTCAAATAGTCTCTAACAAAGACATCGTAAGTTTGAGCAGAATTCACAGTTTGCATGGGGCCTCCTTGGGGGGTGTCTTATGCCTCTGAGAGGGATACCCCGCACACTAACGACCAATCGAGAAAAGGTCGGGAAGCTGACGAATTTAATGCTGTCGCCCCTCAGAAGGAACCATGCAGTCGTGATCGGGAACTGGAAACCTGGCATGGTCGCGATCGCGGCTCGTCCGAGGCAACACCGACAGGACTTACGCAGTTAAATCCGATTTTGGCCCGTGTATCCCCAAACCTGGAGAAATCGGATTCAACATCCCTCAGATTGGGGGGACTGAGGGGGCGTTTGCGTAAGTCCTAACCTAGATACCGTGGGCAATTCAGAACTCAATCAACCGCTGCCGAGCCGCCTTCCCGATTCATTCTCCCTTGCGGCCTAACCTGGCAAATATCCGCTCTAGCGAACGTTAGGAGGTCCAAATGAACGCAAGAAAACTGCTGCTGGCCAGGGCTGAGGGCACCCGGACAATCCATCCCTTTGAGCCCAAACCGCGCTGGCATCCCGTGGAAACGGTTTTGCGGCATTTCACAGCCATCGCCCCCATCACTTTGAATAACATCCCACAACCCGCTGGCCCGCTGCACTATGAGGTGTTTGAGCGAGAAACTCAGCAAACCCATCGGTTTCAAACAGAAGCAGAAATGCATCAGTGGTTGGGCGATCGCGGCGGGCCGAAGATTCCTGGGGAAGGGCAGCGCCTTAAAGCGTTCAGCATGCAGAAATGAGCCCTCGACTGAATGAACATTGCAGCCATCTGAAGTCATTTGAACCTTGGCAGAATGCGGAATGTGAAGGTCAGAATCATGAACAATCGACAGACTTTACAAATTCATCGATGCTTATTGGCGATCGCCATCACACTGCTGCTGGCCGGTACCTATGCCCATCCCCCAGCCTCCCCAGAGGAGATGGACTTGTCCCCCATGGCGGTGATCAACGTGTCTTCACCAGCGGAGTGAGGTCAGGACTGGTCTCAGGACCACTGCAAAATGCAAGTGATTTCTGCCGCGAGCTTGAGGGGACGAAAGGGTTTCGTCATAATCGCGGCGACCTCTAAATCTTGAAAATCTTGCAGGTTAGACTGCTGAGCTTTGGCCGTCACCATAATTACGGGAATGTCACGCGTAGCCGCGATCGCTTTAAGCTGTTTGAGGGTGGTGCGGCCATCCATATCTGGCATCATCAAATCGAGCAAAATGGCATCGGGGTGTTCCTGGGTGGCGATCGCGATCGCTTCGGCCCCGGAGGACGCCGTTAGCACGGTCCAGTTGGTACCCATTTCTAAACCCAGTTGGGTCACTTCGCGCACGTCGGCTTCATCATCCACGATCAAAATGCATTTAGACATGGGCACTTCCTTCAAATCGAGGAATGTGGTTCAGGTGTTCTGCGTGCATGAGAACCTCACCGCCTGCGGCACCGCTCCTGACAAAGCTACTACTTATACACATCTCGATCATCGCTTATCTAGGTGGCATCTCGCCCCCGCCACCCTCAATTCTGGGGAAACTTAGGTTCGATGACTTGGGTTTGAGTAGTCATGAAACAAAAATGCACGTCAAGGCTAAAACAATTGGCATATAAAGGTTTTAGCTGTAATTCACTTGAACTATTTTAGAGCTTTTTGGGATAAGTTCGCATCTCATTCGTAACGAGCAGCTTGGACGAGGAGCCTAATAGAGCAATATTATCCAAGCACAAGATATTCCTGTAATTGAGTGCGATGTCGCTTTAGCTTCTGCAATGCCTGCTTTTCTAGCTGCCGGATTCGTTCACGACTTAACCCCAGAAGTCCCCCAATTTCCCCAAAAGAAAGCGGTTTTTGATTTTGGAGACCAAACCTGAGGACAAGAACTTCTTGCTGCCGAGGCGAAAGGTCATTTAGCAGCTTCTCTATCTCGGTACGCAGTGAAAGCTGAATTGCAACATCCTCGGGTGATTCATTGTCGGAGGCCAATAAATCTGTCAACTGTGTATCGTTATCTTTACCCAAACGGATATCCAAAGATAAGGTCTGATGACTATAACTTAAACATTCACGCACCCGCTCTGGGGTAAGGTCTAGATGTTCGGCAACCTCTTCAAGCGAGGCTACCCGCCCTAACTGCTGGAATAAATTGCGCTGTGTACGCTTAATCTTGCTGATAATTTCGGTAATATGCATGGGCAAGCGAACCACACGGCTTTGCATCGCAATTGCTCGAGTAATTGCTTGACGAATCCACCAATAAATATAGGTGCTTAGACGATACCCCTTGGCTGGATCAAACCTTTCTACGCCACGATTTAAACCGATATTTCCTTCTTGGATTAAATCGAGAAGATCAAGACCCTGCTGAGTATATTTCTTGGCAATAGAAACAACTAAACGCAGATTTGCCTTGATCATTTTTTGCTTTGCGCGCTGACCCAAGAGCAAAACTCTTTTTAGCTCCAAAATCTCAACCTCTGCAGCCCTAGCCCATGCACTTAAGAGTGGCTCACTTCCTATTTGCTCTTTCAACTGCTCTTTCAATTTAAGCATTTGCATCATGCTAGCCACCTGCTTGCCATAGACAATTTCTTCTTCGTGGCTTAATAGAGGTACTCGGCCAGCCGATTTGAGGTAAGCCCGTATCGGGTCAGGAATGTCTCCGTTTAGCATAAAGTCAGCATAATATTAAAGAAGCCGTCATTTTTCTCTTTTACATGTACCCATGACGTCTGAAAATGTGTCCAGCAATCATAGCGAGAGTCATGCGAAATCAGTTACGAAACTTTCTATTTCTCCTTCTCTGTCTATGCATAGCAATTTCCTTACGCTTGCGCTTCTCAATCGGCGTTTCAAAGAAGCGATTCTTTTTCATATCGGGAAAAAGACCCGCCTTAGAAACTTCACGCTTAAAACGGCGAAGGATAGACTCAATATGCTCATTTTCCCACGGTACAACTTGGGCCATTTAGCTCCTTCCTAAGTCAACGGAAACCACTGATTTTCATATTCTAAAACACCTCAAAAATCCGATGAGTCTCACAAAATGAACACTCATCGAAAAATAGTCTGACGCACGGCGTACTTTATACTTAAACTCTACTAGTATCGTCGAGAATCACGCCCGCGATTATCAAAACTTTTTCTACTTGACCTTTGTTCGCGAGGCTTGGCTTTATTCACTTTCAGAGTGCGACCCATCCACTCAGCACCATCTAATGCTTCAATGGCTGAATTTTCCTCCGTCTCACTCTGCATTTCAACAAAAGCAAATCCACGCATCCGTCCGGTGTCGCGATCAGTTGGAAAATGGACATTGCTAACAGTGCCATACTCGGCAAATGCCTGTGAAAGCTCGTCAGGGGTTACATCGTAAGATAAATTGCCGACATAAATAGACATTGATGATTCTCCAAAATTGAGGAATGAAGAGACTTATATTCAGAGAATCTGTTTGCCAAACAATTTTCGACCGAAGATAATTCTTTGCTGACACTGTAGCAATATTAAGCGGCATACTCAGGCAAGTACTCTAAACTTAACAGTACACATAAAGCCAAGCCAGCTCAAATGCTAAACCAGTCTAGTATGTAAGGGTTTCAGCGACTATTTTATCAACAATCCTTTATCACCAGATATTGGCATAATCCTTCGCCAGCATCCTTATTTGACGACAAACTAATTCCAATAGAATTGAATCTTAGTGAGCATTTTCTGAGCTAATACCTTCATTAGTATACATTTCAGCAGGATGTACACAAAAAACCTCGGCTTCCATGCAATCTTTCAAAAAAGCTGTATGCTGTAGCTGACGGTCAGATAAGCAAGATTTAGCTTTCCTGTCTAAAGCTCACTGTTTACTGTCATGCTTTCTGAACCTCTAATCAAGGTATTTCATGGTCAATACATCTTCCAGTTTTGATATTGTAGTAGCTGCCTATCAAGAGTGCTGTAATATCAATTCGGTCATTTTTCAGTAACCTACTGAAGAACATTTAGAGTAAATAAACTCTGTGATTTATTTGCGTAGAAGACTGAATAAGTATGTGGCTAGATTTGATGGGCGTCGTTATCGTCCTCTAGCCTGGTTTTCTGGGTCTTGAAGTCTAGTCATTTAGAAACGAACGTAATTTAGAGAAATCGTCAACTTAAACCTGATGAGCATCAAAGGTATGAATGTCAAGGAATTATTGAGTCGCTATGCTGCTGGACAGAGGGATTTTCAAAACCTCAATTTAATCGCAGCCAACTTACGTAATGTCAATTTGAGTGGGGCTAACTTCAGCGGTTCAAATCTAACTAAGGCTAACTTGATAGGGACTAACTTAAGTTGTGCAAATCTAAGCTTTACGGTGCTGAGCGGAGCCGTTCTTGACAAAACAAACTTAACTAGAGCCAATTTAACTGGAGTGGATCTAGCAGAATTAGATCTCAGTAAAGTCCATGTTAAAGGAGCGATTCGATCTCAGCCAACGCCCTAACTGAGTTTAGCAAGAGTAAGACTACCATCTAGAAGGTGTTTAATGGGTAAGTAGGTGGGTTGAATCTTTCATAGAACGAGCTTATGATGATAAAACCCTTGCGAGTGTTGGGTTTCGTTCCTCAATAGCAACCTACATCATTTGCAATTTAATAACGCCTGCCTACTTAGCGGAACAGAAATACACTTTAAGCGACTTCTATTTTTGTCCCAATTAAGCCTGTATGAAAGAAGAGGCCTGGGACCCTTGAAAGCTCGCTCTAGTACCGCTCGGCGTAAGTTTGCGTAACATTGGCCCTCACTCTAAATCCCTCTCCCAAAATTGGGAGAGGGATTTCAAGCCACCGCTTGCTCCCCTTCTCCCAGTTTTGGGAGAAGGGGCTGGGGGATGAGGGGGATCGGTATCGAGACTTAAGCCGTCGAATACTAGTTCCCTGTGCCACTCAGACTAAGGATTAACTGGCACAAAAAGCGGGCTCCAAAATAGTTCAAGCGTATTGTATTTGAAGCCTTTATATGCCAATGGTTTCAGCCTTGGCGCACGGTTCTGTTTCATGATTACTCAAATCCCGACTTGCGCGATTTGCTAAAGCCTCGGCGACAGTTCTCTCATCACCATTTGGTTTGTAAATCGCAGCACCCGATAGCCAAATGCTTGCAGTTGTTCAGTACGAGCTGCGTCGTAGCCTTCTTGCTGAGTGTGGATATCGCCATTGACTTCGATGACCAATTTATAAGCGGGACAATAGACGTCAACCATAAATCGTCCCACCGGGTGTTGACGACGAAACTTGATGCTCTTAAGCTAACGGCCTCTAAGGGATGAGGATTAAATAAATTACTGAGGCCAAACCGGATAACATTTCCCCTCGCACTCAGGGACAGCGGGGTGGGTTGCCCCTGAGTGCGAGGGTTCGAACCCACCCCGCCTACGGCACCCCTCCCGAGAGGGGAAAACCGGCACATGATTAAATTCCCGATCCTAAGAGCAGACCACAACTTGGCTTCGGCGGGCATGGACTGCTGGCGTAATCGACGAGCCGCTTGTTCGATAGCAGGAGTGGTACCCCGAATTCTGGCTGCATCTTTTATCTCCCTTACCCCCTGAACCCTGTCGGCTTTAAAGATACCTAGTGGTGCTCGAAGTCCCCTAGTATTGGGGGATTTAAGGGGGCGAGCAAACTGACGCCCACAAGTCACGTAACTTGTGGGCGTCAGGCAGCCTTTGTAACTTGATTTTGGACAAATAGAGTTGTGCCTGCGCTGAAAACGCAGGCGTTCAGGGCCTCAAGAAGTCTGCTTAAGCCGACTTCTGAGGGTCCTTGCAAGGACAAAGCTTTTGTGGTGGATGAAACTTGACTAGCGGACAGGGTGAACGTGGGTTCAGTCGAATGCCCTGGGAGCGTCCTGGCGGGATTCCTCGGGGTTTGGGCGGTGTCGCGATAGAGCCGAACTGCTGAATAAGTGTGGCAAATCCGCGTTGTACTTGCCGAGGTGTCCGTTGCTGAGTTCTCGCCCTGGGCGTGTAGCGTTGCCAGGGCAACGGCAGGGTATCCACGAGATGGCGTGCCAACCAGAGTTGTCCGTAAGCGAGGCTGGCTAAGCGCACCGCATTGATTTCGTGGGGCGTTAAGCAGGTTTGGAAAGCGGTCATCAACAGATGGGGTTTGGCGAAGCCAAAAAAGTGCTCGAGTCGGAAGCGTTGTGCATAAGCCTGTTGCCCTTGTCCCGGGGTGATTTGATGCCGAGATTGTCCCCAAATCATCAGCCAGAGGGGTGGACCTTGGGGTTGCGCGTGATCATCCAGACGTTGGCAGCGGAGCAAATCAAAGGGGCAGCGATGCATCGGATAGTCGCGAGTGCCGCGCATCAGCAGATTCGTCCACCGCATCAGTTGCCAGGAGAAGGGTGGAGCATTGGGGTGGGGGGCGTGAGTCCGCGTCTCTTGTTGAGCCGGTGGGGGCCAGCTAGCAGGGTCATTGAGCTGAAAGCGGGGGCCATACCAGCGCGGGCGAGTCGGGCTGCGGTGAGGGTCAGGTTGGCAGTAGAAAGTCCGGTTGCGGCGCACCCGCGCAATCACCACCAAATCCGCGTAGTCCCGCAAGCCATACAAAAAAGCCGGAGTGGGATAGCGACTATCGACGCTTAATACCTTCAGCGGCCAGGTCGTACTTTGGGGATAGCTCAGCAGTTGCGCGATTTGGGTGTGGGCGACCTCGATGGCATTACTCACACTACTCACCCGGTCGATGATAAGGGGCAGTGCCCAGCGTGACCAATCCGCCGCCCCCGCTTCCGGAAAGGCCCCTAAGACCGAATAGTTGTGTCCTTCACTCACCGGACGTTGGGCCGCTACTGGGGTCGAGCGATGGATATTTTGACGGTCGCTGAGGCACCGGGCAAATAATCGTTCGTTCGGCGTTTCATCCAGGCCAAACACCGGATACGGCAACTGTGTCAGCGGGGGCAGGGTCTTCAGCAGCGCCGCCCCTTGCTGGTAGGCTTCGAGGCTACAAACCGGGTAATCACTCTCCAGATAAGCCGCCGCAACGGCTTTGTACAACGCACTGTACTGGCGCCGGAAGCAGGCATTCAGGCTCAGTTCGACGATGGAACGTGCCCGGTCATTGCTACTGAAGGCGTCCAGTAAGTCCAGTAAGCTATCGCGTCGATAGGGAAAACTTTCGTAAATCGCCTGGCGAAATTGGCGCAGCGTTTCAAGATGATCTGACATCAGTGGTAGAGCCTAGAGTTTTCAATCCTCTACCATTTTCCTGGTTTTTAGTCACCCTGATTGTCCAAAGTCAAGTTTGTAAGGAGCAACTAACTCAGCACAAAGTGCTGCGTGAATGACGGAAGAAACTTGTTCAGCCCTGCTAGGGTGCTGCTGTGTTCTGACAGTTAAGACTGCAGCCCCACTAGTGCCTGAGTGCCTGAGAAGGAGCATAGTTCTG
>JBCDAJ010000062.1:0-34956 GCA_039185935.1 Cyanobacteria bacterium P01_F01_bin.56 | reverse complement strand
GAACAACGGTTAAGCCTCGCCTTCACCACTTACCAGGCTGGCAAGATGTTTTGGCTGGGCCTGCAGCCAGACGGTCAGCTCTCGGTGTTTGAACGCACCTTTGAGCGCTGCATGGGCCTCTGCGTTCAAGACCGCACCCTCTGGCTCAGTACCCTGTATCAGCTCTGGCGGTTTGAGAATACGCTTCAGCAAGGGCAAACCTACCAGGGTTACGATGCCCTCTACGTCCCCCAAATGAGCTACGTCACCGGGGATTTAGATATCCACGATGTCGTCGTGGCCCCGGCCCCATCTTCAACCCTGATCCCCCCATCTCCCCTGTTTGTAAACACCCTCTTTAGCTGTCTGGCGCAGCCCAGTGCGACCCACAGCTTTATCCCGGTCTGGCAGCCTCCATTTATTAGCAAGCTGGCCGCCGAGGATCGGTGCCATTTGAATGGCTTAGCCCTGCGTGATGGCCAGCCGCGCTATGTCACCTCGATTAGCCAAAGCGACGTGGCCGATGGCTGGCGCGATCGCCGGGTGGATGGCGGTTGTGTGGTGGATATCGAGAGCAATGACATGATCGCCACGGGGTTGTCGATGCCCCATTCCCCTCGGTGGTATCGCGACAGGCTCTGGCTGCTGAACTCGGGGCGGGGGGAGTTTGGCTATGTGGATGAGGCCACGGGTCGGTTTGAAGCGGTGACTTTTTGTCCGGGGTATTTGCGGGGGCTGGCGTTTGCGGGGGATTTTGCCGTGGTGGGCCTGTCCGAGCCGCGCCACAACAAGAGCTTCCAGGGGTTGCCCTTAGATGATGCCCTGACCGCTAAGGGGGCGACCCCGCGCTGTGGGTTGGGTGTGATTGACCTGCGCAGTGGGGATTTGGTGCATACGCTGCGCATTGAAGGGGTGATTGCGGAGCTGTATGACGTGGCGGTGATACCGGGGGTGCGTCGCCCCATGGCGATCGGCTTTCGCAATGACGAGATTCGGCGGGTGATTTCGATGGGCGACGCACCCGAGTGACCCAGGACGAATGGACGGGTAGCCCCATGCCCGTCATGACCCGATTTGACGATTAATTTATCACGTTAGGAATTCACAACCATGACCTTTAATCCTGTGTTCGACCTTACCAGCCTCGACGGCAGTAACGGCTTTGTCGCTGATAGACCTAATATTTTTTTTCGACCCATCATATCAGTGAGCCATGCGGGGGATGTCAATGACGATGGCTTTGATGACCTCATTATTGGCACACCCGGTCCCTTCACCACGAGCGAAAACTATGTGGTGTTTGGCGGCGATCAGCTCTTTGACCCGAGCTTGGATTTGTCTACCCTCGATGGCAGCAACGGCTTTGCCATCACCACCACTGATATCTATGACAATTCAGGCCGCTCCGTCAGCAGTGCGGGAGATATCAATGGCGATGGCATTGATGACTTCATCCTTGGGGCGGGCTCAAGTGTATCTTTTGGCACTACTCCGGCTGGGACGAGCTACGTGGTGTTTGGCAGCAACCAGCCCAGTGACCCCAGTTTGGCGCTGTCGTCACTGGATGGCAGCAATGGCTTTGTGATTAATGGCATTGATGCCGGTGACGAAGCGGGTTTTTCGGTGAGCAGTGGGGGCGATATCAATGGCGATGGCCTTGATGACCTGATTATCGGGGCATATGAAGCCGACCCCAATGGACAGAATAATGCGGGTGAGAGCTACGTGGTGTTTGGCTCTAACAGCAGCTTTGGGGCGAGCCTGGAGCTCTCGGCGCTGGATGGCAGCAATGGCTTTGTGATTAACGGTATTGATGCCGATGACCGTTCAGGTGCCTCGGTGAGCGGTGCCGGGGATATCAATGGCGATGGCTTGGATGACCTCATTATTGGTAGCAGCACTACGGCGAGCTATGTCGTGTTTGGCAGTGACCAAGGCTTTAGCGCCAGCTTGGCGCTGTCTAGCCTGGATGGCAGCAATGGCTTTGTGATTGATGTGCCCATTGGTAGTTCATTCCGCACGTCAGTGAGTAATGCCGGGGATATCAACGGGGATGGCTTGGATGACCTGATTATTGGCACATCCAATACTAGCAATAACGGCACTAATTCAGGTTCGAGCTATGTGGTGTTCGGCAGTGACCAGGGCTTTGACCCGACTTTTGACGTTTCGAGTCTGAATGGCAGCAACGGTTTTCGTCTGGATGGCATGGCCGGGGACTTTTCTGGTATTTCCGTGAGCACTGCGGGCGATTTCAATGGCGATGGCCTGGATGACCTCATTATTGGCGGAGTAGGCGGGGGTGGTCCGATGGGACCACCCAGCTCATCGTCGGTATATCTGTTGTTTGGCAGTACAGCGGGCTTTGCCCCCTCCCTCGACCTGTCGAATCTGGATGGCAGCAACGGTTTCCGTCTGGATGACCCAGGTACAGATGACGAAGGTCTTTCAGTGAGCGGCGGCGGCGATATTAATGGCGATGGCTTCGATGACTTGATTATTGGTGAAGATGATCAGGCCTATGTGGTGTTTGGTCGGGCAGCAGAGTCGCACCCTCCTCTCGTATTTGGAGAACCCGCCACCCTTTTCGTGGATGATGAGGGCATTCTCCAAGGCAATGGCTTTGGGGCTGGCGACCCCTACACCGGTGACCTGTTCAGCAACACCGACGGCACGGCCAACCCCGATGATGCGATTTTAGGCACTGATGGCGACGACACCATCTGGCCAGGGGAAACGGGCAACGACCTCATTGATGCCGGGGCAGGCAATAACACGATTGGCCTTGGCACCGGGGATTCCCAAGTCGCGGCAGGGGCAGGTGATGACTTCCTCTACTCCATCGCTGGTGGGGGCGGCACCAACCTGATTGACCTGGGCGATGGCAGTAATCGCATCTGGGTCGAGAATGGCGATTACGACATCACCACCGGCTCTGGTGCCGATGAAATTGGGTTGGGCACGGGGACTGATGTCGTCAATGCCGGTGATGGCAATAACCTCATCTATCTAGTAGATACCGTTGACCCCGCCACCGTCGGTAACAAAGACATCCTCACCGGGCTAGGCGATGACTTCATCCAAACCGGGGGCGGTAATGACCTCATTGATGGGGGGTTAGGTTTCAACACTCTCAATGGCGGCGCTGGAGCGGATATTTTCACGGCGCGCACCGGAGCCTACAACTTCATTGGGGACTTTGAGCTGGGCCTCGACCTGATTGAGCTGGCGGATTTTGCCTTCGCTGACCTGAGCTTCTTCCAAGGGACGGGGGATGTGGCAGCGGATGTGTTTGGCTTTGTTGGCGGTGAGGCGGTGCTGCAGGTGGCGAATACCACGGTGGCGGCGCTGGATAGCACCGCCAATTTTGTCTAATTCACTTTGGGGGGACGTAACCGCGTCCTCCAGGTCGTTGCTGGGGTTGAGAACGTGGACTCCATAGCCGTGAGGCAGCCCTTAACCGTGAACGCAGCTTTTCGACCCCCGCGCCATCAGGGCATTGATTCATCGGTAGCGATGAGCTAGGGGCTGTCATCATTTAGCTGACAAATCCTTATATGGAAAGCGTTTCAGCCCCTAGCTTGGTTTGCGAAGCGGGCACGGGTGTGCTGATACCGCAAGCATTCTGGCTTTATTTGATGACGCGCCCTAGCAATCCATTCATCAATCATCAAGAGGATTTTATCCATGACGTTTGTTTTAAGCTTGCTCAAAGACATCAACCCCGGCAGCGATGGCTCCTCCCCACAAGATTTGACCGAATTCAATGGGCAGCTATTCTTCCGCGCCACTGATGGCACCAATGGCGGTGAATTGTGGGTCACCGATGGCACTCCTGGCGGCACCCAACTCCTGGCTGACATCAACCCCGGCAGCGGTGGCTCCAGCTCAGACGATTTCACCGAACTCAACGGGCAGTTATTCTTCGAGGCTAATGACGGCACCACTGGCAGGGAACTGTGGGTAACCGATGGCACCCCTGGCGGCACCCAACTCCTGGTTGACATCAACCCGGGCAGTGATGGCTCCGAGCCAGAAGAGTTCACCGAGGTCAATGGTCAGTTAGTCTTCGAGGCTGATGACGACACCACTGGCAGGGAACTGTGGGTCACTGATGGAACTCCTGGGGGCACCCAACTCCTGGTTGACATCAATCCGGGCAGCGATAGATCCGAGCCACGAGAGTTCACCGAATTCAACGGGCAGTTATTCTTCCGTGCTGATGATGGCACCAATGGCAGTGAACTGTGGGTCACCGATGGCACGCCTGGCGGCACCCAACTCCTGGTTGACATCAACCCAGGGAGCGATGGATCCTCCCCAGCCGGGTTCATCGAATTCAATGGGCAATTAGTCTTCCGTGCTGATGATGGCACCAATGGCAATGAACTGTGGGTAACCGATGGCACCCCTGGCGGCACCCAACTCTTGGCCGACATCAACCCGGGCAGCGGTAGCTCCACCCCATTAGGGTTCACCGAATTCAACGGGCAGTTATTCTTCAGCGCTGATGATGGCACCAATGGCCGTGAACTGTGGGTCACCGATGGCACGCCTGGCGGCACCCAACTCTTGGCCGACATCAGCCCGGGTAGTGGTACCTCCTTCCCAGGCAGGTTCACCGAATTCAATGGGCAGTTAGTCTTCAGCGCGAATGACGGCATCAATGGTGAAGAATTGTGGGTCACCGATGGCACTCTTGGCAGCACCCAACTCCTAGCCGACATCAATCCGGGCAGCGGTGGCTCCTTCCCAAGCGAATTCAACGAACTCAACGGGCAGTTAGTCTTCATCGCTGATAATGGCATCAATGGTGAAGAATTGTGGGTCACCGACGGCACTCCTGGCGGCACCCAACTCCTGGTTGACATCAATCCGGGCAGCGATGACTCCTTCCCAAGCGAGTTCGCCGAGTTCAACGGGCAGTTAGTCTTCCGCGCCTCTGACGGCACCAATGGCTTTGAACTGTACGTGTTAGAACCTGAGCTGACTCCCTTGGTGTTTGGGGAACCCGCCACCCTCTTCGTAGATGATGAGGGCATTATCCAAGGCAATGGCTTTGGCGCAGGGGATCCCTACATGGGCGACCTGTTCAGCAATACCGACGGCACGGCTAACCCGGATGATGCGATTTTAGGCACTCCCGGCGATGACACCATTTGGCCGGGGGAAACGGGCAACGACCTGATTGATGCCGGGGAAGGCAATAACACGATTGGCCTTGGCACCGGCGATTCCCAAGTCGCCGCAGGGGCGGGCGATGACTTCCTCTACTCCATCGCTGGGGGCGGCGGCACCAACCTCATTGACCTGGGCGATGGCAGTAATCGCATCTGGGTGGAGAATGGCGATTACGACATCACCACCGGCTCTGGCAACGATGAAATTGGATTGGGCACGGGGACTGATGTCGTCAATGCCGGTGATGGCAACAACCTGATTTATCTAGTAGATACCGTTGACCCCGCTACCGTCGGTAATAAAGACATCCTCACCGGGCTGGGGGATGACTTCATCCAAACCGGGGGCGGCAATGACCGCATTGATGGGGGGTTGGGCTTCAACACTCTCAATGGCGGCGCTGGAGCGGATATCTTCACGGCGCGAACGGGTGCCTACAACTTCATCGGGGACTTTGAACTGGGCCTCGACCAGATTGAGCTGGCGGATTTTGCCTTCGCTGAGCTGAGCTTCTTCCAAGGGACGGGGGATGTCGCTGCCGATGTCTTCGGCTTTGTTGGTGGTGAGGCGGTGTTACAGGTGGCGAATACCACGGTAGCGGAGCTGGATAACACCGCCAACTTTGCTTAACCCGTAAGCGTTAGGGGCAACTCATCGTCAGCTCGGTTGTGGCTTGAGTTGACGATGGGTGGCTTCGTTGTTGCTCGCGGCTGCTTCGGTGCGCAGCAATGACGTGATTAATGGGTGACTCCCCCAAGTGACCCAGGACGACAGGCGGGCAGGGGGCTGCCCGTCATGACTCGATTGGACGATTAATCATCACGATAGGAATTCACAACTATGACTTTTGACCCTGTATTCGAACTATCTAGCCTCGACGGCAGTAACGGCTTTGTCATCAACGGCATTGCTGCATCAGCCCAATCTGGTCGTTCAGTGAGCGGTGCGGGCGACATCAACGGCGACGGTATTGATGACCTGATTGTTGGGGCTCCCTTTGCTGCCCCCAACGGCAACTTTTTGGCGGGTACGAGCTATGTGGTGTTTGGCAGTGACCAGGGCTTTAGCGCCAGCCTGGAGCTGTCTGCTTTGGACGGCACCAACGGCTTTGTCCTCAATGGCATTGATGCATCTGACAGATCTGGTGATTCTGTGAGCGGTGCGGGCGACATCAACGGCGACGGTATTGATGACCTGATTGTTGGGGCTACCAATGCTGACCCCAACGGCAATAATTCTGGTGAGAGCTATGTCGTATTTGGCAGTGACCAAGGCTTTAGTGCCAGCCTGGAACTGTCTGCCTTGGACGGCACCAACGGCTTTATCTTCGAGGGTGCGACTGGCGACGATCGGGTTGGGGCTTCCGTAAGCGGTGCGGGTGATATCAACGGTGATGGTATTGATGACATCCTGATTGGGGCCCCCCGAGCCAATCCCAATGGCGTTAGCCGTGCCGGCGAAAGCTATGTGGTGTTTGGTAGTGACCAGGGCTTTAGTACCAGCCTGAGTCCGGTGGATTTAGATGGCACCAACGGCTTTGTGATCAATGGCATTGATGAACCCGACGCCTCTGGTATTACTGTGAGCGGGGTGGGCGATATCAACGGCGATGGCATTGATGACCTGATTGTTGGGGCTATCAATGCTGACCCCAACGGCAACAGCAATGCCGGTGAGAGCTATGTGGTGTTTGGCAGTGACCAGGGCTTTAGTGCCAGCCTGGAACTGTCCGCCCTGAATGGCACCAATGGCTTTGTCCTCAATGGCATTGATGCCGGCGACAGTTCCGGGTATTCCTTGAGCGGGGCCGGTGATATCAACGGCGACGGTATTGATGACCTGATTATTGGGGCAAGGGGGCCTTTCCCCGGGGACGGTCGTACGGGCGAGAGCTATGTGGTGTTTGGCAGTGACCAAGGCTTTAGTGCCAGCCTGGAACTGTCTGCCCTAGACGGCACCAACGGCTTTATCTTCGAGGGTGCGACTGGCGATGATCGGGTTGGAGCTTCCGTAAGCGGCGCGGGCGATATCAATGGCGACGGCATTGATGACCTCATTATTGGGGCATACGATGCTGACCCCAATGGCTTTAGCCGTGCCGGTGAGAGCTATGTGGTGTTTGGCAGTGACCAGGGCTTTAGTGCCAGTCTCAGCCCGGTGGATCTAGATGGCACTAATGGCTTTGTCATCAACGGGATTGATGCCATTGACAATTCCGGTAATTCGGTCAGCGGCGCGGTCGATATCAATGGCGACGGCATTGATGATCTCATTATTGGGGCACGCTTTGCTGGCCCCAACGGCAACAGTTTTGCAGGCGAGAGCTATGTGGTGTTTGGGCGGGCCACAGAGTCTTCGGTTCCCCTCGTCTTTGGAGAACCCGCCACCCTTTTCGTGGATGATGAGGGCATTCTCCAAGGCAATGGCTTCGGCGCAGGCAACCCCTACACGGGCGACCTGTTCAGCAATACCGACGGCACTGCTAACCCGGATGATGCGATTTTAGGCACTGATGGCGACGACACCATTTGGCCGGGGGAAACGGGCAACGACCTCATTGATGCCGGGGAAGGCAATAACACCATTGGCATTGGCACCGGCGATTCCCAAGTCGCAGCAGGGGCGGGTGATGACTTCCTCTACTCCATCGCTGGTGGGGGCGGCACCAACGTCATTGACCTGGGCGATGGCAGTAATCGCATCTGGGTCGAGAATGGCGATTACGACATCACCACCGGCTCGGGCAATGATGAAATTGGTCTGGGCACGGGTACGGATGTCGTCAATGCGGGCGATGGTAACAACCTGATTTATCTGGTGGACACCGTTGACCCCGCCACCGTCGGTGATAAAGACATCCTTACCGGATTGGGGGATGACTTTATCCAAACCGGGGGCGGCAATGACCGCATTGATGCCGGGTTAGGCTTCAACACTCTCAATGGCGGCACGGGAGCCGATATCTTCACGGCTCGCACCGGAGCCTACAACTTCATCGGGGACTTTGAACTGGGTATCGACCAGGTTGAGCTGGCGGATTTTGCCTTCGCTGAGCTGAGCTTCTTCCAAGGGACGGGGGATGTCGCAGCGGATGTCTTTGGTTTTGTCGATGGCGAGGCGGTCTTGCAGGTAGCGAATACCACGGTGGCGGCGCTGGATAACACTGCCAATTTTGTCTGATTCATGTTTGGGGGGCGAGGTGACCTTTGCCCCTACTAGAACGCTGACTTCGACTGACTTCGCGGCGGTGTAGAGATGGGACTACCCCACAGCGAAACCAACGCCCTTCGATTTCACGTTCAACCGTTTTTCCCCGTTCAACCATTAACTACTGAGGAGAACTCACCATGGCCTTTGATTTTGAGAGCAGCAACAGCTTTGTCATGAATGACCAGGCAGCTTCAATGATGAGTGTTCAGCCCCCTTTGCACCTCATTAACCCCAATCAGCCCCTTACCCGTGCCACGGCGGATGTCGCTACTGATGCACCCTCGGCGATCGCATTTATCGATTCTGCCGTCGATGACCTTCAGCGTTTGGTCAGGGGGGTGGTTCCCCAAACCCGCGTCATTGTGCTGGCACCGAACCGCGATGGTGTCGAGCAAATGACCGAAGTGCTTGCTAACTACAGGGATGTGGCCACGATTCACATCGTCTCCCACGGCGCACCCGGATGCTTGTATTTGGGTAACTCACAGCTGAGCCTCAGCACCCTCAACGACTACACCCATCCACTCCAAACGGCGTTGACGGGTTCCGCTTCCCTCCTCCTCTACGGTTGCAATGTCGCGGCGGGGGATGCGGGGACGGAGTTTATTCAAAAACTCCATCAACTGACAGGTGCCGCTATTGCCGCTTCGGCGCACCGAACCGGTAGCACTCTGGCGGGCGGCAACTGGGAATTAGAAGTCCGCACCGGTGAGGTTGTCCCCTCTTTGGCATTTCGACCTCAGGTGATGGCAACCTACACCGGAGTGTTCAGCGAACCCAATGATACCCTTGCCCAAGCCTTGGATACCGGTCTGAATGGGGCAGGGTTTTTCACCGTTGATGGTGCGATCGGTGACAACCCCACCACCACGAGCACTGATGTGGACTTATACCAGCTTGAGGTCAATGCGGATGATTTAGTCAACGTTTCGATTAGTAATTCGGGAGGCCCGGGTGCCCTCTCTTCCTTGCTGCGGTTCTTTGACGCCAGTGGCAATGAGGTGGGCTCGGGTGAGTTGTCACTGTCCTTTATTGCTCCGACCCCTGGAACCTACTTTGTGGGTGTAAGCGGTTCCGGCAACAATACTTACGACCCCACCGTGGCAGGCAGTGGCAGCAGTGGTTCCACTGGTGACTACGCCATTGATATCAATGTGGCTACTTTCGAGGGGATTTTCAATCTGGCTGACCTCGACGGTAGCAATGGCTTTGTGATTGAGGTGTCCGAGTTGCCAGTCGGCATTTTAGTGAGTAATGCCGGAGACATCAATAACGATGGCTTTGATGACATCATTATCGGCGCACCCTCTGCAACCCCCAACGGGCAGAGCTTTGCGGGCGAGAGCTACGTGGTGTTTGGCAGCGACCAGCCCTTTGCCCCCAGCTTGGATGTATCGAGCCTCGATGGCAGCAACGGCTTTGTGCTGAATGGCATTGATGCGGGTGACTTTTCCGGCGAGTCGGTGAGCGGTGCGGGAGATATCAATGGCGATGGCTTTGATGACCTGATTATCGGGGCACCCGATGCCGACCTCAGTGGGCAGGATTATGCTGGCGAGAGCTATGTCGTATTTGGCAGCGACCAGGGCTTTGCCCCCAGCTTGGATCTGTCGTCTCTGGATGGCAGCAATGGCTTTGTCATCCCTGGCATTGATCCGGGTGACTTTTCCGGCAATTCAGTGAGCAGTGCGGGAGATGTCAATGGTGATGGCTTTGATGACCTGATTATTGGGGCTACCAATGCTGACCAAAACGGCAATGACCTTGCGGGGGAAAGCTATGTGGTGTTTGGCAGCGACCAACCCTTTGGAGCCAGTTTGGAACTGTCTAGCCTGGATGGCAGCAATGGCTTTGTAGTCCCTGGCACTAACTTTGCTGATGCTGTCGGGTTTTCAGTGAGCAGTGCGGGGGATGTCAATGGCGATGACCTTGATGACATCATTATTGGCGGCGAAGTTTTGGGCACCTATGTGGTGTTTGGCAGTACCCAGGGCTTTGGAGCCAGCATCGACCTGTCTAGCCTGGATGGCAGCAATGGCTTTTTCATTCCTTCAGTAGATCCTCTTGGCCAGGATGTGGTGAGTGCTGCGGGGGATGTCAACGGCGATGGCCTTGATGACTTCATTATTGGGACAAACAGAATTAGCAATAACGGCGCTAGTTCAGGTTCGAGCTATGTAGTGTTTGGCAGTACCCAGGGCTTTGCCCCGACCCTTGACCTGTCTACTCTAGATGGCAGCAACGGTTTCCGTCTGGATGGCACAGTCAATGACTTTTCCGGTGGTTCAGTGAGCACTGCGGGCGATTTCAATGGCGATGGCCTTGATGACCTGATTATTGGGGGGCAGGGGATTATTGGGGGGCAGGTGATTTCTAGCTCGTCAGTCTATCTGGTATTTGGCAGTACCGAGGGCTTTGCCCCGACCCTCGACCTGTCTACTCTGGATGGCAGCAACGGTTTCCGTCTGGATGACCCAGGTATAAATTTCGAGGGTCTTTCAGTCAGCGGCGGCGGCGATATTGATGGCGATGGCTTCGATGACTTGATTATTAGTGGTGCAGGCGAGACCTACGTGGTGTTTGGGCGGGCCACAGCATCTCCCGTTCCCTTCGTCTTTGGGGAACCCGCCACCCTCTTCGTAGATGAGGACGGCATTATCCAAGGCAATGCCTTTGGCGCAGGCGACCCCTACACCGGTGACCTATTCAGCAATACCGACGGCACTGCCAACCCGGATGATGCCATTTTAGGCACCGCTGGCGATGACACCATCTGGCCGGGGGAGACGGGCAACGACCTCATTGATGCCGGGGAAGGGAATAACACCATTGGCATCGGCACCGGGGATTCCCGTGTGGCAGCGGGCGCAGGCGATGACTTTATTTACTCGCTTGCCGGGGGCGGCGGCACCAACCTCATTGACCTGGGCGATGGCAATAATGAAGCCTACCTCGAAGCGGGGGATAACGATATCACTACCGGAGCAGGCAATGACCTGATCGGCATTGGCTCCGGTAACGATACGGTCAATGCCGGGGACGGGGATGATTTTGTCTATGCCATCAATGGCGGTGGGGGCACCAATAGCCTGGATTTGGGCGATGGGGCGAACCAGGTCTATGTAGAGAATGGCGACTATGACATCGTCACTGGCATGGATGCCGATGAGATTGGCCTTGGCACCGGCAACGATACCGTCAATGCAGGGGATGGCAACAACACCATCTACATGATTGATGCCGCCACCGCAGGCAACAAAACCATTACCGCCGGGGCGGGGGATGACTTTATCGCCACGGGAGCAGGCAATGACCTCATTGATGCGGGGTTAGGTTTCAACACTCTCAATGGCGGCGCTGGAGCGGATAGCTTCACGGTGCGAACGGGTGCCTACAACTTCATCGGGGACTTTGAACTGGGCCTCGACCAGATTGAGCTAGCGGATTTTGCCTTCGCTGAGCTGAGCTTCTTCCAAGGGACGGGGGATGTCGCTGCCGATGTCTTTGGCTTTGTTGGCGGTGAGGCGGTGCTCCAGGTGGCCAATACCACGGTGGCAGCGTTAGATAACACCGCCAATTTTGCCTAATTCATGTTTGGGGGGCGAGGTGACCTTGCCCCTACAGACTGCGATCGCACTGCCACGATTCGGCGGGTGCTTTCCATAGGTGACGTATCAGGGTGGACCCAGGACGACAGACAGGCAGCGCACTGCCCGTCACGACTCGATTTGACGATTCATCATCACAATAGGAATTGACAACTATGACTTTTGACCCCATTTTGAACTTGGCTGACTTAGACGGTACCAATGGCTTTGTGCTCAATGGTGCCGCAGCATTTGACAGAGCCGGTGCTTCTGTGAGCGGTGCCGGGGACATCAATGGCGACAACATTGATGATCTGATTATTGGGGCATTCGGCGGCAACAGTGGTACGGGTGCGAGCTATGTGGTGTTTGGTAGTGACCAGGGCTTTAGCACCAGCTTAGAGTTGTCCGCTCTGGACGGCAGCAACGGCTTTGTTTTCAATGGTCTTGATGCAAATGACAGAACCGGTGAATCAGTAAGCGGGGCTGGGGACATCAACGGCGATGGCATTGATGACCTGATTATTGGCGCTAATGGAGCTAATTCTTTGCCTAATGGCCAACGCGGTGGCGCCAGCTACGTGGTGTTTGGCAGCGACCAGGGCTTTAGCGCCAGTCTGAATCCGGCTGATTTAGACGGTAGCAATGGCTTTATCGTAATGCCCATTGGTGCCGATGATGCGGTTGGCGTTTCCGTCAGCGGTGTGGGTGATATCAACAGCGACGGCATTGATGACCTGATTGTTGGGGCTTCCGGGGTTGTCGTCAATGGCCTTATCCGTGTCGGTGCAAGCTACGTGGTGTTTGGCAGCGACCAGGGCTTTAGTGCCAGCCTGGAGCTATCTTCCCTGGACGGCAGCAACGGCTTTGTGATCAACGGGATTGATGCAAATGACAGAGCCGGTGGTTCTGTCAGCGGCGTCGGTGACATCAACGGTGACGGCATTGATGACGTGATTATTGGGGCAGCCAATGCTGACCCTGGCACTGAGCGTGCTGGCCAGAGCTATGTGGTGTTTGGTAGCGACCAGGGCTTTAATGCCAGCTTGGAGCTATCGGCTCTGGATGGCAGCAACGGTTTTGTGATCAATGGTATTGGTTCTCGTGATAGCTCCGGCGCTCCTGTGAGCGGTGCGGGTGATATCAACGGCGACGGTATTAACGATCTCCTTATTGTGGGCCGCTATGCTAGCTCCAATGGCAGCGATCGTCAGAGCTATGTGGTGTTTGGTAGCGACCAGGGCTTTAGTGCCAGCTTGGAGCTATCGGCCCTGGATGGCACGAATGGCTTTGCCCTCAATGGTATTGATGGTGCTGTTCCCAGTTTTATTCCTATTTCCGCGAGCGGTGCCGGTGACATCAATGATGACGGCATTGATGACCTGATTATTGGAGCCGGTGGCGCTACTGCCGAGGATGTTGGTGCGAGCTATGTGGTGTTTGGCAGTGACCAGGGCTTTAGTGCCAGTATTGACGTCTCTGCCCTGGATGGCAGCAATGGCTTTGTCCTCAATGGGATTGATGTCGCGGACTTCTCCGGTTGGTCAGTGAGTGGTGCAGGGGATGTTAACGGCGACGGCATTGCTGACCTGATTATTGGGGCCATTGGAGCTGCCCCCAATGGCAACAGTTTGGCAGGCGAGAGCTATGTGGTGTTTGGTGGGGTGGCCGAGTCTCCCGTTCCCCTCGTCTTTGGGGAATCCGCCACCATTTTCGTAGATGATGAGGGCATTATCCAAGGCAATGCCTTTGGCGCAGGCGACCCCTACATGGGTGACCTGCTCAGCAACACCGACGGCACGGCCAACCCGGATGATGTGATTTTAGGCACCGCTGGCGATGACACCATCTGGCCAGGGGAAACGGGCAATGACCTGATTGATGCCGGGGCAGGCAACAACACGATTGGCATTGGCACTGGCGATTCTCGCGTTGCCGCCGGGGCGGGCGATGACTTCCTCTACTCCATCGCTGGGGGTGGTGGCACCAACGTCATTGACCTGGGCGACGGCAATAATCGCCTCTGGGTCGAGAATGGCGACTATGACATCACCACGGGCTCTGGTGTCGATGAAATTGGGTTGGGCACCGGTACGGATGTGGTCAACGCGGGCGATGGCAATAACCTGATTTATTTGGTCGACACCGTTGCCCCCGCCACCGTCGGGAACAAAGACATCCTCACGGGGCTGGGCGATGACTATGTCCAAACCGGGGGCGGCAATGACCAAATCGATGCCGGGTTAGGGCTCAATACGCTGTTTGGCGGCACCGGCGCGGATACCTTTACGGCCCGCACCGGCGCTTACAACTTTATCGGGGACTTTGAACTGGGCCTCGACCAGATTGCGCTGGCGGATTTTGCCTTCGCTGACCTCAGCTTCTTCCAAGGCACGGGTGATGTCGCGGCGGATGTGTTTGGCTTTGTCGCTGGTGAGGCGGTGCTGCAGGTGGCGAATACCACCGTGGCGGCGCTGGATAGCGCTGCCAACTTTGTCTGATGCGGTGCTGCTCACCTGACGGCTTTGTCGGGTGGGCAGCCGCCTCACAACTGCTGGCGATCGCCAGCAACACCTGCATTTGTTCACCAAAGGGGGCTGGGCCTTGGAGCCGAGGCGAATGGTTCGCCAAAGCAATTGATGCAGTGATGTTGATACCGTTTCTAAGCGGTATCAACTACGTGACTTTGGGCGGCGGCGGCGATCGCGGCGGGCCATTAACGAGGTGATCAATATCTCTGGAACCCTTGATTCACAGGCATTTCCGCCTTTTCCGACCTTTTTACAACCTGCTCATATAAGCCCCCCTAAGGCCACATTTGTTTAAAGAGACGATGAATTCCAATGGGAGGTTACTGTGCATCTACATAAACCGTGACAGTATTCTTTTCAGATGTTTTTACGAAAACTTCATAACGATGGATTTCCAGTTCCATCAGTGAAAGCCTTGCAGATGTAAGCGCTCACAGCCTTTTTTACGCTACTCGTTTCTATCAGTAAATCGCTTTCGGTGAGGGCCTCGTCTCTCTCATCGACAGTGCGGGTTGGGACGGCAAGCTGGCGTTCTTAATGATGCGTGACCTCGCATCACCGACGTATGGGGTGAGCCAGCACCTCACCGATCGCCTCCGACCGTACTCACAACCTCCGCTCGTCCAACGTCTCTAAGGGGGTGAGCCTCGACTTAGGGACGGATGATTCATCCAAGCAATTGAGCAAGGAAGGAGTCACTGGGTATCGACATAAATCACGACATCAGGTTCCCGAGGGTCTATTGAGTTCTGCTTTAGTTCGTTGATAACGTGTGAGGTCTGAATATGTCGCAACTAGATCGAGCAATCCTGGTAACTGGCGGGGCGGGTTATATTGGCACCCACGCCGTCAAGCAACTACAGCAGCAGGGCTTGCAAGTTGTCGTTCTTGACAATCTCATCTACGGGCATCGGGATTTAGTCGAGAAGACGCTCAATGCCGATTTGGTCGTCGGGGATATTTGCGATCGCGCGTTGCTCGACCGCGTCTTCAAACGGTATGCCATTGATGCCGTGATGCATTTTGCCGCGTTTGCCTACGTGGGCGAATCCGTCCAAGATCCCGAAAAGTATTACTGGAACAACGTGACCGGAACGCTGTCGCTCCTGCAAGCGATGCGTAGGGCCGGCGTGAATAAGTTTGTCTTCTCTTCCACCTGTGCGACCTACGGGGTCCCGGATGTCATCCCGATCACTGAAGACCAGCCGCAAAATCCGATTAACCCTTATGGCCGTAGCAAATGGATGGTGGAGCAAGTTCTCGCTGATTATGAGACGGCTTACGGCTTCAAGTCTGTGTGCTTTCGGTACTTTAATGCTGCCGGTGCTGACCCGGACGGCACCCTAGGAGAAGATCACAGCCCAGAGACTCATTTGATTCCGATTGTGTTGGAGGCCGCCGCCGGGCAGCGAGAGGCGGTAGCCATTCTGGGAACCGATTATCCGACCCCAGATGGGACCTGTATCCGCGATTATATTCACGTCGCCGATCTGGCTCAGGCCCATGTATTGGGAGTGCAATACCTGTTGGGCGGTGGCGAGAGCCAAGTGTTTAATCTCAGCAATGGGAATGGCTTCTCCGTCCGGGAAGTCATTGAAACGGCCCAAGCGGTCACGGGGCGTCCCATCACCGTGATTGAACAAGCGCGGCGACCGGGCGATCCTCCGGTGCTGGTGGGTAGCGGTGCAAAGGCCTGGCAAGTTTTAGGATGGCAACCCCAGTATGCGGAATTGGCTGATATCGTCAATCACGCCTGGAATTGGCACCAGCAAAGGCATGGCGCAACCGCTCCCACCTCCGTCGAAGCTGCACCTCAGACGCCAACCCTAGAGCCGGCTCCCCTCGTGTCAGTGATTATTCCGGCTTACAATGCCGAAAGGTTTTTGCCGCAAACATTGGCTTCAATTCAGGCCCAGACGTATCAAAATCTCGAAATTTTGGTGGTGGATGATGGCTCGTGCGATCGCACGCCGCAGATTGTGCAAGCGCTGGCTCAGGAAGACCCCCGAATTCAACTCCTGCAGCAGGCAAATGGGGGCGTAGCGGCGGCTCGTAACCATGGGCTCCGTCAGGCCAAAGGCGAATTTATTGCCCCCATCGATGCGGATGATCTGTGGTGGCCGGAGGCGGTTGCCAAGCTAGTCAACCAATTGCAAAAGAGCCGCCCCCAGGTCGGCGTAGTGTATGCCTGGTCTGCCGATATTGATGAGCAAGCGCAACCCAGTGGGGGCATCCATGCCGCTACCGTGGTGGGCAATGTTTATAAGACGCTGATTTGCCATAACTTCTTGGGGAATGCGAGTTCCACCCTCATTCGCAAAACGTGTCTTGATTGCGTCGGGGGGTATGATTCGCAGCTCAAGGCCCAAAACGCCCAAGGCTGCGAAGATTGGGACTTATATTTACGGCTGGCCGAGCGCTTTAAGTTTGCAGTCGTGCCAGAATTTTTGGTGGGGTATCGTAAGGTCACTAGTAGTATGTCGGGCGATTTTAGTCAGATGGCCCGCTCACAGGCATTGATGCTAAAAGCCGTTCAGTATCAACATCCGGAAATTCCAGCCTTCCTCTATCGTCTATCCCAGAGTAGTTTCTATTTATATCTAGCCTATCAATGCGATCTGGCGGGTCATGCCCCCCGTGCTTTAGCTTGGCTCAAGGAAGCCGCGATTGTCGATCCCATTACCCCCTTTCTGCGACTGGGATTTTATACTTTAATGGTTAAAAGTCTAAGCAAGTTAACGTTTACCAGCCTGCAACAATTCGCTCAAGCCATCGCTGCCCCCCCCCGGATGCAGCCGATTCCCGTGACCCAATCATCGCGACGACTCTTGGGAAATACCGTCACGGCTGCCGCCTTCAATTCCACGTTGATAACGAGGCGCAAGCAACCGCTGCCAAGCGTTGTGACGACACCAGTCGCGCCCCGTCGAAGACCGACTCATTCGTTGTCCGCCTCGCCTCAGTCCGGTCTGTCTTTGCCCCCCCAGCGACCAATCAAGGCGTTAAAAATTCGCTTAAAAGTACTGGTTAGTGGCGTGTTACATCGAGGCCTTTCTAACGTTTAGTAGTCAAAATTTTACCTAATTAGTATTCAAGACTTTACCTATGCTGTGTCCGATTAAAGTTGTCGATATTGAGCTGAGTCAGTCGATTCCATCCTTTGCCGGATTAGAGGCGTACTATGCACTGCAGGGACTCGTGCGGCTTCAGGGAGTGCCCTTGGGATATGTGCAAGCGCCGGTCACGTCAGGGCAATGCTCGGCTCAAACCCTTTCCAGGCTGATCCTAGAAGAGTATGGTTGGGCCATCGTTTGTCAGTTAGTTAAGACTGGGTTGGTCGCTTCGCAACGTTCTGAAGACCTTCGCCTGGAGGATTTGACTCAGCTACCGGAGGCTGATTTTGAGGGGGCGATGCCACTGGTCACCGTCGCCGTCTGTACACGCGATCGCCCTGAGGATATGAAATTATGCCTGGAGGCCATCAGCCAACTGGACTATCCCCATTTAGATGTTTTGGTTATTGATAATGCCCCCACAACCGAGGGCACCCAAATCCTGATTGAGGAGCAGTATCCCCAGGTGCGTTATGTGCGAGAACCGCGACCCGGTCTCGACTGGGCACGTAACCGGGCCATTTTAGAAGCGAAGGGCGAAATTATTGCCTACACCGACGACGATGTGGTGGTGGATGCCGGCTGGGTGCGGGCGATCGCGCAAACCTTTGCGGCCAATCCCGAGGTGATGGCGGTGACCGGGCTGGTAGTGCCTTACGAGCTGGAGGCCGAATCCCAAGTTCTGTTTGAGGAGTATGGCGGCTTTGGGCGCGGCTTTGAAACGCAGTGGTATCGCTACAACGCCGCTGAAAAATATCGGGCCGCTACCCTCTATGGCGCTGCGGGTAAATTTGGCACGGGGGCTAATATGGCCTACCGTCGCTCCCTGTTTGACCAAATCGGCGGGTTTGACCCAGCAATGGATGTTGGCACCGTCACGAACGGTGGCGGTGATTTAGAAATGTTCTTTCGGGTGATGAAAGAGCAGCATACGCTGGTCTACGAGCCCCGCGCCCTGGTGCGTCATCGGCACCGGCGAGATACCCAAAAGCTCCAGTCTCAAATTGCCAACAACGGCATTGGTCTGTACGCCTACTTTGTTTGTTGTGCCACGCGCTATCCCGATGAGCGCTGGGCCTTCCTCCGTCTAGGTCTCTTTTGGCTCCGCTGGTGGTTGCTGGCGCGGCTTTGGAAATCCTTTCGCTACCCTCAAGGATTTCCCCGCTCGTTTATTTGGGGTGAATTCAAGGGCTGTTTTATTGGCCTCAGGCGCTATCAGCAGGCCCAGCAAACGGCGCAAGCCTTAGCTCAGAAGTTTGCCTCTGAGCCGACGCTTAAATATCCTCAGCCGCCTGCGGCGATCGCGCCCGTTAGTCATGATCTTGAAAGAGAAGCCGTCCGCTCGGTAGAAGTGAGTCAGCCTTTGGCCGCACTGCTCGACGTGACGGCATATCCCTTTGTGCAGGTTTTTGTATTCTGGCAGGATGAGCCGCTGGGGACCGTCAAAATTCAGAATAACTATCAAGTCGTCAGCGTTGATCGCTTGGCGGATGCGATGGCGCGGCAATTTGGGAGTCAGCTCCTTAATCGTCAGGCGGCGACGACCGACGAACTGCGATGGGCTGAGGCCAAAACCTGGCTCGCCCAAAGAATGCTGCCGCTGGCGATCGCGACAGCAGCACCCAAATCGCTACCCGCGTCAGTTTCAGTCTCCATTGCCTTAGCCACCTTTGATCGACCCGACGATCTCCGCAATTGTCTGAAACATCTCCAGGCGCAGGTATCGCCTCGCAACATTGAAATCGTGGTTATTGACAATCACCCGGTCTCGGGATTGACGCCACCCGTCGTAGCGGAGTTTCCGGGCGTGAAGCTCATTCGCGAACCTCGGCAGGGCCTGGCCTATGCGCGGAATGCGGGCTTTATTGCCAGTACCGGGGATATCGTCATTGCCACAGATGATGATGTCACCTTGCCCCCCGACTGGGTGGAGAAGCTCGTTGCCCCCTTTGCTCGACCCGACGTCATGATTGTGACGGGTAATGTCCTGCCGATTGAGTTGGAAACCCAATCCCAGCAAGACTTTGAAAGCTATGGCGGTCTCGGCAAAGGCTTTGAGAAATTTGAGGTCAACGGCAAATGGTTTGAATCCTTTGAGCAGCAGGCCGTACCCACATGGGAACTCGGTGCAACTGCAAATGCCGCCTTTCGCGCCAGGATCTTTCAGCACGAGCAGATCGGCCTCATGGAAGAATCCTTAGGGCCGGGCATGCCCTCAGGTGTAGGCGAAGATACCTATCTGTTCTACAAGGTTCTCAAGGCAGGCTACACCCTCGTGTATGAACCAGCAGCCTTTGTCTGGCATAAGCACCGTCAAGACAATCAGGCCCTGCGTCGGCAAATCTACAACTACAGCAAAGGGGGCCCTTCCTATCATTTGGTGACGTTCTTCAGCGATGGCGATTGGCGGGGAATATGGCGAATTCTGGTGGAAATTCCTTACCTCTTTCTCTGGCGCATTCAAGCGCGGCTGCGCGGTTGGACAGATTACCCGATGTCCCTCCTGGGCCTGGAAATGATGGGGAATCTGGCCGGGCCTTGGTCCCTCTGGCAGTCGTACCGGCGCGTCCGGCGGGAAGGCCGCAGTGAAGCCTATACCCCGGTAGCGCAACGTCCATCCTCGCAGTGAAGCCAAACGTTTCTCAGGTTACTTAGGAATAACGCCCATCCAGACTCAATTCGATAAAAGTTGCTATGAGTGCCTTAAATTTAGACTTCACATCCACCTTTCGTCCCATTAAGGTCACTGAGATTGAACTCAGTCAGCCCTTGCCGACTTTTACAGGGTTGGACCACTACGAGTTTTTGCAGGCGCTGGTGCGGCTCCAGGGTAGACCGCTGGGCTACTTGAACCTACCGTTAGAAAATGGTTGTTGCGCTCCAGACGCCATTCAAGCAGTTATTTTCAAAACCTTTAGCTGGCCACTGGTACAGCGATTAATGACCGGGGCCTTGGCAACCGCTCAATCGGCTGCAGATTTTTCGCTCCAAAAGATTGTGCAAATGGAGCCGCCACCGGCATCGCTGCCCATACACCCCCTGGTCACGGTTGCCGTGTGTACGCGCGATCGCACCGCTGATCTAAAATGCTGTCTTGATGCGCTGATGCAGCTCGACTATGCCAACCTGGAGATGCTGATTGTTGATAATGCGCCCTCGGATGACGCGACGCAAACTCTGGTGAGTCGCTATCCCCAAGTTCGCTACGTGCAGGAATTACGACCAGGGTTGAGCTGGGCGCGTAATCGGGCCCTCATTGAAGCTCAGGGAGAGCTTATTGCCTACACCGATGATGATGTGCTCGTCGATGCTGGTTGGGTCACCGCTTTGGTGCGATCGTTCTATGAACATCCGGCGGCGGCGGCCGTCACCGGGCTGGTGGCCCCTTACGAACTTGAAGATGAGTCGCAGATTCTGTTTGAGCAACATGGCGGGTTTGGCAAAGGATTCGACCCGCGAGTTTTTGCTTCGACGAACGAGGGGCAGGCTGTGCCCTGGTACCTACTCGGCACGGGGCAGTGCGGCACGGGAGCCAATATGGCGTTTCGGCGGCAGGCACTGCTCCAGCTCGGGGGCTTTAATTCTGCCTTAGGTGCGGGGACGGCGACGCGCGGCTGCGAAGATTTGGCCATGTTTTTTCAAGTCATTAAAAGCGGTCAGGCGTTGGTGTACGAGCCTGCGGTGTTAGTTTGGCATCGTCACCGCCAAAGTTATGCCGCTGTGCGATCGCAATTGGCCAGCGATGGGGTGGGTCTATACGCTTATTTCCTGCACGGATTGCTCAATTTTCCTCAAGAGCGCTGGTCGTTTTTGTTCATAGCGCTCTGGTGGCTATGGGACGGCAATATTCGCCGCCTGTGGATTTCCCTGAAATATCCGAATCGCTTCCCGCGAGATTTAATTTGGGCTGAGCTATGGGGCTGCTTCCGAGGTGTCCCCGCTTACTTCAAGGCGCGGCAACAGGCGCAGCAGCTGGCGACTACGGCAGACTTTCCCGCTTTGGATTTGTCAGCGGCGGCAGCAGCGGTGCCAGCCTCAGCGCTGCTGCTGACGGAGACTATGACTGTGAAATCCCAAGCGATGGCAGTCCGCACCCTTGAGCTGAGCCAGCCCCTAGAGGCGATCGCCGATGTCGCTGACTACAACAAAGTGCGGATTTTCCTCAACTGGCGCAATAGTCCTTTAGGCAGCATCGATATTGAAAATGCCGGTCATGCAATTGCACCCGAGCGTTTGAGCCAAGCGATCTTTGACGGATTGCAGCTCAAGCTCCTAGAGCCTGACAAGTCGCTCAGCAACGATCTGCGGTGGTCGCAACTGCTGACGTCCCTATCCCAAAAATGGGCATCATCATCCACATTGCCCATCACTTTACCGTCTAATCTGTCGGTGTCGGTGGTGCTAGCGACCTACGATCGCCCCGAGACCCTAAAACAGGTGCTGCAGTGCCTAGTCAACCAAGACTCACCCCGCGCTATCGAAATCATTGTGGTGGATAATCATCCCGCTTCTGGGTTAACCCCACCGGTGGTCGACGCGTTCCCCTCCGTACGGTTAATTCAGGAACCGCGTCAGGGGGTGTCCTATGCGCGTAACGCAGGCATTGGGGCCAGTCATGGCGACATCATTGTGATGACCGATGATGATGTGACGATGCCGACGCAGTGGCTGGAAAAGTTGGTGACGCCCTTCACCCGTCCCGATGTCATGGTTGTGACGGGTAATATCCTCCCCTTACAGTTAGAAACGCCCTCACAACGATTATTTGAAACCTACGGTGGTCTGGGTAGAGGGTTTGTGCCGTTTGAAGTGAACGGTGATTGGTTTGAGCTGTTTCCCCGTAAGGCTGTTCCGACCTGGACGCTGGGGGCGACTGCCAATGCGGCCTTTCGATCAACCATTTTCCGGCATCCCAAGATTGGCCTTATGGACGAGACCTTAGGGCCTGGAATGCCTTCAGGGGTCGGGGAAGATACCTATCTTTTCTATCAAGTCTTGAAGGCCGGCTATACCCTGACCTATCGACCCCAGGCGTATGTTTGGCATCAACACCGTCGTACCCAGGCAGCGTTGCGCCAGCAACTTTTCAACTACAGCAAAGGACATGTCGCTTACCATCTGACGACGCTGTTGCGCGATGGCGATGGCCGAGGCCTTGTTCAGATTTTGGCGGGTCTACCCCTGGCCCATGCCTCGCGCATCTATTCCCGCCTGCGCGGCTGGAGCGCTTATCCCATCTCTCTGGTGCTGTGGGAGATGTTGGGCAACTTGGTCGGGCCGTGGGCGCTGTTGCAGTCCCGCTTAAGGGTGATGGGAGAAGGCTTGAGTGCTCCGTATGTGCCCCCTGCTGAACGCTCCCTAAGCGTCAATTCGATACCAGCTCCTGACCCGGCTCAGCCACGACAGGAGCTGCTTTCTAACCCCAATTCATCGCTGTGAGCGATCGCGGAGGCCGACGATGACACCGCTGCATAGAGTAGCCAGACCACCTTCACTGCGGCGTCCCCAATATCTTTGGGATTTACTGAGTTCGCTGGTTGATCGCGACATGAAACTCATGTATAAGCGATCGGCCCTGGGCGTCGCCTGGACCCTGATTAGCCCGCTGCTTCAGCTGCTGGTCTTCATCTTTGTGTTTCAGGTCATCATCAAGATTGATCTGCCCCAGTATTCGTCCTATGTGTTTACGGGGCTGCTGGTGTGGACCTGGTTTCAGAACGCTTTGTTTCAAGCAACCGGCGTCATTATTAGCAGTCGACCACTGATTCGGCAGCCGGGTTTTCCCAGTGCCATCCTGCCAATTGTGGTGGTCACCACGGGCCTGGTGCATTTTGTTCTCGCTTTGCCGGTCTTGATGATTTTTCTGCTGCTCGATGGCGCTCGTCTCACGCCGCTGGTGTTAGTGCTGCCGCTGCTACAGCTTATTCAGTTTGCGCTTACCGTTACGCTGGCCTACTTTCTCGCCGCACTCAACGTCACGTTTCGCGATACTCAGCACACGTTGGGGGTTGTACTACAGTTTCTGTTTTACCTCACGCCCATCTTCTACGATCTGCAGAATATTCCCGACCGGTACTGGTCGATCTATGGGCTCAACCCCATGGTGCATATTGTGACGTGCTATCGGCAAATCTTGATTTGGGGAGTAGCCCCTGACTGGCTCGCCTTGGTCATCATTTCAGGCTGCACGCTGCTCTTATTGCCGATGGGCTATCTTCTATTCAAGCGCCAAAGCCTACGATTTGTAGAGGAAATCTAACATGCGTGGCGGGATTCTGGTTGACAATTTAGGCAAGCGGTTCAGTCGCTACCACGCTGAAAAACCGGTGACGCTGATGGAGGCGATGCTGGCGGGATGGCGGCGCATTCAGCCGACGGATCACTTTTGGGCGCTACGCGGGGTTTCTTTCGAAGTCTCGGGGGGTGAGATGTTAGGGGTGATTGGCCACAATGGGGCGGGCAAATCGACGTTGCTCCAGCTCCTCGGCACCGTCACCCATCCCAACGAGGGACGCGTCAAGCTACGGGGACGGGTGGGGGCGTTGCTGGACTTGGGGGCTGGTTTTCACGGAGATCTGACCGGACGCGAAAATGTATTCGTTACTGCGATCGTCGCTGGCTTGCCGCGTCGGGAGGTCACTCGGCGGTTTGATCAAATTGTGGAATTTGCCGAACTCGCAGCCTTTATTGATAACCCCGTGCGCACCTATAGTTCGGGAATGATGATGCGGCTCGCATTTTCAGTGGCAGTCCATGCGGATCCCGATGTTTTGTTGGTGGATGAATTTTTATCCGTTGGGGATCTCTCCTTTCAGGCGAAATGCCTCGATCGCATCCGCGCGATGAAGGAGCAAGGCTGCGCCATCGTCCTCGTGTCCCACGACGTTAGCCAAGTGGAGCGGCTGTGCGATCGCGCCCTGTGGCTGAAGCACGGCACCGTAATGGCCTACGGGGAGCCCACTGTCGTGGCGGGCCAATACACGATGGCGATGCGTGCCCAAACCCAGCAGCGCACGCCCGATACGCCAGAAAAACTGACCCGTTCAGGCACTCTGCTGCGGGTCAATGAAAATCGCTTTGGTTCCCAAGAGGTTACGATTACCGATGTTCGCTTGTCCCCCAGCAGCCATCTGACCTCAGGGGAATCAGTGCGCATCGAAATTGACTACTGCTCACCGCAACCCATAGACGCTGCGATCTTCTGCGTGGGCATCACTCAACCCGATGGAACCGCCTGTGTAGACGTGAATACCTTAGAGATGAAGGTTCCTGTGCCGAAGATTCAAGGTCGCCAGACCCTCTCACTCTGCTGCGATCGCCTTGATCTCAATCAAGGCCAGTACTTTGTCAATGTGGGGGTGTTTAAGGAAGATTGGGAGTATGCCTACGACTACCATTGGCACGTCTATCCCCTCATCGTTGATACCCAAGCTTCATCCAGCGGATTACTCTCACCCCCAATGCGATGGGAATTTGCCACTCAAACTCGTGAAAATGAGGTTAGCTCGTTGGCGCTCTAGTCAGGTAAATCGTTTCTCGTGCTCTGAAATATTGGTTGAGGCAGTGTAACGTGACAACCCTCCCAAGATACGAAACCGATTTTTTTGAGGCGCTTCGCCAAGGGGCACGGCAATCGGCTGAAGTCATGGTTCCGCTCCTAATGGATTGGCTGCAGCCATCCCGAGTGGTGGACTTGGGCTGTGGCGACGGGACCTGGCTCTCGGTGTTTCAGGCCTGCGGCGTCCAGGATATTGTTGGCATCGACGGTCATTATGTTGATCCAGACATTCTGCAAATTGCGACCGACTATTTCGTGCCGCGCGATTTGTCTCAACCTGTGGCTTTAGAACGCGTCTTTGATTTGGCCATTTCGCTAGAAGTTGCCGAACATTTACCCGCCGCCAGTGCATCGGGATTCATCGCGTCCCTGGTTAAACTGAGCGACGTCGTTCTGTTTTCAGCCGCGATTCCCCATCAGGGGGGCAAACACCATATCAATGAGCAATGGCCAAGCTATTGGGCGACTTTATTTCAGGCTCACGGATACATTGCCGTTGACGCACTGCGTGAAAAAATCTGGGAGCATCCGGCAGTACAGCCTTGGTATGCTCAGAATTGCCTCTTGTTTGTCCGGGGCGATCGCTTAACGGACTATCCCGCTCTGGCGAAAAAAGCCTGTTCACGCTCTCAATCGCCGCGATCGCTGATTCATCCCACCATCTATTTGCAGCATTGCCCCACCGATACCTCTGCAGCGGACGATGCTGCTGCCAACTGCGATCGTGACGCTGAACCGCCTCTTCTCGTCCAGCCTGAGTCACTTCCAGCCGTTGAAATTCTGAACGTCAGGTTGTCACCCGCCGCTGAAATTATCAGTGGCGAATCGCTGAGCATCGAAATTGAATATCGCGTCAACTTGCCAATCGAAACGGCTCAATTTAGTTTGAGCCTGAGCACTGCAGCCGGCGATATCTTAATTGACACCGATACTTTAGTAACGTTGTCGCACGATGGCGCGATGCCAAATCAACTCCAACTAACCTTTGAACGGTTAGATTTAGTGGCAGGCGATTACTTTATCAATCCAGGTATCTTTGCGGCGGACTGGACCCACACTTACGATTATCGCTGGCATAACTATCCCTTCCAGATTCAGTGCGCGACGCCTCAAAAAGGGCTGCTGAGTCCTCCGGTATCCTGGCACACACTGGTTGAGCAATTATGAGCTGGGGAAGGATGGGCAACGTTGGTATTTTCGTTAGGCTGAGACGCTATTGGCGATCGCAACGATCTGTTCTTCCGATTTTGATGCTGGGGGTTCTGCTCGTCTTCGTATGGGGCAAACTGGGCCTCGCAGCAGATGCCACCCTCGATGCCATCACCATCACCGTTGATCATGTCTCCCTTGGTAAGAGTACTCAATATATTGGCGCTTGCGAGGGCAATGTCAACTTTGAGGAAGCTGATTTAGCCGACCTGGGCATCAACACCTATCGCCTCTATGGCGGCATGTCTCGTTGGGAATCCGAAGATGACGACGGGCGATATGGTTGGCCGACGATTGCACAAATTAAACGCAACCCCGATATTATCGCTTGGGCATGGTGGGATGCGTTCATGACGCAGCCTCCCAGCGGTACTGACTATGCTTTTTCGGGAACGCCTGCAACCCTATGGCAAGGAAGTGCCGAGACCCTGTTTAGAACGTTGCAGCAGGGGCAGATTCGTCCGGTTCTGACGATTCGCAGTACCGATCCGGATCGCCATCCTGATTGGGCGGCGGCGCTCAACCCACCGCTGACCGAAGATGACTGGAATGAGTGGTGGGAACATGTCTTTGCCACCGTCTATTGGCTCAACGTCCGTAATGATTATCAGGTTGATGACTTTGAAATTGCCAATGAGCCGGATAATCGTCAGCAAAGTTGGGATGGCAGTCAAGACGATTATTTTATGCTGTTGCAGGTCGCTCACGATGCGATCGCTCATGTTTACGCCACCTATCTGCCCGATCGCAACTTTTACCTCCATGCCCCCACAACCACAGGGGGCAGCAGTTGGCCAAGAGCGACTTTAGAGACTGTTCCCACCTATTTCAACACTGTTAATGTCCACGATTACAGTTGGAACGTCACTGATTACGTCCGACAAGTACGCAGTTGGATGCAGGACACCATCCATGCACAATCGACCCTATGGCTAGGTGAATGGGGAAACTACACCGGCCTTTATGACGATCTCACCTTTTCCCTTAACTTAATTAAAAATATGATTCACATGTCTCAACCGGGGAAAACCTACGTGTATGGGAGTCACCTCTTTGCGCTATACGATTGGGGACTTGGGGATGGGTTTGAAGGGTTGATCAATGCACAAGGAGACCGCCGGCTCAGCTACTATGCCTTTCGCATGGGCATTCGCGCGTTGCAGGGAGGACGCTCGGTACTCAATACCACCGGCGCTACTTCCGCCATTACCGTAATAGCGACTCAAGACTGGGATGGCACGCTCTCTCTACTATTCGTCAACGACCGTCTTGAAGATCGGCAAATCAGTCTGGATGTTTCCTCAATACTTAAGCGTGGCAGCGGCACTGTTTGGGAGTTGAGTGCTGCGGCTCAAGATCAGGTCGTAGCCAATCTCAGCGTTGAGGATGGTGCTATGAGGCTGGAATTACCTAGACGTACCAGTCGTCTAATCGCTTTATCACCAGAACTGTAAAGGCAAAATTAGCGGTCATTTCTCTCTGCTTGCTTGCTCGTATCGTGAGCCTTCAGGAACCAAAGTAATACCAGAATTGGCAATGTATATTTATCCCAAGGAAAAGCCTTCGTCATAATTAGAATGTGATAAATCACCAACCACAAACTCAGATTTGTTTGAGAAAATCGCCAACCAGTAATCACCACGAGTCCGCAGTAAAGAAAGAAAGGACTTACCCCAATATTGCCTGTCAAACCAAAGAGATTCCACAATACTCCTCTACCAAATTCGGGAATAGGAAAAATAATACATAATGAAACTAATCCGATAGCAATGGCAGTTTTTCTATTCGTTAGTGATGCTCTCCAATCAGATGCTCTCCAATTAAGAGAACGATTGAACAAAACCCATTCTGGAATAACATAAAATAGCCCAATACTAGCAAGGGCATAGAGACCATGGCTAGGCGCGATCGCGAAAAGCGTTTGCTGTATTGGGACAGGATTGGCTTCAACGACATTAGGGGGAGTTAATCCGCCAAATAATACAAACCATACCAAAATGGAGAAGGCCGCAATTGCAGGCCCCCAAAAGCTAAAGTTAGGATATTTCTTCTTTTGAATAGCAACGAGCAATTCATGTGAGGCAACAGCTAAGGGAAAAGCCAGCATATATTGACGAGCTGCGATCGCTAGAATAAAGACTAGGCTGCTTAAAAGACGCAATTCTCTTAAATAAAAAATAATACCTAGCAAAGTCAAAAATGCTGCGATAATGTCAGTGTAATATCGAGTACTAAACCAAAGAAAATAGGGATATAAAAATAATCCAACAAGGGCCAGAATGGGGACGAAATTATGCTGGCGGCGTGGTCGACCAATCAGAATAGCAATGATGATTGACAATCCGAAGTTCAATAAACGTCCACCAAACACCCCCCCTTGAAAGAGGTATTGAATTTGGCCGAAAAGGATAAACGGCAGCGGTGTATTTAATTCGCCATAGTTTCTGAGCTGTTCAAATGTAGGAATAAGCTGATGGCTGAATTGCTGACTAGTTTTGTAGAAGGATGCTTCATCTCCCCAAAGCGGATCCCCCAACTGGTCAATAGCAAAGAATAATGTTGTGTAGACTAATGCAACTAAAATCCAGAATATAAGCTTGGGCTTAAACTTTTCGAGAAGTCCCTCCGAAGATTTGGTCATAGATAAGCTCCAAGATAGAAATGAGCCATTTCAGGCTTGAATCCCTGGTCTTTAAGCACTCGATAGTCTTCTCCTTTGTGGGGTTGGAAATGCAGGTCCGTTTTCTGACGTCGTGCGCAGCAGGCACCTCGCTCATCCAGCCACTGAGCAAGTTTTGGGCTGTGGAATTCGCGATCTCCCAGCACCAGAACGGGGGTGTCTTTGAAGCGTGAAAGCGCGACTTTCAGCAAGCGTTTTTGAAGCCTTAAATCACTGTTTTCCGGTTGCTTCATCAGGCTCCAATAGAACGATAAGGTATGCGTGCCCCAGACCAGAGTGAGCCTCAAGACATTTCGTCCTTGCCACTGTGTTCGCTCCATGGCAGGCAACCAATCGCCAGACGTTTGATGTTTGTGCTTATTGAGATAGCGACGCTGTTCGCGATTGCGATGGTCATTCGTTTCGGCTGGGCTAATCCATAACCTGACCAACGGAAACCACAACCATTTAATGCCGAGTTTCGGGAGCAGTAGAAAACGCTGCAGGTTGCGTTTACGACTTTGATATTGAATGGGTTGAGAACATAAACTCACTAAAGTAGAGAGCCTAACTTGTCGATGAGCTGGGATGCAAAGCAACACTATCTCAAGCGTCAAAAACGGCTGTTCATTCAACTGATTGCGGAAGAGGGTTTGATATGATGCAGGTAACATTTGACTTTTTGGGGAGCTTGATTGCCCCCTATTTTTTTGCCCTTCTATTTTCTCAGATTCCTGCTACGTATAGCCTTGACAAACGTTGTCGCCCTTTCAGTAGTTGGCCATAAACGATTAAGTTAGAAATCGGCATTGATAGCTTTCGCAAAGCTATGCTCCTCACCATACATCACGTAATTAAGGGAGTTGCGCTTAAATAACATCCCACCGACCCTGCTACCCATCCACCCTGCCACAGTCTTATCCAGGTACTTTATTTTCAAGCCGATCCCTAAGGGTTAAACCCGATGGCTCGCAATCTGTCATCTCCATCCGCTGACGATCAAAACTATTTGGCACTGTTGGATGGGTTAAAGAGTCGAATTAGAACCGTTCAGATTGACGCTGCTCTGGCAGTCAATCAAAAGCTGATCCAGTTGTATTGGTATGTCGGCAGAGAAATTCTCGCTCGGCAGCAAGAGCAGTAATGGGGGAGTAAAGTCGTTGACCGATCATCTCAAGATTTAAGACGCGAATTCCCCGGTATCAAGGGCTTCTCTCGCTCCAATCTGATGTACATGCGAGCCTTTGCCGAAGCTTGGAAGAATGAATCAATTGTCCAAGGGCTATGGGACAATTTGCCCTAAGGAAAACACTTGTCAGTGACCACAAGGCGTTGCCATCGCGCCGCTCACCATCGGTGAACCACCGGATAAACGGGGCGGGGGCCGCCCATTGCCCCGACCAAGCTGGGCAATGGGCGAAAGAGCGGCGCCGTTTTCTGACCGGCGGGGGCACCCGCCCAGTCGCGACTCTGACATTCGAGAAAGTGAATCGTCCACCCTTTAGACTCACGGGGGCGCAACAGGCCCATGCTCAGGACTGCAGGCGGCAATCGGATGGCGCTGAGGGGCGTCCCCGAACGGCGTACACTGAAAAACGGTGAAATTCGGAATTGCACTATGGGGTCGATCGCCCAAACCGTTGAGTCGATTTTGGGAACATCGCAGGTGACTGCCTGGGAGGCACTGGCGGCACCCCTTAAAAGCGCTGCCGCCGCGGCGATCGCTCAGGACGCCCACCCTGACTGTGTGGCCTTTCCCCAAACCCCAGAGGAACTGGCTGCGGTCGTTACCTGTGCGCAGCAAAACCAATGGCGCCTCTTGCCCTGTGGCCACGGCAGCAAACTCACTTGGGGCGCTCGGGTGACCAGCGCTGATCTGGTGATCAGTACCCAATATCTCAATCAAGTGATTGAACATGCCGAAGGCGACTTAACCGTGACGGTGCAAGCGGGGGTCTCCTTTGCGGCACTGCAATCGCAACTGCTACAGACGCGCCAATTCCTTGCGATCGACCCGGCCTATCCTGACCGGGCTACCCTCGGTGGTATTGTCGCTACCCGCGATACGGGGTCGCTCCGGCAGCGCTTTGGCGGCATCCGCGACATGCTGATCGGGCTATCTTTTGTGCGCTATGACGGGCAAATGGCGAAAGCTGGGGGCCGCGTAGTGAAAAACGTCGCGGGCTACGACTTAATGAAGCTGATGACCGGCTCCTTCGGGACTTTGGGCCTGCTGACGCAACTCACCTTGCGGACATATCCCCAGCAAGAAACGTCCCAAACCGTGGTGTTGACCGGTCCTGCCGAGGCGATTCAAACCCTGGCGGCGAGCGTATTGCAGTCTTCGCTGACGCCGATCGCGATGGATCTTTTGTCTGCTGGGCTTTTGCCTCCTGGAAATGTGGCCGAACTGGGGCTGGCGCTGCAGTTTCAAAGTATCGATGCTGGGGTGGCCGAACAGGTGGAACGGCTACAGGCGATCGCTCAGCCCCATCAATTAACCAGTCAAACCCTAACCGAGCAGGCCGATGCTGACTTTTGGCCAACGCTCAATCGCACCCTGTTTCCCCCCTCGGAAGCGGCGATCGCGCTGGGCAAGCTGGGCATCTTACCGGCGCAAGCCGTCAATCTCTTGACGTTTTTAGAGAGCACGCTCGCCCCTGGCACCTGGCAAGCTCGCATTCATGCAGCGAGTGGCATCGGCACCTTGCGTCTGAGCACCGAAGGCAACACGGGGCAGCAAGTGCAAACAGTGCGATCGTACTGCCAGGCCGCTGGAGGGTATCTCAATTTGCTCGAAGCGCCCCCAGAGTGGAAGGCACAACTGGATGTCTGGGGCATTGATGCCGCCACCCAAATGATGATGACGCGTCTACGCGAACAGTTTGACCCGCAAGCGCAGCTCAGCCCAGGCCGTCTGGGTTAGCGGAGTTTTGTCAATGCCAGCTATCAGCGTTTAGAAATTAGTTAGTGTCTTTAGCGATTCGCCACCAAATGGCTGCTGGCTAAACCTCTTCAAAGTGCCGTCAGACTAAATGCTGGACTTCGCTTAGCCTTGGTGACCTCACCGCCTGCGGCACCTCTCCTTACGCAAGGAGAGGTTTAGTCATCGGCTGCACTCCCCACCTGACCCGAATTGGCCAAGAGGGCCGATTCCTCTCCTTGGGAAGGAGAGGTTAGGTGAGGTTCTACAACTCTCCACACTCTATGAGCAATTGGGGTGGTGAATAAATGACACTAACGAAATTAGAGGTTAGCTAGGGGTGATCAGCCATCAGCTCGGACAAGTAAGCTGCCAGCAGTTATGCCACTTAGGCGCAGCTCAGATTTGTGAATCCATGCAATGTGTTTAGGGCGGGCATCTTGTCCGCGAACAGGACTATCAAACTGTCGTATAGCCTTCCCCAGCTAGCTCAATCTCGATTTTTTGGAGCAACGCTCACTCAGCAGTCTCTGGTTGCATGCCACCTGACTGCTGAGCGGATTTCTAACTGCTAACTGCTAATTTCTAAGGGCTAATTTCTAATGCCTAACTTCTCACCTCTCACCTCTAAATCCCTTCCACAATGATCACCATTGAAAGATGAGCCCGCGAGATCACCAAAGCCACGCGGTACGCTGGAGAGTACCGACACGCAGTTAGATTTTGCCCCTATGCAGACGGCTGATTCTCCCTCTCCTTCCCCTGCCGACTCCCCGCAAATCCCGTTTGTAAAGCCGCTTGAGCCGGGCTTTGATTCCCAGCATCCCCCTGAGCAAGGGATCATTGATGCCTGTGTTCACTGCGGTTTTTGCCTGACGACTTGTCCCAGTTATCGGGTCATCGGCAAAGAGATGGATTCGCCGCGTGGTCGCATTTATCTAATGGATGCGATTAATAAAGGAGACGTGCCTTTTTCGGAGACCGCTGTCGAACATTTTGACTCTTGCCTGGGCTGTTTGGCCTGCACCACGGCTTGTCCTTCAGGTGTGCAGTACGACCAGTTAATCGCCGCAGTACGCCCCCAGGTAAAGCGGAACCACTCGCGATCGCTGCCCGCCAAGGTTTTCCGCACCCTGATTTTTCAACTCTTTCCCTATCCTGATCGCATCCGGCTACTGCTGACGCCGTTGGGCCTATACCAAATACTTGGCCTCTCTAAGCTCGTGCAGGGGTCCGGCCTATTGCAGCGCGTTGCCCCCAACCTGGCAGCCATGGAGTCGCTGCTGCCCACCGTGACGGCAAAATCCTTTCAAGATAATTTACCGGACGTGATTCCGGCTCAAGGGCAACAGCGCTATCGCGTCGGCATGATTTTGGGCTGCGTGCAGCGAGTCTTTTTCTCCGATGTAAATGAAGCGACGGCGCGGGTGCTGTCGGCAAACGGATGTGAAATCGTGATTCCCAAGAGTCAGGGATGCTGCTCGGCCTTGCCCGCCCACCAAGGCGAAGAAGCGCAGGCCCAAGCCCTCGCCCGGCAGATGATTGACGCCTTTGAAGGGACCGATGTGGACTATGTGGTGATCAACGCGGCGGGATGCGGTCACACGCTGAAGGAATACGACCACATTCTGCAGGATGACGACGAATATCGCGATCGCGCCCAGGCGTTTTCAGCCAGTGTGCATGACGTGCATGAGTTTTTAGCCGAAGTGGGACTCACCGCCAAATTACACCCAATTACTGAGGGGCCGCTGCCGCTGGTGTATCAAGATGCCTGCCACCTGCTCCACGGGCAAAAAATCAGCGTCCAACCCCGGCAGGTGTTGAAACAAATTCCCCAGGTGCAGATCCGGGAACCCATTGATGGGGCATTGTGCTGTGGCAGCGCGGGCGTCTACAACATGCTGCAGCCCCAAGTCGCTGAAGAATTAGGCCAGATGAAGGCGCAAAATTTGGTCAATACTGGCGCTCAACTCGTGGCTTCGCCTAATCCTGGTTGCTCGCTGCAAATTTTGAAGCACCTCGAAAAGCGCGGCGATGCCATCCCCCTCAGGCACCCCATCGAATTGCTGGATCTCTCCATTCGCGGCGAGAAGCTGGAAATTTAAGCCGTCACCTCCAGACTCCGCCCCTGGATTAACTGACGCTCCAACATTGCCGGTAGCCCGCAGCGATGATTCTTAAACTTTTCGGCGAGGCGATCGCGCGTAACAAAACGAGGATGCTACAATCGTTGCTGGCCCAGGGCACGTAGCTCAGTTGGATAGAGCATCAGATTCCGGTTCTGAGGGTCGGGGGTTCGAATCCCTCCGTGCTCGTTACTAAAACCCATATATACCAATAGTTTTGACTGTGCGTTCCGGATTTATTTGTCGTCGTTCCGAAATTAGTGTCGTTTTCCGGAATTAGTGTCGCCGAGATAGCAGTATTCTTTCTAACCAGCGGCACTAACAATATGCGCCCTTCATGCAAGGTGTTTCGAGCACGAAGGGATTCGTTTCAACCAATGCATATTAATGGTAAATCAGTACTCAATTTCTATAAGCACTGCTTCGTAAATATTTTTGCTTTCAATCTTCATGAACCTTCAAAGCTCATGGCGAAGTGGCCAGCTTACAGCAAGCTCAGAGAGATGTTATTTTTCAATCCTCATGAGCCTTCAAAGCTCATAGCGACGGCACTCATTAAGAACCCTTGTACAGAGAGGTTTGTAAGCAATTGGAACGCGAACCTCTAAGAAGGTTGTTGGCTTACTCGCCAGCCCAAATGTCCCAGACGGGAGAAATCCCCTGAATCTACGGCTTATGAGCTTGCGCGAACTTCCCAGGGAATTTCCCCTTGCTTGGGGTTCGCGTTGGATACAAGATATAGCGGTGTGCGAGCTTATGCAGTACGCTCATTTGTACTGTTCTGGTAGCCCCTATGCGTCCCCACTCCGCCGATTTACGTCAGCGCATCGTCACCCTTTACGAGCAAGGAGAAGGGTCGATTCGGCAACTCGCCAAG
>JBCDAJ010000061.1:0-35026 GCA_039185935.1 Cyanobacteria bacterium P01_F01_bin.56 | reverse complement strand
GACTTGAGACAAGTCTGAAACAGTTTCGTAGGGTTCATTTTCGAGAACAGCAATGCGATCGGTATCAAGACTTTCGCCAATAATTTGCAGCGCTGTATTAACCGCTTCCTCTAAATTTCCTGTTGTCAGCAGTGCATCGGCAGCTGTTGCAGTAGCTTGAAGGACGCGATCTCGCGATTGCAATTGCTCTACGGCCTGTTTTAGTTCAGTATTGTATCGCTCAAGTTCCAGCGCTCTGGCTTGCTCAGCTTCTAGCAGCGACTGCTGCGTTTGCTTCAGCTCAGTAATATCTGTCTGTACGCCCCACCCACCGACAATGGCATCGTCGCGTACATCACAAACCACACTTGAGATGAACCAATGCCGATTTCCTAATCGATCAGTTTCGACGGTTTCTATCTTGGAAACTCGTAAATCACGCACAAGGTCAAGATTGACTTGATCATTAGCTTGCGAATACTCATGGTCATAAAAGTCACCAATTTTTGTACCCACTAGGTCTTCAGGCGTGTCACAGCCATACTGCTCGACAAAGGCGTGATTGACCTCAACAATTTGATTGACTTGATAGCCCAACTCCATCCGTTCTTCTGGCGATAAAGCCAGGGGAAGCGGTGGCTCAAGTTCAAATCGATAGATGCCTTCGCTACTCAGCTCAAACAGGGTACGATAGCGCTTTTCTGACTCTCGCAGGGCTTCGTCCTGCTGCTGCCGTTCAATCGCAGCGGCAATGCTTTCTGCGGCCACCTGCAAAATGGCGATTTCCGCCTCGTCAAATAGTCTTGCATCCTGACAATTATCAAAGCCAATATGCCCCCAGCAGCCGTCCGCCAGCATTATCGGCACAATCAGCATTGAAACGTTATCGTGGGCTTCAAAGAAAGCTCGCCAATCAGGCTCTGCCACCTCTGAAACAACGAAGTTGATCGCGTCTCCCTGCAGCAGCGGTTGATGAAAGCTGGATGGAATATCAATCTCAACACCCGAGCCAAATTCTGGCGAGCCAGTTAGAACACTTGCAACTTCCTCGCGGTGCCATTCGGTCAGTAGTCGCACCCGATGAGGTTGGTTTGCAGAGGCGGGTAATTCTTGGGTGATCGCGCAGCGATCGCTCCCCACCACTTCCCCCAGCAGCCGCACTACCTCAGGTAAAACGGCGGTGTAGTCTTGCGACCTGAGCAGCAAGTTCGCCACCTGGGCCACCGTCGAGAGCAACTTAGCCCGCTCCTGGGCAGCGCGTTCTCGCTCCGCCTGCGCCTCAGCCTGGGACTGCAGCAGGTCAGTGACCATAGGTGACATCTCAACAATTTCCTGCACTTCCCCGTCTTCATTCCAAATCGGGAAGTAATGTCCCTGTCCGGGAATATAGTTTTCAACAGCTTTCTTACCGTAAAGCTGACTGGCGTCGTAAAAATTAGTTGGCGGCTCAATCACTGTCTCGCCTGCCATCGCCCTCAACATGTAGGGCCGTGTCCCGTTTTCCTCCAATGCTGGATCGGTAAAGACATTGAATCCGACACGCTGGGAGTCTTCGACAGTAAAACCCATCATCCTCTCAAATGCAGCATTGGCCTCAACATGCTGCCCATCAACACTGAGAAAGCTAATGCTAATCGGCGAGTTTTCGACTACCTGGCGATACCGCGCCTCAGAGCGACTCAGCACTTGATAGCGTTGCTGTAGCGCCGCTAACTCGGTTTTGAGTGTTTCACATTGGGTTGTTAAGCGCGCATTGTCCCGCTGAAGCTGAGCAGTTAATGAGGGCATAGCAAACCTCGCAAATGAAATGGCGACGCAGTCTTATCCTAAGTGAACTGGCAGCTGACAGACCTAGCATGCATAACTAAATCGATCGGGAGATAGCTGTCCCCTCCAGCCATACCGGTCTTTTTGCTTTAGCTGACCATATTTTGCGATCGCAAATCGGCCATCAACGCTTTCATGAAGGCAATGAATGCCTGTACCTTGGCCGACAGGTGACGCTTTTGGGGATACACCAACGTAATGGGTTTTCCGGTCGCCTTATAACCTGTCAGCAGCGGCTCTAACAGGCCCTGCTGTAGGGCCTTACCGGCAATGTAGTCATGTACTTGAATGATGCCGGCTCCGGCGATCGCGCTCTCCACCAGCGCCTCAGTACTGTCAAAAGCCAAATTTCCCGCTACCGCCTGCTCAAAGGGCTCACCGTCCTGTTCAAATAGCCACTCAAACCGCCGCCCTGACTGGGGATACACAAAGTTAAGGCAGTTGTGCCCCGCCAGTTCAGCTGGGGTCTCCGGACGACCCCGATGCGCTAGATAACTCGGAGCAGCACAGACAGTAAACGGCGCTTTAGCCAAAGGGTAGATAATTAAGCGACTGTCGGAGCTGCTGCCCACCCGCACCGATACATCAATGCCCTCGTCATTCAGGTCGACGATGCGATCGCTCAGCGACACTTGCACCTGCAACTCAGGATATTGCCCCACCAACTTTGCCAGCGCCGGAGCAATGTGAATGCGCCCCAATGCCGCCGACAGGTCTACCCGCAGCACGCCCCGTGGTACCGACCGAGTCTGGGATAGCGTCAGCTCCACCTCCTCCAGCTCTTCTAAAATCCGCAGCCCCCGTTCAAAATAAACCGCTCCATCCGGTGTCAGCGACAGGCTCCGTGTTGTCCGCTGCAGCAGCCGCACCCCCAGCCGCTCCTCTAGTCGCTGTACCGCTCGGCTCACCCCCGACGGCGACATCCCCAACTGTCGCGCTACCTCCGAAAAGCTCAGCACCTGAGCCACCCGGACAAACAAGGTGAGGTCATTAAATCGGTCCACGGGGGTTGGTCTGGCAAATTGAGGACGGTCACAGCATATTTCACTTTTGACTCTGAAGCAAAAGTATTTTGATTTTCAATGCCTTTTTCTTTTAGTTTGCAAAGATTAGATTGAACTCATCGCAGTTAATCACCCAGGAGCCCAAGCTCATGCAATCTCTTGTTAACCAAACTGTTGTTCTCATCGGCGCAAGCTCTGGCATTGGCCTTGCTGTTGCCAAACTGCTCGCTCACGAAGGGGCCAAGCTCACCATTGCCAGCCGCACCCAGGCCAAACTCGAAAACGCCGCCCAAGACATTTTCAATGAAACCGGGCGCGACGTGACCGTGCGAACCATCGACACCCTCAACGAAGCCACTGTCAAAGCCTTTTTTGACGACTACGCCAAAGGTGATATTGACCACATCATCAACTTCGCCGGGGACAGCATGGGCGGCGGCGTACTCGATGCTGATTTGTCTGCAGCCCGCAACGCTGTCGAGAGCAAGTTTTGGGGCCAGGTCTATGTCGGTCGTCACGGCGGTGCCAAGGTGAAACCCGGTGGGTCGCTCACCTTTACCGGCGGCTCTGGTCCTCGGCCTCATCAAGCGATCGCAACCGTGGTTGCCAATACCGGCGTTAGCCTACTGGCCGAATCTCTCGCCAAAGAGTTAGCCCCTGTACGAGTAAACGTCGTCGCGCCCTATTACGTCGATAGTCCCATGTGGTCCGGCATGGAAGAAACTGCTCGCAAAGCTCTGTTTGAAGGCGTGGCAGCCCAGCTTCCGGTCGGCTTTATCGCCAAACCTGAAGAAATTGCCCCAAGTTATTTGTATGTACTGCAAACGCAGTATCTCAACGGCACAACACTGCCTGTTAACGGTGGTGCACTACTGCAAACCATTGCCTAGGTCACCCCGGCTTAAGCAACCTGAGCCATGGGCAGTGGTGGATGCAGCGCCAAATTGTTGGTATAACACCGCCTAAGAAATGGATTGATGATCGTCTGGGCAACTGGCATGGAGGCATTCCGCTGATTGATAAAGTTGTCCTACCTACGATAAAAGCCGTCACTGAATGCTAAGTCCTTCATGTTCCGCAGTCTGTATTAGAACATTTGGCTTCTGAGAATACACATCTGGCGGTGTAGAGCAGCCGCGCAATCAGATCAAAGTCCAGGATTAAAACTGGTCAGACATTCAGGATTGAAATTGGTCATTTGGCCTAGCCAAAAAACCACACTCCGACTAATAGAAGCACAAGTTTAGCTTCAATATACTGTGGCTCATCGGATGATTAGCAGAACATTGCTACGGTCCGGGATAACCTCACTGGGATGGGAGGAACGAGAATGACAAACAATCTCAAAGTCTGGCTAATTACAGGCAGTTCCAGCGGCTTTGGTCGAGCTCTGGCAGAGGCCGTTTTGGCACACGGTGATCGATTGATTGCCACTGCCCGCAAGCCCGAACAGGTGCAGGCGTTGGTTGATCATTATCCTGAGACGGCCTGCGCGATCGCACTCGATGTCACTGATCCCCAATCAATCAAGTCTGCCCTAGAGCAGGTACAAGCCACCTTTGGTCGGGTTGATGTGTTGGTCAACAACGCGGGCTATGGCCTCATTGGCGCACTGGAAGAAGTCAGCGATGAACAGATTCGGCGTAACTTTGAAACCAATTTGTTTGGTGCAACGCATGTCATGCGAGCGGTTTTACCGATCATGAGACAGCAGGGCAGCGGACACATCATTAACATGTCTGCAATTGCCGGATTCACCAACGAACTCGGCTTTTCAATTTATGGTGGCGCTAAGTTTGCCCTCGAAGGTGTCTCCGAAGCATTGCGTGGTGAAGTTGAGCCGTTTGGGATCAAAGTGACCATCGTGGAACCTGGCCCTTTCCGCACAGACTATATCGGCCGCTCGCTTGAACGAGTGGCCACACCCCTGTCTGAATACGAGTCTACCGTCGGTAAGTTTCTGAATTTTCTCAATCAAATTGAAGGTCAGCAACCGGGTGACCCGGTTAAGGCCGCCAAGGCTATTATCCAGATGGTTGAAGCAGAAGATCCTCCCCTGAGACTGGTCTTGGGCAAATACGCTTACAGCAAATTTCGCCAAAAGATTGAGCAGCTCACCGAAGAACTCAACCGCTGGGAATCAGTTGGGATCGCCACTGATTTTACGTAGAACAGTCACACAATCAGGTCAAAGATCCAGAATTAAAACTGGTCAGACATTCAGGATTGAAATTGGTCATTTGGCCTAGCCAAAAACCCACACTCCGACTAATAGAGACATCAGTTTAGGTTCAATATACTGTGGCTCATCGGATGATTAGCAGGGCAGTGCTACGGTCCGGGAAACCCCACTGGGTTGAGAGGAGATGACTCAAGATGCCGCTAGCGATGCCGGTCAGCGATCGCGACCATATCCGAGGCAGTAAAACCGCAACCATGACGGTGGTGAAATACGGCGATTATCAATGTCCCCGTTGTCAGCAGGCCCATGGTGCAATTCAGACCTTTTGCGATCGCTTAGCAGTCGTCGAGCCCAATTTGCATGCGTCTTTACGCTTTGTGTTCCGCCATTTTCCCGTTGTTCCCTTACATCCGTTTGCCCAGTATGCTGCCGAAGTCGCTGAGGCGGCCGGTGCCCAAGGCCAGTTTTGGGCCATGCATGACTATCTGTTTAAACATCCTTTAGAGCAGGGAAATGGAGTCCTATTTGCATTCGCCAATCGATTGAATTTAGACGTTCATCGGTTTGAACAGGAGGTCGCCGAACACACCTATATTGCACGCATTCAACAAGATATTGCTAGTGGTATTCAAAGTGACGTTAATGGTACACCCACGTTCTTTATCAATGGCCAGCGACATGGCGGGGATAATAGCCCGCAAGGGTTATGGACTGCAATTCAGTGCGCCAACCAATAATCAACAACTATGAGCTTCTAGCGGGCGATCGCATGCGCAAAAGAAATACTCTGGCTCGGAAAATTGTGTCTAGTCAGGCTGAAGGTTTTGGTTTTTAGTTCTTGGTTTTTGATTCTTTAAAGTGACATCTTCACAAAGTTCTGATCAATACTGATTAGCATCCTAAATTGACTGGTTTCAAAGGTGAGGAATATCACATTTTTTGGAATGCAAGGCTATTGCTTTTTTAAGTGAGTCCCATGCAACCTCATACGCTGTTAATTAATATCCACCCGACGCTAGCGGCATCTTTAGAAAAGAGCTTGTCTGAGCAGGGCTATCGAGTTAGTCAGATGAGCGAGGCGATTCCGGAAGCAATGCAGGTACAGCAAGTGCGTCCTGATTTACTCATCATGATGCTGCCAGATGCGGATAGCGGTGATTTAGCGCCCTGTCGTCGATTGTTTGCTTCCTTCAACGCGATTCCGATTATGCTGCTGGGTCCTCACAATCATGACGATCTCGTCGAGAGCCTCAATGTTTGCGCCAACGATTATTTGCCGATTCCGTTTGCGATGGAAGAATTTTTGGCGCGGGTCCGGGCAAAGCTGCGGCGAGTGAGTTGGGAGCAAAAAGACGAGCTGCTAGTCATCGGGGACTTGCAGTTGGACGCACAATCTCGCGAAGTCTATGTCAGCGATCGCGCCATTGCGCTGACTGCTAAAGAATTTGACCTGCTGAAATATCTGATGAGTTATCCCCGCCAGGTGATGACTCACGAACAAATTGTCGATGAGGTCTGGCCTGATTCTCTCTTGACGGATGAGAGCAATATCGTGCAAGTGTACGTGCGATCGCTGCGTCAAAAACTGGGCGAGGCCAAAGCCTTGATTCAAACCGTGCGGGGGGTGGGCTACGTGTTGAAAGTGCCTGCTGCCTTGAAGACTGAGTAGACCGTTCGTAAACCTTTGCCTATTGCTGTTCTAAGCCAATCAGAACTATGGAATCTAAATCTACGATATCGCCCATGAAAGCTTCCTCCCTGAGCTGGCAACGGTTACGCCATCAGAAGTGGCTATGGCTACTGGCAGGAACTTTAGGTCTAGCAGGCGGATGGTTGGTCTGGAGCCGATTTCAGCCGAATGAAGCCCCCGCTGTAGCAGCAGCTCAGGTGACGGCCGTCGAGACTCAGGCGGTACAGCCCGCAACCGTGAGAACCGCGTCTGAGTTTGTCGGCGCGCTAGAGGCGCAAGAGCGGGTGACGTTGCGTCCAGAAGTTGCGGGGCGGATTACTCAGGTGTTTGTGGTGGCGGGCGATCGCGTCACGGCAGGGACCCCGATTTTGCAGCTCCGTCCCGATCGGCCTCAAGCGGTGGTTGGTGGAGCGATGGCGGATATCGAAGTGGCCCGCAACGCCGCCCAGGCAGAAATTTTGGAAGCCGAGGCTCAGCGCGACAGCGCCATTGCCGATCGTACGCTACAAGATACGGAATATGAACGCACCCAATCCTTAGTAGATGCGGGTGCCCTGGCTCAGCAATCTTTAGATCAAGTAGCGCGCAATCGCGATGCGGCGATCGCCGCCCAAACTGCTGCCGAACGTCGCATTCAAGTGGCCCAAGCCAACTTAGAAGAAGCACTCGCTGCCCTACAACGGGCAGAGTCCAACGCTCAAGTCGCGAGCGAAGATTTGTCGGACTATCAGGTGGTCGCTCCCGTCGATGGCGTCGTCGGTGACCTGCCCCTCAAAGTCGGCGACTTTGTCAGCACTGGCGACCCAGTGACGACGCTGACCAACAATCAGACCCTGGAGCTGCGCCTGTCGATTCCGGTCGAGCGCAGTAACGAGCTGATCGCCGGTCTACCCGTGGAACTGCGCACTCAGTCTGGCGGTGAGCCACTGGTGACCGGCAGCATTAGCTTTATCTCTGAGCGGGTTGATGACGGGGCTCAATCCCTGCTGGCCAAGGCTAGCTTTCCCAATCCGAATGGTGTGCTGCGGGACGAGCAGTTCGTGCGGGCTAACGTGATTTGGTCAGAAACTCCTGGGGTTCTCGTACCAACTACGGCCATTTCTCGCATTGGAGGGCAAAGTTTTGTCTTTGTCATGGAACCGGCTGCAGAAACAGAGGGTGAATTTGTCGCCGTGCAGCGTCCGGTGCAGTTGGGCGCGATCGAAGATAGCCGATACCAGATCCTCAGTGGCTTAGAGCCTGGGGAAAACATCATTACTGCCGGTATTTTACGACTGTCTGATGGGGCGCTGGTGATGCCAGATAACGGCCAAAGTGAATAGGGTTCTTGGTTCTTGGTTCTTGGTTCTTGACGATTCCCGATTCCCGATTTCCGATTTCCGATTCCACCCATCCACACCTACTCCACCCATCTGTCTCACTTACCCCACTTACTTCTATGACCTCCTCTACCCCGCAACCCGGCTCACCTTCTCCAGCGGACTCCACTTCTCCAGCCGAAAATGCATCCCCCAGTCCCGAACTCTCTGCCATTCAGCAAATGATGGGCGAACTCACTGCCCTGCGGAAAGAAGTGGGTAAGCTGTCGATGTTACCCCAGCAAATGCAGCAGCTTGAGCAACGCTTGATGGTGGTCGGTGATCTTTATCGATATGAAACACTACACCAGCAACTCATCAATCAGGAATGGTTTGCTGCCGATAAAGAAACCGTCAAGATGATTGCCGATATCGCTGGCGTGACTGACCTTGAAGACTTGAGCCCTCGGGAGGTGCGCAGTTTGTCTTGTGGTGAGCTAGCCGTTATCGATCGCCTCTGGACAACCTATAGCAACGGCCACTTTGGCTTTAGCCCCCAAGTGCAGATCTATCAGCAGATTGGTGGCACGCTGGATACCACCATTGGGGAAAACGTGCGACTCATCGAGCGATGGGGGGCGTCTCTCGGGTGGCGCGATGGCGCGAGCGAACAGAATCCCGAGGGCGATCGCTGGCGTCAATGCGATGAACTGGATTTTTCCCTCAATGCCCCTCAGGGCTGCCATCCTTCCCGCTGGTGGAACTCGCCCTACGGCTCGCGGATGACGAACTATTTTCTCAATCGACTGATGACGTGCGAGTTTTGAGTTTTTTTATTCTTGGTTTTGAGTTCTTGGTGCTGGGTGCTGGGCTAGGGGTTGGTTTGGATGAGTTTAGTAATGGAATTGCGGTAGGCGTTGAGTTTGGGGGCTAGGGCAGTGATTAAGGGCTGTAGCTTAGCGGTTTGTTCGGCAGTGAGGTGCTGGCGATGGTAAGCACGCCGCAACCAATGCTGAGTTTCGGTCAACGAACCGCGAGCGATATTGATGAACCGTCGATTGTCTCGAAAGCTACCTCGCCCCGTTCCTTCCGCCAAATTCGCCCCAATGCTATCGACCGATCGCACCAACTGTTTGCCCACCGTATCCTTCGCAAAAAAATCCCACTTGACCACAATGCTCCAAACTTCATCGGATAGCTCCTCCGCCAACTGATACACCTCCAACTCTTTGAACCCCCGAGCCATGCCCTACCTCCCCAGACTTCAACTCCTCCTTCCAACATTCCCCCCACGCTGCCGCCACCCATAACGAAGCACGAAGCACAAAGCACGAAGCACAAAGCACAAAGCACAAAGAGCGAAACCCCTATCCTCTAATCCCTTTCCAATCATGTTTGTCGAAACCTTCATTCGCCGACCGGTTCTGACGATGGTACTGTCCATCATTATTTTTATGGTGGGGGCGATCGTCATTCCGACCCTGCCCGTAGAGCAGTATCCCGATATTAGCCCGGTGCAAGTGGTTGTCAGCGCCAACTATATCGGGGCCAGTTCTGAAGTGGTGGAAGAAACTGTCACCACTGTGCTGGAACGGGAGATCAACGGCGTCAACGGCATGCGCTATATGAACTCCATTAGTAGTGACGACGGCACCAGCACCATTACGGTGACCTTTCGCCAGGGGTACAACCTGGATATCGCGGCAGTGGATGTGCTAAATCGAGTCTCGATTGTGACGCCCCAGTTACCGCAAGAGGTGCAGCGCACCGGGGTGACCGTGCGAAAGCAGTCCAGCAGTGTGGTAGTTGGGATGACCATCTACAGCGAAGAAGAGGGGCTGTACGACGACAACTTCATTAGCAACTATGCCGATTTGTATGTGCTAGATGCCTTGCGGCGCATTGAGGGGGTGGCTCAGATTGAACCCTTTGGCGAACGTCGTTATGCCATGCGATTGTGGCTTGACCCGGCACGGATGGCAGCACGGAGTATCACCACTGAGGATTTGGTCAGTGTCATTGAGGAGCAAAACCTGCAGGTGGGGGCGGGCAGCATTGGTCAACCCCCAACAAATGAGGGGTTGAGCTATCAACTCACCTTGCGATCGCAAGGTCGATTAGAGGATGTACCTGAGTTTGAGAATTTAGTCCTCAAAACCGAAGCCGATGGCACGTTGGTTTATTTGCGAGACGTGGGCCGGGCAGAACTCGGAGCCGAAAGCTACAACACCTTTGCGCGCTATCGACGGCAGGGGGCGATCGGCTATCGGATTTTGCAAACGCCGGGCACCAATGCTTTAGACGCGGCCAATGCAGTGAAGGCCACATTGGCTGAATTGTCTGAGGAATTCCCGCCGGGTTTGACTTACGCCGTGCCCTACGATCCTTCTCTATTTGTCGTCGAATCCCGCAAAGAGGTGATCAACACGTTGGCACAAGCGATCTCCCTAGTGGTTCTCGTGCTCTTTTTATTCTTGCAAAACTGGCGGGCCACAATTGTTCCAGCGGTGGTGATTCCCGTGGCGCTGATTGGGACATTTGCCTTCATTAAGGCGTTCAACTTTTCTATCAACAGCCTGACCTTGTTTGGCCTGATTTTGGCAACGGGGATGGTGGTGGATGACGCGATCGTAGTGGTCGAAGACATTGCTGGCAAGATCCAAGAAAAGGGCATGCGGCCCCACCTGGCCGCGATCGAAGCCATGCGAGAGCTGACCGGCGCCGTGATTGCGACGTCTCTGGTACTGCTGGCAGTATTTATCCCCGTCGCCTTTTTTCCCGGCACGACGGGACAGCTTTATCGTCAGTTCGCGCTGACCATTGCCTTTGCTATTACCATTTCCACCTTCAACGCGCTGAGCCTGACTCCGGCCTTGTCGGCCTTATTGATTCGCTCCGGGCAGCAGCCTGGTGGCTGGCTAGGGCGCTTTTTTGGCTGGGTCAATCGGGGCATTGACGCGATGCGGCAAGGCTATCAGGCGAGTCTCAGTCGCCTCATCCATTTAAAGACAATGGTGCTGGTTTTGTTTGTCGCGGCCTTAGGGGTTGCCGTCTGGCTCTATACCTCAGTGCCCACGGCATTTTTGCCAGAAGAAGATCAGGGCTTTGTCATCAGCCTGATCCAAGGCCCAGAAGGATCTTCGGTAGATTACACCAGCGAGATTATTGATCGCGTTGACCAAACCTACCTGGAGATTCCAGAAGTCGAAGGCACCTTCTCGCTGGGTGGGTTTGGCTTTAGCGGCAATATTCCCAACAATGGGGTTATCTTTTCACCCTTGATTCCCTGGGGCGATCGCCCCCGCCCTGATCAATCCGCTCAGGCAGTATTGGGACAGGTCTGGCCTCAGTTCGGCCAGATTAAAGAAGCTAATGTAATTGCCTTCAACCCTCCGACCATTCAAGGTTTGGGGGCCATCAGTGGCTTTGTTTTCCAACTACAAGACCGGGGCAATAACGAGCTGCAAACCTTCTTGCAGGCCAAGGACGAACTGGTGGCTGCAGCGAACGCGGCTCCGGAAATGCAGAACGTTTTCACAACCTACACGGCCAATGCGCCACAACTAGAGGTGGACATTGACCGCAGCTTAGCCAAGGCCATGCAGGTGAGCATCGACGAAGTTCTCAACACCTTACAAAGTTTTCTGGGGTCGCGCTATGTGAACGATTTCAACGCCTTTGGCCGCACCTACCGAGTCTATATTCAGGCCGATGCTGCCTTCCGCTCTAATCCCAACGACATTGGCAATCTCTACGCACGGTCGGAAACGGGCAACATGATTCCCCTAGATACGTTGGTATCGGTATCGTCTACCACCGGCCCCCAAACCATAAATCACTACAATCTGTACCGCTCAATCGAAATCAACGGTTCCCCAGCCCCTGGCTACAGCTCAGGGCAGGCGATCGCAGCGATGGAGCGAGTCGCCAACGAGGTACTCCCCAGCAGCATGGGCTTCGAGTGGTCTGGCATTTCCCTTGAAGAGTTGGAATCGGGCGGACAAGCTCCCATCATTTTTGGGTTGGGTCTTATTTTTGTCTTTCTGGTTCTCGCTGCCCAGTATGAAAACTTTGTGGATCCAGCGATTATTCTTCTAGCAGTACCGCTGGCCATGTTAGGAGCCCTGTTAGCGATTTCGCTGCGAGGCTTGCCCAACGATGTTTATTGTCAGGTTGGCCTGGTGATGCTGATCGGCCTAGCCAGCAAAAATGCGATTCTGATTGTGGAATTTGCCAACCAACTTAGGGATGAGGGACTGTCGATTGTGAAGGCAGCGACAGAAGCTGCCCAGCAGCGGCTAAGGCCCATTATCATGACCGCGATTTCGACGCTGTTGGGTATCTTCCCGCTAGTGATCGCGACCGGGGCAGGTTCGGCGAGCCGCCAGTCCCTCGGCACTGCTGTATTCGGTGGCATGATTGTCTCAACCGTGTTGAGCCTGTTTGTGGTGCCAGTGCTCTACATTGTGATTGTGGGATTCTTCTGCCGGTTTAAGGATACTTGCCGTGACCTATCGCCTATCCCCGAATTGCCCGTGGCAGCCCCCCCGGAAAAAGTACTTTCTGATCGCAAGTAAGGATTTACCGCCTATCACTGTTTTGATGTGGCCCTTAAAACCTCAAACCCTTTACAGCAAGCTATTTTCTACCCTATTTCCTGAATCATTATGAATGACGCCCCCAATTCATCTCCTCTGCTTCAGCCATTTGAGAGCTGGTTGGAACAACAAATTTTGACCCTTAGCGTCGATGCTCTGAGTCGCGAAATCTTGACTTGCACCGCCTGCCCCAAAGTAATGGGCGATTACATCATCGAGTATCAGGGTGAGTCGATGCGGTTTCCGGCCCCCAAAGCCTATGCCTTTTTAAGATACGTGCTCGACCCAACCTCAACTCCATCAGGATTTTAGGCTGTTTATACGCTGAAGCTAGTTGGCGCGGTTTATGCCTTACATGCTCGGTAATGTGATTTGGCGTTTAGCTGATGCCGCTTCACCACCAGCCTTGGCAATCCGCTAGCGCCTGTCCCTCTGCTGAATCGACTCCGGTAGCGATGCCCGGTTCATATCATGACTGACCTTACAGAAACCCTTCAGCAAGTCTCGATGCTGGCAGAAGTGCCGTCAGAAGCCCTGCAATGGCTGGCTGCCCAAGGGCGAGAAACCTGGCTAGAACCAGGGAGTATCTTGAGGCACGAGGGCGATTGGCAGATTGTGTGTTTGTGATGCTGAGTGGGGAACTGCGGGTCTACCAGGACATGGCGAATCATGAACTGGTATTGGCCACCTACAAAACTCTCGACTTTTTTGGCGAACTGCCAATTTTGACCGGGGAAGCACGCTTTTGGGCCAGTGGCCAGGCGATCTCCCATTGCCACATTTTTGAGTTGCCGAAAGCCGCGTTCTGGGAGTTGCTATCTCGCTGTCCTTCGGTGACGCGTCGGGTGATGAGCACCATGGCCAAGCGGATGCAAGACGTGCAGTCTCTATACAAGCAGAATGAAAAACTCGTGGCTCTGGGCACGCTGGCAGCAGGGTTAGCTCATGAAATGAATAATCCCATTGCCGCGATTGTACGATGCAGCGAAGATTTGAGTCGTATCTTGCCACAATTGGTGACCTATGGGGGCAATCCTCCTCAGTTGACGCCTAGCCAACAGCAAGTGATTGCCGCTCTGTATGAAGAAGCCGTCAACCAAGCACCGCAGTCTCTGCTCGATCCCTTGGCCCAGAGCGATCGTGAGGATGCACTTGCCCATTGGCTTGAACACCACAAAATTCCCGACCCCTGGCAAATCGTTCCGGTATTGGTGTCAGCAGGGTTCGATGTGCCGTGGTTGGATCGCCTAGCTATCCAAATCTCCCCAGAGCACTTCCCCAGGGTGCTGCACTATTTCGCCATGGCCTTGAGTAGTAAAGACCTCCTCAAGAGCATTCAAACTGGAACCACTCGCATCTCTGAATTGGTCACGGCGATCAAAGACTATTCCTTTATGGACCAAGCCCCCATTCAAACTCTCGATATCCACCAGGGACTTGAAAGTACCTTAACCATCCTCAGTCATCGCCTCAAGCAGAGAAAAATCATTGTGCAGCGAGACTACGATCGCCACCTGTCACCCATTCAAGCCTACGGCAGCGAACTCAACCAGGTATGGACTTACCTGATCGACAACGCCATTGATGTCCTTGTCGATCAGCCAACACCAACGATCAAATTACGGACCTGTCAGGAAGAGACCCACTTATTGGTAGAAATTGCTGACAATGGTCCCGGTATTCCCCCAGCGATTCAACCACGTATTTTTGAGGCGTTTTTCACGACTAAAGCAGTCGGCCAAGGCACCGGTTTAGGCTTAGATATGGCTTATCGTATTGTCCGCAAGCATGGTGGAGACATTTACTTTGAATCCACATCTAGCAACACGCAATTTTATGTACGATTGCCAGTTGCGGTCGTATTTTAGACCTGTGGAAAGTGGTCACATAGCCCATCCAACTTCCTGTCGGTTGAGCGGCACAAAACTCCATAACTTTATCCATTGTCGCCGTTACAAGTATTGATGGGCTCGTTCTGCTATTTCAGCAATTTGGCTTTTGACCGTACTGGCTAATGCTCAATGTTGTCGAGTATCGTTGATAGCCGTTGCACGGGAACAATCGCGCAACGCCTTACCTGTTGAGAATTTGGGGCTAGCTGCAACAAATTGAGTCGCGATATCACTGCGATAACGCCGAACCGCAGAGGATTTTACCGTCATGAACCCTACCACCCTCTCTACTACTCGCCCAACAAACCACCAGCGTCGCCTAAAAGCAACTGTCAAACGCCTCGTGATTGAGCTGGGCTATCTCGAACATTGCCTGAGCGAAGGCCGCCAGGATGCTCACCTAGAGACCGCTGCCATCAGCCTCGACACCGCCATTGATTGTCTGAATGAGCATCTGATGCCGTAACTGAGATCGCTATTTCATCTCCCAACCAAGTAGAAAATACAATCCCCTGCACTAATAACGGTATAGGGGATTTTTATTGATCTACCAAGCCCTTAACCTGGATTATTCATAAGTAGTTCAGGGAGCGTAATTTATGCCCTTGCGAAGTTGAACCACGCTGCGGTCAGCGGCAAAGCGATCGCCTTGAGCCCCCCAAACAGTGCATGCGGATCAAAGCCCGATGTGTCTTTAGTGATAAGAGCACACCGATCCTCTGAGCGATTCAGGTTCACCCTAAAAATGCAATTGCGGGAAAGCTGAGGCGGTGAGCGATCTGCTGGATAGTGATGCCCAAGGAGAATGGGCCATCATTTCGACGAGTACGTGTCTCACCGAGAGGGGCACCTGGCGGCTTGCTTAAGCAACATGGTGCGCCAGCGCTCTACCTGAGCGGTCGCTACTCGCCAAGTGAGGTCAAGGCTCGGCCCCGACATACCACCCCAAGCGGATCAAGCAATACTCGTCCCAAAACAGGGAAGTATCCAGACTCAGATAGAGGCGGTCTTCCTGCCAATCGGCTAAAGCGGCTTGAATAATGGGTTTGTAGAGCCGGTGAATGTTGATGCGACTATTGACGAGCCATCGTCGGACCCATCTTTGCTTACTTTGGGCAAAGTGCCCCCGGCACGGAAGGTCAGCGACCCAGCGGGTTAAGTTGACTTCGCCAGTCTGAATCAGAGATGCCACCATCCAAGCACAGGTTGTCAGGTGAGCCAGATGCGCCCAGTCAGTATCTTGACTGAGTCAGGCGCTCAGGGCATCGTAGAGGCGGGAGTTTTTTTCACAGCATTCTGGAGTTTTGAGTCGCATCTAATTCTAGAATGCTGGCTCCCAATTCATGCGCTCTATTCATCTACTGGCGAGTATCTTGGCGATACAGAACACGACTTTTGTCAGTCAAGCAGGTTAGTTAATCACATTAGCAAATCCGACAGTTACAACATCGGCTTTCATCAGCGATATGGGCAGAGACTGACGTCTCTGCTTTTTTACGCAAAAGCCCTCGCAATTCCCCGAATCTGGGGGACTTTGAAGCTGATTTCCTCAGCATTAAGTCTGGGGCTAGGGCAAACAGCGAATGCAACTGTATGAGTCCTAATAGCTTTAAGTATCGCTAGAGGGGGCTGCTGACGCTTGCACCTCTTGTTCAAGTTGATGGGCGATCGCAATCATCGTCTGGGTAAGAACATGATGCGGATGATGCAAGCAGAAAATCCCCTGGCTGGCCAGCCCTGCTAGTTCATCTGTGAGGTAGAGAATACCTGCAACAGGTTGTTTATAAGTATTTTCGAGCATGTGTTTAACAACGCTAGTCTCAATGGTTGGCAGCACTAACGAAGGGACTAGCCACGTTTTGGTGATTTCTAATTGTTCAATGACTTCTATCAGCACAGCCGCTCGTTGCAAATCGTAGGGATCAAGCTGTAGCAGAATCAGGGCCATATCGGCCAATGAAAGCCCGATTAAATTGCTGTCCGTCAACTCTGGCTGGTTGTCGATAAGCCAAAAGTCTAAAGACAATTCCTCACTCAGTTGCTGTAGTAATTCGTAAGGCTTTTCTAAGTTATATGACTGCGGCCCCACTTGTGCTTCAGAAGCGCCTCCAGAAAAGTAACGGCCTAAAGAACTTAGGTAAATACCAGCAGATTGAGAATCGGGGCGATCACCGTGAAGATAAAGATCGGCTTTTAGCGTTTTGGTTGAACGGGTATCGGCGCTGAGCCACCAATAAGCGTTGGCCTCAGCTGAAATGTCAGCCTCTAACTCAAATAAGGCTCGCATGCCGCCTACCTGCAAATCAGTATCGAGCAACCCAACTCGATAACCGCGATGCATCAGGACAACCGCCAAGTTAGCAACTAAGTGAGAGCAGCCGATACCATGACGGCAAGCTTGGAAGGCAATCAGTCTGGCCATTAGTTTAAGTTGCCGTGCCAACAGCAACGGCAGTTACGCCCCTGAACCTTGAGATCAATGAAGTCGATGGGGAATTGATACGACAACGCTCTATTAAGCTACATCTAATATGAAGATTATCATCGGTAGCCCACATCACTCTTGGTCACATATTGCGGAAACCGTTGAACATTGGCCTGAGCATACAATATTTGCTCGCCCAGTAAGGTTTATGGAGTTAATTGATGATGCGCCCTAGAGTAACGCACTCAGTCTAGAGTAACGCCACTCAATTTTGCCAAGAACTGGATCGTTACGCCTCAAAGCATTCGATAGCGTATGGAGATATCGACGATTGTATTGATACCTTATGTCAGATTCTCAAACCTTATCGTTAGATTACGAACGGGTCGCTGCCGCGATCGCATTCATTCAATCACATCATGAGCAGCAACCAGATTTGGCGACGGTTGCCCGTCATGTGCATCTCAGCGAACATCATTTCCAAAAGGTGTTCACTCGCTGGGCAGGCGTTAGTCCCAAGCGGTTTGTCCAACTGTTGACTTTGGAAAGTACAAAATGTCGTCTGGCAACCACTCAATCGTTGTTGACTGTGGCCCTAGACTCCGGACTATCGAGCCCTAGCCGGCTGCACGATCTCTATATTCGCTTTGAAGCGATGACACCTGCTGACTATCGCGATGGAGGCAGAGGCCTGACAATTGCCTATGGCTTGCATCCCACTCGGTTTGGCACAACTTTAATTGCTCAAACTGAAAGAGGGATTTGCAATCTCCAGTTCTGTGAATTGACGGACTCTCTTGCTCCGGTGGATCGGCTACAGCGCCAGTGGCCGCAGGCCAAGCTGCTGCAGCGACCTGAACAAACTCAACCCATCGCGGATCGTCTCAATCATTCTTTGACGACAGCTAATGGCCAGCCCTTATCTGTCATGGTGAAAGGAACCAATTTTCAGACGCAAGTTTGGCGGGCCTTGTTAACGCTACCTTGGGGTCATTTGGCTACCTATCAAGACATTGCCAATCACCTAGGCAAACCCAAAGCGGCCCGAGCCGTGGGCACAGCAATTGGGGCTAATCCGGTTGGATACTTTATTCCTTGTCACCGAGTCATTCGGGCGACGGGTGAGATTGGCGGTTATCACTGGGGACCGTTGCGTAAAACCGTAATGCTCGGCTGGGAAGCTGCTCAATATCAGGAGGATGCTTAAATGGCCCCGCTGCAAATTGCTGAGTTATTTTTACTGGCGGCATTGTGGGGTGGCTCTTTTTTGTTTATGCGTATCGCCGCTCCGGAACTAGGACCAATTTGGTTGATTGAGGTGCGGGTGCTGCTTGCGGGGCTATCGCTGTTGCCGCTGTTGCTGTACCAAAAACTCGGCTTGCAACTGCGGCAGCATTGGCGATCGCTAGCGATTGTTGGCCTAATCAACTCAGCGCTGCCTTTCTCGCTGTTGGCGTTTACCAGTCTGTCACTGCCCGCCGGTATAACAGCCATTCTCAATGGCACCGTGCCTTTTTTTGGCGTCGCAGTGGCTTATGTTTGGCTTCACGAAAAGCTAACGGCCAGTCGCATCATCGGACTGCTACTCGGTTTTGCTGGAGTATTGGTGTTAGTCGGGCTGCGGGGCACGGTCTTGACACCAGAGATGCTGTTAGCGATGGTTACTGGGCTCGGCGCAGCTTTCATGTATGCGATCGCGGCTCCCTTGATTCGTCAGCATCTCCAAAACGTCCCTTCTATTGTGATTGCTACCGGGAGTCAGCTCAGTGCAGCCGTCTTTTTATTGCCGCTATTACCCTTGACCTTACCTGAGTCACCCCCTTCGCAACGGGCTATATTGGCTGTTCTAGCGCTAGCTCTGCTGTCCACTTCGTTAGCTTATATCCTCTACTTCCGGCTCATTCAAACGGTGGGGTCGACGCGCGCGCTCACGGTAACTTACTTGATTCCGCTATTTGCCATTGTCTGGGGCGCGCTCATTCTCAAAGAAGCCATTACCCTATCGATGGTGGTTGGTGGTGCCCTGATTTTGCTGGGAACCGCGATCGCTAATCAAGTCATCAAGTTACCCCAAACAAAGTCTTAAGCGGTGAAAGTGTAATCCAATAAAAAGCCATTCAGCACTCAGAAATAACAGTCGGGGTTGCTAATTTTAGGGATGAATGGCATCGTCACCCAAACAGATAACGAGCCATCAATAGCGAAGAGCAGGCACCTTGCCCGCGATCTCAGATACCCGATTCATCCCTTGATTCAACAGACATAAGGCTTACGCAGAAGCCCCCTTAGTTCCTCCAATCTGGGCCGAGAATTGGGAAGGTCGAGGCCAAAATCGGATGCAACTGCGTCAGTCCTAATACAGCAATAAAAGTCTTGCTAGCTAAGGGAGTCGCGCTTAAATAACATCCCATTTACCCTGCGACCCATTCACCCTGCCACAGTCTTGTCCGGGGATTTTATTTTCAAGCTAATCCCTAACCTCTTTAGAAATGCCGATCTTTCGTGCCGACTTGGAAATCCGTTAGGGTTACGATTGATTCGCCACCGTGGGCCGCTTATGTCTAGTGGACTCTAGCTGAACCACCTCAAGGAACAAAAGCAAACAGCTGCGCTCATTGGGGAACGCAACAATTTCATCAGCCTTCACTCAACATTCTCGAAAACATCGTTAACGAAATTCCAGACTGATCAATAAAAAGCCAAAGCCTGTATCGGCTGGCAAATTTCCCCGCTCTGATGTGAGTCCACAGTATTTGGTGCCATGTGATCTGGGTGAGCATCGGGGTGTTTTTTTAGCTCACGCGCTTTGAATGCGATCGCCTGTGATTAAGCCATGAGAAAAAGTTTGAGCGCTGTCACCTCGATACTTTCACGAGCAAGCGTATCAGTAAATACTAAATCCCACAGGATTAGCTGTTAAAACTGCGAGTATTGAGCTTTTAAGAGGTCCTGCTTAGGGAACTTTCAAAGATCTATTTTTGTTAGAAGAGTTAGGTTTTTGCGCCTAGTGCTGATATTCCTTTCAGCCAAATAAAACTTTAAGAACTTAGCGTCTAGGGTTCCGGCTTGGCAGCAATGTCAGGTGTCTGGTCCAAGAGATGCAGTCAGTCTTTGTCACTAAAGTCTGATGCACGGAGGGATAAAAGCCCGGGAGGAATGAGTCGATTGGGAGTCGGCTTAATGTTCTTTTCCTGGGCTTTGCCATATCTAAATGCTCAATTTCAATATTTCTAATTTGTGGTTTAGTTCTGATGGATTGAGTGTATGGAAAATACGGCTTTTTCGTGGGGAATCATTGTATTCCTGTTGGGTACGTTGGGAATCGGCGTCTGGGCATCTCAACAGATCAAAGGCGATAGCGTCAATTTTTTGGTGGCGGGCAGAGGGCTGGCGTTACCCCTGGCGGGGGCGACGTTAATGGCCCAGTCGGTGGACTCTAACGCAACTTTAGGCAACACCGATCTCTCATCAGAATTTGGTTTTTGGGCAGGGGCGGCTCTGCCTGTTGGCCTGTCTTTGTGCCTGCTGCTAACTGGATTGTTCATCGCCAAACCGATGAATAGCATGGGGTTGATCACCATCCCTGATTTTTATCGCGTCAAGTATGGGCGAACGGTAGAGGTCATTGCCGCCTGCATTATGACCGTTAGTTTTTCCTTTTTGCTGGCAGGAAATTTAGTGGCTGGAGGCTTTATGTTCCAAAACTTTTTGGGACTGAGCTATTTTGGCGGCATTACGCTTTTAGCTGTATTAGTGTTTGCTTACACGGTGTCTGGCGGTCTTTTTGCAGTTGCTTACACTGACTTTATTCAGGTTTTCATCGCCTTTCTCGGTTCTTGGGGGCTGTTGATTTATGTGCTCACGACCTTTGGCATAGACATCGCACCGGGAATGGGACCGTTAGGATTAGAGCAGTTAACGTCGGTCGGAGCCGGAGCGGCCATCAATTGGGCTAGCATCATCGCTCTGGGCTTTGGCAATATGGTGGCGATCGACTTTATGGCGCGAATTTTTGCTGCTGAAAGTCCAGGAACGGCTCAAAAGGCTTGTTTTGTTGCTTCCGCAGGAACCTTAATCGTCGGTATTCCCTTCTCAATAATTGCGCTGGGTGCCGGTGGCATCTTTGCTCAAACGGGGGTCACTGCCGATGGGCCGGTGCTATTTGCGCTGCTGGAAAATGTGATTCCCCCGGTGTTGGGACTTTTGGTCTTAGCGGCAATTTTATCAGCGTCTTTATCAACGGCGGATGGTGCCATCTTAGGCACGTCTTCGGTGCTGGCACACAACGTGATGGGGATTCGCCATGCTTCTGGCCATCATGAGGCTGGGGGCGATCGCCTGTTGCTGATTACGCGGCTTATGGCCATTGTCATCACCATACTGGGCTGCTTTTTAGGGTTACAAGTACCCCAAACGGGGGTGTTGTTGCTGCTGGCGTTTGATATGAGTTTTGCTGGCCTAGTCGTGCCGCTAATTGGGGGCATCTATTGGGCTCGCTCTACCAGCCAGGGGGCTTTGGCCTGCATTCTCGCCGGTTCATTGACTCGCTTGGTTTTCTTCATGTTCATGCCGACAATGTTTGGGGTCGACAACACGTTGCTCTATGTCCCCAATGAGCTGTTCACAATCGACTTTGACGGCTTCCCTACACTGATTAGTCCTATCGTGGGGCTCGTGGCGTTTTTCGTGGTGTCCAAGCTGACCTATCGCCCGCAGAGTGTTGAAGAACAAAAAGCCGAACTCTTGGAGAAGACTAGCGCACTGTAGCCTACTACCCAGCGCCGAATTTCAAATCACCAGCCTTCGGAATTCAGCAGGATGTTATTTCTGAGTTCCGAAGGCTGTTTTCTGTGTGCTGCAATATATAGCAATCCGCAATCAGGTCAGGATAGCTCAAATCTCTGAAGGACCCATGTCGTCGGCTTCTCAATTCTGCATTCCGCATTCCGCAATCTTAATTCCGCGTTCTGCTATGGCAAGCTGCATTTAGTTCAGGCTGTTTCAACGTGCTGCAACCCTATTTAGCCAGGTCTTCATTTCTGCAGTCTGCACTTGTTATGGCTGCGGCTAACTAGCGGCTAACTATAGGTCAACGTGGCGACTCAGTTTCTTTAGGGTGCGATGCATTTCGGGCAGTCGGCGGAAGACGGCTGAGGCTTTGAGAAAGACCTTGTGGGGAAGGGCCGGAATGCCGGTGACGATTTCACCGGGTTTAATATCGCTGTGGATGCCCGCCTTGGCCGTGCCGATCGCGCCATCCCCGATTTCAATATGGTCCACGATGCCGACTTGCCCAGCGAGGATGACACGGTTGCCGATTTTGACGCCACCGGCCATGCCCACCTGGGCCGCGATCGCGCAATTTTCGCCAATTTTGCTGCCGTGGGCAATCTGCACCAGATTATCAATTTTGGTATTGCGGCCCACCTGAGTTGTGCCCAGGGCCGGACGATCGATGGTGGCGTTGCAGCCCACTTCTACTCCCGCCGCGAGTACGACATGGCCAGATTGGGGCATCTTGACCCAGCCTTCGGGCACGGGCACAAACCCAAACCCCTCGGAACCAATGACCGCCCCGCTGTGAATCACACAGTCAGGGCCGATTTCCGACCGCTCGTGAATGACACAGTTGGCGTGGAGTACCGTGTGATCGCCCACCTTGGCCCCGGCATACACCACCGCGTTGGGATGAATCGCCACACCATTGCCGATGTGAGCGTTAGCCCCAATCACCGCATTGGCCGCGATCGCCACGTCGTCACCCAACTGAGCAGTGGGATGAATCTGGGCGGATGGCGCAATCTGAGGCTCGGGACGGACCGGCTCATAAAAGCAGCCAATGGCTTGGGCGAGGGTGACTCGCGGTTCTTTAACGGCAATCCAAGCCAGGCCGCGATCGCTGGCCTGGGTCTGCAGCTCGTCTTGCAATGGCAAAATTAGGGCGCTGGCCTGAGTTGTGGCGATGTGGTGGGCGTACTTTTCTCCTTCGATGTAGCTCAGGGTGTGTGCCGCCGATTCTTCAATGGCCGACAGTCCGGTCAAATCGGGGTCGTCCGCCAGATGCACTTGCGGATTGGGCTGGGTCGCGGCTAAGTGCTGGACGAATTCGCTGAACTTCATAGCAAGATCCTTGGCAATGCGAGAAAAGGTGAACCCTTAAGAAACTTGGGTGTTGATGGCCTCAAGCTGTTGCTGTAGGGTGGCGACCTGCTGCTGCAGCTCCTTCAGGGTGCGCTGCATTTGGGGCAGGCGATTGTAAATGGCAGAGGACTTTAAAAAGGTACGGTACGGGCTCGCGGGGTTGCCCATGACAACGCTGCCTGGGGCCACATTGCCGTGTAGTCCGGCTTTGGCGCCCGCTTGCACATTGGCTCCCACCTGGGTTTTATTCGCCGCCCCGACCTGGCCCCCAAGGATGACGTGATCAGCCACCTCAACTTGGCCCGCCAGTCCGACCTGAGCTGCCAACACGCAACTGGGGCCAACCTGACAGTTGTGGCCGATATGGACCAAATTGTCTAGCTTCGTGTTGGCCTGAATTCGCGTTTCGCCCACGGAAGGGCGGTCAATCGTCGCGTTGCAGCCGACTTCCACCTCCGCTTCTAGAATTGTGCGGCCCGATTGGGGAATTTTCTCCCAGCGGCCCTCATGCAAGATGAAGCCAAACCCTTCTGACCCGATCGCGGCCCCGCTGTGAATTACACAGTCAGAGCCAATTTGCGTTTGCTCATGAATTACGCAGTTGGCGTATAACACGGTGCGATCGCCAATTTCCGTTTGGGGATAGATCACGACATTGGGGTGAATGCACACGTCATCCCCCACTGCCACCTCTGGATAAATGACGACATGAGCCCCAACAGTGACGTTGTTCCCCAGATGGACGGACGGATCGATCACGGCAGTGGGATGAATGCCCGGAGCAGGCTGGTAAGGCTGGTAGAAAAATGCCAGAGTTTGCGTAAATCCCCAGCGGGGGTCGGCCATGCTGACCCAGGCCAACCCGCGATCGCTGGCTTGCGCCTGCAAATCAGCATCGGCGGGCAAAATCAGCGCACTCACCTGTGTGGTGGCGACATAAGCTTGAAATTTGCCTCCCTCGATGTAGCTAATCGTTCCGGTGGTGCCGGTTTGTACAGGCGTCACGGCGGTAATTTCTGGGTCGTTGGTGGGCGCAGTCTGGAGGCTAGACTGTTCTGCCGTTAGACCAAGACGCTGAACAATGTCGCTAAACTTCATGACCGTGTTGGGAGGAGAGGCTTTCTTACGCTACCAGAAACGCGACACACTCTACATGCGCTGTTTGTGGAAAAAAGTCGGCGGCCTGCGCCCGTTGCAGCCGATAGCCGCCTTCACCGCACAGCCGCTTTAGATCGCGAGCCAGGGTCGCCGGATTGCAACTCATGTAGGCAATGCGTTGAGGTTTTAGAGACAACAGGGCGCTGAGGACGCGATCGCTACAGCCCTTACGAGGCGGATCAAGCACCACCACATCCGGTTGCCGGTCTGCTAAAAATCGGGTCGCCTGTGGCAGCAGTTTATCCACGGTACCCGCTTCAAAATGGGCGTTACTAATGCCGTTGAGGCGAGCGTTCTCAATCGCCGTTGCGATCGCCTCGGCCTGCACCTCGAGACCCAGGCAATATTGGGCGCGTTGAGCGATCGGCAACGTTAGGGTGCCAATGCCGCAGTAGGCATCGACCACAAATTCCGTACCTTGCAGTTGCAGCTCATCTAAAATCACCCGTAATAGCCGTTCGGCCTGTTCTGTATACACTTGAAAAAACGTTGTGGGATAGATGTGGAAAGTCAGATTGGCAAAGCGTTCTTCTAAATAGGGCGCACCAATGACAAATCGCGTTTCGGGTCCCCAGATGGCGTTACCAGGTTTTGGATTCAGGTTGACGCAAACTCCCACCAGATTGGGAAAGCGCATTTTCCAGTCAGCCGACTGTGCCTCAATACCCGGCAACTCCCAAGTGGTGCTGACCAACGTCAGAAGTACCTGGCCAGTGCGCCGTCCGACTCGCAACGCGAGATGTCGTAAGTCGCCAGCTTTCGTGGCTTCGTTATAAATTGACCAGCCCCGTGCCTGAATGTCTTGCTTCACCTCTGCCAGTAGCGGATCGAGGTGATCGTCCTGCACCGGACACTGATTGAGGTTGACGATTTGGTGACTGCCTTTTCGGAAGTAGCCTGCCTTCACCTGATCCTTGGCCGAAACGCCGAGGGGATAAGTTGCTTTATTGCGATAGCTGAGCGGATTGTCGGCTCCCATGATGGGGCTGAGGGGAATATCGGTAAAGTGACCAATGCGTTCTAGGGCATCTAAGACCTGCTGTTGCTTAGCCGCGAGCTGGGCCAGGTAAGCTACCGATTGCCACTGACAGCCGCCACATTTATCGGCCACAATGCAGGCGGGGCGAATGCGATCGCTCGATGCCTCGGCAATCTTCACAACCTGACCGCGCCCAAATTTGGATTTCACGAACACAAGCCGCGCCCGGATGCGATCGCCCGGCACCGTATTGGGCACAAACACCACGCGATTATCCCAGCGGCCAACGCCGTCACCATCGCTGCTGAGATCCGTAATTTCGAGTTCTAGAGTAGTCCCTTGTTGCCATTGGGTCATGGGATGGGTGGGGGTAGGGGAAGTGAGGTAGGTGAAGTGGGTGGGTGGGGGAGTGGGGGAGCTGGGGAGCTGGGGGGGGAAGTGAGGTAGGTGAAGTGGGGGAGTGGGGGAGTGGGGCAACAGGAGAATTTTGACGTTTGGAGCAATCAAGCAACCAGAACTCGACATGAAGAGTTCAAATTCGAGAACAAAGAGGGAAGCATCCTAAAACAAGGCGATTTCTCAAAAAGAACAGACCGAGATTGTAGGAGTGGACTTAGGAGATTTACAGGAAAGAATTTAGGGAGTTGCGCTTAAATAACATCCCACCGACCCTGCTACCCATCCACCCTGCCACAGTCTTGTCCGGGTAATTTATTTTCAAGCCGATCCCTTACCGCTTGTAGGGTGTCATTAGCGAAGCGTAATGCACCGCCGAATGGGTATGTTCATTGACAGAAATCTCCTTAGTAAGTAGGCAAAATTAATTACAGGAAAAAGCAGTTGAAGCCACCTGAATACAGTCATCTAGTCTGTAAATATTTCTGCACAGGTACTTAAGTAGCCTTAATTCCATCACGACACAATCTTGATAGCCTCTACCTCCAATAGGTATCGTTCTGACTGAAAACTTCCTCCGCGCTCACACCCTGCTACTATCACACCCTGCCACCCTCATAACCTTAAGTCCCTACCGCCGCTAGTTCTGCAACGGGATCGCCCTCCAGAACAGAGCCATCCGGCGCTTCGAGGACAAAGCCAGCATCCCGAATCATCTCAAAGTCAGCAGTGGTTGCTTGACCCGGTGTAGTGAGGTAATCGCCGATAAAAATGGAGTTGGCGGCATAGAGCCCCAGGGGCTGGAGCGATCGCAGCTGCACCTCACGTCCCCCAGCGATGCGAATTTCTTGACTGGGCAGCAACAAGCGGAACAGGCACAGCATCCGCAAACACTGACGCGGCGTGAGATCACCACGAGTCTCAAACGGTGTACCCGGAATGGGAATTAAGAAGTTAAGCGGGACGCTCGTAACTTCCAACTTGCGCAGCGACAGTGCCAAGTCAATTACGTCATCGGCCGATTCGCCCATGCCCAAAATGCCGCCCGAGCAGGTGGTGAGTCCAGCCGCTTTGACCGCTTCGACAGTTCCTACGCGGTCTTGAAAGGTATGGGTCGTACAAATGTTTTCGTGATTCTTTTCGGCTGTGTTGAGGTTGTGGTTGATGCGATCGACACCGGCTGCGGCCAAGCGTTCCGCCTGCCTTTCATCCAGCAGACCCAGGCAGGCACAAATTTTCATCGGGTACTGGGCTTTGACGTCGCTCACCAAATCCAGCACCCGATTAAACGTGGGTTCGGCGGGCGATCGCCCCGAAATCACCATGCAAAAGGTGCCGGCTTTTAGCGTATGGGCTCGTTCTGCGGCGGCCAGTACCCGATCTTTGGCCATGAGGGGATACTTGTCGATTTCCGCAGTGGAAATTTTGGACTGCGAGCAGTAATGGCAATCTTCAGGACAGAGGCCACTCTGAGCATTCAGCAAAAAGTGTAGTCGGACTCGATTTTGCCAATGGTGGTGACGGACCCGATAAGCGGCATGGAGTTGGGCCAGCAATTCCGTATCCGACGCTTGGAGAACCTGATGCGCGGCTTCCCGACTGATGATTTCCCCCGCGAGGGACTGATCGGCAAGTTGGTTCCAATCGAGGGCAGACAGCAGTGAAATCATGACACGAAACGGGTGACAGGCCAAACTATAGGCTAATACGACAGCGGCATTCCGGCGAAAGGGTTGGCAAATTGTTGCAATCATTAGAGTTCGGAAGTCGGAAGTCGGAGTTTGGAAATCAGAAATCAGAGGTCAGCCAGCAGGAGTCAGCACCCATCCATCTCCGCAACTTTCTGAGACCCTGCACCTCTGCAACTCTGCAACCCGAGGCCTCAGCCCCCTCTCCCTCTCACCCTCATACTCCCTTTATCTATCATTCTCTCGCCTGATACTGCGTACAGTCGTCACAAGGCCCCTCGGGATTGACCGCACAACGAACCAGTTCCGATCGCGCGTTGTACTCGCAGGTCACATCGCCCATCACCCAGCGATCGCCTAGCCAACTTTTGTCATCTTCAGCCCCTGCTAGCTGCACGTACAAATCGATCTTGTGTAGCTGGTAATGGTTCGCGGTAAATCGATAGCGATGTCGCCTTTCTAGCACTGTGTAGACTTGCCCTGCATGGGTAAGCTGGGCACCCGGTTGAGGCATCGAATCCAACGGTATCTGGCCCAGCGATCGCTGCTGAGGCGCATTCAAAATCAATATCGGTGAGTGGCAACGCCTGCTCCGTCGTCATTGCAGAATAAAATCGCGTTTGAACAACTAAGGGCTACCCACAACCTAAGGCGACACTACACGGTCAGCCAGGGGGTGAATTGCTTTTCATCATATATGCTTACTTTTGCTGGCGGTCGTCGTGTCAGCCGAGAGTGTCAGCCAAGACAAAGGGCGTGTGAGCAATCCCTGGCATGGTTGGCGATGTCAATAATAGGTTGGCTAAGATGGCAAGAGAGGCGAAATAGATGGAGTGTTTATGACTACCCAGCAGGTTCAATATGAGAACCTCCTTGCGACGAGCAGTGCCTATGATGGCGCGATCGCCCTGCTCAAGCAATATCGACCCTACCTGGAAGTCATCCCCAGTATGCGGCGCCCTAAAGAAAGTGTGGTCACGATTCCGCTACCGGTGATTAAAGTTCGCAGTCCGATTGAGCCGACCGGGCATGCGGGTATGCAGTTGAGTGCAGGCGAATCAGTCCTGCTGCCCTGCGATGTAGCGCTGCTGATGTGCGACCCCGAGTGGAAAATCAAAACCGGGATTGAAATTCTGCTGTTCATTCATCGCCCTAACGAAGATTTTTCCGATTTGCTAATGCGTTGGCGGCAAACGCAAATATTGCTTGATCGCGGCTATGAGTGGCTACTGCCGGCGCGTTACCAGCATCTGATTAGCGATGAGGCAAACACGGTGCGGCCCTTGTTTGTCGTGTTTTCCAGCAGCCCTGAACGAATTTCGAAGGGGTTGAAAGGCGCTGGATTGCCTGCAATCACCTATGCCGATGAGTCTGCGGCAGCCACCATAGCTGACGATATGGCGCTGCTGAACAACGACGAATTAGACGTGACAGCAGCCGAGAGTTTTAATTTCGCTGACCTTGACGACATTGGCAACTCTGAGATGACCTCTGAATAGGAGCAAGCGCTTGCTCAGTGCGCCAGCATCTCGGCCCCCCAATTGGGTATCGGTGGGTATCGGCGCTTTGGTTGAGATTCAAATTTTCGCGATTACAGAGCGTTGGACGATCGCATCTGCGATATAGTCATGCTGTCATGAGTCCACTACTGGCGTTTACAGTGGCGGACTGCGTCACCACAGTAAAGGAGTTTTGCCTTGGCCGCGAAGCGCAAGGGCTCGTCTCCCAAAGTTTTGGCCGTGCTCAACGGCAAAGGGGGCGTCGGTAAGACGACGACCGCCGTCAATATGGCTGCCATCTTCTCGGAGTCGCAGGCTGTTTTATTAGTTGATGCCGATCCCCAAGCGTCGGCAAGTTGGTGGGTGTCACGTAACCCTCAACCCATGACGTTTGATATCACAAAAGCGACAGACGCCACCCTGCTAGGCAAACTAAAGAAGGTGAATGATTATTCTCTCATTGTGGTGGATACTCCTCCGGCATTAAACTCCGATGCCTTGGCGGCAGTGGTGCCCATAGCCGACTATATTTTGTTGCCCACGCCGCCCGCACCGATGGATTTGGCTGCTCTAGTGCAGACGATCAAAACGGCGATCGCACCGGCGGGTGTGGCCCATCGAGTGTTACTGACCAAGGTCGACTCGCGCAGTTTGCCGGAAGCCGTCGACGCTCAGCAAACCTTAAACAGCCTAGATATTCCTGCCTGCGAGGCGGTTATTCGCACCTACAAAGCTCACGAGCGCGCTGCTTTAGAGGGAGTTCCCATCACTCATTGGCGCGGTGCTAACGTCAAAGAAGCTAAAGCCGATTACTACCGGGTCGCCGAAGAAGTACAGCAAGACTGGAGCCAACCATGACTAAAAAAAATCTATCTGACTTGCTGAAAGAAGAGGCCAATGGTCCCGATAGTCCGTCAGCTAAATCTGCTAAGCCGTCAAAGCCTCCAGCCAAAGCGGCAGCCGGCAAAGCGGCAGCGGCAAAATCCGCTGCGACGGCTGCTGCATCCCGGGCTAAGTCTTCCTCAACGCGGGCAAAATCAACTTCTAGCAGCACGACAAAAGCTCGTGGGAGCACTAAGGCGGCAGCTAAAACCGCAGCCAGCGCTACCAACAGTCGCACGGTCACCAAAGCTGAGCTTGAAAAACAAGTGGCTCAGCTGAGGACAGATCTCGCCGCTGCCCAGAAGCAAGAAGCCACGTTAGACAAACAGGTGCTTGGTCTGCAAGAAGATCTAAATAAGCAGCAAGAGCGCCTATTTGAGCTGAAAGATACCCTTGAGCAAACGCAAAAAGCCGCTAAGACCGATGCGAACAAACTTAAGCAGGTCACCAAAGAACTTGCAGAGGCCAAAACCGTCATCCTAAAAATGACAGAAGCTGCTGAGGCTAAGCCCGAGACTGAACCCGTACCCGAGCCCGAACCTGCTATCCCGGTGCCAACAGCCGCCTCTCCAGAACTGGAAACCAAACCCGCCCTAACGGTGAAGCTACCCCCAGGTGGCGGTGATATCTATCGCGGTCGGCGTCTGCCGACTTATAAATCGACCGGTGGCGACATTTCTCGGAGTCGACGGTTGCCTGCTTACAAAAACGTTCCTGACTACGCGATCGACCACGGTGAACAAAAGAATAAAATGCTCTCTGACGAAGAAATCGGCTGGGTTGATTAGGATTAGCGAAAAAGGTAATCTCTAGCTGTCATCACGAGGTTGCGGTCTCTCGTATGCGATCGCTGCGGGAAGGAATCGACGATCACTTAACTTTTAGGAAATGCTCACAAAGGCGAAGACAAAAGTCATTAACGTTTGGATGGTTCGAGGCGATCGCAACGATTAGCTAAGTGGTTGCTTGTTTTCTATAACGCAAAATCGACAGGATTTTTTTGCATGGACAGCCAGCGTCAAACGTTTCAACCATCGGGTCGAGTCTTCCTGATTGTTGCCATTTTGATTTTTGGCGCGGCTAACTCAGTTACCCAACGGTTGACTGAAATTGGCGCGGCTAATTTTATGGATGGTCAAAACCCAGTTTCTTTTTGCAATGTGCTGTTTGTGGGCAATGTTTGTGCGTTTGGCCTGCTATTTCTAATCTACTTTCGGCAATTACGGCCAAAAGTCCTGCAGCAAATTTCGCTCAAACAGTGGGGAGTTTTGACGCTAATTGCCATTTTGAGCGCGGCGGTCGTGCCGTCATTAATTTTCACCGCGCTGTCGCTCACGTCGGTGAATAACGTGATTTTGGTGGGGCAAATTGATACGCCTCTGGTGTTGGCACTGTCGGTGCTGCTGTTGGGCGATCGCGTCAACGCTTGGGTCATTGCGGGTGCCGTCATTTCTTTCATTGGCGTAGCTCTGACAGTGCTGCTGCAACCACCAGGAGCCGATATGGTCACGATGGCTTCGGGCTTGCAAATTGGCCAGGGTGAGTTGTTAACCGTGCTGGCAGCAGTGTTTAAGGCGGTTTCCAACCTGATTAGTAAAGTGAGTTTACGGGCAATTCCCTTGGGGGTGTTTAATATCTATCGCATGTTCATCGGGACGATTACCTTCTTTTTCATTGTGCTGATTCTGTTTGAGCCCAGCCACTTTATGGATGTAACATCGCCTTTTTTGTGGCGATGGATGTTGCTGTACAGCGCCATCATTGTGGTGGGTGGCCAACTGGCCTGGTTCACAGGTTTGAAACAAAGTACCGCCAGCGAAATTTCGCTAGCAACAGCATTTACCCCGATTGCCGGAGTGTTGGCGGCGTTTCTAATTTTGGGCGAGGTGCCCACGTCTGCTCAGTACGTGGGGGGGGCCGTCATCGTCATCGGTATCGGGCTAAATCAGATGGGGGTCCGTCAACTTAACCGAGCCACGCCGCCACCGCCACCGCCACCGCCTGCGGCCATGAGCGACAAAGTCATGTTCAAGGGCGTGTAGCAATCATGCCGACAAAAGCCAAAGTGCTGCTGGTTAACTAATTTTGACTAAACCACATCGGGAGTTTGCCGGTAGCACTATTCCGATTTTTGCCCTTTAGAGACGCGCTTTCACAAATGCTTCGAGCCGGTCCATGCCGGCTTCGATGGTAGCCATGTCAGTAGCGTAGGAGATGCGAATGGTGCCTTCTTTGCCAAAGGCTTGGCCAGGAATCACTGCGACGTGCTTCTCTTCTAATAAAGCTTCGCAGAACTGAATCGAAGGGAGGCCGACACTTTCGATACTGCAGTAGAGATAAAATGCGCCATCGGGTCTGGTCGCACTGAGGCCAGGAATCCGATTCAAGCGCTCATAGATGAACTCGCGTCTTTCTGCAAATGCGAGGCGCATCGTCTCTACACAGGCTTGAGATGACGTGAGGGCCGCGATCGCCCCATGTTGCGCAAAGGTACAGACATTCGAAGTGCTTTGCCCTTGCAACACGCCCACGGCTTTGACCAGGGGTTGCGGCCCTGCTAGGTAACCGACTCGCCACCCTGTCATCGCATAAGCCTTAGCAAAACCGTTGCTAATAATGGTGCGGTCAAAGGCTTCTGGGCTGACCGCACCAATGCTCAGGTGTTGCGCATCACCGTACAAAATCTTCTCGTAGATTTCGTCAGAGACCACATAAATACCGGCCTCAACCACCACTGCGGCTAAAGCCCGAATTTCTGGCGGGGTGTAGACCGTACCGGTCGGGTTCGAGGGCGAATTTAAGACAAAGAGCTTGGTTTTATCCGTGATGTGCGCCCGTAGCTGCGCCGGTGTGAGCTTATAGCCGCTTGCTGGCGTCGTGTGAATCAGAACTGGGTGGCCCCCCGCCAATTTGACCATCTCTGGGTAGCTCACCCAGTAGGGAGTCGGAATAATGACCTCATCCCCAGGATTGATGGCAGCCATCATTAACCCATAGAGAGCGTGTTTGCCACCGTTGGTGACGATGACGTTATCGGCTTGATAGTTAAGTTGGTTATCAGTTCTGAGTTTTTGGGCGATCGCATCTCGCAACGCCGGTTCCCCAGCCGCCGGGCCATATCGCGTTTTTCCTTCATCCAGCGCTCGCTTAGCCGCCTCTCTGATGTGCGTTGGCGTATCAAAATCCGGTTCCCCGGCACTAAAGCTACACACATCAATGCCTTCACTTTTCATCGCCTTGGCCTTAGCAGAAATGGCCAGGGTCATTGATGGGGAAACTTGCTGAATGCGGTTGGCCAATTCCATGTCTGATCTGTGTGCGGCTGAGTGGATAAGCAATATGATTAGCTCTTAAGCGTAACCTGAATTTCAGACGGGTGCTGCTTTACACAGCATTTCTTTGCTTGGGGATAGCTCTCTTGACTGGGACTAGAAACTGTCAGAGTGCTCTTTAGTTTTCCCAAATCTGAGAAGGTCGATTTCAACCAAATCGCAAACATTTTTGAACATTTTCAGAATGCGTTTGGTGACTACGTCAGAAATGTCGCTTCACCCGTATCGAGACCAATAAAGTGCCGCTGAAAGCGCTGTCCACAGTTAGATTTGGATGAATGTAGACGGCGCTTCGCTAGAGGCTGCCATCGATTAGGGAGTGGCGCTTAAATAACATCCCACCGACCCTGCTACCCATCCCCCCTGCCACAGTCTTGTCTGGGTACTTTATTTTCAAGCCGATCCCTTACAGCTAGACTCTCTGCCCAGAGATGGTTGCAGCTCCTAGCCCATAAGTTGAAGTAGACGCACTAATGCGTTTCCCATCGGATTTCTAGCATTGATTGGTAACGCCCCCTAGCGTCAAGTTACCGACTTGAGTCAATTGCGTCCGTAACGCCAGCCGCACAGTAAGATAAAGGCGAAACGATAGAGATAACGCATTCCGGAATGGCACCTCGCAAACTTTCTGACTCTGACAAACGGCAAATTACGAGTATTTATTGCCAACCGGGAGAAACCACCTCAACGCTAGCGAACAAATTTGGTATCAGCAGTAGCACCGTCAGCCGGGTGTTAAAGCAAGTCCTCCCCGATGAGGAATACGCCAAATTGATGAAGTGGAAACGTAGTGGCGAACGCGGCAGCTTTCCCCTTGAGAGTAGTGTCGTATTTGAACAGCTAGAGGCGGAGCCGGACAAACTTGAAGTAGCTGAACCGGTAGATGCGGAACCGGACTCTACCCAGGAAGTAATAGAAGACGAGGCGACAGAAAGCTCCCCCGAGGAACAAGTAGCAGAAGCATCCCCCGAACCCGTGGAGACTCCTACCAAGCGGCGATCGCGGCGACGCTCCACCGCGCGTCGTTCGGCCAGCCAAGAAGCGCCAGTCCCAACGCCCGTCGTGGCCACACCAGACGAGCCAGACGAACCGAATGAGCCAGATGAGGAGTCTCCGCAGCCAACGGTTGTGAGTGCCCAACCCGCATCAGCACCCGTCTTAGAATCTGACGATGAAGAACAAGAAGTCGCGGCTTGGGTCTCTGATGAGCTAGAAGATGCTGAAGACTTCGACGAAGAGACTGACGACGAAGATTGGGATGATGAACCCTGGGAGGACGAGGCCGAAGACGACGAGGCCGAAGCCTACAGCATTCCCCGTGAAGCAGAATTGACGATTCACTCTTTTGATAATTTCTTGCTCACAAAGCCATGCTATTTGGTCGTTGACCGGATGGCCGAGCTCATCACTTGCCCACTCAAAGATTTTTCTGAATTGGGGGCGATTCCCCCTGGCGAAGAACAAGCCAGAACCCTGCCGGTGTTTGACAATCATCGCATTGCCCGCCGCTTTGCTCGTCGCAATCAAAGAATCATCAAGGTCCCCGATGCGCTGATGCTCAACAAAACCCAGGGTTACCTCGAAGCGAAAGGGATTACTCGAATTTTGTTCGATGGGCAGGTTTACGCTCTGAATTGATCGAGAGCTGCGGTCAGGACAAGTCCGACAAGCATGGAAGGCCAGTTACACATGAGTTCCAGCAATCGGAATTGTTTTGACTAAACGACAGCTTGCCGTAACTAGCACCGGGCGGCGTCAATTTGCATGCGGTTCTTTAGTGCGGGGAAGCAGCGGGGCAAGGGAAGCTATGGCAGAATGTGGAATTCTGAATTCGGAATAAGCATACTTGCTGTGTAAGTAGGGCTTACTGAAAAAGTCAGATTCGTTGATATTCAGCCATTTCAGCCAACAAATGACAGATGAAGTGCAAGGTTTGTTGACGAGAGAATAGGACTTTCAGCGAATTTGCCTTGCACATAAATGCCACTCAGAACGGCTATGTCTCCTGTGTATTGGGGATTCTAGACTTTTTCAGCAGCCCTACCTAGGGGCTGCT
>JBCDAJ010000060.1:0-36563 GCA_039185935.1 Cyanobacteria bacterium P01_F01_bin.56 | reverse complement strand
TGGCAATTTACGAGCAGAGAAAAATATAAGCCCTGATTTATAAGGGTTTCACGTCTCGACTGTTTATGGAATTCCAGGCTTTTGGCAACGTGATTGCGTTGTTGCAAATATTCTTTTTTCAGAACATACCAAGTCGTGTCAGGACCCGTCCTACGGAAATGAAAAGTTTGTCACACTGGCGTTCTAGCGATCGGGATTGCTCTCACTCAACTGCGGATGACTAGATTTGGCTGAGTTGTCTGCCTTAAACTCCGGATGGCGCTGGGCGAACCTGCCTCAAACTTCGGGATTCACCGCTGCGTACAGAGCCGAATAATCGGCATTGGCTAAACCTTGAGCGATCGCTTGCTGTACAGTCGCCGCTACCGTTTCTGTGAGGGCTGGGTCGAGACCGGCGGCTTGGGCGGCCTGACTAAACAGTCGCAGATCTTTGAGCAGGTGCTTAGTCGGAAAATTAGGGTGACTAAAGTTGCGATCGCACATGCGGCTCAGCTTTTTATCAAAGGTCGGCGCATACAGCGCACTGTTACGAACAATGTCCATAAAGGTTTCGACCGGTATGTTTTCTCGCTGTACCAGGGCTAGGCTCAGGGCAAACGCCGTGGTCAGTGACCCAATCAACTGATTCATCGCGAGTTTGACAGCGGCCCCTGCCCCGACTGGCCCCACATGCAACACCGGGTCTCCGAGGCCGGTTAACACCGGCTGCCACTGCTCAAACTGCGTAGGGGTGCTGCCCACCATGACGATCAAACTCCCATCCTGTGCCTGCGGAATACTGCCCAGTACCGGCGCTTCTAGATACTGCCCTTGAGCCACTATCACTTGCTCTTGCAGGTGGCGGCTCTGCTCAGGGGCGATGGTGCCCATTTGAATCAGAGTGTGCTGCGCCAAGGCCGATTGGGCTTCTGGGGTCAAGAGGGTAGCGGCGATCGCGGTCGCGTCGGCCAACATCAAAATGGTGCAGTCACAGGTCGTCAACACCGCTGCAGGGGTCGACTCGATTTGAATTCCCTGAGCAGCTAATGGTTGGAGCTTTGCCGCAGACCGGTTATAGGCCACCACAGTGTGACCAGCTTGCTGTAGCGTGAGCGCCATCGGTGCGCCCATGAGTCCTGTGCCAATGATGCCAACGTTCACAACTTTTCCCCAGGTGAATGCAGTTGCCCGCAAATTATCAAAGACTGTTCCACAAGTTGCGGCGGTTTACAAGCCTTCTAGATGTCTCCGGTAGATGATGACTCCCACCACCAAGGCGACTCAATCACAACTAAGCTGATTGCGATCGCGCCCATTCAGCACTCCCTAGCCAGAGCGAGAGGAACCCATCTAGCCACCGCTCAACTTGGGAGCCATAACGCTGGTGATCCGCTAAATGGCGATCGCGGGGGTGGGCGCCAGGCAAGGTGAGCTGATCGGCACCACGAGTTGTCCAATCGGTCATTAATGGGGTCGTGATCTCGGGGTGAAACTGCAAGCCCAAGGCCGTATCGCCATACTGAAAAGCCTGGTGGGGAAATGTTGCGCCCGTCGCCAGATGCACGGCGCCGCTGGGCAACTCAAAGCCTTCATGGTGCCACTGATAGACGGTCATCGGCTGGGTGAAATATGCCCCCCCGTGGGGGTGGGTAGCAGGTCGTAGTAGCCAATTTCGCGCTGACCCTGGGGATGCGGCGACACTCGGGCACCCAACACCCGCGCCAACAGCTGGGCCCCTAAACAGATGCCTAAGTAAGGTTTGCTCGACGCCACTGCCAGGTTTACCCAATCGAGTTCAGTCCGAATAAACGGCAGGGTATCGTCATCATTGGCGCTCATCGGTCCCCCAAACACGATCGCGCCCTCATGTTGCGCCATCGTGGCTGGCAGGCCATCCCCCAGGGCTGGACATCGGATATCCAGTTGGTAGTCTCGCGATCGCAACTGCTCACCTACCAAACCGGGACTGGAGGTCGCCTGATGGACAATAACTAAGATTTGCCGAGGGCTGCTCATAGACTCAGGAGCTTAATTGCCATGCTCTTCACTCTAGCAAGGTTATTCTCCCGCAGTAGCAAAACTAAAGGAGCCATGCATGTGTAGCAGCAAATCCTTCGTCTCTGGGGAATCGTCATTATAGAACGACACAATTCTGGCCGTACTGCCTCGACCATCGCCGATAAAGGTGATGACCTGTTGAGCAAATTCGTCGGGGAGTTGCCTGAGCCAAATGCGCAGGGCTTCATTACCGCCGACGCTGACAATTCCGTAGCTATCAATCTCATAGGCTCCGGCCAATGCCTCTTCAATTAAGACATCCAGCTCCCGGCTTACATAGACATCGGGCGGCTCTGCCACCACCATGATTTCCGTTTTGATGTCGGTCAGATCGGGGGCACCAGTGGCGAGCTCATAACTACTGATGAGAGTCGTGCCGTCGATCTCGGAGGCTTGGGTAAACCAGTCCGTCGGCACCTCCATGGCAAACTGCTCTGGCACCACCAAGGGCTCGAATGGGGCTGGTTCAGTCTCAGCTTGGGCAAGCCTCTCAAAGGGCTGCACTGCGGATGGGGCTAGCCGCTCTGGTGAAGGGAATGGAGGGTGCGCGATCACCGCTGTTCCAAGCGCTAGATAACTTGCCGTTAGGGCCGCCCCTAGTCTGATGATTCGCTCAGCCATACCAGTGCCTCTCCATAACTGTCTCATCACCCTACAGCGTTTTGCTGACAAGACTGAACGAAGTCTGGACTCAACGGGTCAGCAGCAGTCGAATCAAGCACATCCTGTTCCCTACTCCCTATTCCCTATTCCCCTCAAGCCAACGAAATGTACTTGAACAAAATGTACAGGGCTATAGGTCCCCACATCTGGAGGTTTGGGGGCCTGCCCCCAAGGGCTCGGCTTGACTACCTGACACGACTTGGCAAGTTACGAGCAGAGAAAAATATAAGCCCTGATTTATAAGGGTTTCACGTCTCGACTGTTTATGGAATTCCAGGCTTTTGGCAACGTGATTGCGTTGTTGCAAATATTCTTTTTTCAGAACATACCAAGTCGTGTACCTGACGCTCTTAGGCATGGCTATGATCTAGCTTGCCGGGATCGTAAGACGACCATTCGGGTAAAGCCAAGACGATGCACTGGGGGGAATTTCGATTTCCCCCCAGACCCCTATCGACCAGGACGAACCGCCGTCCTGGACCTCGCGGAAGGCAATTCTGGTGCGGTGTTTAGGGCGATCACTGAAGTTTCAATACTGGCGTTGAACGAGTCAAGTGATCGCGGGTCAACACTTTGAAGAGTCAACTTTGAGGAGCGCAAACAGTCCGGCCCTGTCCATTTGATGGTCAACTATCCACTCCGACCCAGGGCAACCGCGCGAGATCTTCAAAAGTAGTTTGCCGTTCTTTCTCTAGTTCAGCAATACGGCGCTTTTCGGCGTAGATCTGATTTTGATAATAGGTCTGCTGATCAGCCGACTGTGTGGTGTCGCCCTCAGTCCAGAGTTGGAGGAAGTGCCGATAACGTTTTTCACACAGAGTTTGCTCGATACAGGCGGCCGCCGCTCGAATCACCAAGGGCGCTCGTAGGACGTCGCGGTGCGTTTTTTCATCGAGGTAAAAGAGATGCTGAGTTTGGGCCAAGATCGCTGACTCAGCGGTGCGATCGCGCAACCACCCCACTAAATCATCGGGGTTGGTCACGACTTGTGCCCGGATCGTTTGCCATAAGGATCGATGGTGAGAAAAGCTAAACTGCAAGTCGCGGTTTTCCAAGACCGTCAAGACCTCTGGACGATGCTCTGGACTATGGATAAAGACCCGTAGCAGCACCGCCTCAGCCTGCTCTAGCGTACTGGTTTGGGTAAAAGATAGCCGGGGGCGGGGGGTGTCGCTATTTGGCGATCGCCGCTGGCGCCGCACCTGCACCATGAGATTTTCGGCCAGTAGAGGCACTAAGCGACCATCACCATGGCTAAATAACTCAGCACATTGCCGTACGTAGTGAGTGCGCGTGTCGGCATTCGCAATTTCGCTCAGCAGCTCCACGATCGCTTGGGAACATTGCTGGAACTGATCTGCCTGACTCAGATCCCGACCGGCCACAATTTGTTGAATCTGCCAATCAATCCAGAGGGGAGCCTGGTCGAGTAAAGCGGTATATGCCTCAATCGGATGATGCTGCAAATATTCGTCGGGGTCTTTGCCTTCAGGGATATTCAGCACCCGTAACTGCACGTCGCCCCGGTAGGCCATGGCCTCAACTTCACCGATCGCCCGCTGTGCCGCCTTCACCCCCGCCGCATCGGCATCAAAATTTAGGATGACTTGTTTAGACTCGGTGTAACGCAACAGTTGCCGCACCTGATTGGCGTTAAAAGCCGTGCCTAGAGACGCCACCGCTGTTGGGCTACCCGCCGCATGCAGCGCAATTACATCAAAATACCCTTCGACCACCACGGCTCGGTCTTGTTTGGCGATCGCCGCTCTGGCCTTGTCCAACCCGTACAGGGTTTGCCCCTTGTCAAATAGTTCAGTATCAGGGGAGTTGAGGTATTTGGGCTGATCTTCATCTGAGAGGGCCCGTCCCCCAAACCCAATCACCCGGCCGCGCGTGTCGTGAATGGGGAGCATCAGGCGATCGCGGAACCGATCATAATAGCCACTGCCAGAGGTGCGAGGCACAATCAGCCCCGCTTGTTCGACTAAGGCTACGGGAAAGTGCTTTTGCTCAACCAAGTAAGCATAGAGAGTCTGCCAACCCCCCGGCGCATACCCCAACTGAAATTGCTGAATCGTTGTGTCGGCGAGTCCCCGCTGCTGGGTCAGGTAGGCCAGCGCCCGTGCCCCATCCTCTCGGCGTAGTGCATGTTCATAAAAGCTCGCCGTGACCGCGAGAATTTCATAAAGCTGTTCTCGCAGAGTCAACTGCCGCTGGAGTTCTTGGCGCTTTTCGGGTTCCAGGGTTTTGACCGGAACCTGGTAGCGCTTGGCTAGGTCGAGCACGACATCGGTGAATGATCGCTGCCCCAACTCCATCAAAAATTTGTAGGTATTGCCCCCCGCTCCGCAAGAAAAGCAATAGTAAAACTGCTTCGCCGGACTCACGCTAAAACTTGGGGACTTATCATCGTGAAAGGGGCACAAGCCCACATAGTCTTTGCCCTGCTTTTTAAGCACGACATGCTCAGACACAATATCGACAATGTCAGCGCGATCGCGAACTGTCGCAATCGTATCGGGATGGAGGCGTGGGGTGGGCATAGCGGCAAAGGGGGAGACCACTAGGGAGAGCGTTTTTAATCATAGCTAACCCCCAGCATTAGAGCACCTCTTAATACTAAGTACAGCGTAAATTAAGTTTTTCCCCTTTATTGATGGAGCTTTGATCTCCCAACCCCCTTAAAAAGGGGGCATCCCCATCCAGGGATTGAGGAACCCCTTTTTTAAGGGGGCGGCGGCAGCGGGGGCTCGAACTACGACCGCTGTGATCCTCAAGGAACTTAGTTTCCAGAATACTAAGGCTTAAATACCATAGCTTTAATTTATTTGTACTATATAAAGGCTGCGGTTTTCTGCTGCTTGCACCATAGACCAGCGTTGCCCCTTGCTGGTAGTTGTCCGATGTGGGCAGATAGGTCCAGACCACCGTTCTTGCCGAATGACTGCAATCCCCCTGTAGCGCCTTGTCGCGTCAAGTTGTCCACCGTTTTCTCGGGCTGGGGGCAGAGGGGCAGGGTAGCCAGGAACTTGCAGGGTAGGGAGACCGTGGCTATGGAGCACTCAGAGATTTGACGCCTGCCTCCTGTAAAGATCGGCGGTTCTACAGAGCAAGTTGATGCTCAAAGTCGGGTCTTACACATGGCTGCTTAACATCCTTAAAAAGTTGAACAGGGAGACTGCCGAAAGGTCACTGCCAGTAACAGCGCCAAAACTTTTTGAGCTGCCATCAACGCTGCCAACCTCGGCTGTGGTGACTGCTCCCACAGCGGCTGAGTCCGCCAACCAGCCAACTGCCCATCCAACTCATAAATGCTTGCGGCTAAGCGATAGCTGACCCGGCAACGGGTCTGATTGGTCGGCGGGCTACTGGCTAATTGATCCAAACTGTGGATAACCGTTAGCAACAATTTCGCAAAAATCGCGTCTATGTCTTGAGGTGCAGTCTCTCGCACTCCTCTGGCTGGTTCTCCAAAAGTCAAAAACTCCGTTTGCCACCGCTGGCAGCGGCCATAGGCCCATTGCAGCAGCATGGGCAATGAGAGCCGCAGGCGATCGCACAAGGGCCACTCATGGGGCCTGGTCTCGCGATGCATAATCGTGTCTCCCTCCACTGCCCTGCTGATCGCTGGCAGCGGGCTGCTGAGCCATTGCTCTAGCCAAACCTGCAGCCCTTCCGGTGAGAGTGTGAACGTGAGCCAACCCGCTGAGTTAGCGTGACTGGTTAAGTCAGTGGCAATGGTTGTGGGTGATTGACAAGCAAAAAAAGCGGTAATCTCAGTCGCCAACCGAGGCGCTAACGTGACGGCTGCATCCGTTAAGGTCGCCGCCCATCGATGGGCGATCGCCGATTCGTATTGATAGTGACCCGCTACCGTTACCTTGATGTCACTGAGAAAGCCCGCCCGCCCATCGAGTGGCCCAGGCCAATTCGTAAAAACTGTTTGCATAGACTGCAAAAGTGCTTTCTGCAACAGTTGCTTGGGTGACTGTGCTATGAGCCAGGCATCTAGTGCAACCTTAGACCGCATCTACTCAACCTAAAGCACGTTAAACCACAAGGACTTGTCAGAGTATCATCATCTCCCTGCCCCAAAAACCCAACTGCCGAGAGTTCCCCGTGGTCACTTGGATGCGGCATCGGCTAGAAATAATACGGAGGGTTTGCTTTAATATGGAATTAAATTATATTCAAGTTTTTCCGTAAATTCTCTGTCAGAAGGTCTTAATTTTTTTTTCGGTCGATCGCAATTTCCCGTGAATAGCTAAGCTAGAGCGGCGCTTGAAGGTGCTCCAGCCAACCAGTGCGAGTCTGCAAGGTCAATTTAGTCCTAAATATCCGGGAGTTTTATGTACCCAACGTCATCGGCTAATCAGGCGCGTCCCTTTCTGACATGGCAGAGAATTTCAGATTGGGCTCAAGAGCATTATCGTTGTCGCACCTTTGTCAAAGATGAGCGGATTCCGTCGCGACCCGGTCTGCTGTATCTGGTACAGCGCGGAGCTGTGCGACTAACCGGCAACGCCCAGCTTAGTGTGGATGTGATGGCCGATGAGGAAGAAACACCGTCAACACCGTTAATGGCCCAAGACGAAGAAGCTTTCTTGGGGTTTGTGGGGCCAGGCCAACCTTTTGAAATTATTGCTCAATCACCGTTCTCTTTGCAGAGCTTTGCCCATGTTGACCAGACTGCGGTGATCTGGCTGTACTGGCATGACTTAGACAATTGGCCCCACTTTCGGCGAGAGGTGTTAGAAGCGTTTCGACATCAGCATCAGCGCAAACTCTTATGGCTCAGCACTTTAGGGCAGCGGCGGACGATTGATCGGCTGATTGGTTTTTTGACCTTGCTGATCGAAGAGTTTGGGGAAGCTTCCCCCGAGGGGTATTACTTGCCGTTCCCGCTAACGCATGCGCAGATTGGCAGTGCCATTGGCTCCACCCGCGTCACCGTGACGCGTTTAATGGGTAAGCTCCGGCAGCAGGGCGTGCTCACGACCTATGGTGATGGTTTGATTTGCTTGTCGGGCAGCACCGATTTGCCACTAACCCAAGAAGCATAACTATTGAGATGAAATTGAGATGAGATCGCTCGTCCTCTACCGAGCGATTGTCATGAATGTCATGCCAATTTCTAGTTGGTCGCTATAGGATAGAAGTCTGCCTCATGAGCGATCGCGGTTCGCTTGAGGTGGGCAGCGACCCTGAGAGATAGAGATGTAAATGTGCTGTATCTCTAGGCGATGAGTTCTACGGTAAGGCAATTGTGAAGTTTGTTGATTTAGCAGAAGTGACCGTGACGGGTGGTCAGGGCGGCGATGGGATGGTTGCCTTTCGCCGGGAAAAGTATGTGCCTGCCGGGGGACCGTCGGGGGGCAATGGGGGCAATGGGGGTTCTGTTTACTTGACGACGGCAACCAACCTGCAAACGCTACTCGATTTCCGGTTTTCCCACGAATTTAAGGCCAAGCCTGGTGCTCGTGGTGGCCCCAGCAACCGCACCGGGGCTTGCGGCGCTGACCGCTATATCGAAGTGCCCTGCGGCACTGCCGTTTATAACGCTGAGACCGATGAGTTACTGGGTGATTTGACGGCCCCCCAGCAAACCTTGCGGGTCGCCGCCGGGGGCAAAGGGGGACTCGGCAATCGGCATTTTCTGAGCAATCGCAACCGCGCGCCCGAGTATGCCTTGCCAGGTTTAGAAGGGGAGTCGCGCCGCATTCGTCTAGAGCTCAAGCTGCTAGCTGAGGTGGGCATCATTGGTCTGCCGAATGCGGGCAAGTCAACCTTAATCTCAGCCCTATCAGCGGCCCGTCCCAAAGTGGCCAACTATCCCTTTACCACGCTCGTGCCCAACCTGGGCGTGGTCCGCAAGCCCACCGGTGATGGCACAGTGTTTGCCGATATTCCGGGCTTGATTGCGGGTGCCCACGAGGGTTTGGGCTTGGGGCATGAATTTTTGCGGCATATTGAGCGGACTCGGCTGTTACTGCATCTGGTCGATGCCACCGCCCCCGATCCGCTCAGCGACTATCGCACCATTCAGCAAGAGTTGACGGCCTATGGTCACGGCTTGAGCGATCGCCCGCAGATTTTAGCGCTGAATAAAATTGATGCGATGTCTGCTGACGATGCAGCGGTCTTGAAGGAACTCATGGCAGAGGCCACAGGACAAGAAATTTTCATTATTTCGGCAGTGGCTGGGCAGAATCTTGACGAATTGTTGCAAACCGTTTGGGAGCAGTTGGAGCAGTTGCCGATTACCCACGCCTCGGAAACAGCTCTTGAGGCGCAAGACTCTCAGACTGCCGCATTGCCGAAGCCGATTCGCCAGCCTTTAGAAGTCGCTGATTCGCGATGAGTTGATGGGAACCTGGCGGGGCTCAATGGCGTCACGAAGTTTGGGCAATTTGTAAGTAGCGATCGCCACGTAGGAGAATTCATCATGACGGATCAATGGCAACGTTGGGTTTCCACCGGGCTCACGATCAGCTTGGTGCTGATGGGGACGGCTGTAGCCGGAACGGCACAAACCACTCCGGACTCCGAGGATGCCTCCGAGACTACTAGCGACATCCCGACTGCCGAAGACCCGGCAGAAACCGAAACCGAGGGAGACATTGCCCTCCCCGATGAGGAAGTCCGCTTCACCTGCGAACTGCAAAATGGTCAACCGACTGTAATGTATGCCCCCGTTAGTCAACCGGGTTCTTTATACGCTTGGGCAACGCCAGAAGATATGGGCAGTGCCTGGCCCGCAGAACGGCGTTGCACGGAGATCGGCCGTCGCCTAGAAATGTATCGTCCTGACGGGCTGCTAGAGCTGCAAACCGGTCGCGAAAATGGCTACAACACCGTTTGCGTCACGACTGAAACAAATGCTAGCTGTCGCATCGTCTTTACTGTGCCAGAGGGGCAAGATCCAGTGCTCACGCGCGATCGCGTCTTTGACAACCTGGTGCTCGCCGATCAAGGTCAAACCACTCAAGGGGTGACGACCTTTACCGAGGGCGATACGCTGCTGGATGACATCAGTGATGTGCTCGGGTTCCCCTCTCGCACCCCGGCGGGCATCCGAAGCACGGGTGATATTAACCTGCGCCCCTTTTTGGATGCTGCCGACGGTGGCACTGGTACGCAACTCAACCAGCGCAGCGGCCGACCCTTAAACCCAGATAATTTTTGAATCTGCCTTGGGCGATCGCTTAGGATGAAGAGCAATGTATTAAGCGATCGCCTGCATGACGGCAACGAGTTCCCAAAAACCAGCTTGGGCCGGAGATGACTTGCTCTCTCAGGTCGTCAATCGGCTGATTCAGACCAAGCCGCTTTATGCGCTGATGAAACGGCAGGCGCGGCAAGTGATGATCAAAACCGCCGAAAAAAACGGGATTCCCTGGCGACAAACTTGTGCCGAGTATGCCGCCTCCGATATCGCGGCCCAGATGCCAGCAATTCAGAATCCTCAGGTTACCTATCCGGACTACTATCAGGTGCCTTTTCACGCCTATGATGCCGGTAATTTATGCTGGCAAGCTGCCTTTGAGGCCGAGTCGGCGACTTACTCCATGGCGTTGCGGGTCTGGCCTGATGAAACCTTGACCTGGCAAGCGGCCCAAGACCGGCTACGCAGTAGCTTTCATCAGGTCTTGGCAGAGTATGTAACCCAGCCCGTCAGCACTGCCTTAGATATCGGTTGCTCGGTGGGCATTTCGACCCTGACATTGCACCGTTGGCTACAGCAGCGATCGCCCACGGTGCAAACCACCGGACTCGATTTATCTCCTTACATGTTGACGGTGGCTCAAGCGCGGGATACTCAGCAGGCAATTTCCCGTTGGCTCCACGCCACCGCCGAAGATACCGGTTTACCTGCGGCTGCTTTTGACCTCGTCTCTCTGCAGTTTGTCACTCATGAATTACCCCGCCCCGCCAGTCGCGCCATTTTTCAAGAAGCCTTGCGACTCTTGCGGCCTGGGGGAACCTTGGCCATTGCCGACAACAACCCCAAGTCACCTGTGATTCAAAATCTGCCGCCAGTCATTTTCACTTTGATGAAAAGCACTGAACCCTGGAGCGACGATTACTACACCTTTGATATCGAATCGGCTCTAGACGAGCTGGGCTACCAAAAAGTGACGACCTACGAAACCGATCCGCGGCACCGCGCTATTGTGGCCCAAAAGCCCGCCTAGCGATCGCGAGACTTTGACCGGTTCATGCTCAAGCAACCTCCGGAAGGTTAGGCTGACTTTGTATCATCCGATATCAGCAGTCTCGATGCCTCCAACTGTATGACACCACCTTTGCAGTTTTCGGCCAAGGAACTGGCGACTTTAGCCCTTCTGTGACTCTGAAATGCTAGTTATCTTGTCTGTAGTTAAGCGCATCGCCACGATTTCCAGCCCTCGGAGTAACCACCATGACTATTCTCAAAGAAATCAAAGTTGGCCGTTTGATGCTCGCGATTGGAATCACGGTGTTTATTGCAGACACTGCCCCCCATCCCAACCTGTCATCCGGGTTGTTAGAAAAGTCTTGGAGTCGTTTTGAAGCAAGTTTGATCAGCGATCATGGCATTCACAACACGTTCTCTCAGTTGCCGTGATCAGGCTGTTCAAGTGCCCGATGCCCAATACGTATTTGCTCAATCGGCACTTCTCGCCATCAGGGGGTATCTGCTGATGAAGGAGTCTCTCTGCTAAGGGAGTCGCGCTTAAAAAATCCCATCCACCCTGCTACCCCTCCACCCTGCCACAGTCTTGTCCAAGTACTTAATTTCAAGCGAATCCCTAAACTCGTGGCGACCTAACTGATTTAGCCCGATCGCCCGATGTCGAGCTGCCGGTCACATTCCCTAGAGATGCGACTTTGTCTTTTCCAAACAAGAAATCTAGGGGATAGCTCATATTTTCAGCAAAGCCTAGAATGCCGCGATCGCGATATTTGTAAAGTAGTTCGCCCGCTGGATCGAACAAAAAAGTACCGCCTCGTTGTGTCATGTATTGCGCATCCGGAACGTAAGTTGACCAATGACTGAGCACTTCAGTCATGTTGCGCAACCGTAGCGTCGCCAGCTCAAAAGGCCGCTGAAAGCCTCGGCCCCCGGCCCAACGAAAAAAGGTGCCTCTCATCGCTGGCAGCGGGGTATCGTCAACAATCTCGTCGTCGGCAATGAGCTGCGGCGCCGTGCGATCGCCGGTGTAGCCACGCAGGACCTCACGCAGCGTCCCAGGACTCGCAATCCCCGCACACATCAGCATGAGGTTTACCCAGGCGGCTTGTCTACGTCGTAAGAGTGGCCACTCAATCGTCAAACCCGAGTACAGTTCTAGATCGCGGTGCAGGTCAGCCGTCGGGTCCACCCACAAACAATCAGCCGGAAATCCGGTAAAGTCAGAAAACTTTTGCCCAGAGGCGCGATCACCAATGCCAATTGCCCGCACGCTGATGTCTGCGGCTTGCAGCTGAGCCCAGTCGCGGCGGAGCCACCAGGCATACTCCAGACTGTCGAAGTCGCCTAGTTGAGGCCAGACTAACACCAGCGTCCGCTGCGCCCGCTCAGGGCCTGACAAGATGGGGACTGGCATCCCATCACTGACCCGCTCTCTTGGCGTCTCACACAAGTAGTTATAGACCTGCATACCGATGACCGTGAACGTATTTTGAAGGATGCGGCACAACTACAGCTGCCGCTCTCTATTCAGTCTGACATAGTCACCAGCAGCCTTTCCACGACGACGACGATTGCTCTCAACCATCAACATGATCTTGATGACTTGCCCACTTTCTCCCATGGCGCGTCATCAATAAATTTTAGAAATTTTGTGTGATCAGCATTGGAGCATCTGCATCACCTTTATCGGCTGGGGACTGCAATCATTTTTGGGCCCAGAGTCTGGTTCTAATGGATGACAGCCATCAGTGACCGGGGATCGCCAAAAGTGGCTGCACTGGCATGACAGTCATATGCGGTTAAGGGGCAGTGCAGCGGCTTGACTAGCCGCGATCGCGCCACTCTCGCGAATCCGGTTGTGCCAGCGGAGAATTAGCGGACGAGTGGGTAATGCGTGGGAGACGGTGCTTAAATCCACACAGAATTTCCCAAGCAATAGTATTTGTGAGTGCAGCCCAGCGATCGGCACCGATGCAATGCTCACCATCCTGCCCCAGTAGAGTGACGACGCTACCTTCCTGCAGGTTAGGCACATGCGTTACATCAATCATCAGCTGATCCATGGTGATATTGCCAATTTGGGGGGCGAGTTGGCCATTTGCGATGACCTCAATCTGATTAGATAAGGCTCTGGGCACGCCGTCTGCATAGCCAATACCAACCACGGCAATGCGCATCGGCTGCTCGGCCACAAACGTATGACCATAGCTCACGCCCGTTCCGGGTTGAATCTCTTTGAGATGGGTAATCCGGGCTTTAACCTGCATGACCGGACGTAACGCTAGGGTGGAGCGTAAATGTTCGGCCGGATAAAAGCCGTAAAGGGCCAAGCCGACACGCACCATGTCGTAGTGCAACGCCGAGTCGACGAGCGTTGCCGCTGAATTGGCGAGATGTCGCTTGGGCAAGGAAATGTCATAAGCTTTGACCTGCGCCAATACCGTCTCATAACGTTGGTGCTGCTGGCGCATGATTGTTGGATCAGGGTCGTCTGCCGTCGCTAAATGTGAGTAGACGCTGTGAATCTGCAAGTGCGGCAGTCGCTGCACGAATTGCACAAATTCTGCTGCTTGCTGCCAATCGAAACCTAAGCGCGACATGCCAGTATCAATTTTGAGATGGACGGGTAGTGCCTCAGTAATATGCCGTCCCAAAATTTCCGAGAATACAAGCGCCTGCTTTGGCGATACCAGGGTGGGTTGTAGACGCCAGCGAGCGATCGCCGCCATCTCTTCGGGACTGTTCACAGCGCCCATAATCAGGATAGGGACGGTGAAACCGGCTTCTCGCAGCTCTACCCCTTCGGGAACGGTGGCCACTCCCAGCCAGCTCGCTCCGGCGGCAAGCGCCGTATCAGCGATCGCGATCGCTCCATGGCCATACGCATCAGCTTTGACCACTGCCATGAGCGCGGTTTGGGGCCCAATGTGTTGAGTTAATTGCTGGACATTGTGCCGCAGCGCGTCTAAGTCGATTTCTACCCAGGCCCGACACTGTCGGAGGGTAGCAAGGGCGGGTGTTTTTTCCCAACTCAACATGACATCACTCCTCGATATCCACACCGTAAATTGAGCCAATTGTGCATCAAGTTGGCATAACCACCAACTGTTAGCCAGCGATTTATGGCATTGAATTGGACAAACGTGATTACGGAGCCGGTTGCCGACGTTCCCTAACATCAACTTTCTGACGACGACATTGCTGGCGTTAAACATGGCCCATGACCATTGCCAGTGACTTGAGAGACCGTCATCGCTATGGCTAAAACTGCATCGGACAGTTCTCAAATATGACAGCTTGAACTGCCGGGGCTGTGGGAAAGTGATGGCAACTGTCTGACACACACTGCTAGCTGAGCCGCATCACAGCGATAACCCAACCACACCGTTCTTCGACTTCACCTCGGGGACGTTGACGATTGATCGATCTTTTATGAGAGCTTGTGCGCATGACCATCGAATCTGGCCAGATTGTCTGTAGTACCTTTGCCTGGACTATGCTGGGGTTTTTCGCAGCGCCGGGGTGGACTCCGGCATTTGCGGATTCCACGTCTGCCCCCATCGCTAACGCCATTGCCATCCCTATCGAAACGGTCTTTTTAGACCTTAATGATGAACGACTAAGCTTATGGATCGAAACAGAGCGCATCCGAGGATGTCAGTTTTTGTTAGAGATTACTGAAGACGCTGAAGCGATCGCTGATGACCTAACCGAAATCCGCATTCACGTTAATCATCTGGTGCCGGTTGATGCTGACTGTGAAGGTGAGCCATCGCCCTTCACATTTGATCTTGCTGTTCAGCAGCCGATAGAAATAGAGAAGGGCATCACTTACGACATTTGGGTCAACGACTATACGTTTCAGGTCACTCAATCACAGTAAGGGATGAGGATTAAATAAATTACTGAGGCCAAGCCGGATAACATTCCCCTCCTGGGAGGGGCAGCGGGGTGGGTTCCCCTGAGTGCGAGGGTTCGACCCACCCCGCCTACGGCACCCCTCCCGAGAGGGGAAAACCGGCACATGATTAAATTCCCGATCCTAAAGAGAGTTTCTACACGACGCGGCAAAGTGGATGATTGCAGGCGAGGGCAACGCCGATATCGTAAACAGACAGCGATGTTCTGTCATCTAAATTCACAAAAATGTATCGGGCGCTCTCCCCAGCTATCAACTTCAAGTCCGCAGTAATATGATTGAACGGCTCATTAAACGGCGAGAGCCTTCTGGCTCAGAGCGGCAAAAACGGCCCATCGAATTTCTCAACTTTCAGACCCGGTGGAGCGAATTTCGCCATGAGAGTGCGGCCTTAGAGTTTGAACGCGGACTCCCATGGCATCCGGCTGTGTCCCCGTCGATTCACCCGTTACAGCATGCCACCATCGTTCTAAAATCCGAGAATTTTTGATGGTTAATCTGTTCGATTTGTCGACGGTGCGCTTGAACAAGTAAACCAATAGAACTTTAGGATTACACGAAGATTATTTTTTGCGACAAGATAATAATTCGAAGAAATTTTTTATCATGAATTCATATTTGATTACATGATTTCGAGTGTTTAGTCACATTGTTTTTTGTCATCATTCCCGCCTTTATTGGCTGAAATCCTTCATCAGCCTCTAATACAGGTGAATCTTTGATGGCAGCTCAGTAGGATTGCCTTCGCAAAAGTTAATAAAGATGCGTATACTAGGGTCATGCATTGGAGTGAGTAGAAATGCTCACCCTGGATTTACCGGTTGGTTCGCCTAGTCATCGTGATTTCAAGTTATTGACGTCACTTGCTGCCACTCCTCCGACCTTTACTGTTTGGGTAAGGCCGCTGCGAAAATGAGAAGATGCATTGCTCAGATGTGTCTATCAGCCTTGAGCTAGACAACTCCTAAACCGGCGTTCTATGTGCACTTGTTCAGCAGAACTCACGTGGATGTCATGATTAGTGAGCAATTTCCGTGGTTGACCACGATTGTCCTCTTTCCGTTTTTAGCAACTTTGCCGATTCCTTTGCTGCCCGGCAGCGACAATAAGACAGTACGCAGTTACTCTTTGGCCGTAGCGCTGGCCGAATTTGCACTCATCATCTTTACTTTCGGGCGCTACTACTCTTTGCAAGAGGCTGGTCTACAACTAGTTGAGTCTTACCAATGGGTACCTCAAATCGGCCTAAATTGGTCGGTTGCGGCTGATGGCCTTTCAATGCCCCTAGTGATTTTGAGTGGTCTGGTAACGACTCTAGCCATTTTTGCTTCTTGGAATATTTCAACGAAACCTCGCCTGTATTACTTTCTGCTGCTGTCGATGTACAGCGCTCAGGTCGGGGTCTTTTTGTGCCAAGACATTTTGATGTTCTTCCTTATGTGGGAAGTTGAACTGGTGCCTGTCTATCTCCTGATTTCTATTTGGGGTGGTCAGAAGCGTCGGTATGCTGCGACTAAGTTCATTCTCTACACCGCGATCGGCTCTATCTTCATCTTGGTTGCGGCTTTGGCAATGGCCTTTTATGGCGATACGGTCAGCTTTAACTTCACTGACCTAGCGATGAAGGATTACTCGCTACCTTTCCAATTATTTGCTTATGCAGGGCTGATTGTGGCCTTTGGTGTCAAGCTTCCTATCTTTCCGTTCCATACTTGGTTGCCCGATGCTCACAGTGAGGCTCCGGCAGCGGTTTCAATGATTTTGGCTGGCGTTTTGCTGAAAATGGCTGGTTATGGCATCTTACGCATGAATATTGAGATGCTTCCTGATGCTCACGTGTTCGCCGCTCCCTTCTTAGCGATATTGGGGGTTATCAACGTTGTTTATGCGTCTCTCAATGCCTTTGCGCAAGACAATTTGAAGCGCCGCATGGCTTATTCTTCAATTGCTCATATGGGCTTCGTCCTGATTGGGTTTGCAGCCTTTACCACGATAGGTATTAGTGGTGCCGTACTGCAAATGATTTCTCACGGCATGATTGCTGCGGTTATGTTTTTCCTCTCTGGCGTGACCTACGAACGAACTCATACGTTAGATATGGGTAAGTTGGGAGGCATGGCTCGTAAAATGCCAGCCGCTTTTGCCTTCTTTACGGCTGCTGCCATGGCTTCTTTGGCGCTGCCTGGTATGAGCGGTTTTGTAAGTGAGATTGCTGTCTTTTTAGGGATGGCGACGAGTGATGCTTACACCTTGACTTTTAAGGTAAGTATCATTGTGCTCTCGGCTATTGGGGTGATTCTCTCGCCGATTTATCTGCTGACGATGCTACGCCGCATCTTCTACGGCGATACTGGTGAAGTGGTCGAAAAGACTCCCCTGATGCTCGATATTCGTCCTCGAGAAGCGTTTATTGCCGCTTGTCTATTGGTGCCGGTCATTGGTATTGGTTTATATCCTAAATTGGCTACCCAAACCTATGATGTTAAGACTGTCGCAGTGCTCAACCGCGTACAAGACACGATGATGCTAGTGGCGGACCAACCCAGTCAACCGCTGTTTAGCGCGATCGCCGCTCCTGCACGCACGGCGTCATTGACGGCACCGACGATTATTGAGTAATCGTCTAGGTCAAATGTTCAACTGAATCTGAACTATTGGCGGCGTAGGTTTCTGCGCCGCCTTTTACTTGCTAATGGCGTTGTTGCATGCAACATTCTTTTTTAACAAGGGTTCCAGACACAGGCGATAACCAAAATTAGTATTTTCGCTCAATCTGAATCGCTAAAACCCCTGATATAGCTGGGTTTATTGCTGCAATAATGCCCATGCTAATAAAGATAACTGCCGTTCTGGGAGCCATGTCCAATTCCCCTCATACTGGCCAACTGCTGTTGCCTAACCGTTGCCGACGCGCTCAAGATTTTGGATTAAATGGCCTTGGGTGCTTTACCGTAGGCTTGCCAAGCCAAGTCAATGAGACCATTCATAATGGCGACGGCCAAAACGGGATTCCCTTTTTGGCCGTTGATGCTAATGTGGGGCACCATCGTCTCTTTAAGGCGATTTTTCAAGACATCGACATCTAAAAAGCCAGCTGGGGTCGCGACTATTAAGGCTGGACGCACTTGATTCTTTTCTGCTAAGTCAACCAGTGATTCCAGTGCAGTTTGCGATTCCCCGACGATAAAGATACCTTCGGGATAACGCTGAGCCAAAGTCTCAATTCCCCAGGCCGTAGTACTTTTGCCCTTTTGAGGACGAGTTAGAGCATCCATGCTGCAATAGACGGGATTAACAAACGTCTCTTGAATGGGAGGGGCAATGCCCACCTGCACCATCGGCACATCAACTACGATTGTTGTGCGAGCTGCCAGGGCTGCCGCTCCCGACGTTAAAGCATGCTCGGAAAAGCGAATCAGCGAGGCAAATTCGAAATCAGCTGTGGCATAGATAACCCGACGTACAAGCTCGTATTCTGACGGAGTAAACATGTGGTTGCCAATTTCTCGGTCAATCACTCTCAAACTTTGGGCGTCACTCACATGCCATTCCATCGTCTACTCCCAGCACTGCTTGGCCAGCTTGTGCCTCTAGTATAGGGGTTGCTGAAAAGGCTTAAACGCTTTTGCGGCATGTCTTTTCACACCTAGTCAGAAGCCTTATGGAAACTGCCCTATGGCCACTGCGCAAGTAATTCAAAAGTTTACCTGCAACCAATGGTCAATGTCTAAAAGCATTTGCTCAGATACCTCCCAAGGGAAGAGGTGAGCAGTCTGAGGATACTGTTTAAACGTATTGTTGGGTAATTTTTGCGCGGTCTCTTGACTTGATTGGGCCGTGATGTGCCGATCGCACTCGCCACATAACATCAACGACGGCACGGTAATGTTTTCTAAATCGGGTAAACGGTCATATCCAGCCCGTAAAGCTTGAGTGAGGGCCTGCTGAGACCATCCGGAAGTCTGTAAAAAGGCTAAAAACGCTTCATCAGCTAACCGTTGATAGGCCTCTGGTGTGTGCTGTTGAATCAAATAGCGGTATAGCGATCGCTGCCCAAAGGTATCAATATTCCACTGCCAACCAGGAGCCACCTTATTGATCAGGGAGGCGATCGCCGTTAACACATTGTCTTGCCAGCTAATCGGTGGATGATTACCTCGAGGTCGAGCAGCGGTGCCCAACAAGATTAGTCCCGAGACTCGTTGGGGAAACCGCAGCGCTAACTCCATTGCCAAAATGCCTCCTAAAGACCAGCCTAAGATTAGACAGCTCTGAATCCGGCGGCGATCGAGCAGCGCGATGAGGTCGACCAAATGGTCTGGCATCATAAATTGAGTCGACGTTCGGCTGCGGCCGTATCCCCGCAGGTCAGGGGCGATTGTCGTATATCGCTGAGATAATTTTTCAGTAAACACCCGCATGCAAATGGCATTGCCAGGATGACCATGCAGACAGAGGATGGGGAATCCGTCACCCCTGATTTCAACATGGAGTTGCATCGCAGCAGTCTCAGAGCTTGGGTATGTGTTCACAGCGCTATCGCGTTTGGCAAGTTGCTCAAAGATATCGCCAAGTGCGCTTGTCTAAAGCTCACTTCCAATTGCTGAAGTCCTTAATCTACAAAGCTTGCCTTCTGAACTTTGCCACAGATCAAAGGCACTGATGTATTTAGCCAAACACCGTGACAGTTGGCAGGAACTATCACGGTGTTACTTTCCAGGAGAGTGGTTACCCAACCTCCCAGGATATTTGTCTGAGATTAGAGACTATGACTGCTTCTCAAAATCTAGTGAAGCGGAGTTGATGCAGTAGCGTTTGCCCGTGGGGGCTGGACCATCACTAAACACGTGGCCGAGATGAGCATCGCAGACGGCACAAAGGACTTCAGTCCGCACCATAAAAAAGCTGCGATCCGTTTCAGTTTCAACGTTTTTGGCGCTAGCAGGAGCCCAAAAACTTGGCCAGCCCGTACCCGAGTCAAATTTTTCGTCAGAGCGAAACAGCTCAACATCACAACAGATGCATTTATAGACACCTGACTCTTTATTGTCGTGGTAAGCACCTGTGAATGCCCGCTCAGTCCCTTTTTCACGGGTCACATGATACTGCTCAGGTGTCAGCTGCGCTTGCCACTCTTGCTTAGATTTCTGAACTTTTTGAACCATATTGATATGTTGAATTCCCAGATATATCAGCTTGGGCAACGGTCTCGTGACGAGACTACCCGCACAATATGTTTTTATCGTAACGTAACAGGCTGGTCATATTGGCGGTAGACCGTTCGGTAACCAGCCACTCAGACAATTCGGCAAGTTTCATCAATAGGGCTCACATCAATCGCTTCTCTATCGTCCAAGCGCACGACATATCAGGCTATCGCCTGAACTCTTCGTTGTTAAAGTTACTCAGGAGGTATAGCAGAATGCGGAATTGAGAGTGCGGAATGCGGAATTGAGCAGCCTACGACCTGACTTTTCCCGTTATCTTTTTGGGAGAAAAACATTGTTGGACATGACCGCCCTAGAGGCTAGAAGACGCGTTGGCAATTCTCAATAGAGACCTCTTGTTGCGAGTCACCTTCCATCCTGAAACCCTTGATAATTGGTGCTCCTAGGACTTGGTGGGAAAAGTCAGCCTACGACATGGGCGTTTCAGAGATTTGAGCTATCCTGACCTGATTGCGGATTGCTATATCTGTGCCTGCTAGATGTTATGTGGCCCGTCGGCGGTGGCTATTAACTCAAGGACTTGTCAGTCATGGCGCGATTGCGCCCGCTGGTTTTAGCTGCGTACATTGCTTTATCTACCCGCTGCAATAAGGTTTCCATCGTGTCGGTGGGCTGCACTAAGCTCACACCAAACGAGGCTGTGACTCTGCCTGCAGGCTCAATCTCTGCTGAGGCGATGGCCAGCCGCAATTCCTCCGCAATCCGTTCGATCACTTCAGCTCCAACCTGCCGTAATACGACCAAAAACTCTTCCCCGCCCCAACGGGCTAAGCAGTCACTCTTGCGTAAAACCTGGCTACAGCGCGTGGCGACGGTCACCAAGACAATATCACCCGCCTGATGTCCGTACGTATCGTTGATGCGTTTGAAATGATCGATATCAAATAAAATCACCCCATCACTGGGGGCCGCATCCGCTAAAGAGCGGGCGAGAAATTCTTCAGCTGCCCGGCGGTTGTAAAGGTGAGTAAGGGAATCTCGTTCGGAGAGCACTTGCATCAGGGCTCGTTCATCTTGTAAAGATGTGAGTCGCTGTTGCAATACCCGATGAAAGGGGATCAGGGTTGATACAACTCCTGTAATCGGGCCGAGGGTCACAAATAATTCCAGGCCGCGAGGACTCCAGAGTTCGATCGGGTGGGCGATCAGATAGATTAGTACGGGTAAGGAAACTAAAGTCCACGTCACAACGGCAGTGATGATCACGGTCTGCGGCGTGGTAAATATAAAAACGATGACGATGATGGCCATCGGAAAGCCGCTCATTGGCGGCAAACTATCGACCAGCGTGATGTCGGATAAATAAAGGGCTTGCCCAATAGTCATCCAGACGGGAAAAGCGCCCCCTCCCAAAAAAATCGTGATTAAGGCGAACCGTATCACTTTTGTCAGGCTATCAGGTCGTCGATAAAGCCAACACCATAGGAATGAAAAGACTAGCAACATCAGGAGAGGAAGGACCTGATCGATGAGATATGGGTCAGGTTCCAAATAATGGATCAGCGCCGCTAACCCCGCCGATATAGCAGCGATCGCTAGGGTCGTCAGCGCCGTTCTGCGAATAAATATTTCATCTGTTTGTAACATGGTGTTTTGCAGCAGCAGCGGCAGAGGGCCCTGAATTCAGCGACTCAGTGCCAACAACTGGCAACCGCCAACTGTATGGGAGTGTTTTGTAGAGTGATATGGCCTGCTAAGACCATACTTCTGCAGACTACCTGAGTATCAGGTTAGAAGCTGGCAAATGACACGTCTAGAGCACTAACCAAAAGTTTTCTGCACCAGCAAGGGACGAGCCTGACCAGTAATGGGAAATTTCTCTACAAGACTGAGTTGATGAGAGTCCTCTTGCCGACTCTAGTATGCCCAGTCATGAGAGCGTTGACGTGACCACATTCCTAGGACTTACGCAAAAGCCCTTTAGTCCCCCCATCTGGGGAATGTTGCATCCGATTTCCCCAGGTTGGGGAATACAGGGGCCAAAATCGGATGCAACTGCGTAAGTCCGGATTCCCTTAGAGCTTCCTGTCGCGCATCCTTAACCGCCGCCTCAAAGTTGAAATTTCTCGAAATCGTGATGGCTTAGCCTCTAGCGATCACTCTCATAAACCGAAAATCAGCCTGGTTTCTTAGGCTATTTCCCCCATCAAACTAAAAATTTATGCCCATGATTACCCCCTCGAAGCTTTACGTCCCGCTTCCTTCTCAGTTGGCGGCGACAGCTAACTTATTCCACACCTTGAAACGCATTTTCGATGTACTCCAATAATCTCAGAGGAACTTGCCCCTCTGGAGTAGAAGTCGCCCCCAATGGCGTTTGCGCCTGAATGACGAGGGCTAAGTCAAAGCGACACGGAAGGTCAGCATAAGCGGCATGCTCTACTAAAAATCGCTGGGCCGATCGCCAGAGTTTCTGCTGTTTTTGGGCGTTGATGGCCAATCGTCCTCCCTGATCGAGCCCTCGACAACGACGAGTTTTGACTTCAACAAAGGCAATGCCGATATTGTCGTTGGGGTGCCGGGCCACAACGTCTAACTCGCCCCAGCGACAGTGCCACTGCTGTGCCAAGATTGTCCAACCTTGTGATGTTAGCCAATCACAAACGAGGGCCTCACCGCGATCGCCTAATTGTCGTTTAGCCGTTGGCGACATTCTTGATTCCCCCATCTGTCAGTGGTTGCCGGAGTCTTGAGCGCCCCCCCTGGCGTCCGATGGTCTCGGTCCGTCATCCCAACAGGCAGGCGATTGGGTACAGCACGTACTCTAAGAAAAAAAGCTGCCAAATGAATTGATAAAAATCAGCAAAAGACAGCGGTAATTCTGCGTTGACGGCTTGATTTGGCATCGCCACCCGATAGCTCCGCCACCAAAACAGGCACAACAGCGCCGTATGGGTTAACAGCACAAAGCCCCAATCCACACTGCCCAGCCAAGGGGCCGTAGCGATCATGCCCACATAGCAAACGCTTAAAATGATGCGAGCAATCTGATAGACACGGGCTTGCCCAAGCCGCACAGTAAACGTCGTGATGTTAAAGCGGCGATCGCCCTCAATGTCAGGAATATCCTTAAATATGGCAATCACAATGCTAAAGACGATGACAAATCCTGTAAGCGCCCACATCCGCGCCGGGATTTGCATCGGTAGCCCTAACTGATAACTGTAATGAGCAAACAAGCCCAGATTGACCACGGCTCCACGCACGGTAAAAATACAGGTCGAGGCCCAAAAGGGAAAGCGTTTGAGGCGTACTGGCGGCACCGAGTAGGCCGTCCCAATCAGTAGGCTCAGCAAAATTGTTGCGAGTAAATACCAGTCGGCAAAGGCCGCTAGCAAAATGCTCAAGCTTGCCGCAAACACGACAATGCCCCAGGCATCGCTACGCGAAAATTCTCCCGACGCGATGGGCAGCTCTGGCTTGTTAATGCGATCGATCTCCACATCCTCAATTTGATTGAGACCGACGATATAAACGTTACCCGCCAAACAAGCAATGAGGGGTAGCAATAGGGAAAAGGGATTGAGAATTGGGGTAGCACTGCTGCCCTGCACCACCGTCCAACTAATAACAAACACCCCGATAACGCTCAAACTGGTGCCGATGACGGTGTGCGGCCGAGAAAATTTCCAAAATGCGGCTAACCAAGGCAGCGGCGTTCTAAACAGGCTTAACTGCTTTACCGGGGGAGGATTAGGAGAAACGCTTTGACCCATCAGTATGGTGCGCCTATGAAGGTATCTTTTTTACAATATCTGGCAATGCGCTGATAGCAACATCGGCCCCGAAAAGGTTGATTGCCGCTGGCCGAACTCAGAATGCAAAGTTTAGAAGGGCAACCCCTACCCCTGAAACGTTTCACAATCTCAAACATCTGAACCAGGCTGGGAAAATGATGGCTTGCTGGCCTCGCCTTCGGGACTTTGGATCAAGACGTAAGGCTGCACAATTAGGGTTTGAAACTGTCGATTGCGATCGCGCTCCCAATCTGACATTTGGGCTTCGGTGGGTTTTGTGATCAACGCTTCACTAATCCACCTTTGCACTGAACTCACATTGTCTGTGGCGACAGCGACGCCCACCTCCGCTAAATCCAGCCCTGGATTCACCACCACAATGCTGTCACGAGCGGCATGGGGCAGCAGGTTATACCAAGTCGCTGGCCCAATCATTGACTCTAGTTCTTGCCTCAGTTCTTGCGTCATTGCCTCAGTTATGAGCTAGGTGGCTATTGTAGCGTGGAGCCGATGCGTGAGCGGTAAGGGATTAGCTTGAAAATAAAATACCCTGACAAGACTGTGGCAGGGTGAATGGGTCGCAGGGTAAATGGGATGTTATTTAAGTGCGACGCCCTAATGCCGTCAAGAAGTGATGGGGTGAGCCATGACTTGTACGGGTTGGCATTTTGCTTGTGGCAACCGCTGTTGCCAAATTTCACCTGCCATGACGCGCCAAATTATGCAGTTGGTGAATCGCCTCTGTACAGTGCTCAGTAGCCTCCCACAGCAACGTTTTATCCGTACTTGCAGGAGGCGCTATCGGCTTCCCAATACGGACGGTCAAAGGAGTAGAACGCGGCACTTTGCGGCCTTTTGGCAAAATCTTATGGGTGCCCCATAAACTAACGGGCAATAAGGGAGCTTGTGCCTTTGCGGCAATCAGGGCTGCCCCCAACTTCGGATGGGGAATGCGGCCATCGATCGTGCGAGTGCCTTGTAAAAAGACCCCGACCGCCCAGCCCTGGTCTAGCTGTTTGAGGGCTTCGCGAATGGCACTGCGATCGGCACTGCCCCGCTTGACCGGATAAGCCCCATACAGACGAATGGCTGGAGCCAACACCGGCACGTTAAACAGTTCTTCTTTAGCCATATAGGAGACCGGGCGCTGCACACAGTTAGAAAGTATCGGCGGATCGAAATCGCTGGCATGATTGGCCACGACAACTAACGGTCCCTGCTGAGGGACATTCTGCGCCCCCACAACTCGCCCCCGAAAGTAAAGACGAAAGGCCGGACTGACCACCGTCCATTTGAACAGGTAATACAGCAGTAAGCTGGCAAAGGGCTCGCGATCGCGACTCGCCATAAGTGATGCCTCGTAACTACAGCGCCGTTAATTGTTCAAGCGTACCGACATTCGTGAGCGTCAACGTCTTGACCGTACGCTTGATTAAGCCGGTGAGAACTTTACCAGGGCCGACTTCTACCACCTGCTCAATGCCCTGCTCTGGCAACGTTAGAGCAATCTCACGCCAGCGCACTGACCCCGTCATTTGTTGTGATAACCGCTGTTTGAGCAGGGGGCCATCGGTGGCGGGCGTCGGGTCGACATTCGATAACACAGGCATCGCTGCATCGCGGAACTCAACGGCATCTAAGACGGCCTGAAACTCACGGGCAGCCGGAGCCATCAACGGGGAATGAAACGCCCCACTCACGTTTAGCTTTACTGCTCGCTTGCTTTTTACGGAGTCGATTACCGTCTCCACGGCTTCAGCGGTACCGGAAATGACGACCTGACTAGGATTATTGTCGTTAGCCAAGACGACGCCTTCAGTGGCGGCAATTTTGGCTTCCAAAGCTTCCCGGTCAAAGCCCATCAGCGCCGCCATGATGCCGTCAGAACTCTGAGACATCAACTCGCTCCGCAACTTGACGAGTCGCAGCCCGGCACCAAAATCATAGGCCCCCGCCGCATACAGCGCGCCATATTCACCCAAACTGTGGCCAGCGACCAAATCGGGTTCGTGACCGTGCTCTCGCAGTAAGTCTACTAGCAAACTCTCAAGCACATACAGACAGGATTGAGTGTACAGAGTACTAGACACTTTTTCGTCTTCGCTTTGACAGATGTCTTTTACCGACCAGCCCAAGATGTCATCCGCGATCGCCAATCGCGCTTTACCAGTGGGATGCTCCATCAAGTCCATGCCCATGCCAACTGATTGTGATCCCTGTCCAGGAAATACCCAGGCTGTTTTCGCCATGACTGTCTTCTTGTCTACCAAAACTCAATATTGTGCATTTCTCACTCTCTCAAGAAATGACCGTTTCGCAAAATTGAATTCTGGTGGCTTTAGACGTCTGGCTGCCATTGAAGACCGCAAAATATGGCTGGTCAAAACCAAACGATTCTGCTCAAGAGAGCTTAGGGATCGGCTTGAAAATAAAGTACCCGGACAAGACTGTGGCAGGGTGGATGGGTAGCAGGTCGGTGGGATGTTATTTAAGCGCAACTCCCTTAAGTCAAAAACTCTGATCGCAAGATTGACATTAACCACATAGATGTAAATTGACCGCCGACTTTTACACATTCCCGCAGGCGACCTTCTTCCACAAAGCCTAAACTGCGATAAAGCGATCGCGCGCGGTGATTCTCTTCCATAACATCTAGCCAAACCCGATGAGCGGCAAAGTCTTTAAACGCTTTTGTCAAAGCCTGTGTTAAAGCCGAGCGTCCATACCCTTTGCCAGCTTGAGTAATGACAATCCGCTTCACGAGCAAGCACTGATGAGGATTTTGCCGCCCCAGCAAAATCAAGTAACCGACGCGCTCTTGAGTCGTCGTATCGACCACAATCCAGTGGCGCTCATCGGGATGCTCAAGGGCCTGCAAGTGGCGATCGCGGGTCCATAATTGCACGTATCCGGCAGCGTGTGCTGATGTTTCTGCCACCAGGACATAATCTAAATCAGCTGAGGTCGTTAGGCGCAGGCGGGCAGTTTGGTAGCTCATGGGCAAATACTAGACGACATCGCTAAACCGGGCGATGGGTGAGCTGCGGGGCTGTGAGTGACACATTCGCAAATTGTCGGTCATCCTGATTTACTCTGCGGCTTTAGTCTAGGGCGATGGTGGCGACAACTTGACCATGGTCTGATTTCCAAGGCTCGATCTGGTCTGCTAACAGGGTTTGGTCGAAGAGGTGATCGTTATAGACCGAAACGTAAGTGACCTGACCGATGTGGTTCCGGTTGCGCGGGGCAAATTCTTCACTCACCATGATGTGATCCAAGCTGTCGTAGTGACCATTATGAATGTGGGTATAGTAATGGTCGCCATAGCCAAGGCGTGCTTGAATATCTTTGACCTGGTACAGTAGCGTGTCCCAAACTGGAACCTTTTTGCGAAAGGGCCAACATTCCCAGGGCGGCTGCCCAGAGACGAGTTGGGTGGTAACGGAAGTATGGCTGTCGTTGACATCACCCATGACGATGACGGGATAGCGGCGATCGCGCAGCTTTTCCATCAAAATGAACCGGAGAGCAGTGGCTTCCGCCGCTCGACGAATCAGCGATCGGGCTTGTCCTTTGGCCAGTTCAACCGGGTCAGAGCGATCGACATTGCGCGCCATCATGGGTCGCTTCGACTTCAAGTGCACGACCAATACTGTGCAATTCATCCCGTTCGGCAGCTCCACATCCACCGCCAATACCGGATGCGAAAACGACGTCAGGGGAATGCGCGCTTTCTCGGCATCAATACTAAGCCAACTCTCCTCAGGAAAATCAATATAGATGCGATGCCCCAAAATAGGAAAGCTTGTTGCTAATGCCACCCCTGGCCCGTTGCTAATACCCTCAGCCATCACAATGCGATGCTGCTTGGCCCAGTCACTGGTGGCCAGCACTTCGGCTAACGCTCGCTCATGAAAGACTTCTTGAAAACCCACTAAATCAGCTGCCATGCTATCTAGCTGATGGGCCGTCCAGTCTACTTTTTGACGATAATCAGCAATGGAATAAGATTCCCCGCGATAATATTCCACCTCTGGCAGCACCAAATTGTTGAGGTTGAACGTCCCGACCCGGAACTTTTGCTTCTCCACGCTTTTTCCTAACCGAAGCCACGACTACTAGCCTCAGCCCTCGTCAAACGCATCCAGCTAGCTGCTTAACTCTATCGCACACCTCATTATCTGAATTATCTGAGCGGCTAAGCGCCACCGGTTTTAAGTCATCAACAGTGGCACTGCCAAATTGCCTCACTCGCCCCAAAACTCTAGAACTGAGGCCAGGCTGCCTTAACTGGAGCAAAAACTGTTGAAGTCAAAGCTAGGAATCGCTGGATGCTTCTCTCTGCTTACCACTTACAGCGTTTGGAATACCTGAGAATAAGCGGCGGCTAGGCCTCAGGGATGAGGATCAAATAAATTACTGAGGCCAAGCCGGATAACCTTTCCCCTCGCACTCAGGGGCAGCGGGGTGGGTTGCCCCTGAGTGCGAGGGTTCGGACCCACCCCGCCTACGGCACCCCTCCCGAGAGGGGAAAACCGGCACATGATTAGATTCCCGATCCTAATCAAAATTCAGTCGAAAGTGATAAGACACACAAGCCTGGGCCAGTTGATAATTGCCTAAACCACTTTTCTTAACCAGATAGGCTCTACTTTGAACGGCAACTGTTTATGAGAGGGCATCGTTTTGCGAAAAGACTGGTAATAGTCTTTGTGGGCTTCCTCAAATAGAGTGCGGAGTTCGGCAATCGGCTCTGGATGATTGTCTACCCGTAAATCCAATAGCGGGTAAGAATCATTTTGCACCACGTACAGGGCCGCAGATTGTTTCCCTCGTTTATCGCCACCCGCTATTTCCCCCGCCTCTAGGGCCCGGAGCAAGCGCTCTGAAAAACTTAGAGATGGCTGATGGCGGAAGGTTTCTGCCATCGCATGGAGTACTTGCTCACCGGCCAGCATATTGCCAGCTACCGAAAAATTGTGAAAAGTAAAATGTCCCGCCCAGTCGGTGCAGTATTTCCCCGTCCAAGCGGTGGTATGTCCCTGATGGTCAACTAAATGAAGCTGCCGATAGTCGCGCTCTTCATCATTTTGCAGTAAGACGTCCAGCACATCGACGACAGGAATCGCTCGCATTTCGGCTTGGGCCGCTTTACGACTTTCCAACAGCCGTAGCCCCCAGATCCCTAACAGTGGGTTGGTCTGAGCTTGGGTGGCGATCGCCCCGACTTCAGCCTTCGCATGAGGCACAAGGGCTCCAACAGCTAAATGCTTCGTCGCGACAGCCACTCCGGTCATCCCGGTGTTTGGATCCCAGGCAACAATGGAGAACGTCATAGAGCAATTCCCTACTCAATCAACATTTTCAATTCGTTAATTGTTAATGTTTTCTGAAAAAAAATGTGTCGCCATTCTTACGATTCGTTACTCTTGTCGTGATTCACCGTCAGATCAAATTCCTGAAACGCTCATTCAGTCAATTTTCATTTTCCGCATTCCACACTCTGACCTGTTAGCCAGTTTTGCCACGTCTTCATGACAAACGCGAGCGGTTGCTTCCGATTTATTGAGCAGCGCCTAAAACCTTGAGCCTTGCATATTAGGATGCATCTCTAGGCGATTACACTCTGAGGGCAAAAAGCGTATGTGTGGAATTGGCGGAGTCATGTATGCCGACCCAAGGCAACCGATCGCCCCCGAGGTGTTAGTGGGCATGGCCGCCATCCAGTATCATCGAGGCCCCGATGGTTTTGGCTATCAAGTGATCGAAGATCGTGGTGTGGGGTTTACTCACGCTCGATTATCCATTATCGATCTTGATCTAGAGCGCGGGCGGCAACCGTTTCGATCTCCTGATGGTCAGTACTTGATTGCTCATAATGGCGAGTTTTATGACTACAAACGGTTGCGGGCAGATTTAGCCTCCCGAGGCTATCGGTTTCAAACCAAAAGCGATACCGAGTTGGTCATGCATTTGACTGATCGCTTTGGACTCGATGGCGCCCTGCCTTGTCTGCGGGGTGAGTTTGCTTTTGCCCTCTATGAGCGACAACAAGATCGCCTCACGCTGGTGCGCGATCGCTTTGGCGTGAAACCTCTCTATTACGCACCAATTCCCGAGGGGCTAGTGTTTGGCTCAGAGATTAAGGTGGTTTTGGCGCATCCCGCTGTCAAGGCCCGCTTTGCTTCAGAAGGGCTTTACCACCAACTGATGCAAACCATGGTGCCCGGCACCACTTGCTTCGAGGGCATTTATGCAGTTGAACCGGGCCAGAAGATCACCGTCCAGCGGCGAGCGGGGAAATTGATCCGGCATCAAGAGCAGTACTGGGATCTTGACTTTCCCTTGCAAGGTGAGCGTGACCTACATCGCAGCGAAACCGACTATATCGAAGAGTTTCGCGCGCACTTTGTCGAGGCAATTCAGCTGCGGTTAGAAGCCGACGTGCCAGTCGCCTGTTATCTCTCTGGCGGCATTGACTCTTGCTCGATTATGGGGGTGGCCGCAGCTTGTCAGCAGTCCCCAGTCAAGGCCTTCACCATTGGCTTTGATGATACTGACTACGATGAAACTGCGATCGCTCGTGAAATGGCTGAGGCCGTCAATGCTGACCAAGACATCTTGGCCGTCGATGGCAACCAGCTTTATGACCACTTTGCCCGCACCATCTGGCATACCGAACGCAGTATCTACAACACCTTTACCGTTGCCAAGCTCTTGATGAGCGAGCATGTCCGCGATGCTGGCTATAAGGTGGTTATCACCGGGGAAGGGTCAGACGAATTGTTTGCGGGGTATCCCCAACTCCGTCTCGATATGATTCTCCACGGCATGGATGACGCGACTCCTGACGAACGGGCTGATTTAGAAGCGTGGCTGGCAGAGAGTAATCGCTTATTCAAAGGCAATCTGTTGGCTGAAAAACAACTCAACGATCCGGCTCTGACTGAACTCATCGGCTTTACCCCCAGCGCGTTACAGTCCTGGCTATCATCATCAGCGCATGTCCCCAGTTTGTTGCACCCCCAACATCGCCATCGCCTCGACGGTTATGCCCCAGGTGAGGCCATCGCCACCGCATTGGCTGGAGAGCAGCTCAGCGATCGCCATCCCCTCGACAAAGCTCAATATGTTTGGATTAAGACACAGTTTGAATCCCAAGTTTTGGGCTGGGCGGGCGATCGCGTTGATATGGCCAACTCGCTCGAAGCGCGTCCAGCCTTTCTCGATCATCCCCTGGTGGAATTTGCGGTGACCCTCCCGCCCTCGATGCGTTTGCGCGATCGCCAAGACAAATACATTCTCCGCGAGACGATGAAACCGCTACTGCCAGAAACGTTATATAAGCGTCAGAAATTTGCCTTTATGGCCCCCCCCTCGCACACCGATCAAGTCAAAGAAGCGGCCATGCGATCGCTCGCCAGCCATTACTTATCTAAAAATCGCATTCGCGATGCGGGTCTGCTTGACTCAGAGGCAGTGCAAATGGTTCTAGACCGCCATGGCGATACCGCCACCCCAGTAGCCGAACGGGTGCAACTAGATGCCATCATCAATCACCTGCTGAGCGTACAAATCTTGCACAACCACTTCGTGGCCAATGACGTGACTCGCCAAGCCCAAGCCGACGCCAAACGTTATGGTTGGGCCGTCCACGATTTGTCAGCAGTCTAGAACAATAGCTTGCCCTGCCACGAGCCCGAGGATGAGAGCGATCAGCCAGCACTGACCACACAACGTTAAATCGGCGTATCAATTGCCGTGAGGTCTAATTGATAGCGATAAAGTGCCACCGGACGATTGCCCGCCTCAAAATAATTGGGTTCTTGTGGTGAAAGATAAACCGCTGTCACTTGGTCAGCCGTGACATGCTTCTCATCAATTTGGTGATACGCCGTGGTCGTTTCAACTTCATTGAAATAGGGCGTGCTCCCTCCGCGAAACACTTGTTGAAAGAATTCTGTCGTGATGAAGTCAGCCGCCGAAGGCTGCTCTGTCACGCGACCCGTCACCGTTGACTCCAGCAGGTTGTAATTCTGCAAGACAGTCAGCTGACGATTCGGATTTTTCGCATCTACGACGACCTTTTTAACGGCTTCTTCCCCCAAATACGCTTTGGCTAAGTTCAAGCCATTAAAGGCCCGATCAGCCACAATCTCTTCCTGAGCAAGGCGAGGTTGCAGTAAAAAACTGCGCGTATAAGACGTCATTCGCGGCTCAAACCTGACTTCGCAGATAATCGGCTTGTCCAGTAGCTCTTGATTACTGGCAAACCCTGGGGTTTCAATTTGAGGCGCTAACGGTGCTGCCAATTCTGCCAGTGTGCTGGTCAGCTGCCAAGTCCCTGCCAGCCAGTCAGGATAAACCAAATCACCGGTCGGCACTTGAGTTGAGGGTTTATCTTGCCAATTGGGGAAGTCATTGAGGCGATCGCGAATGGGCCCGGCTTCAGCATTGCCACTACACAACAACCACACCAGCGATAACAAGACGAGCCAAACTAAACTGCGGCGAAAGCGGGGAGAAGGAAGACGAGTCATAAGCGACGTCGGTCAAATCATTTATCGGTTCAGATTAACGAAAAACAGCGATCGCCGCTGCAACGCATAAACGTTCGTTAACCGCAAATAGTCCTACCCCGCTGTTCTACAACATCGGCAAGCCGGGAGAGCCGATCGTTGAGCTCTTTCCTGGAGTTGACTCAAGCTTGGTGGCCTTTTAAACGGCTTGCGAACCATCAATTGACTCCTATCTGAAAATCATGACAATTAAAAAGAGAACGGATGCCAAAAGTCAATCTGGCAGAGCTTGCAAACATCGCTATCAGGCACTGCTGACGCGTTCATCTACTGACCCAAATGACGCTTGAGGACTACGTTTGTAAGCTATTTACAAGCAATCTACAACTTATTCCATTACGATTGGGACTGCTACAGTTTGGTCCAGACTGGATTTTGTTGAGTCAATCAACTTAATCAACTTTAGAACCAATGGAGAATCAGGCTTGGCCTGGGAATCTTTGAGTCAGGAATTTCCCAAAATTCAAGATGACGCCCTTTCAGCTCTCTAAAGACAAGGTCAATAGTACGCCACCCAGTGACGCACCACGTCAGCAATCGCGCCGTCGTTCTATTCCACTGAATCTCATTCTAGTGGTCCCGTTTCTGCTTGAAATATTTGCTGTGGTCGGTTTGACGGGTTTCTTTTCGCTCCGCAACGGTGAGCGGGCCGTTCAAGATCTGGCTACCAAACTCCAGCTTGATATTGGCGATCGCATCGACCAACATTTAGAAAGCTATCTAGATACGGCTTTACAAGTTAATCGCATCAATCACGAAGCGATACGGTTTGGGGCTTTAGAACCGGATGATCCCGAAGCCCTAATTCAGCAATTTTGGCAGCAGCTTCGCACCTTCCCCACGTTGGAATATGTCTACTTTGGGCATCAAACTAGAGGCGGATTTGCGGGCGCTGGGCGCTCAGCCAGTGAGTGGCCCAACATTGAAGAAACTGAAGACTACGTAGCTGGTGACTTCTTAATCTACGAAGCGGATAAACAAGCAAATCGTCAAACCTTGCTCAGTCGCGATGGTGATTATGACCCTCGGCGACGGGGTTGGTATCAAGATGCCATTGTCGATCAAGGCATGGGCTGGAGCGAAATCTACAGCTTATTTCCAGATGCCGATTTAGGCATCTCAGCGACACTGCCTATTTACGAAAATGGAGAGTTGGTGGGAGTGGTTGCCAGCGACTTAGTTCTGACCGGCATTCACGAGTTTCTTGCCGCACTCGATGTGTTGGGAGCTGGCCAGACCTTTTTAATGGAACATGACGGCACTCTAATTGCCAGTTCTCACACGCAAGAGATTTTTGTACCCATCACCGACCAAGGAGATGAGCCAGAACGACAAACTGTTACAGAGGCAACGGATCCCCTCTTAAAACTCACTGGCGAAACGTTAAGCAGTCAGTTTCCTGACCTGCGACAAATTCAGATACCAGTGCAGCTTTCCTTTCACCATGAGGGGGAACAATACTTTGTTCAGATCATTCCCTACCAAGATGAGCTAGGGCTTGATTGGTTAACCGGCATCATTTTGCCAGAATCTGCCTTTATGGCCCAGATTCATGCTAATACCCGGATGACGATCGCACTATGCGCGGGTGCGTTGTTGATTGCTGTATTGCTAGGGATTGCCACGTCATATTGGATCAAACAACGCCTCGCCCAACTCAATAAAGCCGCGCAAGCCATGGCTAAAGGCGAGCTACAGCAACAAATTGGCCATACCCAACTGCTTGAGTTAGACGACTTGGGGCAATCTTTTAACCAAATGGCCGAACGCTTGAAGCAGGTCATTGGTGATTTAGAAAACAGCAACACCACATTAGAAAACCGTGTGATCGAACGAACTGCTGAACTCTCTGACGCGTTAAATCATTTGAAGCGCACCCAATCCCAACTGATTCAAACTGAAAAGATGTCAAGTTTGGGGCAATTAGTTGCTGGTGTAGCTCACGAAATCAATAATCCGTTGACCTTTATTTCCGGTAATTTGGCTTACACCCAGCGCTACGCTGAAGAGCTGCTGTCTGTCTTGAATCTATATCAACAGCACTATCCGGAACCAACTCTAGCGATCGCTGAATATACCGAAGAGATCGATCTTGACTTTCTCAAAAAAGACTTTGCGAATACGCTGCGCTCGATGCAATCAGGAACCGAACGCATCCTCAAAATCGTGGCGTCTTTGAGAGTGTTTTCTCACATGGATGAGGCAGAGCAAAAAGCAGTCGATATTCACCAAGGGATCGACAGCACATTAGTCATCTTGCAAAATCAGATTGAGCACCATCCTTCCATGCCCGCGATCGAAATTGTTAAGCAGTATGGGGAGCTACCGGCGATCAATTGTTATCCCGGACAGCTCAACCAAGTTTTTATGAATCTGCTCACGAATGCAATCTACGCGCTACGGCACAACAACATTAAGCATTTAGACTTTCAGCCGACCATCACGATTCGCACTGAACGGTTCGATGCCGATCAAATCAGCATCAGGATCATTGATAATGGCCCTGGCATTCCTCAAGATATTCAGCCCCGTTTATTCGAGCCCTTTTTTACGACCAAGCCAGTCGGCAAAGGTACAGGTTTAGGACTCGCTATCAGTTTTCAAGTCATCACGGAACTGCACAAAGGAACTCTAAACTGTATCTCGACTGCTCAAAATGGGACGCAGTTTGTGATCACGCTCCCCATACACCAGAGAAATCTTGAAGCAGAAGTGCAGGCGAGTAATCTTGCTTCGTCCTAATCACGCGCAGCAAAGCTCTGCTCATAACAGTTGGTAAAATCGGTTACGTTTGCCTTTGCTAAAAAAGAGGTGAAGTGGCTTCCTGTGTAGAGCGCTTTCACCATGCGTCTTGGCTGCTAAGTCAACTGCACAATATCCAAGAGTTCGTCATCCTCAATCACCAAATGACTGATGTCGAGTTCAGTTACAACACCATCTTCGTTAAAGGTTTCACTGGCTCGCCCTCTTGGAGAGATAGAGCATCGGTCAAGCCTCGGTGACTTTGTCTTGATTGTAAAGCGATCGCGTGTGATGTCCAGAGTTCAGAACCGTCTCTCAGTTTGCCATGCCCAAAAAGTATCGAGCAAAACCTGCAAAGCTGAAAAATCAGGATAGTTTATATGTACTATTAACTGCAAGCCATCTTTCACTTTCATGAAATACTACGTCCCTCAATTTAAGCTCAGCTTCGATATGCCACCCCAGACCAAACCGGAAGACAAGGTCGGCGGCCTGCCGTGGGGATTATCTGCTGAACGCTATCCAATTTGTCGAGACTGTGGCAAGAGCCAGTCTTTGTTGCTCCAACTGATTCACCATCCAGAGCGACTTGATCTAGAAAGACCTGGCAGAAACCTATTTATATTTCAGTGCAACCACGATCCTGGCGGCTGTGCCACTTGGGACAGCGACTCTGGCGCTAATGCCTGCTTCATTCTCGAACCAGAAGAACTTACAGGCCAGATGGCGCCAATGCCAACAGATAATCCTTGGCTTGAGATTGAGGCTCGGGTGGTTGACTGGATAGAGGGGGATGATGGCATTCCCGCAGAGCAAGTTTTACCCAATCGCACGCTTGGTGACTATGAGTACGATAAATTCAACGACCTTCTCCTCAAAAGTAATCGCTACTACCAGGGGCTGCGCTTAGGAAGCATTCCATTTTGGGTGCAAGTACCTGAGATACCGTCACCCAACTGGAAATTTGCTGGAGAGATGAGTGAAGCCTATACTTTGGCTGAAGAGCCATCACCAGAGGGAAAGACTAGCCCCAAAGATCGAGTTGGGCATATACATCAGTTACCAGACGGTAAATGGGGCTTTACTGGACCAAACTTAGGCACAGGGAACGGATATCTATTTGTTCGACTGCAAGAGAAAGCAGAAGGCTGTTTCTTTTGGCAGTGCTGATTCTTGTAGTCCCGTTTCTCAAACCAAAAGCCTGAATCAAACAGCTTCCCATCTAAAAGCGCCCCCCGCAAATGCGGAGGGCGCTCTTCAAACTAACCCAGACTAGCTGAGCTGAAAGGACTAACCGATGATTTCGGGAGCCTCAGCAGCCGCCAAGTCGAGGGGGAAGTTGTGAGCATTACGCTCATGCATCACTTCCATACCCAGGTTGGCACGGTTGATCACGTCAGCCCAGGTGCCGATAACACGACCCTGAGAGTCGAGCACGGACTGGTTGAAGTTGAAACCATTCAGGTTGAATGCCATGGTGCT
>JBCDAJ010000059.1:0-36578 GCA_039185935.1 Cyanobacteria bacterium P01_F01_bin.56 | reverse complement strand
TTGGTATGTTCTGAAAAAAGAATATTTGAAATAACGCAATCACGTTGCCAACAGCCTGGAATTCCATAAACAGTCGAAGCGTAAAACCCTTATAAATCTGGGCTTCTATTTTTCTCTGCTCGTAACTTGCCAAGTCGTGTTGCAGAGCTGATACCCGACCAGTGCTGCTGCTAGGTAAGTAAACAAGCTTCGGCTTTCAGGTCTCTTTCCATCAGGGCTTCGACGGCTGCTTGAGGGGTGATTTTACCGTTTAGCAAGCGGTATACCTGCCGAGAAATCGGGGCTGGAATGCCTTCGCGGTTGGCAATTTGGATTAACACGTTAGTGGTGTTAACGCCCTCTGCCGTGCTCCCCAGTTCTTCCAGAATTTGCTCTAATGACTTGCCTTGAGCGAGACCGTAGCCGACCCGATAGTTACGGCTGAGGGCACTGGTGCAGGTGGCTAACATGTCTCCCAAGCCGGACAGCCCGACAAAGGTTTCGGCTTGTCCGCCGAGGTGAGTGCCGATGCGCATGATCTCCGGAAGCGCCCGCGTCATCAGGGCCGATCGCGCGTTGGAACCCAAGTTCAGACCTTCACAAATGCCAACCGCGATCGCCACTACGTTTTTTAAGGTGCCGCCCAGCTCTGCTCCTAGCGGATCAGGACTGCTATATACCCGAAAAATATCTGAAGAAAAGAGATATTGCACCGCTTCTGCGGCCTCTGGATGGAAGCTGGCGGCAACTGTAGCGGCAGGTAACCCTTGCTCAATCTCTTTAGAGAGATTAGGACCCGATAGCACCACCACCGGATTGTTGGGAAAGGTATCTTGGAGAATTTGAGAAGGGGTTCGCGTGGTCTCAGGATCGAGCCCCTTGGTGGCGGTCACCAAAATGGTCTCAGGGGGAATGTTGAGTTCCTGAAGCTGGGTGGCGATCAACGGTACCCCCTTCATCGATACCGCCGACAAAATAACGTGAGCGTCTTTGACGGCCTCAGCTAGAGAAAGCTCTCCTCGTCGTGACCACAAACAAACCGTGTGATCGTTTTTTTCCACTAGGGTCGCCAGGGCCGTACCCCAGGCACCGGCCCCTAAAATCGTGAGTTCTGCCGATTCTTTTTGAACTTGCTCGGCATCAATAGAAATGGGAGATGTGAGGTTAGCTTGCATAAATTCAGTAACCTATTTGAGGTTTAGCAACAAACGATTGAGCCGAGGACTGACAGAGGGTGGATGGGGGGAGGGAGGGAGTCAGGTTCCAGATGTCAGGGTTGGGGGTCAGGGGTCAGGGGTCAGGTGTTGGGGGTCGGGTGTTGGGGGTCAGGTGCCAGGTTTGAGGTTCTTCGGTGGGAGCAGGCCCCCCCAATACCTAACACCTTATCGCTGATATCTGCGGGTCCCGATCTTTGATTTAGGGCGATCGCTATACTGCCTGTAGCGATCGCCCTTCGACGGCCGTTTCCAACATATAGTCAGGAATGCAATTTTCTTCCATAAACTGCTGATAAGCGACTGCTTCTTGTTGACACTTAGCGTCATCCCAGCCGCAATGCTGCCGCAAGGTATCAAAAATCGGCTCTAGCACGTCGTAGCCGTAGTTTGCATTCATCGCCAATACGGTCCGCCGCCGGGTGAAATCTAAGACGGTGTGGGCCATTTCTTGCTCCATCGCAAACACCACCTCAGCGCGAATGTGAGGATGGGTCTCGATAAGGCGCTCGGCTAGGTCTGGGCGTTCATCGACCAGAGCCAAGACAGCAACAGCACGCGCTCCATACACGTTGAACAGGTACTCTAAGCTGCGGGTGTGAACGCGATCGCGATAGCGCTGATACGCCGTCTCAATCCGCTCATCGTCCGGCCAAATGCAGCCGGGCAGGGGGCGTTGACGCGTTGGGGAGGGGGGCACCGGTCGGCCCATCTTTTTAAAGGCCCAGTCGGTCATCTCTTCCCCCACTTGACGATGGGTGGTGAGCTTGCCCCCAATCAAGGAGACCAGGTTGCTCACGCCATCTTTGGTGTGGTCGTTCAGGATGTGCGCTCGGGAGATGCTACCGGCTTTTTTACCTTCGGCATAGGGAAGCGGCCGCACGCCGGAGTAAGTGAATTTCACATCTTGGCGAGTCAGTCGTGCCGTCGCCACCACTTGGTTGGTCTCTTTGAGCAAATAATCGACTTCGTCGTTATCGGCTTTGACGCGATCTAAATCGCCCGTATATTTCAAATCAGTGGTGCCGATGAGGTATTGACCGCACCAGGGCACGATGAAAAAGGGTCGACCGTCTGACTTGGCCTCAACATATAACGCGGTATCCGGTGCTCCAGGAAAGTCGTCAACAATGATGTGACTGCCTTTGGTACCGCCAATTTTGCGCTCGTCGCCAATGGGTGCGGTCTGGCCATCGCGGCGTCCCAACCCGAGAACCCGATCAACCCAAGGACCCGACGTATTGACTATCACGGCATGCGCTGGCAGCGTAACCGAGAATTCGGCTTCAGTAATCTGGTCGTAGGCGGTCAACCCCGTGAGGCGATCGCCTTCCCGCTTGAGTCCAGTGACGGTGGTGTAGTTCAGCACATCAGCTCCGGCTACTTGGGCATCGAGCAGCATTTCTAAGCAGAGCCGTTCGGCGTGCTCAGCCTGTCCGTCATAGTATTGTGCTGACCCTTTCAAATTGCCGCGATCAACCGCTCGAAAGAGCTGCTGCATTTTGGCCTGAGATAGCATCCGATGGTTAGGCAGCGTTTTGTCATAGCTAAGCACGTCATACAAAATCATGCCCGCTTGAATTTCCCAATAGCTGCGGGTGCCACTGCCATAAATCGGAATCGTCATCGAAATCGGCTGCACTAGATGGGGGGCCGTTTTGAACAAGATTTCGCGCTCACGCAGCGACTCTCGCACCAGATGAAATTCAAAATATTCTAGGTAGCGTAAGCCGCCGTGCACCAGACGGGTAGACCAACTGGTGGTGCCCCCCGCAAAATCATTTTTCTCTACTAGCAATACCGATAATCCCCGTAGGGCGGCGTCACGGGCGGTAGCGGCTCCGTTCACCCCACCGCCAATAACGATTACATCATAATCTCGACGCTGAATGGCTGAGAGATTTCTCATTTAAAAATTCCTTGAATGCTGCAAATAGATCACGCGTGGCGCTGAATGCACACCCTTTTACGGTTTACCGCTGCGGTTTGAGGCCTGGTGGGCGAGCGTCTCAATCAAGCGAGCGATCGCCAGCCAGACCCCAGTCACGCTGTCATAATTTGCCCCTAGACTAGCGCAGGTTCCCCTGGTACCGCAGTCGCATTCGCTTCTCGGAACATGTGATTGGCCCACTCCTTTACGTCGTAGTGCAGCACCACCTGATGCAGGCGCTCCATCCGTTCTCGCTGCTCGGCAGGACTCATGGCCAAAGCTTGCTCAATGGTCTCATCCAAATGCTTGTCAGAGTAAGGATTGGTTAGCAAGGCATCGGGCAGTTCTACGGCTGACCCTGTGAATTCCGAGAGAATTAGCACCCCATCTCGCCCTTGGTGAGCCGCAATATATTCTTTAGCGACCAAGTTGAGACCGTCGCGCAGGGGGGGAATCCAGGCAATATCCGCCGTACCGTAGAAGGCCATCAGCTCATGGTAAGGAACCGGCTCCGTAAACAGCAAAATGGGCGTCCAGTTCAATTTTGAAAACCGCCCGTTGATTTTGCCGACCATTTGCTCAATCTGGCTTTGGGCAGTCTTATAAACCCGCATACCGGCAGCGGCTTTGACGGCAGTCATTACCAGATTGACCTTACCTTGCATCTCGGGGCGGCGAGCCAGTAAACGCTCGTAGCACAGCAGCATTTCTTTGGCGCCTTTGACATAATCCACCCGACCCGCCGAGACAATCAGCTTGTTATCGCCAATATCATCGCGAATCTGTTTGATACTGGCTTGCACCTCGTCAGAATTAACGACATCCGCAATGTATTGCGGATGGGTGCCGACAGGAAACGCATCCAGATTGATGGTGCGGCCCTGATAGCTCAGCTTAGTCGTCATGTCCGGCTCTGCCAGCGCGACTCCGTGAGGGGTAAAGGCATCGCGAACCGGCCCTTTTTCAGCAATTTTGACATCACGCAAGCTCCGCGCGACCCCGACAAAATTTTCGACATAGCGGGGAATATGAAAACCGCATAAGTCACAGCAGAGCAGGCTATCGACGATCGCCTCGCGCCAGTGCAAGATATTGAACACGTCGGCCGCCGGGAACGGCGTGTGATGGAAGAAGGCAATCTTCACCTTGGGCATCTTTTGCCGAATGAAATAAGGCGTTAACCATAGGTTGTAATCGTGAATCCAAATCAGGGCGTCATCGGCAGCGTCTTCACAAGCCGCATCGGCAAAGAGCTGGTTAATCGCCTTAAAGTTATCCCAGTCAGAGCTTTCATATGTGAAATGCTCGGGAAAAGAGTGCAAGATGGGCCAAAAAGCTTCTTTCGCGGTGATGTAGTAAAAGTCTTTAACTTGCTGAGCCGAAAGGGGAATGCGTCTAACTTGACAGCTTTCGTTGCCGCCTTCCATCACGACCCGCTCCTCAAAATTTGCCTGCTGCTTGGCGGTCGTCTGTTTCCAGGCAATCCAAGTGCTGCTTTCAGCATTGGCAAAAAAGGTTTTGAGGGTAGGCACGATGCCATTCGGGCTTTTCTTATCGCGGTAGACCGTCTTACCGTCAACCACCACCTCATCATAGGGTTCGCGGTGATAGAGGATGACCAGAGAGGACTTCATATAGGGTCTCCTGATTAGGTTTGGTTAGGAAAAACAACGAGCCAACCGCCGCTGAGCAGATCGGTCAACCTTAGAGTCGCTGATGTTTGCCATACTGACATGATTCAATCTCGTAATTGGTATGAACGAGCATTGCGAGATGTTTAAAGAGGTGACTTCATAACGCTTCACGGGGTCGAGATACGAAAATTTAGAGTCAGTAGATCAAGGTCACAGAACTGGGTGATTAAAGTAGCCTAGTAAGAAGAGCGATCGCGCTAGCCGTCTGACGATGAAGCCTCGCTCAGTCCCTAAGAGTTAATTTCATATCACTACGGTTCGGCAGTTATGACTTATCTCAATTAACGATCCCTATGAGCCCAGCTCAAGGGGCATCTTTAAGGAATTATGAACGGTTTTGAGCCCAGCCCCCTATCGAGGCTGCCTAACTCTAACCATCAATGTGTGCTCACTTTCTAAAGCCGCCGCTAATTTACTAAGAGAATTGATATTGTGCCAGTGAAGCGTCCTAATCCTTCTAAACTCTGTCTTGTCGAAGATGAAACCCAAACCCTATTGCAGTGGGCGGCTTCGGTTACCGCTTCTGACGATACCTACTTTGGTCGCGGGCAGCGCCTCGCAAAACGTTTGGGGGCGCACTACCGTCGCGATGGCCTGACCGAATTTGGCTTTTGGACTCCCGAACTCACGGCGAATGTTATTCAGTCGGAGCGATCGCTCGAACTTGAGATTTTCACCCCCCTGACCCCCCTCAACTTTTGCGAACCGCGACAAGTCGTTGAGTTTCAGCGTGATTTAGTGCCCCTGCGACAACAGGGCGAATTTCTTTGGGCGGTGGTTGCCGGGGTCAAAGCTGGCAATCGCAACACCTCTGGTTCTTTTTATTGGCTGCGGTATGTTGATGCCGAGCAGCGGATTCACATCATTAGCGATCCCTTAGCTTACTCGACCCCTTATGGTGTCTTTGCCCCTGTCGAAGTCTACGATATGCGCCGTTTGCAGCGGCGGCGGGCCGACCTCAGCTATTTTCGGCGGACCGCCGCCCCCAAGGGGATTCCCGATGCCGAAATTCCTCGGGTCCCGACCCCGACCAATATTTTGCAAATTCATGTCAAAACGGCATCGCCTGAAGGCACCTTAGAGGGGCTCACCTATATTTTTAATCGCATCTCTGACAAAATCACGGCGGGTGAGCCCCTCACCCCCGCCGAAGAAGTGTACTGCGGCTACGACAGCGTGCAGCTTTTGCCCGTTGAACCCACAATCGAATACCGTCGCGAAGATACTAACGTTGAGCATGAGTACTTTGCGATCGCCCCGCCCGCCCTCGCAAAAGCCCAAGCGCCTCTAGAAGCGATAGAGGACGAGTCTGAGACGGCAGCGATGGCGATCGTCGAGGAGCCCCCCCCTGAGAACACCGTTACCGTCACGCTGCGCAAGCCCGACACCCAAAACTGGGGCTATGATGTGCCGATTTTAGCCTCTTCATCGACCAATCCCTCGGTGCTCGGGAGTCTGCGCCCAGACGAGGTCATTGACTTTGTGGCCGCCCTGCACAACTTTGCTGGCGGGTCTATCGGCCTGATTTATGACTTGGTATACGGTCACTCCGATAACCAGGGGCTAGAGCTATTGACCCAGCAGTTCTTTAAGGGGCCCAACATGTATGGGCAAGATTTGAACCACCAACTGCCTCAGGTGCGGGCGATTCTGCTGGAAATGCAGCGGCGCAAAATTAATACCGGGGCCGATGGAGTGCGCGTGGATGGGGGGCAAGATTTTCGCTTCTTTAATCCCTTATCAGGACGGGTCGAACAGGATGATGCCTATCTGCTCGCCATGAGTGATGTCGTCCAAGATATCCAGGGCTACCGTCGCCTCATGTTCACGATTTTTGAGGACGGTCGCCCCTGGCCCGAGGAAGGCTGGGAGGAAAAGTCGACTTATCGTGAACTCGTCGAAATGAAGCCCGGTTCGTTTCAGTGGGGGCCGCTCATTTTCGCCCACAACACCCCCACCGTTAAAGGCTTTTGGGATCGCAAGTGGCGCCGAGTGTGTGAGGTGATCTTTCAGGGCGATCATTGGATTACGGGCTGCGGCAACCATGACACCGTGCGCCGGGGTAACCAAATTGATGCCGCTGCCGAAATCAATTGGAATTTGGGGAAAACCTTACCCCAAGTGCTGCATCGGGCTTACAACAATCCTGCTACCCTCTTGTGGGTGCATGGCTTTTCCCCAGGCCTGCCCATGGACTTTTTGAATGCCACAGTAGAAACCCCGTGGGGCTTTTTCCGCAATACGGACGATCGCTACGGAGTCAAGGTCGTGTCGGAAGAAGTCGGCTTCCTCGATTGGGAAATTGAGCCCAAAATGTATGCGGACGCCGATGCGTTTCCTCAGCTCAAGGCGCTAGGGTTCAAAGAATATGAACAACTGCGCGACTTTGCCTATGCCCTGCGCGACGCCATGCTCGAAACTGACTATGACCTGCAGGCGGTGGCCCAAGTCTGTCAAAAATGCCTGGATGGCGACGACAGTACCGTGTGTACGGTCCCTTCCCTAGAAGAGCTGCAGGACGGTCATCTACCGGGATTTTTAGCAACGCTAGACGTTCCTAAGCTGAAGGCATTTGCCATGGCGTTTATGGAAGATGGCCATGACATGTGCAATGTCGGACGATATTTAGAAGATCTCAATGGCGATCTCACCCACTTTAGTTGGACGCTACGGCACTTTCGCCTGAGTCATCCTTGGCTACGCGAAAATCTAACGGGCCGCGATCGCTTCAACCGCATTAGTGATGACCACCGCACCATCTTTTATGGCTATCGGAAAGAACCGCAACCCGAAGTCGCCCCTGGCGGCGAAGTTGTCATCTTGACTCACATGGGCGGCGAACCGATGGTAGTGAACCCTGGCGACTGGTTACAGCTTGACATGGCCGAATGGCAAATGGCGATCGCCACCCCCGGCATTGATCTCAAAGACGATATGAAGGATTTGCGATCGTTTGAACTCCGCGATAGCGAAGGAGTATTGTTAGTGCCAATAGAGAAAGGATGAGAATTCGAGTTTAGAAGTCAGAAGTTAGAAGTCAGGGATAAAGTTCTGACTGACTATCGTTTATCGTGGGCGGTTACTTATATCAATACCCCCAAACCACTTGTACCGATTCTCTAAACTCTGACTACACATCCTGCCCCCTAGCACCCTTGCTCCCATCACTCTCCGAACCGATCTGTAGCGCTATCTCAAAGTAACGGTGTTACCTCACCCTCCTCATTCACCCCCTCACCCTCACCCTCATACCCCCCAACCCCCCCACATGTCGCGCTCCTACAAAGCCACCGGAATCAACCTCAAAGGGAGCCCCATGGGCGAAACGGATCGCTTAGTCACCATTCTGACGATAGAGCAGGGACTGGTGCGAGTGATCGTGCCTGGTGCGCGCAAGCACAAATCGCGCTTAGCAGGCCGCAGCAGTCAGTTTGTCGTTAACGAGCTGTTTATCGTGCAAGGCAAAAGCCTAGACAAGCTCGTGCAGGCCGAGACGGTGCGCTCGTTTCCCGGTTTGTCAACGGAGTTGTCGCGCCTGACGGCTAGCCAATACTTGGCCGAGTTAGTGCTCTGCCAAGCACTGAGCGGACAACCGCAAGGAACCTTGTTTGCCCTGTTGGTGGAACAGCTCCAGCGACTAGAGCAGGCCGACAGCGATGATATCTTAGCCTGCTTAAGTCAAGGCATTTTTCAACTGTTGAGAGCGGCCGGGGTCGCCCCAGAACTCCACCAGTGCTGTCTCAGTCAAGTGGCGATCGCCGCTGATCTCACGCATTCTGATTGGCGCATCGGCTTTAGTGCCGTAGCCGGTGGGGTGGTTAGGGTTGAGCAGCTGTCCCAAATCCGCTCCCCCCATTTCCGTGCCAGGTCATCGGTCGGACGTTACGCTGTAAGGGCAGGTGCTCAGGGTGACAATCGCTCAGGGCGATCGCAGCAAGCTCCCACTACCAACCTGATTACGGCTCAAGAGCTGGTATGGTTGCAACAGTTAGGGAGTTCGGAGTTGATCACTCAGCAATTTCTCCCAGGGGCCACCACCCAACCGCAGCAGTTGCTGAGTTGGCAACGTATTGAACGCCTGCTGCGGCAATATGCTGAGTTTCATTTTGATCGCTCCATTCGGTCAGCCACGTTAATTGACGCCTGTTTTCCGACACCCGTTTCTTCGAGATAGATGCTGCGCGAGTCTGATCCCAACGCTCCCTCTGAAAAGCTCACCGTCACCGACAAAGCGGCAACGGCATCTGCTGCTCCGAAATCCTCTTCCGAACCAACGGTGACCGCTGACCGGTCTGAAGGATTTTGGCCCGTATTGCAAAACCGCAATTTTTTAGCTTTGTGGAGCGGGCAGGTTTTTTCTCAGCTGGCAGACAAAGTTTATTTAGTGTTGATGATTGCCATCATCGGCAGTCAGTTTGAGGCTCCGGGGCAGTCGATTAGCGGCTGGGTGTCGGCAGTGATGGTGGCCTTTACCGTGCCCGCCATCCTATTCGGTTCGCTGGCGGGGGTTTATGTTGATCGCTGGAGTAAACAATCGGTCTTAGTGGTGACGAACCTCCTCCGGGGTGGGTTGGTCATGGCTTTACCGGTGTTGCTTTGGGCCGCTCAAGATTGGGGCACAGTCCAGCAAATTCCGATTGGGTTTGGTCTATTGCTTGGGGTCACGTTTGCCGTATCCACGCTGACGCAGTTTTTTGCACCGGCAGAGCAGGCCATGATTCCCCTGATTGTTCAAACCTCGCGGCTGCTATCGGCGAACTCGCTTTACACCACGACGATGATGGCCTCGGTGATTATTGGATTTGCCATTGGGGAGCCACTCTTGACGTTGGCCGATACCGTACTCAAATCGGTGGATGGCGGGGCGGGCTGGGGTAAGTCGCTGCTAGTCGGGACGGGTTATGTGCTGGCGGGGCTACTGTTGACCCTGGTGAAGACCGCTAAAGATACGCGACCTGAACATGAACCGCCTCATCCTTGGGACGACATTAAAGACGGCCTACGCTATTTGGGCCAACAGCCGCTGGTGAGAAATGCCATTGTGCAGCTCGTGCTGTTATTTTCAGTATTTGCAGCCTTAGCCGTGCTGGCCGTGCGCCTAGCCGAGGTCATGCCAACGCTGAAATCATCCCAATTTGGCTTTCTCTTGGCGGCGGCTGGCGGCGGCATGGCCATCAGTGCCGCGCTGCTCGGTCAGTTTGGGGCCCGGCTAGAGCGGCGATCGCTCAATCTAATCGCCTCTATTGGGATGGCGGGCACCTTGGCCGGGATGGCATTAACGACCCAACAACTCTGGCCCACCCTGGGACTTATCGCCGGCATGGGCTTCTTTGCCGCGCTGATTGGCATTCCTATGCAGACCACCATTCAAGAACAAACCCCAGCCGCAATGCGGGGCAAGGTGTTTGGGTTGCAAAATAATCTAGTGAACATTGCTTTGAGTTTGCCGCTGGCCCTCGCTAGCCTCGCCGAAAATTGGCTGGGCCTGGCCGCAGTTTTGACTATCTTGGGCAGCGTTATTGCTTCGGGAGGTCTGCTGACCTGGTATAGTGCCGGTACGGGTGATGACAGCACGGTAAACGCTTCTCTCGCTGAGCAAGAGGGCGATCGCGCCTAAACTTTTAGGTGATTTGCGGTCAACCGCCCTCATTCTGCGGATAACAAGGTTTTCTCCTGGTAGATGCACGTAGCATGGCTTGGCAAAAAATCACCGTTTTGTGGAAATGTCACCTACGGTCGTGAAATTACGCACGCGCTGCTAGAACGTGGTCATCAAGTCACGTTTGTGCATTTTGATAATCATGAACCCAAACTAGCAACTGACAGTGCGCCCAGTTCTTGGGCACGGGGGCCGACGCTTCATCAGGCTTGCCAAGAGATTGCGCTCCCCTTTCTGTTCAAATCTCAGATGTTGACGATTCCGGCGCTGGGGGCTGGCAAACGGTTAGTCGCCACGCTTAAGCAGTTGCGTCCTGATGTGGTGCACGCTTCTTTGACATTGTCCCCCCTCGATTTTCGCCTGCCAGAAATTTGTGCCGAGCTGCAAGTGCCTCTGGTGGCGACGTTTCATCCGGCGTTTGACCGCAAGTTGCGGACTCTGAGTTCGGGCGCGCAGCATATGACTTACCAGATGTATGCCTCCACGTTGGCTCGGTGCAAGCGGGTCATTGTGTTTTCCAAGCTACAGCGAGATATCTTGAGCCGTCTGGGGGTTCCCGCCGCCACCCTGGAAGTCATTCCCAATGGCGTGGACGTGACCAAATATTCCCCAGGGCCATCAGCATTCAAATCCACCCTGCAGGCCCGACAACTATTTGTCTATCAGGGGCGCATTTCCCCCGAAAAGAATGTCGAAGCCCTTTTGCGAGCTTGGCGACAGGCCGATATGGGCCCTGATTATCAGTTGGCGATCGTGGGCAATGGCCCGTTAGAGACTTCTCTCAGAATGTTTTATGGGGGGGATGAGTCGATTCACTGGTTGGGATTTGTCCGAGATGAAGCCCGGCGCATTGACATTTTGCGCGGAGCTGATGTGTTTGTGCTGCCATCAATGGTTGAAGGACTGTCACTTTCTTTATTAGAGGCCATGGCTTGTGGTACAGCCTGTATCGCCACGGACGCCGGAGCCGATGGTGAAGTTTTAGAAAGCGGGGCGGGCATTGTGGTGGATACCCAACAGGTTAAACACCAGTTGCAGACAATCTTGCCGATTTTTCGCGAGCAGCCGGAAATGATGCGCTTGCTTGGGCAAAAAGCTCGCCAGCGTGTCCTTGAGCGCTATACCCTCACGACCAACGTCACCCAAGTAGAAGGAATCTATCACCAATTGGTGATGCCCAATTATGCCCCTAACGCCTCTAACTCGTCTTACATTGTGCTCTGACGGGGCCCAGAATTTGAGCTTCTCGGTGTAACTTTAGCGGTCACTTTTCTCCTCTCGCCTACCACACTTCAAAACCCGATCGCTGGCTCGGCAAAGCAGAAGCTGCCGTATCTTCAGCGGCTTGCGCGATCGCTGCAGCCACTTTAGACGCGTATGGTTGCAACACTGACCATGCGACGGGAGATAGCCAGCCTCGGAGACAGACCGAATAGGAGATTTGTGTTCCCCAGACCGTAGACTCCAAGCGATAAACGACTCGTTCTTCTAGCCCTGGTATGGGAAACAGCCGAATGCTGATCAACTCGTTGGGCGACACTCGCTCAACAAAAATCCTGACCGGAATCGGCAGCCACCGGGGGCTCACAGAGACTATTAGCCCTGGTTTAGCGGTCAGTCCGCGAGGCACATTGGTGCTGGCAATTAAAGGATGCCAGACTGACATCTCCGCCAGATTGGTCAGCGTTTGCCACAGCGTTTCAATAGAAGCCGTACTGAGTGCCTGATAGGTTCGATAAATCAGGTGAGCAGTGGGCTGCCCAGGCTTCAGTTCCCCTGCTGGCTGACTCCGTCGAGCGCGGAAATGCCATCTTTTCCAAAAAGACTGAAACACTTGCATAGCAAAAATATGGAGGAGATAACAGTTGCCAATTGGGGCCGTTGTTGGTCAGAGAGAGACACCGCGGCACCAGTGAGGTGATCAACCCTCTAGGTCGCCCCTAAGAACTGATTAATTCAGGTGAAGGGGGGCATTTTACTCGACCGTCGCCATCAACAAAGCAGGGTGTTGACATCGTCAATCATTAATCAACCTGGTTGAAAATTCTGTCTTAAATATTTGGAGTTCTCAATATTCCGACAGCGTCTTCATTGTAGAGAAATGTTTTAGAGCGCTGACCCTGTCCCTAATTCAAGTTAGGGTAAAAAACGTTGAATGCCCGATGACTCAAGGGATTGTTTGCTGTTTAGGCGAGTGCTCAGCAAGCTTTGCGATCGCACAACTTGACTGGGTGGCTCAGGCATCTTTAAGCCGTCATGGCCGCGTGGCATTGCCGTCAGATGTCGATAGCCATGCTCCTTCATGGGTCAACAATGACATAACTATGGAACGGCTAATTTCTCTTCGGATATCAATCTGCTGGTTAGTATTGCCAATTTTATGACGACTTCTTCTGCACCCAACCGTAATCAAACGCCAACTGCCACACAGGCTCCCCCTCCTTCAGATTCTCGTGATCGCATCAGCGCCTTTATGAAGGGGATTCAAGATGAAATTTGTGCCGGGTTAGAGGCCCTCGATGGGGCAGCAAAATTTCAACAGGACCAGTGGGAACGCCCCGAGGGCGGCGGCGGCCGCTCCCGTGTGCTTAAAAACGGCGGTGTGTTTGAACAAGGCGGCGTCAATTTCTCTGAAGTTTGGGGCAAGCAACTGCCCCCCAGTATTTTGGTTCAGCGCCCGGAAGCCGCTGGACATGGCTTTTACGCCACGGGCACATCAATGGTGCTACATCCTTACAATCCTTACATTCCCACGGTTCACCTCAACTACCGATATTTTGAAGCTGGCCCCGTTTGGTGGTTTGGTGGCGGCATTGACCTGACCCCTTACTACCCTGACCTGGAGGATGTAAAACACTTTCATCAAACGCTGAAAGATACTTGTGATCGCCATCAAGCCGATTACTATCCCGCCTTTAAGCACTGGTGTGATGAATATTTTTATCTGAAGCACCGAGGTGAAACCCGGGGTGTCGGCGGCATCTTTTTTGACTATCAAGATGGCCGTGGCGAACTGTATCGGGGACCTAACGAAGCTGGCCCTGCGGCTCAATACAGCCAGCAAGTCGGTGAACTCCCCCAGCGCACGTGGGAAGACTTGTTTAACTTTGTGACGGGCTGTGGAAAAGCGTTTTTGCCTGCCTATGTGCCCATTGCAGAACGGCATCAGCATCAGGCGTATGGTGAGCAACAGCGTGACTTTCAGCTTTATCGCCGGGGGCGTTATGTTGAGTTCAACTTGGTATACGACCGAGGCACCATCTTTGGCCTACAGACCAATGGTCGTACCGAATCGATCTTAATGTCTTTGCCACCTCTGGTGCGTTGGGAATATAGTTATCATCCCGAAGCGAATACTCCAGAACATCAGCTGTACGAAATTTTCTTGAAACCTCAGGATTGGCTCTCTGGCAGTGTGGCTGTTTAGGAAAAAGTGACTCGCGCATCCCCGATTTGTCATCCCCATAACGCCTTTAGGACGGGCCTCTGGCCCGCGAACAGAACGAACCAGCAAAAGTGGGATGCGTTCAAGTGACTGAACTAAGGCGATTGCTTCAATCTGAGTAGACACTGTAAGAACTGCCAACCCGAATTCTTAGTCTTGACGCTGCACTAGGTGCTTGCTCCCAGTGCCGATACTGCCCTCTCTAACGGCATGGCAGGTCACCCGTCCCCTTTGGTCCATAGCAGTTCTAAACCGACCGACCGTGGCAGGGTGATTTGAAAAGAAGCCTGCAGAATGATAAATTCCGTTAAGACAGTAACAGGAAGTTACGTAATCTCCTTGACGTTAGTGAGCAGCCTGGTATGGTAGCAGCCTCTCCGTTTCCGCGATCGCTGGACACGTTGCCGCAACAAACTGAAAAACGTGTTGTCGCGATCGGAGACAGCCTGGTATACGGCTATGGTGACCCTGAAGGGGGCGGCTGGGTTGAGCGGTTACGGCGGCAATGGTTACAGCCTGAGACACCTGGTCATGCGATTTACAACTTAGGCGTCAGGGCTGATACGACCCAGCGGGTTTCCCAGCGGCTTGTGCAAGAATTCCAAACGCGAGGAGAATTCCGTAACCGTCTTCCTGACTTGATGTTTCTGGCCGTTGGTTTGAATGACACCTGCCGAGTTGGTAAGCCGGATGGTCGTCCCTTCACCGAGTTTGAAATTTTTCAGGCTCAGATGTTTGAACTGTTAGAAACGGCTCAATCCCTTTGTCCTGTCATATTTATCGGCATGACGCCCGTGCTCGAAGAGCGGATGCCCTTTGCCGAAATCTTGTATTACAACCACGCTGACCAACATCGGTATAAAGAATTTACGCGCCGCGCTTGTGAACAGCGCAATATTCCTTATCTAGACGTATTGGATTTGTGGCTCAAACGGGGCGATGCCTGGTGGCGATCGCGCGTTTCTACCGATGGTTTGCATCCTAACGTCCTGGGCTACCGCGCTTTGCTCGACGACATTGTCGACTGGCCAGCTTTTCGCGACGTCATGTAGCGTCATGAGGGATGGATGCTCCTCAGTGTTGAAGCCAGCTACCGTGATTGCCCATGGGAACAAAGCCTACAGCATTGATGAAGATCAGTCTTTGTCCTTCATGCTGATTGAGGGTCGGAGTTTAAAGTCCAGGGCATGAACGAGAATTTAGCCAATTTCTTGTTTGGGGTTTTAGGCGGTGGCTTGGTGGCCACTGGCTTTCGATTGGCCGAAACCTATTGGTTGGCCCCCCGCTTTACTGAGTCTGTCGAGGCCCGCAAGAAGCTGTTTCTGTATGCCCGCCCCCTCAGCCACGCTTGCCATGAGTTGGCCTATCGTTTACAGGCGTTATTGCCCAAAATGCAGCAAACGATGAATGATACCCGCGCTGCCCTTAGCTTGTCGCCCCAGCAAGCCACATCCATTGCCTGGTTTACGAAGGAAGGCTATTACCTGACCTCAACCGCTTATTTGATCGCTCTGGTCTCCTGCTGGATTCAGCTTTATGAGAGGGATGTGGTGTTTCTGAAGTTTGGGCGTTCGTCCCTCACTAAGCAATTTTTTGACCTGATCGAAGGGTTCAAACATCGGGTATCGGGCAATGGCAGCATTCTCTGGTTCCACTATGTCAATGGCATGGGTGAGCTGCTTATGGCTGCTGCGGGCGATCGCCCGATGACGATGTCAGAGTTCATTTACAAGCTCTATGAAGATGAGCTATTCCGCGATTATTATGACCAGCTCTTTGTTTTTCTCAATCAGGTGGCCGACGGTAAATTTCTTGTCAACCTAGAAGCTACTATTCAGCAATTGGAGCACATCCAAGATTTCTTAGTACAAAATCAAATCACGATTGCCATGCGTTGAAGTTGCCCGAGGTTGCAGCGCGATCAAACAGCTTGAATGCTTTCAACCGCCGCGATCGCCTGCTCCACAACGACTTCCGGTGAAGCATTGAGAATATTTTCGTTACCGAGAGTGCGATTTATCCTTTTTTAATAAGGGGATTTGTCTGCTGTAAAGGCTGAAACGATGGAAAATCCTTCAGAATTTAATTGCACATCGCGTTAAAGGTATCTGTCGGTTTATTTTCGTCAGATTAGGGAGTTGCGCTGAAATAACATCCCCAGCTCCCTAAATCCCCAGCCCCCTAGCCCCAGTCTTGTCCAGGTACTTTATTTTCACGCCGATCCCTTACTGATGGGAATTAGGCCGCTCACGGTAGCAGGGATGTTGTTGCGGCGGATTGATGGGTCAGTCACCCATATCGTTAAGTCCCCAAAACACATTCTAGAAGGTAGACAAGTCAACCAAAACAATGACAATCAAGCTGACTACTCTGTAAACCAAGTTTCTTGAGGATCACAGCGGTCGTAGTTCAATCCCCCGCTGCCGCCGCCCCCTTAAAAAGGGGCTACTCAATCCCTGGATGGGGATGCCTCCTTTTTAAGGGGGTTGGGGGACTAAAGCTCCGTCAATAAAGGTGAAAAACTTAATTGACGCTGTACTGACCTTGTTGATTGGCCTGTTGTTAGCCTGATGACTTGTGCGAAAGCAACAACGCACAAGCGCTGCAGTGAATTGAGCATAAGCCCCCCAAGCTATCGGCCTAACTTCCCTATTCGCAACGATTGCAGAAAATTGCCTTGAGTATGCTGAGGAAGCCAAGAGATAATCGCTGGGAAACCGACAAATATGGGAGGCTACGTCAGTGTCATCCCCAGCGTTGATAGGCATTTAAAATAAGTTACCCCCCATCCTTAGTGGTGGGGGGTAAGTAAATATATCGGTTTTGTATATGAGACAAGATTAGCCTCGCCGAGGACACATTGGGTTAATTTCCCGTAAACTCACGGACAAGAAATATAAAGAATAAATAAAGTTAATAAAATTGCGCCTATCCTCTCATGCGCATCATCAGTTGCCGTCCGAAAGACCTGAAGCATCGGTATTTTGGTGGATTTCGGATGGCAACTGATAAACCCCTATACTCGTATTTCTACGGGGAATTCCCTTCGCGACTGGGGGCTTTCCTTAACCAGAGCCAGACCCTTTATGCAAGGCTGATTTTAGCTCCTAGCCTGTAAAGTTGATGCGGGCGCGGGAGCACCCAGGGGTATCCAGCAGGTTTCTAGAATTAATTGATGAAGCGCTCCACCGATGTCGTGCTTTATGGCCATTGGGAGGTCATGAAGCACGACATCGGTAAGTCGCGGCAATGCAATCCACGATCGCCGCATCAGTTTTGATCGCCTGCGCGTCAAAATGGGTGCGACTGACCTGAAAGCCGCGATCGCGCAATGCTGACATTAAGCGATCGCGTTTGGGAATATCCATGCGGCCCCGGCGACCAATTTCCGGCAGGGTGAAATAATACGGTGGCAGCATTGCTTCATTGACCATTAACGCTAACAGGTCGGCTGTTGCTAGCCAGCTCCATGGCTCCACCAAGTTCAGCATTTTGCTCAGAAAAGTCACATCGTGTAATTGCCCCAGCCACATCGGACCGCTGATGCTCAGCGGCTGAGGTGACCCGTTTGGGGCGTGCTCGCCATGCCCACAGAGGGTTCGCCCCAATTGCCGCCACGACAACGTTTGGTAGTGACCGCAATGATGACAATAGCCCAAAAATCCATATTGCTCGGCTGGCCAAGGCACGCCCGTCGTCACGCGTAGCATGACCCGATGCACATGGCCGTTGTAGTAAGCAAAGACGGGGTGAACGGCTAAGCCTCGGGCTGCGGCCTGTTGCATCACGCTCCCGATGAGCAACCTGGCCCCTTGTTCATGGCTGGCGGGATGAGGGCGAGCATAAGCGCCATAGAGTTGCACACTCTGCTCAGGGTTATGGCCTCCGGTAGTGCGGGTGTCCGTGCTCGTAACGTACAGCAGGCCCCCGAGCTTGGTGGCCCAAAGCCCAGTCGAGAGAAAAGGCATCCCGCCGCCAAAACTATCAATATCCACGAGGTCATAAAAGTCACGTTGCTGATAGCACTCAAAAAATACTGCGTTGGCATCACGATGCGTAATGCGAAAGGTGTCATCTTGCAGGCTGCCAGCTAGATTTTGGGTCAACAGATCATGTAAATCGGGATTCCCTTCATTAGCCCAGACAAAATCGGCCTGCGCTTCCAGAGCGTAACGCAGCGATCGCACCCCACAGCCAGACATCACATCCAGGACTTGCAGCATGCCACGTTCTTGACGATCAACGGCAGCAGCCAAGACCGCTAAATCTCGCCCGAGGCGACTCTGCACCCGGTAAAACGCCTGCCCCACTTGAAAGCGCGCCTGCCCTTCCGAACATCTTGATGGAGACTCGTCGACAGTCATGAACCAGCAGACAAGGCTTGAGCGATCGCCACCTCAAGCTGCCGTTGGGTGACCCCAGCGATCACAAAAACTTCTTGTGCAGACTTGCCTTTGCGAGCAATTAACTTATAGCCACCTCGAATCGGCACTGAAACCTTAAGCCGCAATTGCGGTGCATTGCTCCGTACTGTTGATAATCGACCGGGGGTCACAGTCTTAATCGCAGCGGATAATTTCAGCAGTTTTTCTAAGACTGGGATCAGCCCAGGAACATGGGTCGAATGATTCCAGACGAGTCGCCCTGATGTTGACTTGCCCACAATGCCTCCCGCATTGACTGCACTGAAGAGCGGTCGCGCCCTAAGCCTGCTCCAGCGGGGCCATGGTCAAACCAGCCCGACTCAACTGACTATGATATAACTCTGCTTGTTCCAAGGGGCCAACCCAGACGATCGCCTGGCCTTCGTTATGAATTTTGTGAGCCAAGTCCCATGCTTGATCACTGTTCATGCCCGGAATGTACTTGGTCAGGCACTCCACCACATGCTGAAAGGTGTTGAAATCATCGTTCAGCACAATAATTTTGTAATTTGGATACGGCTTGTGGACAACCTGACTAGTCTTTTCTGGCGCCACAGTCGGAGAAGAAGCCGCGCTGATGATCACGTAGGGAGAGACTGTCATTGTAGGTATGCTGTTGGTGAAGATAGACTAATCTTTAGCTTCAGTGTATCGGATTCTTCCTGGGGCAATGTCGTACTCATCCGAATTTTTGCAAAGAGTGCCGTGCTCAAGGCTGTGCCAAAAGCCTGCCAGACTAACAAAGACGAGGTTGGCGCTTGACCCCAATATGGCAACTTCTCCTGAGTCAGCGCTATACGAAGTTAGCCACCCTTAAAAAGCCTGGGGCGACGATCGCCCCAGGCTCAGTTGAGCATCATGCGTGATCAAGTCGGTTTGACGCTAACGTTAGACCGTAGCAACGGCAGCCAGTTCTGTGGTCCGCTCTTCAATGACCCGGTCAATCAAGCCATATTCCATCGCTGCCTGAGCCGACATAAAGTTATCGCGATCAGTGTCGCGCTCAATCTCTTCTAAAGTCTTGCCGCTATGCTTCGCCAACATTTCGTTAAGCGTATGCTTAATTCGGACCACTTCCTTGGCTTCGATTTCAATATCCGTCGCCTGCCCACGAGCACCGCCTAAGGGTTGGTGAATCATAATGCGAGCGTGGGGCAGGGCCATCCGCTTACCCGGCGAACCCGCCGCTAACAAAAATGCCCCCATCGAAGCCGCCAGCCCCACACAAATGGTGATCACTTCTGACTTGATATGCTGCATGGTGTCGTAAATCGCCATACCAGCAGTCACCGAACCCCCTGGAGAGTTGATATACAAATATATCGGCTTGCTATTGTCGTCAGAATCGAGATACAGCAGATAAGCAACGATCGCATTAGCAATGTTGTCATTCACCTCTTCTGATAAAAAGATAATCCGTTCCCGAAACAGTCGCTCGTAGATGTTAATCCACTGTTCATAGGGACTTCCGGGCATACGGTAAGCCACGCTGGGAACACCAATTGGCATAATCAAATTCTCCTAAAACAGTTGGCGCGGTCAAAAAGCGTTGTAGTTAAGTCAGAGTAATCGAGTCAGAGCTTAAACGAATTTAGGTCTCCCCCAGCACGCGATCAATGAGGCCGTATTCCAGGGCTTCCTGAGGGGTCAAGTAGAAAGTCCGATCCATATCCTGAGTCAACTTTTCCAAAGATTGTCCGGTATTGCGAGACAACACCTCCATCATGAGTTGACGTTTAGCGATCACTTCGCCAGCATTGATCTGAATATCGGTCGCTTGTCCCTGAGTGGCTACCTTGGGTTGAGCCAGAGTAATCATCGCGTGGGGTAAGCTGACGCGCTTACCCGGAGTCCCTGCAGATAGTAATACCGTGGCAACGCCAAAGCATTGCCCCATGCAAATCGTCGTGATTTCCGATTTGATGTGCTGCATCGTATCCAAAATGGCAAGGGTTGCCGTTACCCCGGCCATGCCAGAAAAGGCATCGGCCATACCCGCCGTGACCGGGTCGCCCATTGAATTGATGTACACGTTAATCGGCTTACCCTGATCCTCAGAATCGAGATACAGCAGTGCCGAAATCACCGAATTAGCCAAGCCCATAGAGACCGGCTGGTTGAGAAAGATGATGCGCTCTTGACTCAGGCGGGTGTAGATGTTGATCCATTGCCAATTCTGGCTCCCCGGCACCTGATAAGGAACGCGTAAAATTCCATCGACGGACATAACGCATCCTAAGCCATTGCAGGCATCTGTTTGGGCAAATCCTTAGTACTCTCAAGCACCCGATCAATCAGGCCATATTCTTTCGCCTGTTCAGGGGTGAGGTAGAAGGTGCGATCAGTATCCTGCGAAATTTTGTCAGCGGTTTGCCCCGTGTTGCGCGCGAGAATATCTAGCATGGCCGCTTTGTTATCCAGCACTTCCTGAGCCCGGATTTGGATATCGGTGGCTTGGCCGCGTCCCATCCCAATGCGAGGCTGATTAAGCACAATAGTCGAATTGGGCAAACTAGCGCGGTACCCTTTCGTGCCGGCAGAGAGAATCATCGCTGCAGTGCCCATGGCCTGACCGATGCAAATCGTGTGTACGGGAGGTTTAACATAGCCAATGGTGTCGCAAATCGCAAAGGCTTCCGTATCTTGACCGATCGCATCTCCTGTATACCAGGATGTTCCAGTCGAGTTGATGTAGAAGTAAATTGGCTTATCGGGATCGTCAAACTGTAAGAACAACAGTTGCGCAATGATCAGCTTGGTAACGTCAACCCCCAGTTGGCGCTTATATTCGTCCGCAGATACCAGGGGTAGCCCTAAGTAAATGATGCGTTCTTTGAGTAGCAATGACGGTAAATCGGGTGGCGGTGTCCGGTAGTAGGCACCCCCTCCACCCCCATAAGGGGCTTGTACAGCACGAATTGTTGAGCTCATAAACGGAATGTAATAACTTAAGCTTCCCAGTTCTATACATAGTAACGTGTGGAAGGAAGCTGTCAGCGGGCGAGATATCCCTACTTCCTGCTACCGATCGTTTTCGGAGAACTGCTCTATGAGTGTCGCTCTGCACTGTGCTTTAAGCGATCCCTTTCTCGATGCTCAACAAACCGCCAGTCAACGTCAGTTGGCCATTTCGGTGCAGGTGGCTGCCGGTTCAGGAGCAGGACATGCACCGTTGAACCTGGGACTGGTTTTAGATCACAGCGGATCTATGAATGGTCCACCTCTGACCATTGTTAAAGAGGCCGCTGGACGTCTAGTTGATCAGCTATCGGAGCAAGATTCTCTCTCGATTGTGGTATTTGACCATCAGGCTAAGGTGCTACTGCCGCTGCAGCCTGTGAGCGATCGCGCCGTCATCAAGCGCCAAATCAACCGACTCAAACCGAGTGGCGGGACGGCGATCGACGAAGGCATGAAACTCGGCATTGAAGAAGCTGCCCAGGGTAGACAGGGGAGGGTTTCGCAGATGTTGCTGCTCACCGATGGCGAAAATGAGCACGGTTCTAACGAGCGTTGTCTCAAGCTAGCTCAGGTCGCCGCTGACTATACACTGACGATGAATGCCCTCGGTTTTGGCGACCACTGGAATCAAGACGTCTTGGAGCAGATTGCTGATGCGGGTGGGGGTACCCTCTCTTACATTGAGGCGCCTGACACCGCAGTGGATGAATTTAATCGGCTTTTGAGTCGAGCCCAGTCGGTTTTCTTTACCAATGCTTACCTGCATCTGGCGCTACTGCCAGGCGTGAGACTGGCGGAACTCAAACCAATCGCCCAGGTTGCGCCAGAGACCATCGAGCTACCGTTTGAACAGTCGGGCAACGAAGTGGTTATGCGTTTAGGCGATTTACTCTCTGATACGCCGCGCGTCGTACTTGCCAATCTCTACATTGGTGCACAGGGCGAGGGAACTTTCCCCGTTGCGAAAGCATTTATTCGCTACGACGCCCCCGCGACTAACCAAGCGGGGCTGGAATCGGATGGAGTCAATGTGAACGCGACTGTGCAAAGTGTCTATCAAGCAGGACCGGACCCACAGGTGCAAAAACATGTTTTGACGCTGGCCAAATATCGACAAACTCAAATTGCTGAGCAAAAGTTAGCCCAGGGCGATCGCCAAGGAGCGGCAACGTTACTCCAATCTGCGGCGAAAACCGCCTTGCAAATGGGTGATCAGGGGGCGGCCACCATCCTGCAACAGAATGCCACTCAACTGCAAGCGGGCAAAGACTTATCTGAGCGCGATCGCAAGCGTACGCGCATCGTCTCTAAAACCCGATTGCAGTAGACCCTATGCAAATTTCGATCACCCCTTTTACCGTTCACAAACGCGTGGCCCTCACAATTAGCCGAGGGACGTCAGCCCAGTCAACCAATTTGTGGGTGCGAGTGCAGGCCGATGGTATCGAAGGTTGGGGAGAAGCAACTGCTTTTTCGGTAGGCACTCATCGGGAAACGACTGAACAGCTCATGGCAGAACTCACGGCCTTAACCCCACAGCTGACTGACTTTCATCCTTTAGAACGGCAACGGCTTGCCCCAGTGCTCGCTAAACTGAGTACCGCCGCCAGAGCGGCCCTGGATGTCGCCCTGCATGATTGGTTAGGGAAACAGGCGCAGTTGCCGCTGTGGCAGCTCTGGGGATTAGACCGTGACCGTATTGGCCCTACAGCCGTCACTGTGGGCATTAATTCACCGGCAAAAGCCGTCCGCCGACTACAGCAGTGGCAAGCCCAATTGCCAGATTTACAGTCGGTCAAGATTAAACTAGGCAGTCCGGCCGGCCTACAGGCTGATCAAGCCATGATGACGGCACTACTAACAGAGATTCCCGCCGGTATAAAAGTGAGCATCGACGCCAATGGGGGTTGGGATTTAGCCATGGCGATCGCCATGGCTGATTGGCTGGCAGCACGCGGCGTCACCTATCTGGAGCAGCCACTCCCCGCTGCCCTAGATACGCAATTGGGGCAACTCTCAGCGCGATCGCCCCTGCCCATTTTTGTAGACGAAAGCTGCTTTACGGCTGTAGATGTGGTGCGGTTGGCGGGGCAAGTCCATGGCATTAACATTAAACTCATGAAAGCCGGTGGTCTGAGTGAAGCCCTGCGCATGATTCACACCGCCCGAGCCTGTGGTCTCGACATTATGTTTGGCTGTTACTCCGACAGCGCCATTTCCAACACGGCTTTGGCCCACCTTGCTCCCCTTGCCGACCATCTTGATTTAGATAGTCATCTCAACCTGACCGATGACCCATTCCACGGCGCTACGATGCAGGCAGGCTGCTTGATACCTCAAGATGCTCCCGGTTTAGGACTAACCCACCATGAACTACCTCACTGCTGACCATCGGATTGCCCTGCTCATGCATGAGGGTACAGACAATCCTGGAGGTAAAACGGGATTGTCCATCCTGCGCTACAGTTCCCTCAATATTGTGGCCGTGATTGATCAACAGCAGGTGGGTAAGGAGCTGCAAGCGGTCACCGGCATTAACCGTGATGTCCCCATTGTCGGTTCTGTGCAAGACGCCATGGCTTGGCAGCCGTCCGTGCTCATGATTGGCATCGCCCCCTCTGGCGGTGCTCTGCCCGCGCCTTGGTATGAGGAAGTCAAAGTCGGCGTTAAAGCCGGTTTATGTGTCGTCAACGGATTGCACACTTCGATGGCGACCGATCCGGCTCTCGCCGACTTAGTGCAGCCGCCTCAATGGATTTGGGATGTGCGACAGGAACCCACTGGACTCAGCATTGCCAGTGCCGCTGCGAAATCCTTGACTTGCCGTCGAGTGTTGCCGGTAGGAACCGATATGGCGATCGGCAAAATGTCAACGAACCTCGAACTCCATAAACTGGCACTGCAGCGGGGGCTGCGGTCTAAGGTCATCGCCACCGGTCAAACTAATCTTATGCTTGGCGATGAGGGGATTCCTCTCGACACCATTCGAGTTGACTTTGCGGCTGGAGCAGTTGAGCAGCAAGTGATGAAGCATGGCCCTAATCAAGACATCTTGTTCATTGAGGGGCAGGGTTCCATCTTTCACCCTGGCTCAACAGCAACCTTGCCACTGATGCGAGGCACGCAGCCTACACATCTCATTTTGGTGCATCGGTTAGGACAGACGCACATCCGAAATCACCCCACCATTCCGGTACCGTCTCTCGCTCAGGCCATTGAACTGTATGAAGCGATCGCTGCCGCCGGAGGATGCTTCACCCAGGCAAAAACCGTAGGCATTGCCCTCAACACCTACGGTTTCGATGAAAAGCTCGCTCGAGCCGCCATTGCCACAGCAACTAGTGAAACCGGGCTGCCAGCTACCGATGTCGTTCGCTTTGGCGCTGAACCACTACTAGAATCAATCTTGGCAGCTTCTATGCCCTTGTAGAGAAGGAATTCTCACCCTATTTTTTGCGTAGGCGGTAAGTAATCCGTCCTTTACTCAAGTCGTAGGGAGTTAACTCGACTTTTACGCGATCGCCCGGCAAGATTTTGATGTAGTTTCGGCGAATCTTGCCAGAAATATGCGCTAACACGTTAAATCCATTATCTAAATCAACGCGAAACATAGCATTTGGCAAGGACTCTGTGACAGTGCCTTCCATTTCAATCAAATCTTGCTTAGACAAACGAGTACCTCCAAAACAATTGCGGCAGAGCCAGCGCCCAAAAAAAGCTCACAGAATTCAAGAAACCTTACTAAGCGTAGCAGATTTGTCAGAAATTATGACCACCTTGAGCAGTAGTAGCGAAATCCTAAACTTATACGTCTCAAGCGCTGATAAAACTGCTCAAGCAATTAGACGGTCAAGTTGAATCTATTGAAAGCCGAGATATGTCATTCGGCCCGAAGCGCTCAGTTTGCACTAAACTTTCACCACGTTCTCAATTTCGTCAGTCACTTTATCGATGGGCTGATTGCCATCAATAGAAACTAACTTTTGACGACAGCGGTAGAAATCAATGAGAGGCTCAGTTTGTGTCTGATAAACATTCAGTCGATGCCGAATTGTTTCCTCCGTATCATCGGAACGCCCTTCATCTAAACCCCTTTGAATCAGCCGCGAAATGATCACCTCGTCAGGAACTTCAAGGTTCACAACGCAATCAACCGGCCTATGCAGCTTCTGTAAAAGCTCGTCCAAAAAGGTGGCTTGGTCAACATTCCTGGGAAATCCATCCAAGATCCATCCCCCGGCAATATCGTCAGCCATCAACCGTTCTTCTACCAAGCTCAGAACTAATTCGTCCGGGACAAGTTCGCCAGAGTTCAAATAAGCCTGTGCTTTCTTGCCCAGCTCGGTCTGCATAGCTACCGCTGCACGAAAGATATCGCCTGTAGAAATATGCGAAATCTGACAAACTTGAGAAAGGTGTTTGGCCTGAGTTCCTTTACCAGCACCAGGCGCTCCCAAAAAAATTAAACGAGCCACTATTGCTTCACCATTCCTTCATAACGTTGAGAGATGACATAAGTCTGGATCTGCTTGGCCGTATCAATTGCGACGCCAACTAAAATTAGCAAAGACGTTGCCCCCAATCCACGAAAAGTCTGCACTCGGGTTGCACTTTCAACAGCACTCGGAATCACCGCAACCAATCCGAGAAAAATTGCCCCCAGAAAGGTCAGTCGATTTAGTACCCGGCCCAAATAATCAGTGGTTGCCCTGCCTGGACGAATTCCAGGAATACTCGCCCCCATCTTTTTAAGATTGCGAGACATATCCTCAGGATTTACCACCAGAGATGCGTAAAAGTAACTGAAAAACAGAATCAGCAACAGGTAGAGAGCCACATAAAGCAGTGAAGTCGGATTCAAATAGTTGCTAACAAAATTAACAAACGTCGGATTACTAACGTATTGCGTTAGCGACAAGGGCAGCACCAGAACTGCTGATGCAAAAATAATCGGCATGACGCCGCCCTGATTCAAACGCAGGGGTAAATAATTACTTTGCTCCAGATACAGCTTACGACCTACCTGGCGACGCGCAGAGATAATGGGAATGCGTCGAGTTCCTTCTTGCACAAACACAATTCCCACAATCATGGCTAGAAATACTAGCAGTAGGATAATGACGCCACCCACTAGGTTGCGATCGCCACTCTGAGCTAACTCAATAGTCTGGTTAAGCGATCGTGGCAACGTAGAAACAATGTTCAAGAAAATCAGCAGAGAAGCACCATTGCCTAACCCTCGTTCAGTGATTAATTCTCCCACCCACATAACAAACATTGACCCGGTGGTAAGGGCAACCACAGTTTGAAAGATGAAGAAAAATCCAGGCTGCTCAGCAAAAGGAGCTAATAAAAACAGAGACAACAGAGTGCTCTGTAAAATCGCCCAGCCCAGGGCAACGTAACGAGTAATTTGAGAAATGCGTCGCCTGCCCGCCTCACCCTCATTTTTCTGAAGTTCTTCGAGCTGAGGAAGGGCTGCGGTCAACAGTTGCATAATGATTGAGGCGTTGATAAAGGGAAGAATCCCCAAGGCAAAAATGCCTAAAGCTGACAGCCCGCCCCCAACGAAGATGTCAATAAAGCCAACAAAGCCCCCCAGGCTGCCGCTTTGTATGGCCTGACCAAAGCCGACTCTATCAATTCCTGGAACTGGAATAAAAACTCCCAACCGTACCAGGACTAATAATCCTAAAGTTAGCAACAGACGACTTCTCAAGCCAGCAGCTTGAGCCATCTGCATAAAAGTTTCCTGGGCGCTAGGTGTTTTGCCGCGGCTAACAACCATATCTCAAACGACCTCTTCGGCATCAGCGAACAAAATACAAGGCAGTGGCATCAGATCACGAACAGCCTCTAAAAGTGATCATAGCGACTTGGGCACTCCTAGGAAAGCAATTCACAAGTTCCACCAGCAGCTTCAATCTTCTCTCGAGCTGATTTAGTAAAGGCAGCAGCTTTAACCGTGAGCGCACTAGACACGTCGCCATTACCGAGAATCTTAAGCGGCCCCTCAGCAGTGGTCAGAATGCCAGTTTCGAGCAAAGACTCTAAGGTAACCTCAGTCTTGGCTGCCAAAGCCTTTAAGTCTCCCACATTAACAATGGTAAAAACCTTTTGATTAATAATCGGGAAGTGCTTGAGCTTGGGCACACGCCGATATAGAGGCAGTTGTCCTCCCTCAAACCCAGGGCGAGTACCCCGACCAGAACGAGACTTTTGACCTCGCATACCAAAGCCACAACTCGCGCCCTGACCAGCAGAAATGCCTCTTCCAACACGTCTTTTTCGCTTCTTTGAGCCTGCTTGAGGCTGAGCGTCATTAATTCGCATGACTGATTCCTAACAATGAAGTTGTAACGGGATGTGCTGGCTACGCGTACAGCTTTTCAACAGGAATGCCGCGCTCTTCAGCAACCTCTGCCAAAGTTCTCAGAGAAGCCAAGGCGTCGGCAGCGGCTCGGGCATTGTTCAACGGGTTATTGGAGCCTAGCTGTTTAGCTAAAACGTTGCGTACGCCTGCCAATTCTAAAACTGTGCGCACAGCCCCACCAGCAATTACACCAGTACCGGGTGCAGCAGGACGCATAAAGACCTTAGCGCCACCACCATAGCCTGTTGCCTGTTGAGGCAGTGAATAAGAACGGGTTAACGGCACATCGACAAGATGCTTTTTCCCGTCGGCCACTCCCTTTTTAACGGCCCCAATGACATCGCCAGCCTTACCAACACCAACACCAACCTGTCCACGCTCGTTGCCAACAACGACAATTGCCCGGAAGCTCAGCTTTTTACCCCCCTTAACGACCTTCGTGACGCGGCGAATTTGGACAACTCGCTCCTGCCATTCAGACTCTTTTTCCTTAGCACGTGTATTTTTGCGGCGATTGTTTGCCATAACTTCTTTCCTATCACATCAACTCAGTCACGAAATAGGCTGAACCTTAAAAGGACAATCCGCCTTCGCGGGCAGCTTCAGCTAGAGCAGCGACACGACCATGATAGAGTTTACCGCCACGATCAAACACCACTTGACTAATGCCTTTTTCCTTAGCGCGCTCGGCAATCAACTGACCGACGGCCTGAGCTCCTGCCTGAGCCGCAGTTGCTCCCTTAGACTTAATCGTGGACTCTAAGGTTGATGCCGCCACCAGCGTGTGATGGGCTGCATCGTCGATGATTTGCGCATAAATATGTTGATTGGAACGAAAAACTGCCAACCTGGGCTTTTCGGGAGTTCCAAAGACACGCCGCCGAATCCGAGTATGGCGACGACGGGTAAGTTCTTTCCGGCTTGCCTTCATAATTACTTCTTCCCTGCTTTACCAGCCTTACGCCGAATGTGCTCGCCTGCATAACGCACTCCCTTACCTTTGTAAGGCTCAGGCGGCCGAGCATCTCTAATTTTTGCGGCAATGTTGCCAACAACTTCTTTGTCAATACCACTGACAATGACATTGGTATTGTTCTCAACCGCAAATTGAATGCCTTCCGGTGGGTCAAAAATAACTGGGTGACTATATCCCAAACTCATATTGAGTTTTTGACCCTGCACTTGAGCCCGGTAACCAACTCCCTGAATCTCCAAACGCTTTTGGTAGCCGTTGGTCACCCCCTCAATCATGTTGGCAATCAAAGTCCGGCAGAGACCATGCCGTTCTCGCGATCGCCGCGATTCATTCTCAGGTGCTACTAATACAGCAGACGCTTCTTGTGAGAGTAGAACGCCCTCCGGCAAGACCCGAGACAGTTCACCTTTGGGCCCTTTCACCGTAACGGCTTGGCCATCAATAGTAACAGTGACCTTAGCGGGCACTTGTATGGGTTTTTTCCCAATTCGGGACATGACTAAGCTGCCTCCCTAACAACGGCAAATCTTGGCAAAAATTGTGGACTACCAGACATAACAAAGCACCTCACCGCCAATGCCTTGCCGACGAGCGTCGCGGTCAGTCATGATACCGCTGGATGTAGAGATGATGGCAATGCCAATTCCCCCTAGTACCCTGGGCAGCTCCTTACGGTTGGAATAGACCCGTAACCCAGGACGGCTGACGCGCTTTAGGTTTTTGATAATGGGATCTCTGGTCTTGCCGCGATACTTTAGCTTTATGACCAGCTTATGTCGCACGCCCTCATCAGCGATTTCAAAGCTCTCAATGAACCCCTCATCCTTTAACACTTGAGCGATGCTGCGGGTCATCCGTGTAGAGGGGATATCCACAGTTTGATGACGCGCCAGATTCGCATTTCGAATTCGCGTCAACATATCTGCGATTGTGTCGTTAGCCGCCATAGTCCTCTCCAGTGATTAAACCTAATTCTCGCGGAAGGGCATGCCCAACTCCTTCAGGAGGGCGCGTCCTTCTTCGTCTGTGTTCGCCGTCGTCACAATCGTGACGTCCATACCGCGTATCTGGTCGATGCTGTCGTACTCAATTTCCGGAAAGATGAGCTGCTCCCGTAAACCCAAGGTATAGTTGCCGCGGCCATCAAAACTCTTACCGCTGACTCCTCGAAAGTCACGAATGCGAGGCAGAGTCAAATTAATTAAGCGATTGAGGAAGGCGTACATGCGCTCTGACCGCAAAGTCACCATGGCCCCAACCGGCATACCTTGGCGAATCTTAAATCCTGCGATCGCTTTTTTAGCTCGTGTTACGACTGGTCGCTGGCCCGTGATCGTACCCAACTCAGTGACCGAAGCCTCCAAAGCTTTTGCGTTTTGAGAGGCTTCACCAAGGCCGCGATTGACCGTCACTTTGACGAGTTTGGGCACTTGGTAAATATTGCCGTACTCAAACTGTTCCATTAGCTTGGGTACAACTTTATCGGTGTAAAACGTTTTCAGTTGTTCCGCCATTTCAGATGTCCTCTTATGCTCTCTGGGCTTAGTCAGAAAGCGGTTTGAAACAATACAGTGATCGCACTCATCCCACAGAAAATACGGGTTCTAGTCAATCAATGAGCTCGCCGGTTTTCTTCAGTACACGCACTTTCCGACCATCTTCAGTGAAGGTGTAGCCCACTCGACTGGCGACTTTCTGCTTTTCCGAATAAAGCATGACATTGGAGCTATGAATCGGTGCTTCCTCAGTAATAATTTGCCCGGACTCCCCGTCTTGCCGGGGCTTCATATGACGGGTGCGAATGTTAGCCCCCTTTACAACCACCTGGCTGGTCTTAGGAATGACCTTCAGGACCTCACCAACTTTGCCCTTATCGCGACCCGCAATAACCTGAACGGTATCGCCTGATTTGACGTGCATTCGGACTCTTTTTGTTGTGCTGGCTTGAGGCATCACAAAACCTCCGGTGCTAGTGAAACAATCTTGGTAAAGCTCTTGTCGCGCAGCTCACGAGCAACCGGCCCAAAGACACGAGTACCGCGAGGGTTGCCATCCTGGTTAATGATGACAGCAGCGTTATCATCAAACCGAATACTCATTCCGCTACTGCGCCGCAGAGATTTTTTAGTACGAACGATAACCGCCCTAACGACGTCAGACTTCTTGACTGCCATGTTAGGAATCGCGTCCTTAACCACGGCAACGACGACATCACCAACTCCGGCATAAGTCCGGTTACCACCCAAAACTCGAATACACATGAGTTTTCGAGCGCCACTATTATCGGCTACGTTCAGATAAGTTTCTTGCTGAATCACCTTATGCCTCCTTAGACCTCAACGGTGCGATTAAGAACGTCAGCTACAGCCCACCGTTTGGTCTTACTCAGAGGTCGAGTCTCGCGAATGCGTACGCGATCTCCAACCTGACAAACATTCTCTTCGTCATGAACTTTGTAACGCTTAGTACGAACCATGATTTTGCCGTACTTGGGGTGTGGAACTCGGTTCTCAACTGCTACCACAACCGTTTTTTGCATCTTGTCACTGACGACAAGACCGACCCGCTCTTTAACTGCCATGCAACTTTCCTCCTTATTCCTCTTTGGCTACGCTGTCCGTCGCGCTGGCAGAGACTGCCGGAGTTGCGTCGGAGTCAATGCTTAAAGGAGCCGCCGCCTCAAGCTGACGCTCTCTCAAAACGGTCATTAGCTGAGCTAACCGATGACGTTCGTGCTTAAACTGATGGAGCCCGGTTTGCAACTGACGCGTCGCTTGCTGAAACCGTAAATCGAAGAGCTTTCGACGAGTGTCCGCGATCGCTTGCTCCAGCGCTTGGTCGTCAAGTTCACGGGCTTCTTGAACCTTCGGTAGTACCATGATTTAAGCCTCCTCCTGACGAGCAATAAATTTAGTCTTAAAGGGGAGCTTAAACGAGGCTAAGCGCATCGCTTCACGTGCGACTTCTTCTGGAACGCCGGCAATCTCAAACACCACGCGACCAGGCTTAACCACTGCCACCCAAAACTCAGGGTTACCTTTACCAGATCCCATTCGAGTTTCTGCGGGACGCATGGTAATCGGCTTATCCGGGAACACCCGAATCCAAATCTTGCCGCCTCGTCGAACGTAACGCGTCATGGCTCGCCGAGCCGCTTCGATCTGTCGAGAAGTCAACCAAGAAGGTTCTGTTGCTTGCAGGGCAAATTCCCCAAAGTTAATCTTGTTCCCTCGCTGGGCCATGCCTCTCATCCGGCCCCGGTGCTGCTTACGGAATTTTGTACGTCTAGGACTTAACATGGCTCAACTATGCCTACGATTCACATTCAATAAGGGATAACGCGTTGTTCAAAAACTCAACGACTTAAGACTCGTTCGAACGGTCTTCGAACTGCTGCCGACGACGAGGTTGGCGACGACGAGGTTGAGCAGCTTCAGGCGCAGCTCGCTGGTCTTCTTGACCAGGAATGACCTCACCCCGAAAAATCCAAACTTTGACACCAAGCACACCGTAGGTGGTCTGAGCCGTGCGGTAAGCGTAATCGACATCTGCCCGTAAGGTGTGCAATGGCACCCGCCCCTCACGAGTCCACTCTGTACGAGCAATCTCAGCACCATTGAGGCGTCCACTCACCTGAATCTTGATGCCTTCCACGCCAGCTCGCTGGGCTCGCTGCAATGCTTGACGAACAACTCGACGAAAAGCGACTCGCCGCTCCAGCTGCTGCACAATGTATTCGGCAACCAACGGTGCATCAGCATCTACTCGAGTCACCTCAACTACATTGATCCGAATCTGTCGACTAAAATCTTTGAGCGCCTTTTGCAGACCCACACGTAGGGCTTCGATCCCGCTACCACCGCGACCAACAACAACCCCAGGACGAGCGGTGCGAACTTCCAAGTCAATCTGATCAGCTTTTCGTTCAATGCGAATATCAGAGATCCCAGCGTTGCTGAGGTTTTTCTCAATGTACTCGCGAATGATGTGATCTTCTTTCAGCAGTTGGGGATAGCGGTTGCTATCTGCAAACCACCGCGATCTGTGCTCTTGCACAATCCCTAGCCGAAAACCCGTTGGATGTATTTTCTGTCCCACTCGTAATCCCTCAGTTGTATGCTCTTCGTTAAATGACTTTCCGACGTTGTCGCTAAGACTCTACTGGAGAGACCGCAATAGTAATGTGACAGGTCGGCTTCCGAATTTGATAAGCTCGGCCTTGGGCCCGAGGACGAAATCGTCTCAAAGTCGGTCCGGCATCAGCGAAAGCTTCACTAATCACCAAAGAGGCTGGATCAAGTCCGTTGTTGTTTTCCGCATTTGCAACAGCTGAACGCAGCACTTTGAGGACCGGGTCACAGGCTTTGTATGGCATAAACTCAAGAACAATGAGTGCCTCTCGATAAGACCGACCTCGAATTTGGTCAAGCACTCGCCGCACCTTATGAGGGGACATACGAATGTAGCGAGCAACCGCTTTAACCTGTTCAGTAGTATCAACAGCCATTGGATTCTCCGACTCCAAAAATTATCGACGCGCTTTCTTATCGCTTTTGGCATGTCCCCGAAAGGTTCGAGTCGGGGCAAATTCACCGAGTTTGTGTCCCACCATCTGCTCGGTGATGTAAACCGGTACATGTTGTCGGCCATTATGCACAGCAATGGTGTGCCCAATCATTTGGGGAATGATCGTTGACGCTCGGGACCAAGTCTTGATGACCTGCTTATCTCCCTTACTGTTGAGCACTTCTACTTTGTGCATTAAGTGATCTGCTACAAATGGCCCTTTTTTTAAGGAACGCGACATAAGCTTTACAACCTCATACTTTTCCATCTCTATAGACTGATGCCTCACGACATCAAACAGCCTCTCTAGCTCATGTGGAGAGCTTAAGTGTTTCGTCCGCCCCGGCCCCGCTTAGAGGTCCGACGACGACGACGAACAATTAAGCTACTGCTAGCCTTCTTTTTCTTGCGGGTCTTAAGTCCTAAGGCCGGCTTACCCCAAGGGGTGACCGGACCACTACGGCCAATGGGGGCACGCCCCTCACCCCCACCATGGGGGTGGTCAACTGGGTTCATCACACTCCCACGCACCTCGGGACGTCTGCCTAACCAACGTTTACGGCCGGCTTTTCCCAGTGTGATATTGCGAGCTTCGACATGACCCACTTGACCAACTGTGGCGTAGCACTCACGACGCACCATGCGCACCTCAGTTGAAGGCAACTTAAGCGTGACGTAGTTGCCCTCCTTAGCCACCACCTGGGCAGACGTACCTGCAGCTCTAACAATTTGCCCGCCCTTTCCAGGTTGCAACTCGACATTATGTACAGATGTACCTAGTGGAATTTTATGCAATGGCAGGGCGTTGCCAACTTCAATCGGAGCATCAGGCCCAGACATCACCGTCGTCCCAACGGCTAAAGAAGCGGGATGCAAAATGTAACGTTTCTCGCCATCTTCATAGTGAAGCAACGCAATGCGGGCGTTGCGGTTGGGATCATATTCAATCTCCGCAACCGTAGCTGGAATGCTGTGCTTGTTACGGTAAAAATCGATAATCCGGTACAGGCGCTTGTGGCCACCACCACGATGACGACAGGTAATTACGCCACGATTATTTCGGCCTTTGGCACGGTGAACTGAGACGGTCAAAGACTTCTCAGGCTCAGAACGCGTGATTTCAGAAAATTCTGAGACTGAACGCTCACGAGTACCCGGGGTCAAGGGTCGGTAGGAACGGATGCCCATTGCTCAACTCACTCAATAAACTGCGTCAACTGCAAAAACCGGAAGCAGGGTGCTTCTAAACATCGGGGAATAAGGTGATACTGTCACCTTCTGCCAGCGTCACGATCGCCCGCTTGTAGCGAGGCCGAAATCCTTCAAAGCGACCAACACGGCGCTTCTTTCGAGGTAAGTTAACCGTGCTGATGCCAGTCACCTTGACGTCAAACAAAGACTCGATCGCCGTTTTGATGTCAGGCTTCTTCGCTTTGGGAGCAACTTCGAAGACATACTGGTTGTTCTCTAGCAGCAAGGTTGCTTTTTCAGTGATAAGAGGACGCCGAATCAGATCTGCCAGTTCGCCCTCATTGAAAACCTTAGTCACTGTAAACCTCCTGGATTTTTTCCATTGCTGCAGCTGTCACAACTAAACGATCAGCGTTCAGCAAGTCAAACATGTTCAAATTTGTGGCCGAAATCAGCTTTACACATTCAATGTTGCGTAAAGACAAAACCACATTTTCTGACCGCTCATTGAGGATGAACAATACTTTGTCATCGGCACCAATACCCCAGCGTGCCATCGCCGCCACCATCTCACGGGTCTTGGGCCGAGGCAACTGCTCAGCAAAATCCTCAACCACAACAGTGTCTGTAGCTAAACGGCTTTGGAAGGCGGTTCTCAGAGCCAAACGACGCTCCTTGCGGTTCATCTTGACGCTGAAGTCTCTTGGTTTGGGGCCAAAAATAACGCCCCCACCTTTCCACAGAGGAGAACGGCTAGAACCGGCACGAGCTCGCCCAGTTCCCTTTTGCCGCCAGGGCTTTCTACCCCCTCCCCTGACTTCAGAGCGGGTCTTGCTTGACAGCGTACCCTGACGAGCATTGTGCATTTGGCGAACTAAGGCGCGGTGCAGAATATGAGAAGCACTCTCGGGCTTGGCGACTTTGAGATCGACAGAAGTTTTACTTACTTCTTGCCCCTGCCAGTCTTGAACAACACACTCAACCATGACTTTTGTCTCTTACTTACCTTTCCGGATAGCGTTACTGTCGTCGAAATTAATCGCCTAGCCCACAACGTTAGTAGGCGCAATGCTTAGTAAACCTCCCGGCTTACCAGGAATTGCCCCCTTAATAACCAACAGGTTGTTTTCAGAGTCAATTTTGACGACCTGAAGCTTGCGAGTAGTCACTCGCTTCCCCCCTAAACGGCCAGCCATTTTCTTGCCAGGGTAAACTCGACCTGGAGTCGTACCAGGACCAATCGACCCTGGCAGACGGTGATTTTTGGAACCGTGAGACATCGGTCCACGGTGGAAATTGTGACGCTTTTGGTTACCTGCGAATCCTTTACCAATGCTGGTACCCGTGACATCAACAAGCTGTCCAGGCTCGAATCGATCAGCCGTCAGGCTTTGACCCAGCTCAAACTCATCGGTTTTCTCAACGCGATACTCTTTCAAGTGACGCATTGCAGTCGCTCCGGCCTTTGTCAGATGCCCTAGTTCCGGCTTCGTCAGTGCTTTTTCTGGAACACTTTTATAGCCCACCTGAACTGCGGTGTAGCCATCAGTCTGTGCCGTCTTGACTTGAGTGACGACGCAGGGGCCAGCTTGAATGACGGTGACGGGAACGGCATTACCTTCTTCGTCAAAGATCTGGGTCATGCCCAACTTGGTTCCAAGAATCCCAACTGACACTTTTACTGGTCTCCGTTGCTACACGTTACTGATAGAAAAGGGGTTGACTGTAATGCCACAGCCTTTGATCAGGGCATCCGCAGCATCAATCACACCGTAAAAAGCATTCGTGGCAGTTCACCACAAACACCTGAGTCGCTTGCCTAGATAGCAATCGAACAATGACGCTTTCTAGAAGCGTTTGCCAGACAAAGAGTGCCGCCACCAAACATTCTGTTCAGTGACAGCGTTCGTAGACAATGATTTAAGTCAAGGCAATTTAGTTGGTGTCACTACAGACTTAGAACGCTTGGCGTCCAGTTTCCGTTTTAGCGACAGTTAAACATGATACACAAACTGAATAGAAATGTCTACAGGAGTTACGCATTGACAGCGGAATGAATGTATGGGTTGAAAATCAAAGGTGTTGCATGACCTATTCCATTGCGTATTCTGACCAAACCGTCCACAGCGCGTTGCACGCTCGACCTCTACGTTCGCTATCTGCTCG
>JBCDAJ010000058.1:0-36616 GCA_039185935.1 Cyanobacteria bacterium P01_F01_bin.56 | reverse complement strand
TTATAGCATGAAACTTTGGCAGCATTGGGCCTTCCAACTGATGGCTCTCAAGCCCCATAAACGATGCTTTTTTCGGCGCGGTCTTCAGGCTCTATCCCTGATACAGCAAGCCTTCTAATTGGCTTGTCACCCGTTAAGGAGTGTTGATGGTTCAGCCTTTACTCAAGATTCGCGATCGCGGCCGGAAGTCGTTGTCCTGAGGTCACCCTAAGCCATGCCCTTGGCGTCATTAAAGGAACATTTCTATTCCTAAGAAATTCCCGACATCTTCTCGTTCAGGCGTTAGGCTTTGGTACAAGCGATCGCCACGATCGAGCTCAATTGGCGTGAGGAACTATGGCAATTTTGCGGGTGACCCTCGACCACCTTGACGAGGTGGCCATTCTCTTTAACGAGTATCGCCAGTTTTATCAGCAACCCGCCGATTTAGAAGGCTGCAGAGCCTTTATCCAGCAGCGTTTACAAACCGGTAACTCAACTATTTTTGGAGCTCAAAAAGGCGATCAGTTGGTGGGGTTTACCCAGCTTTTCTTCCGTATCGATACAGCCCATTTGGATTTTGAATGACCTGTTTGTGGCCATCGCCCATCGTCGCCAAGGTCTAGCGCAGGCCCTGATGGAGACCGCTGCCAACTTTGCTCGTGAAACTGGGGCAATCCGCCTGTCTTTATCGACTCAAATTGAGAATACCGCTGCTCAATCGCTATACGAATCCCTGGGCTACTGCAAAGACGAGGCTTTTTATCACTATGACCTGGCGACCAACCCAACCGGCACAAATGTTTGATTGGCGACAAAGACTCGCTTTAATGAAGGGCTGGACCACTGAGGTGGTAATCGATGCCCCCCGCTCTCACGTTTGGGAACAGGTCACTAACTTCACCATCTATTCAGACTGGAACCCCTTTGTCTTGGAGGCTCATGCCGATTTTGCCACCGGCAAGACGATTCATTTTTTAGAAGACCTTAAACAATTTGGGCAGCACTGGATAACCGCCGAATTTTTGGCCATTGAGCCACCCCAGTCATTTATGTGGCAAGGGCATTTCGCCGCCCCATCCTTATTTACTGTGCGCCATGGGTTTGAATTTATCGCCGTCGGTGAGCATCAGACCCGGTTTCGTCAGACTCATCAAAATTCAGGATTATGGGTGCCCCTTTTAGCCTTACGGGGTGTTTATGTGATTAGTCATCAAGGCTATCGGGAATTTGATCAGGCTCTAAAACAACGTTGTGAAATTAAGTGAAAGCATCATGCCTAAAACCACAGCCACTTACTGGAATCCATTACAGGCCAGGCATACTGATAAATGGACAGCGATCGCAGGCACCGCTGGCATGATTGAGCAGCTTTTCTTAGCCATTGATGAGGCAACTGGCGACTTTACCCGACTTACCCGCTTCAAAGCGAGGGCCGACACCTCGGCCTTGGGGTCGCAGGTACACGATTTTCCCGAGGAGATTTTTATTGTCTCGGGGGCGATGTACGATCAGGCGTTCGATCGCTGGCTCACCGCCGGCGATTATGCCAGTCGTCCTCCGGGGGAGGTGCATGGTCCCTTCGTCGCCAAGACCGATTGCCTCGTGTTGGACTGTTCGTATCCCAGTCAAGCCAGAGCGCCATCTTGAGGTCAACCGATGGATAATGTCTTAATCATTACTGGCGGGAGTCGCGGCATTGGGGCCGCGACGGCTCAGTTAGCGGCCGGGCAAGGGTATAACGTCTGTCTCACCTATCGGCGCCAACGGCAGGCCGCTCAACAGATTGTCGCATCCATTCAACAGCAGGGCGGCCGGGCGATCGCGATGGCCGCTGACATGGCTTCAGAAGCGGATATCTTGCATCTGTTTGAGACGGTGGATGCCCAGCTGGGAACAGTCACCGCTTTGGTGAATAATGCCGGCATTTTGGAACCGCAGATGCGATTAGAAGATATCGATGCCGCTCGCTTGAATCGCATCTTGCAGGCTAACGTGGTGGGCAGTTTTCTATGTGCCCGCGAAGCCGTCAAACGCATGTCGACCAAACAGGGGGGTCGGGGCGGCGCCATTGTGAATGTGTCATCAGTGGCCGCTCGCTTGGGGTCTCCTGGCGAATATATCGACTATGCCGCCTCCAAAGGGGCGATCGACACGATGACCATTGGCCTCGCGAAAGAAGTCGCAGCTGAGGGCATTCGGGTCAATGCGGTACGTCCAGGCTTTATTGACACCGACATTCATGCCAGTGGCGGTGAAGCCAATCGGATTGAGCGAGTCAAGGAATTCATTCCGATGCAGCGGGGTGGTCAAGCAATAGAAGTAGCCCACGCGATTCTCTGGTTGCTCTCGCAGCAAGCGTCTTACACGACGGGCTCATTTATTGACCTCGCTGGGGGCAAATAATACCTGGCGCGGAAACGGTCTTAGGGCTGCAAGCAGGGGGCCTTGGTCGCGGTGCGATCGCTGAGTACAAACCCCTCAAATCCGCCATCCCTGAGTTTGCCAACACGGGAACCGCGATCGCCCATGAGATGGAATTTGAACTCACCTCTTCTTAGTTAACGCAATTCCTGAAAATCATGTTGGAAAAATGTCACTCCTGCGGGGCCGCAACACCGCCGTCACCCACTGGCGTTACCCACGCCTATCTCGACGCTTCGCCAGGGTGCTGGGCGAGATATGGCGAAGTCCTCGCGCGGGAATATGCCAATGTCCAGTACTTTGCAGTCCACGCCATTACCGTCGATGCTTACTAAGCTCAACATCCTGGCCACCCCACCCCGCAGGAAATCAATTCCCTCAACTTGCCCTGGCCAGCCTGTATGCTCACTCTGCCCTATGTAGAACCTGTACCGGCCCGACGCAGGCTACGCATCCGTTAAGATTGATTGATTTTAGAGCACTTGCAGCCCGCCCAGAGCTTGGGCTGGGATAGTCACGCCTAACGCTGTCGTAGGTTCCTCATAGTGAGGGCAACGGGACGCATCACCCGAGTGGCGGCGATCAGGCTCTTGTTCATCCCACAAACCCAACAACCCGCACACATCACCCATAAAGATCCTACTTAGCTATGGGGGTTGGGTGGTGTTGCTAGGTCATCCGCGCAATGACAAGACCAAATTTAGTCATCGTACATTCGCGCTTCTAGCGCACTCGGATTCTCTTCGCAATAGAGTTCAAAACTAGACTTGGGCTTATCGACAAAGTCACTCTTCTTGAGAATATCGCTGATTGAAATAATACCCAGGAGTCCCCCTTTAATGACCGGAGCACGACGAATCCGGGTTTGAGCAAATAACCGAGCCACATACTCCACACCCAGTTCTGGATTCACCACAATGCAAGGCTTGGTCATAATTTCATAGACCCGCATTTCCTTGGGGTCATGGCCAAAGGCCGCCACTTTATAGATGATGTCGGTCTCTGTCACCATGCCATAAGGGTCCATGTCGTAGCGGGGTTCTACAATCAGCGCCCGTAGCCCTCGATCTTTCAGCAATCTCACGGCTTCAGCAACGGTCGCGGAGCCTTTGATGCTCACCACATCCGTGGTCATAATCTGCTCTGCTTTCATCATGATGGCGGTTTTCCTACTAAGTTTTGCTCACAACCAGGGGGACTCTGCTCATTTACATGTACCGAGGTTCAATCCTCGTAAATCCTGGCTTCAGGGGCATCTGGATGCTCTTCGGTATATGCTTGAAAAGCTGACTTTTCGGACGCATCCTTTCGCTGATGAGCCGCTGCTGCTTGGAGTTCTTCAACGGCATCCCAGGCAGCGGCACAGGCCGGCGACGTATCTCCCTGTTCCTTACAAATGGCTCGGGCCTCTTCGCGCGCCACTTCAATGCGATCTTCCAGAAACATTTGCTTCGGCTTTTCGACAAAATCGCTCTTGCGAAGAATATCGCTGATGGAGATGATGCCTAAGAGTTTGCTCTGAATGACCGGGGCACGGCGAATTCGCGTTTGGGCAAACAAGCGGGCGACATACTCAACCCCTAAGTCTGGGTTGACCACAACACACGGCTTGGTCATGATTTCATAAACTCGCATCTGTTTCGGGTCATGCCCAAACGCGGCCACCTTATAAATAATGTCGGTCTCAGTGACCATGCCATAGGGATCGGCGGCGTGACGAGGTTCCACAATCAAGGCGCGGAGTCCTTGCTCTTTCATGAGAGTCACGGCGTCAGCCACGGTTGCCGAACCACGAATGGTGACCACGTTTTGGGTCATAATATCCGATGCTTTCATCATAGGTATTACCTGTTTGGATATATTGGCTAAGGGCGAACAGGAATAGGGCGATACAAATCCGTCTTTAGCAGGTACGTGAAAGCACCTTCTTCAACGCCTGAATCATCTTACCTGTAGAGGGTTAAGTTTCATCCAGCAATCAATTTGGTCTTGCATGACAGGCTGTATAGAACTCGTTTTGCACGGTGCATAGGCTTCTAAAAATTTGCCGGTGGTGACGCCCATGATCAACCAATAATCACAGGCGTCACAGGCGGTATTAACCACGTAGTCAGACTCGGCAGGCAAGCGATCGCTCAACACCTGGCATCCTGCAAAGTCACCACAGCTAGGACCTCGGATCCTTTGAATTGCTGACATCACAGAACCTCTAAAGAATTAAGAGAAAAAGAGTTGAAACGACGTACTAAACCGTTAACGATCGCCGCTATAGCAGCTTTTCCAAGGCTTCAGTAAACGTTTTATAGGGCTTAACACCTACTAAAATCTCGACCAAATCACCCTGCTTAAAAAACATAACTGCAGGAATACTCTTGATGTTAAATCGCTTGGCCAAAGCGTAGTTGGCATCAAGATCGAGCTTAAAAATTTGCGCGCGATCGCCATACTCATCGGCTAATTGATCGATCAAAGGGGCCACTAACTTACAGGGGCCACACCAGGTGGCGGTGCAGTCCACAATCAGTAAAGGCTCGCTGGCTAAAAGCGCGTCAAAGGTCGTTTCGTTTTCAATAAATGTGGCCGTACCCATTACTGCGTCTCCAAAATATTGCTGTTTGTTTGAACCTATTCACATCTAGTAGTTTCCCACCAATGTGAGCCGCACTGCGGTGCGTCTTACATCAATACAAATTTTCTTTTTGATGGGTCTGAATGGTGCAGTCAGAAATAGGGTAAGCCACACAAGTCAGCCCAAATCCTGCTGCCATCTGGTCATCATCCCCAAAAGACTGCTCAGACTGAATGTATTAATGATCGGGAACGGCAATGACGGCATTGAGTCCTTCATCGTTAATTATCGTGACTCTGTACGTGGCCATGGGTTTACTCTCTCCAAAAGGGTTTACAGGTTGCGCGATCGCGCCAGCTTCAAAAATTTCTGAGCCAACATGTCTGGCGAGCTTTAAGCCGCTGCTAAGCGACTCGATTGATGAACCAATAGCGATTCTTGTAAGGTCTGGGTCACTGCATCCGGTGAATGGTTGCCATCAATTTTGATAAGGCACTCGCGTTTCTGATAGAAGTCAATTAAGGGAGTCGTGGCGGCCTGATAGATTTCTAACCGACGACGGATGACCGCTTCGGTATCGTCTTGGCGCCCTCTACCCAGCATCCGAGTGACTAGATTCTCGGTAGATACCTCAAAGTAAATGGCCTGAGGATGCGGTTGCCGAACCATGGCGAGCAACTCATCCAACGCCTGAGCTTGTGCTAACGTGCGGGGAAATCCATCTAAAATCCAGCCCTGCCGCATATCTGGCCCCCCAAAGCGCTCTCGGATGAGGGCCATGATGAGAATATCGGGTACGAGTTCACCCGCTTCGACATGGCTGCGGGCTTGGATGCCCAGAGAGGTTTTACCGGCGATCGCCGCTCGCAAGATATCCCCCGTAGAAATGTGGGGAATTTGCCAGCGATCGGCTAAGAGCCTAGCCTGTGTGCCTTTACCGGCACCTGGGGGACCGAGAAATATAAATCGCATTGAACTTAAATCCGATTGAATTCAGAGATTGATAAACTAAAAAGCAAGATCATCTAATTGCGAATTGCAATGAGCGCTGAACCCCGCAGAAATCACCAAGCTTGGACAAGACTTGAACAAGGACGGCGAGCCAAAGCCAGTAGCGGTGGCTATGCTGGCCACGGTTCACCAGCTTTTGGTCAACACTCTGTCAATGGTGAATTGCTCAATGACCCCACAGAATGTGAAGTTATCGAACTTATTCGTCGCCATCACAAGTCCGGCAAGTCGTTGCAAAAAATTGCCAATTGGCTGAATCAGCAAGGCTACACCACCAAGCGCGGACAGACTTGGCAACGCATTTCCGTTAAGCGAGTCTTGGACCGGCTTTACGGTACTCCACCTAGAACCCGAGGCGTGAATCCTCAGAAACCATAACGGCAGATAGTAACGCCCTCGCCCTTTACAGTGAGCAACTCAGAACCTTTAAGGCTTGAAAGCCATTATTAAAGAGGCTTTCAGGGCTTTCTTTGTTACACCCCTTGAGTATATACCAAAATAAAGCTCAAACAATCTTCCAGAGGTTTTTCTGGAGTCTCGACTGTTACATCCCTCTTGAAGAGTTCCTCAAACCGATGCTGGAATGCGGTCGAATAGAGTATGAAGAGAGAAGAGAATAGTTTTACTCGGTAGTGATTTTCGCTGCTGGACTACGCCGCTCGGCCATACTTATGCCCTTTGAAACCGCAATTTCCTGGGTTCCTGATCTCGAAGACGCGATCGAGCGCCAACCCCTGACGGTGTCACCTGACACCTCACTGGCTCATGCGATCGCCCTAATCAGTCAAGCCCATCATCAAACCTGTCTGTTAACCGAAGAGGCGGCTGCCCCAAATCGATCAACCGTGACCAGGCGAGCGAGTTGTGTGCTCATCACTCAAGGCAAAACCATTTTGGGCATCTTGACCGAGCGAGATGTGGTGCGGCTAACCGCCCAAGCCATGGATCTGCAGACAACCTCTGTAGTTGAGGTGATGGCTCAACCCGTGGTTACTCTGCCAGAGCATTCGGTAAAAGACATCTTCGCCGCCCTATTTTTGTTTCGTCGCTATCGCATTCGTCATGTGCCGATTGTGGATGAGCAGCAACAGTTAGTGGGCATTGTTTCTCACGAAAGCATCCGCCAGGTGTTGCGACCCGCGAACTTGTTGCGATTTCGTCGGGTTTCTGACGTCATGTCGGTCAATGTCATTCAGGCTCCGCTCACGGCAACAGTGCTGCAATTGGCTCAGTTGATGGCCACACATCGGGTCAGCTGTATCGTGATTACCCAACTAGATGAAAATGATATCGAACAACCGGTCGGCATCGTCACAGAGCGGGATATTGTGCAGTTTCAGGCCTTGCGAATCGACCTCGCCAATACCTCAGCGCGCACCGTCATGAGTACCCCCCTGTTTCTCCTCAGTCCGCAAGACTCTTTGTGGACCGCCCATCAGGAAATGCAAACGCGCAAGATGGGACGTTTGGTTGTGTCTTGGAACTGGGGGCAAAGTCTAGGAATTGTGACGCAGACTAGCTTGCTACGCGTGTTTGACCCGATGGAAATGTATGGAGTAATCGAAAACCTACAGCAAACTATTCAGCAGATGGCGGCGAAACAAGCGACGGCTTCCTCCCCATCCTCTCCCCCACATTTAATCCAAGGTCCAGATTTAGCGGCCACGATCGCATCATCTGAGGCGCAAGATTCTGATATCTCCCCCCAAGTCAATGCCTGTGACCCAGAATCCCTAAACTATCTCTATCACCAACTGAAGCAAATCGTCGATGATGCAACCCTATCCCCAAGTCAGCAGAAAACGGCACTCAACTTATTGCTCAATCAGCTAAAACAACTGTCGATTGACTGTGACTTAGCAGCCAAACCACTTTAAAGCCTCTCTCGCAGTTGCTAAGCATCGATCTTTGAAATCCCGCATTCGGAGGTGATATGCCGAGGGAACGTCAGCTACCACCCCAAAAGCTTTGAGCAATCAGTATGTTGCAGGCTAAGGGGTAGCCGCTCTTTCATTCATTTGTCTCCAGAACCTGGTCAACTAGTGATGAACCCAACCGCGATCGCTCAGTACTGGCAGAACTACCTGCAGACGCTAACGTTAGCAATGGATCGTAGTGTCCCCTATTTAGTCGACCAGTTTGGGGATACCCCCGAGTTGGCCAATGAACTGGGGCAACTCGTTCTCAATGGCACCAAAACCGCCACCTGTTCAACCCTTTGGGAATGGCAAGCCGAGGCGGAACCCCTGCCCACTGTCGGCATCCACACCATTGTGATAGATGGAGATGGACAGCCGCTCTGCATTATCCAAACCACCGAAGTGACCATTCAAGCCTTCAATGAGGTGGATGCCCAGTTTGCCTATAACGAAGGAGAGGGCGATCGCACTCTGGCATCTTGGCGACAAATGCACTGGCAATATTTTGTACGGGTATTGCCCCATATTGGCAAAGTCCCCACGCTGGATATGCCATTAGTCTGCGAACGGTTTCGGGTCGTTTTCCCGTCGATCACCTCGTCAACAGCGTCAGCATCATCAAGCTCACTGAGCTAGCCAGGGTATTTAGAGCAACGCTCTAACGTGTATTTTAAGGAGGTCTCAAGCATGAAAATTGTGCTGCTGGGGAATGCCGGTGCGGGCAAAAGCACCCTGGCCAAACAGCTGATTGGTGATCGCGAGATCGCCCTCCTCGCTCTTGATAACATTGCTTGGCAGCCTGATGTGCAACGCAAGCCTCTCGACGAAAGCATCACTTTGCTAGAAGCGTTCATTCATGAGCATAAACAATGGATTATTGAAGGATGCTACGGCGACCTCGTAGAAGCCGCGCTGCCCTACTGTGATGAACTGCGGTTTCTGAATCCTGGCATAGCAGTTTGTGTGGCCCACTGTCGTCAACGCCCTTGGGAGTCTGACAAATTTGCCTCCCCCGAGGAACAAGACGCGATGCTGCATGGGCTAATTGATTGGGTCAAAGACTACGCCAGCCGCACCGACGAGCTTGGTCTGCAACGACATCGTCAAATTTTCGATCGCTTCACCGGCAAAAAACAGGAATATCACACTGTGGCTGACTACGATCACGCTAACCCCATCGAGGAGGAAGTCATATGATTCCAACTGCTGAAATCGCCATTCAAGCGGCTGAAACTGACTTGAAACAAGCCATGCTCACGTCAGATGTCGCCAGGCTGGATCAACTCCTCGCGCCAGATCTAGTATTCATCAATCCTCTGGGGCAACCCATGACCAAGCAAGATGATCTAAATGCCCATCGTTCAGGCATCATGGCGATTGAGACCGTCGAACTCTCTGATCAAACCATCAAAGTTTTTGAGCCGATTGCCATCGTCAATGTGGCAGCCCACATCAGGGGACAGTTCGCAGGCGAACCCTTCGATGCCATCCTCAGATTTATCCGCGTTTGGCAAGTCGTCACGCCCAATCATTGGCAGGTTATCGCCGCTCAAGCAACGAAAATTCAACCCGCATAAAACGATTACACATTGCGATCGCCACTCACAATATCGCCGCTACCGTATCCGACTATTCCCACCGCTTAACCTGGATTATTCATGACCCTATGCCGAAAACGGCTAAAACGTTTCAATCATAAGGAATCTAGCGTTTTCGCGTTTTCGACAGTGTGTTTTTATACATGAAGGCTGAAATACAATCAATGCAAACGTTATGGATTTGAGCAAAAGCCTGGTGAATTATTCAGGCTAGTGGGGCTGCAGTCTTAACTGTCAGAACACAGCAGCACCCTACCAGAGCTGAACCAGTTTCTTCCGTCATTCACGCAGCAATTTGCGCTGAGTTCGTTGCTCCTGAGGAGTATCGCCGTCTTTACCTCGAGTCCTCATGCGTCCTTATACCGCTCAAAAAACTCCCCTCACCGATACCGGTGAAGGGAGTATGTGCTGTCTAATTTGAGTCGAGCACGAGGAAAAGCGAAGGCATTGCGCCTAGCGACTGTAACGAACGCCTCGGTAGGTGAGTTCTTCAGTTGGCTGGCGGAAGGCAACGGTATACTGCTTACGGACGTACGACTGGCCACGGAAGGTAGCGGTTTCGGTAGTTTCAGAAGCGGCCACAGCAGGCATAGACGCTTCGTAGGACTGACCGAGGAAAGAGAGTTTCATGGTGGGGGCTCCATAGTAATGGGTGTGTTGCTGTTGATAGAAACAGCACTTTTCAGGCCGCTTCCAGTTGAAAATGTGTGTTCTTCCTCACGGATCCCTGTGATATGGCCCCAACGTCAAGAGCATCAAGGCAAAGCGCGATCGCTGCAGGCCCGTAAATGCTCGTTAAAGCAGTCAATTGCGGTATCTGTGCTCACAGCTGCAGTTTGGGCATGGTCATCCTGAAGCTCTGCCGCGCTGACGATGCCCAAACGCTACACTGGCCGACTGTGTGAAGAAGAACTGCAATAGCTCAAAAATAGTGAAGCCCACGATGTGAGCGACTTTTACAGGGTGGACATCATCTCTGAGCTTAAAGGTTGAGCCCGATCGCATCGGGTAACTAACCCGCTTGGGGACGAAACAGGTGCGTATGTTCTGGATTGTAGAGCCGCGATCGCACGGCCGCCCCCCGCAAAGCTGGGCTCACAATGTAAAGCGTCGTCCGGATTAGGTTTTCGCGATGGGTAACGGCGGCCATGTCTGACAGCGGCACGACCCAAATTTGCTCATCGGGCCAACCGACCCGAAAGCAAACTGCGACCGGCGTATCAGCGGGATAATGGGCGAGCAGTTGGGTTTGTGAAGCTTCGACATGGCGAGCGCTGAGATACAAGCACAGGCTGGTCTGATGGGCTGCTAAGGTGGCTAACTCCTCAGCTTCAGGGACTTGGGTGCGGCCACTGATGCGCGTCAAAATAATCGATTGCACCAATCCTGGAATGGTGAGTTCGGCTTTGAGCTTTGCCGCTGCTGCTTGAAAGGCGCTGATGCCCGGAATCACTTCAAACGGCACTGTGGCGTGGGCAAGGGCCTGCATCTGCTCATGGATGGCGCTGTATAAACTAGGGTCACCCGATTGCAGGCGCACCACTGATTTACCGGCTTGGACGCGCTCAATCATTAACGGCACGATCGCTTCCAAGGTGAGGTTGGCCGTAGCAACTTTTTCCGCATCTGGCCTGACCCAACTTAAAACCTGCGGCGGAACTAGCGAGTTGGCATAGACAACCACATCCGCCTGTTGCAAAAGCTTTTGACCGCGCACCGTAATCAAATCCGGCTCTCCTGGCCCGGCCCCTAAAAAGTAGACGGCAGGCGCTAGCGGTCGTGGTTCAGCGGTCGTACTTGAGGGTGTTGCCAGAGTCATTTACGAGCCGTCTCCATTTAACCCGCCCCTAGCTTAACGCCTCCAGTCATTGCCGCTCTAAATATCCAATCGCCAAGCGATCACTTGGCCATGGCAAAACTGCGAAGCAGCAATGGTCAAGGCGTTGCTAGCTGGCGGTAGCAGTCGCCTTCTTCAACGGTCAAAAGCCAGTTCTGACGCGCTAAGTAGCGATCCGTCATCATCAAGATAGAGCTTTTGCTGGGGCATGTTTGCAGCGGTCGCGATCGCGCATAAAATTACCGTGACATCGGCACTTTTTTAGGGTTTGTGGGCATCCTACAGCAGAAAGATCGGAAAAACATCCCGGTACTATTGGATCATTAGGTACCGGTTTTGACCTCGTTATTGACCTTACGGTCGATGTCATGAGGTTTAATGCACCTTTAATGCTCTGTTCCGGTGCTTTACGCTTAATGTCGTCGGGTGCGCGAGCGCTGACATTTACGGCCAATCCTAGACCTTGTAAACGTACTGGTATGCCTCCAAATTCTCGTCCCTCCTCGATAACCACCAGTTTTGTAAGTGGCGTTTGTACAATCTTTTTGCCACCCATCTTTGCGGTTAATGAGGCGATCGACTTTCAAGCTGTCTGCCAAGAAGTGTTTGCAGCCCACGGTCAAAACTTACGTAAGCTCACGCTTGATTTTAAGGCCACCACGTTTCTGGATAGCAGCGGCCTGGGCTCTTTGGTCATTTGTCGCCGTCTATGCGAACAACATCAAGTTGAGATATTGCTGCAAGAGGTCGGTCCTCAGGTCATGATGGTGCTCAGCATGACTGACCTTGACAAGGTTTTCACCATTGCACGACAGCAATCTGATGAAGAGCAGTCTCGTACGCGTGACCTTGAGCGCCAGATTCGGTCTACCCACCCATCCATCAACTCGAAGGCTAAGCGCCTGATGGATATTGGGGGCGGGCTGGTGGGTCTGGGCATCACCGCCATTTTGTTTGTACCGATCGCGATCGCCATTCAACTCGACGACCCCGGCCCTATTTTTTTCAGCCAAACTCGCTGTTCTTGGATGGGTCGCCGCTTCCGCATTTGGAAATTTCGCTCCATGGTGGTGAATGCTGAAGCTTTGAAAAATCGGGTCAAAAACGAGGTCGAAGGGCCCCTGTTTAAGAACGAGAATGACCCTCGGGTGACGCGAGTCGGACGGTTCTTGCGCAAAACCAGTTTGGACGAATTCCCTCAGTTTTGGAATGTGCTGCGGGGAGATATGAGTCTAGTCGGGACCCGTCCTCCCACCCCCGCAGAAATTGATCACTACGAAGTTCCGGCATGGCAGCGATTGAATGTAAAACCTGGCCTCACCGGGGAATGGCAGGTCAACGGTCGTTCCAGCATCAAAAAATTTGAAGACGTTATTCGTCTCGATATGCAATATCAGGAAAATTGGAGCCTGATGTACGACATCAAAATCATTATTAAGACCGTGCTGGTGCTTTTTACCAAAAAATCGGGGGCGGCCTGAGCACAAAGCGTGCCATTTTGAAGAGAAACGATATAGTAGTGCAAGCGATCTAACTTTGCACAAATGTGGTAAAGCCGTTGGTGAGTGACCCGGCAAAGACAAAACCCGCCCCTCAGCGATCGGTATCAGAGACGCCTCAATCTGCTGATGCCTGCTCCGCAATGCCCGATCAGCGTTGGTTTATCTATCCCGCCCTTAAGGGTGAAGCCAAGGGGCTCGCCCAACAGCTTCAGCTATCGCCTTTGGTGACGCAAGTCTTGCTCAATCGGGAGATTGAAACCCCAGCGTCAGCGCAAGAATTTCTCAACCCGGAATCGTTGCTGTTGCCGTCTCCTCTGGATGAATTTCCTGACTTAGAGCAAAGTATTGAGATTTTGCTGCAGGCGATCGCCCTGGGTGAAAAAATTGCGATCTGTGGCGATTACGATGCTGACGGCATGACGAGTACGGCACTGCTGCTGCGGGCGCTGCGGTATTTAGGGGGACAGGTTGACTACGCCATCCCCAGCCGCATGCAAGAGGGCTACGGCATTAACACCCGCATTGTGGAAGATTTTTTTGCTGAGGGAGTCAGCATTATTCTCACCGTTGATAACGGCATCGCTGCCGTGGAGCCGATCGCCTACGCCCGCGAACTAGGACTCACCGTCATCGTCACCGATCATCACGACATCCCGCCGGAGATTCCCCCGGCCCATGCCATTTTGAATCCGAAGTTAATTGCTCCCGAGTCACCTTATTACGGGGTGGCGGGGGTCGGAGTCGCCTACATTTTAGCGGTGTGTCTGGCCCAGGCAATGGGCCGCATTCAGGACCTGACGGCCCCCCTATTGGAGCTATTTACCCTAGGGACGATCGCCGATTTAGCGCCCCTCACCGGAGTCAATCGACGCTGGGTCAAGCGGGGGCTACGGCTCTTGCCCAAATCCCGCTTGATTGGGGTGCAGGCCTTAATTAAGGTAGCCGGTCTCGGGGACGAAAATGAAACCCTGAAACCGGAAGATATCGGCTTTCGCCTGGGGCCGCGCATCAATGCTGTGGGGCGAATTGGCGACCCCCAGGTAGTAATTGAAATGTTGACCACCGATGATGTGGATATGGCGCTGCAGCAGGCTTTGGCCTGCGAAGCGGCCAATCAGCAGCGCCGCGAAATGTGTGATTGCATTGAAGCGGAAGCGATCGCCTGGGTCGAAGCGCAGATGGCTGAAGGGGAGGTCGATCTGCACCGCGATCGCGTGCTGCTGATTGTGCAACCCGACTGGCACCATGGCGTCATCGGCATTGTCGCTTCACGGCTGGTGGAACGGTACGGCGTCCCGGTGTTTATCTGCACCTACGAAGATCAAGCTCAGAAAGAGATTCGTGGTTCTGCCCGGGGGATTCCAGAATTCAACGTGTTTGAAGCGCTGCAAAGCTGCCACGACCTGATGGTCAAATTTGGCGGACACAAAGCGGCAGGGGGCTTTTCCTTTTTGAGCAAGCATTGGCGACAGGTGAAATCACGCCTGGCCAATTTTGCCAATCAAACGCTGCAGTTAGAGCACCTGAAGCCATTGGTCACGATCGATGGGCGCGCCACCTTTGAGCACCTCACCTTTGAATTGCATGCCCAACTCGATCAATTACATCCCTGTGGCATCGGCAACCCCGATCCCATTTTTTGGACCCCCAATGTGCGCTTAGTGGAACAACGAGCCATTGGTCAGACCAAAGCCCACCTAAAACTGAAAGTGGCTGACGATGCGGGTCATCAGCTAGAGGCGATCGCTTGGCGCTGGGGCAGCTACTGCCCATTACCCGACCGCTTGGATATTGCCTACAAACTGAAGCTGAACGAGTGGCGCGGCAACACAACTCTGCAACTGGAACTGGTCGGCGTGCGATCGCCCGCTATCCCACCTGTCGCTATCCCCGTTGCCCCAGCGACAGCAACGGCGGGAGCCAGCCCTCAATTACCCCGGACCCTAGCCGAACCGGCTGTTAAGGCTCCCTCAGGCGACGCCAATCCCCCTCAAGTCCCCCAGCGAAAACAGCCTGCAACTGACGCCAGTCGCTCGGAAGCCGCTTTCTACAGCTCCGAGACGGCGGCGCAGACCACTAACCAGGCTGACTTTTACTACAGCCATCGCCACTATCAAGTGCGCACCGTGCAGACTGGGAACTCCCACAAGCTAGAGATTCAAAATCCTGAAGGGCAGATTTTCGTGGTGCTGTTGCCGGATCGTCAAGGCTACCTGAGTATCCCCGGAGCGGCGACCCGCCCCGTTGACATTAGCGAAGCGCACTATTTCAATCTGCTGCGGGCGGGGCTTGATGCCCTCGAAATTCGCCAGCAGACCCACCTCCTGCTTGAAAAAGATGAACTGCTAGCCGACAAAGATCAGCATATTGCCACCCTCACTCAGCAAGTGCAGTTGCTACAGGCCCAAGTGGGGCAAGTGTCGACGGCTCAGCAGCAGCAATTTCAAGCGTTGCAGGCAGAGGTCAAAGCTCAGGAAACGGCGATTCAACATCAAGAAGCCCACATCGAGACCCTCAAGCAAACCATGCATCGGCCCACCCCGACGCTGGATCCCAAAGCCATCAAACGCGAAGTGCGCGAGGCGGTGGGCGACAAAATTTGGTATTACCTGCAAACCCAGAGCCAAAAAGACCTCTATGCCGCTTACAAGCAGGTCACCTTGAAGGCGGCTGATGGTACGGATATTCAGTCTGCTGACTACAGCGAGGCGGGGGTGCGGTTAGCCCGCGTCGTCGAGCGCGAAGTGATTCAGCCGTGTTTTAACGACCTCTGCACCTTTTGGGTGAGCCAGGGCAGTCCAGAATTCAGCGGTCTCCAACTGGCACCTGGCCGCAACTACTCCCTAGCGATGGCGGTGCCCCTATGGGCCGAAACCTGGACGACTGTGCGATCGCCCGCCCTCAAAACACCCCAAGCTCCAACTGACAGTCAACTCTATGTCACCGCCCAACCCTCGCAACCCCTCAGCCATCGCGATCGCGCCCTGCTAGCAGCCTTTTTAGCCCAATGGGAGCATCCGATGAGTCAATGGTTCCAAAGTGACGGCGAAGCCGTCGCCACCTATCTTGACCAAATCAGCCAGTTCTACCACCTGGCTACTCAAGCGGCCTCCCCTTTGTATCTGTGGGCCTTTGAAAAAATGCGCGATCGGGTTGTCGGTAGTTCTCAAAACCCCGGCCTATTTCAGCGCATTTATGCCTGAGTCAACATCACCTCAAATCTGTAAAGGTATGGATAACCGCGATCGCAAAATTCAGCGCATAGAAATCAAATTTCACTGCCTCCGGATTGCCGTTATAGTACTTTCCCGACCTGGATTCTTTGCGGCGATCGCGACAGATCTTTGATCGCTGCAAGAGAAACTAGTAAAGCCAAGCATATCGTTAACGTGGCAAAAGGAGCGATCACATGGGTGAGGGAATCATTGTTGTTGGAGCGGGGCCAGGGGGTCTGGCGATCGCCTACCTGTTGGCGGCCCGTGGCCTTCCCGTCACCCTGATCGAGCAGGAGCCGCAGTTTGACCGCGTATTTCGGGGCGAGGGGTTGATGCCATCGGGCGTGCAGGCCCTGACGGCGATGGGATTGGGCGATTGTTTAGCGCAGATTCCCTCGCGTCAGCTCGACGCCTGGGATTTTTACATCGAAGGGCAGCGGCGGATGCGGGTGGTGGAGCCTTGGTCGCAACCAGGGGTGCCGCCGACCCATATCATTCACCAATCGGCCTTGCTGGCTGAAATCGCCGCCCGCGCCAAATCCTTGCCGAATTTTCAGTTTCATCCTGGTTGGCAGGTACGCGATCTACTGCGTCAAGGCGATCGCATTATGGGCGTGCAGGCTACCCAGGGTAGCGAAAGGCGAAACTTTACGGGCGATTTAGTGATTGCTGCCGACGGGCGCTATTCGCGGTTACGTAAGTTAGCGGGCTTGCCTCTCACCCAGGCCGATACCCAATTTGACGTGCTGTGGTTTAAGCTGCCCGCGCCAGCCGACATGCTGTGTGAAACCGTGTTTACCGTTTGCCTGCAACGGCAGCGCCAGTTTGCGTTTTATCCCTCTTGGGATCAGCGTCTGCAGATTGGTTGGATTGTCGAAAAAGGCCAGGGCAAAAAGCTGAGCGATCGCGACTGGATTGCAGAATTTGCCCAGGCTGTCCCGGCTGAGCTAGCCAACCACTTTCGGCAGCAGCGAGCGGACTTGGTTGGCCCTATTTTTCTCGATGTGATGGTGGGCCAAGCGCCTCAGTGGTCCATACCAGGATTGTTACTAATGGGAGATGCGGCTCATCCCATGGCCCCTAACCGGGCTCAAGGCATCAACATGGCGTTACGAGATGCGATCGCGATCGCCAATCACCTGGTGTCCTGGTATCAACAAGGACGCGCCCCCGTCACGCTTCCAGACATCCTCACGGCGATTCAAACGCAGCGGCAACCCGAAATCACCGCTGTCCAAAAACTCCAGCTCGAAGAATGGGAAAAAATCGCCCTGATCACGACTTCTCCCCTGACGTATCAACCCTTCAAAGCCGTTGCCACGGCCCTGGGCCGCCTGAGCCTTACCCAACAAGCTTGGTTATACCAACAGCGCTACCTGCGCTATGGCCTCAGTCCCGTCACCCTACAGGTATGAATCGGGAAGGCAGAGAGCACCGACGATCTTGAAAGTGGATCTGCCCGTCTATCATTCATAAAGCTGGTTCCCACTGGTCCGATGCTGTCGGGAAAATCAATCATCAATGGCCGCGAGTCTCCGGCTTGAAAGTAAGCTCTACATTCCCCAGCGACCGCCGGGGCAACAGGTGGCCCGTCAGCGTTAGCTTGACCGCTTACACCAGAGCAGAGCGGGCAAGCTAACGCTAATTTCAGCTCCCGCAGGGTTTGGCAAAACCACGCTATTAACGGCATGGGTGACGGCAACGGCTAGCGATCAACACCACGTTGCCTGGGTTTCGTTGGACCCCAATGACAACGACTCCGTGTCCTTTTGGCGCTATATCCTTACGGCCTTGCAGCGAATTCAACCTGGGGTCAGCGACCAGACGTTGGCGCTGTTGAATTCGCCACAGCCCCTGGAGTCAGACACGCTCATCGCCGTTTTAGTGAATGAAATCAATACCCTCGCGGTGGAGGCGACCCTGATTCTGGATGACTATCAGGCGATTACCAACGAATCGATTCATTAGCGATCGCCTTCCTGATCGCTCACCTGCCCCCCCAGCTGCATCTGATGCTCGCAACCCGGTCTGATCCCCCCTGGCCGTTAGGGCGGTTACGGGTGCGCGGGGAGCTAACCGAGTTACGCGCGGCGGATCTGCGGTTTACCCCAGGCGAAGCGATCGCCTTCCTCAATCAGGTGATGGGGCTAGATTTAGCCGTAGCCGATGTCGCCATCTTGGAACAGCGCACCGAAGGCTGGATTGCAGGGTTGCAACTAGCCGCGCTCTCTTTACAGGGCCGGGGCGATGTGTCCGGATTTATCACTGCTTTTTCGGGCGGCAACCGCTACGTGGTGGACTATTTAGTGGAAGAAGTGCTGCCGCTGCAGCCGGATGACCTGCGTAACTTTCTGCTCCAAACCTCGATTTTGGAACGATTGAATAGTGCGCTCTGCAACGCCGTTACCGAACAGCTACAGGGGCAAAAAACACTAGAGACCCTAGAACGCGGCAATCTATTCGTTGTACCGCTGGATGATCAGCGCCAGTGGTATCGCTACCATCACCTCTTTGCGGATGTTTTGCAAACTCACCTGCGGTCAGAATCTCCCGAGCTGGTCTCAACGCTGCATTAGCGTGCCAGTCAGTGGTACGAGCACCACGATTTGCTAGCGGCAGCGATTCGCCACGCGATCGCGGCTACAGATTTTGTCCGAGCAGCCGGTCTGATTGAGCAGGTATGGCCTGCCATGCGTAAACGTCAGCAGGAGGCCACAGTGTTGGGCTGGCTCCAGGCGCTCCCCGATCCGCTGATTCGCGATCGCCCGATTCTGAGCCTAATCTACGCGCTGGTGTTGCTAAACTCTGGTCAGATCGGGGCAGTGGAAGCCCGTTTGCAAGATGCCGAGCAGGGATTAGCACAATTTGAGGCAGCTGTTCCAGGTCATCTTTCCCCTGCCCAAGCGGCGCAACAACTTGGCATCAGCGCAGCGCGATATCAGTCTTTGCCCGCTGCCATTGTCAATGCCCGGGCCTATCGAGCCCAAGCGCTGGGTGACGTTGCTAGTACCATCACCTATGCTCAGCAGGCCTTGGCGCTATTACCGATCGCTGACGAGTATGAGCGGGGCACAACTGCCGCTATCCTGGGGCTGGCTTACTGGGCCAGCGGCAATGCTGAGGCGGCGCACCGCTCCTTCGCCGAGGGATTGCACGCGTTTCAAACGTTGGGCGGCATCCAAATCACGATCTCAGCGACCTTTATCCTGGCGAATATGCAAATGGCGCAGGGACTGCTCCCAACCGCGATTACCACCTGTGAGCGAGCATTACAGTTAGCGGCGCAGCCGCCAGGGCCAATCATGCTAGGGACGGCAGAGCTGTACTTGGCGCTCAGCGAGCTGCACTACGAACAGGGCGATTTGGCCGCCGCTCGTCAGCTACTGCAAAAAGGGGAATCCCTCCGTGAGCAGATGGCAATATCGGGTGCCGACTATATGTGGTGGCTGATCAAAGCCCAATTGACCGCAGCCCAGGGAGACTTAGACACGGCCTTGGAGCAGCTTCCGGAAGCGGCGCACTTGTATCGGCGATCGCCCGTCCCAGATGTGCGTCCTATTGAAGCCTTGAAAGTGCGGTGGTGGTTGCGCCAGGGTCAGTTAACGAAAGCGCTGAATTGGTTCAAGGAACGCGGTTTGTCAGTGGATGATGAACCGAGCTACCTGCGGGAATATGAACACTTGACTCTCGCCAGAGTAACGATGGCGCAACGCCACTCCGAAAGGAGTATCGCTCAGTACAGCCACCACGGCATAGACGATCCGATTCACCCAATTCTTGACCTGCTCACTCGATTGCTCAACGCTGCCGCAGCCCAAAATCGCACCGGCAGCACGGTCAAAATTCTAGTGGTGCTGGCGTTGGCGTATGATGCCCTGGGAGAGATTGAGGCCGCGATCGCCCCCCTAGAACGCGCCCTCACCCTAGCCGAACCAAAAGGCTACGTGCGAATTTTTGCCGAATGTGGTCCCCCGATGGCAACCCTGCTACAGGAGGCCATGACCCGCAACATCACCCCCACCTACACCCAGCAACTATTGACCGCTATAGAAACCTGGGGCCAAAATCCCAACTCCCCAACTCCCCAACTCCCCAACTCCCCAACTCCCCAGCTCCCCAACTTCCCAGCTCCCCAGCTCCTCCACCCCTCATCGAACCCCTCAGTCAACGAGAACTCGACGTCCTCCGCCTGCTCAACACCGAAATCCGGTCCCGAAATTGCCCGTGAACTGGTCGTGGCCTTGAGTACCGTGCGCACCCACACCAAGCGGATTTACAGCAAGCTCAACGTCACCAATCGGCGGGCGGCGGTGAAGCGAGCGACAGAGCTGGGCTTGATTTAGCAACTCATCTCTTCAATCAAAAAATCAAGAAAACCCCTCACCTTGGAGGTGAGATAGCGTTTGGATGGGTAAATGGCATAAACCGTCGCTTCGTTCGGTGACCAGTCAGCTAATACTGTTTGCAGGTGTCCCTCCCTCAGGTCTTCCCTTACATAAATCCAAGGGATCAGACTCAAGCCAAAGCCGGCTCGCAAAGCATCCCGAATCGCCAGGCTGGAGTTGACCTTATACCGCCCCTTAATCGGCACAGTAACGGTGCGATCGCCCTGCTTAAACCTCCAGGCATTGGCGTGACTTGAGGGGGTGAATTGAATGCAGCTATGCTTCGCCAGTTCTGCCGGTGATGTGGGCACACCATACTGCTCAAAATAAGCCGGTGACCCACAGACCACATGCCTCAAGTCCATGAGCTTTCTCGCGATCAGGCTTGAATCTTCCAGGTTGTCACTGCCTCGCAGCGCCAGATCAAAGCCCTGGTCCACAATGTTGACGTAGCGATCGTCCAATTGCAGGTCAAGGGACACCTCCGGATAGCGAGTCAAAAACTTTGGCACAACAGTAGACAAACAGAGCAGCGTTAAGGTCATTGGTGCGCTTACTCGCAACAGCCCCCTTGGGGTCGCTTGAGCGGCCCGCAGGACATCATCCGCTGCCGCCAGGTCATCCAACACCCGCACAATCCGCTCGTAATAGAGTCCACCCGCTTCCGTGAGGCTCATCCGCCGGGTTGTGCGATTAAACAGTCGCACTGCGAGATGGGCCTCCAGTTCACTGATATTCTTACTCACCGCCGCTGGCGACAGACCCAGGTGCCGCGAGGTTGCGGCAAAGCTGCCCAGCTCAACCGCATGGCGAAACACAGTTAAGGCCGTCAAATGTTCCATCTATTATTTACTCTGAGTAACTATTCTATTAATTAAATTGCTAATTGTTTATTTTAAGTGAATAAATTAGCATGCAGGCAAGGCCTTAAGAACGCTGTGTTTTTGTTTCTTAAATCCCTCCTTTGCCATGAAACGTACTAATCTCCTGTTCGATATTCTGCTAACGGCCCTGGCTCCCATCGCTTGGGGCACAACCTATGTGGTCGCCACCGAGTTCTTACCCCCCGGCCATCCCTTATTGGTCGCCGCCTTTCGTTCACTGCCCATTGGCATCTTGCTGACGATCGCCCTCAGACGGTTGCCTCAAGGGATCTGGTGGGGGCGCATCTTAATCCTGGGCAGCTTAAATATCGGCATCTTCCAGGCGTTATTATTTGTGGCGGCCTATCGCCTGCCGGGTGGGGTCGCGGCCACAGCCGGGGCGATTCAGCCTTTACTTGTGGTGTTGTTTGCTTGGCTGGTCTTGAAGGAAAAGCCCTCTGCGTTGTCAATCAAGGTGGCGATCGCGGGTTTTGTGGGTGTAGGTTTATTAGTCTTGAGTCCTGGAGCCAGGTTAGATGGGATTGGCATTCTGGCAGCGCTGGCTGGAGCGGCATCGATGGGGCTAGGAACGGTATTGACTAAACGGTGGCAGCCGCCGGTGCCTGTCCTCGTGTTTACCGCATGGCAATTAGTAGTGGGGGGCGCGTTGCTCTTACCCATTGCCCTGATGGTTGAAGGGCCGTTTGCCCATCTGTCGAGAATGAATATCCAAGGTCTGATTTACTTGGGTGTGATTGGCACTGGTTTGGCTTATCTGCTGTGGTTTCGAGGAATTGCCAAGCTTAAGGCTTCAGCCGTTTCCTACTTGGGGTTGATGAGTCCGGTGATGGCGACATTGATTGGCTTTGTCTGGCTGCAAGAGGCCTTAACGTCGATGCAACTGCTGGGAATCGGGATCATCTTCACCAGCGTTTTATTGGGCCAAAAAGTCAATGCATCCCGTCAATCCCCGAAAAGAAGGACGGCTCTTGTCCGGCAGTAGGGTGGATTAGCGTAACAGGGTCGAGCGTAATGCACTCTACAGGAGACTTAATACCGAACTGTCTGGCCCTGAAATTGCCCGTGAACTGGTCGTGGCCTTGCGTACTGTGCATACTCATACCAAGCGCATTTACAGCAAGCTCAACATCACTAATCGGCGGGCTGCAGTGAAACGAGCGGCAGAGCTCGGGCTGATTTGACCTTCGATAACCAGAAAGTCAACGGCTTTAATACCATTCCACATCTTTTGATCTCGTAGGAGCAGGTTGATTAGGCTATCCCTGCTATGACACAAGTTATAGTTGACCCGCCGCAAAGATAGTCCCAGCTTGAAGTCGCAACTCTGGGAACGTTGAGGAAGCCAATGTATGGTCTTGGCGAAACAGTTGTTTGTCGTAAAACTCTCCCGCTAGACTGCAAACCGTAACGGTAGGTTGCTTAGGTTGGCCGATATACTCGCGCCCCCCCAGCCCCAGATAGTCAGTAATCCAATATTCAGGCACCCCAAACAAAGCATAATCTTCGACTTTGCGGGCATAATCATTCTGCCAATTAGTACTGACCACCTCTGCAATGAGTTTGATGGCAGCACTAGATGTAATCACAGGTTGAGTTCGCCAAAGGGGCTCATGGACGAGTTGATTTGTGTCCAGCACAATCAGATCTGGCCGAAAGGCCGTGTCGTCAGAGATGCGAATTAAGCACCGATAGGGAATTGTGTAGGGCAGATCCAGGCGATCGATTTCAACATTGAGTTTGCGGGCTAAAAAGCCAATGACCTGTTGCTCATTCTGAGCCGCTTTGCGAACATGCAAACCCGTCGGCTCCACGTCTATTAATTCTCCATCGATCAGTTCGTAGCGGTCTTGATCGCCATAATCGGCAATAAAGTCCTCCAAACTGAGTAATTTGGGATTGGCCTGAACCATCGCGATACCTTGCTCATAGCCAACGATGCGATCGTAAATGTTTATATTCTAGGCGCTTGGTTCTATGCATCCCATTACCCCATCTCATCAGTTCTTCCGTTCCCTACAGGCTTAGCCGGTTCCCTAGGTCCTTCTGCAATGCGCCCAAATCGGGCGAAAGCCCTGAGAACAATAGTCCCGTGCTCCGTTCACAGATCGCCCCAACGCCATCCCGATAATTCTTAGCATTTGAGAGGGTGGTCATACTTGATACTTCTACTTAGTCACCCATATTGAGATATTAGATTGAGATATTAGGCTGATGTAACCCCACCTAGTTACCTTAGAAAGGATCCTAGACTGAAATATCTCGACCTAAATTCCTGTATCAGAATCTTAGGTGGAAAATTTCCCTCTAACTACAAGTTGGGCAAAGAATATAGCCTGTGAAGAACGCAAATCAAGCATCACTATTCGAGGGACTAAACGCTTCTGCCCTAAAAATCAACAGGGACGTAGAGAGTGCAATCATTCAGCTGTCACTTGCGGAAACGGATAAATCTCACGGCTCAGTTTACACAAAACCAGAGGTTGTTGACTTCATCCTAGATCTGGCAGGTTACAAAGAGGAGAGACCACTCTTCAAACTTAGGCTCCTTGAGCCGTCTTTCGGGGGAGGAGATTTTTTACTTCCAGTCATTGATCGCTTGATAAGCTCGGCTCTTTCCGAAGGAATTGATCTGACGTTTGAGAATTTGTCCCAGTGTGTACGAGCCGTAGAGCTTCATCGGAATACTTACCTTGAGACTAAGCAGAGGGTGCTTGAACGGCTTACGACCAACATTCCTCGAAGCGCAGCAGAACATTTAACAGATGCATGGCTTATACAAGGAGACTTTTTGATCGAGGCATTCGATGAAGAATTTGATTATGTTGTCGGGAATCCTCCCTACGTCAGGCAAGAACTCATTCCCGCGCCTCTCTTAGCTGAATATAAGGTCCGATATTCAACACTCTATGAGCGCGCTGACCTCTATATTCCTTTCATCGAACGTTCCCTATCCCTGTTGAAGACGACAGGCGTTCTCGGGATTATCTGTTCTGATCGGTGGATGAAGAATCGTTACGGTGGACCACTACGATCATTCGTTTCAACAAATTTCCACCTTTCGGTTTATGTGGATATGGTCGGGACGGACGCATTTACAGAAGAAGTTAGCGCCTATCCAGCGATTACGATTTTCAATCGCTCTTCGAGTAGGCACACCGCTACGGTTCACCGTTCACACATTTCTGCTTCTACGTTCGCAGAGATTTCAAGTGCCATTGAACGTGGTGATCTCGCAGACGATCAGAGGCTGTTCCAACCTATGGAAGTGCAGCGAGAGGGATCAGAACCATGGATTCTAGAATCCAGTGACCAAATCGACCTGCTACGGCGCATCGAATCGGATTTTCCGGCAATCGAGGCAACAGGTTGCCGGATCGGTATTGGCGTAGCCACAGGAGCCGACAAGTGTTTCATCGGGCCGTTTGATTCGCTAGATGTCGAAGAAGATCGGAAGCTTCCCCTAGCAACAACTAAAGACATTGTAAGCGGAGAAGTCCGATGGCGAGGACTTGGCGTCATCAACCCATTTTCGAATGACGGAGGGCTCGTCGATCTCAATCAATATCCTCGACTCAAAGCTTATCTCGAAGCAAAGAAAGAAGCGATAGCAGGCCGTCACTGTGCCAAGAAAAATCCCGAGCGATGGTATCGAACGATTGACCGTATCTGGCCTGAATTAGCTATTCGTCCCAAATTGCTTATCCCAGACATCAAGGGAGAAGCCCATATTGTTTTTGAACGAGGCGAACTCTACCCGCATCACAATCTTTACTTTATAACTTCTGATTGTTGGGATCTGAGAGCACTTCAAGCGGTTCTACTATCGAGACTGACTCGGCTTTTTATTTCGACATATTCAACACAAATGCGCGGCGGCTACCTGCGTTTTCAGGCTCAGTATCTCCGCCGCTTGCGTTTGCCGGAATGGCATTCGGTGAGCCAACGAATGCGACAAGAGCTTTTTAGGGCTGCTGAAAATCGAGATTTGGAGGCCTGCAACGCTGCAGTAGCCGCTCTCTTTAACCTTTCGACCAAAGAGCGAATAGCTGTCGAAGGAAACGGGAAATAACATCATGGCATTGGAACTTGTGAATTATGAGCAGAAAGCCCATGACGCCATTAAAGCGTTCTGGGGTAATCGTAAAGCTGCTCGTCAGAAGCAGATTGAATCTGGCAAGGCTGATCAGGGCGAGAGAGCTGGCGTGACAGCGGGCAAGAACATGGACGGCTTCATTGCTCTCATTCTTGACATCGTGAAGTTTAATGGGCTGCCGAATGCCGAGATCCATCTCGACCGTGCTGTTCTCACCTTGCCTGGATTTTTTAGACCCACCAAACTGTGGGATTTGCTTGTGATTCAACAAGGCCAATTGATTGCCGCAATTGAATTGAAGAGCCAGGTAGGACCATCGTTTGACAATAACTTCAACAACCGAACGGAGGAAGCTATTGGCACTGCCCACGATTTTTGGACGGCCTATTGTGAAGGCGCATTCGGCGACCAGCCACGCCCATTCGTTGGGTGGCTTATGCTAGTAGAAGACGCGCCGAAGTCACGAGCTGCCATTCGGACAGATTCGCCACATTTTAATGTATTCAGAGAATTTCAGGGTGCGTCTTATCTCAAACGTTACGATCTTCTGTGTGGGAAGCTTATGAAGGAGCACCTCTACACCACAGCGAGCTTAATGGCGTCGCCTAGAAATGCTTCCGATACCGGAGAATTTTGCTCAATCTCAGACATGACTGGTCTAAAGACTTTCGTCACTTCACTTGCTGGTCATATTGCCGCCGAAGCCGCACGGCTAGAAAATTCAGGAAACGCTCTCTAAGAACCCAAGTGCCCAACAAGGCAGTAGACTCAACGCACTCCTGTATGTAAGTCACCTTCGACGTTAGGAAGTAATTTTTTTACTGGGCACGATAGGCTGTCGGCGCCATCCTCGTCAGTTGTCGAAGTTTTCGGCCAAAATGCCTGTGGCTATTGAAACCGCACTTAAGGACGATCACCATCTCAGCATCCTGCGCCCAGGTCTTCTCAATTGGGCGAGAACAAACTGATTAGATAATTTCGCCTACCAAATTTTTGCCATCTGCAGTTGGAACCCCGGTAGTTCTGGGTCGCCGTTGACCCCGTCAGGATTCTCCAAAATCTTGGGTGCTTGACCGGGGCGATAGACATGCACTTGGCTCGGTTGGCGATCGATCAGAAATCCCAGCCGCGCTCCATTCGCCATGTATTCCTCCAGCTTGGCCTGCAGTCCACTCAACGTATCGCTGGATGACTTTAGCTCAACGACAAAATCCGGACAAATGGGCGCGAAGGACGCCTGCTCGGCCTCTGTTAGGGCATTCCAGCGTTCGAGCCGAATCCACGCGGCGTCGGGCGATCGCGTCGCTCCATTGGGTAGCGTAAAGCCAGCGCTGGAATCAAAACCTAGCCCAGTGCCATCCTGCTCAGCCCAGTTACCAATCTGCACAGCTAAATTGAGGTTGCGGTTACCAGTATCTGAAAAGGCGGGTGGCATGATGATCACCTCGCCGTTAGCACTGCGCTCAATCCGCAGCTCACGATTGGCCTGACAAAATTCATAGAATTCTGCGATCGTCATCTCAATCGGCATCGGCAGGTTCACCGTCAGGGGTACGCTCTCCGTCTGAATCAGCAGCGTTGTCATGGGTCACCTTTGGTCGTCTAATCGCCAGGGTTGAGCATTGATCGTTACCGTTGATCCTAGTCCTGATCGAGTCAAGTGACACCAACAAGCCAGCCAACTGCTTGAATCTCTCGTTACGTTCTTCCTGGCATCCAGCCACCAACCGCACTCTTCTGGATAGGAGCTGGCTGTATGTTCCAATATCACTTCTTTCATAGCGGCTCCTCACGGCAATCTTGGCTGTCCCTATCCCTAAATCCCCACAAAACTCATCCCTGAATCCCCACATCTGGGGACTACGTCTCCCCACATCGTTCATACCTTACGCTCCTAACCGTTGGGCCAACATCATCGCCGCCGTAATCACCCTCGCGTTTGAGATCAACAACAGCACCACCGATTTGGACGATACCTTTCATAGGGTCATCGAAATTGCCGCTTTGTTGTGCATCATTTGGTCGGCCTGGCGGTGGCGGAATCCAGCTTCTGAGAACGACTCAACGGTTCAGAAGGCATGACTTTTATCGACGGGCCTTAGAGACGACCAATGCAAAGACTATTCAAGTCAATAAACAAGGATGTCATGAACGCTTCAGCTAAATTTTGGAACAAAGTTGCCGACGGCTATGCCAAGCAACCAATTGCGGATGAAGCCGCTTACCAGAAGAAATTGCAGGTCGCACGAGACTATTTTCAGCCCAGTATGACTGTGCTGGAATTCGGGTGCGGCACCGGATCAACGCCCTGGTCCATGCCCCTTATGTGCACCATATTCGAGCGATTGATTTCTCATCCAACATGATTGCGATCGCTCAAGCAAAAGCCGCCGCCCAGAACATCCAAAACGTCACCTTTGAACAAGCCAGCATTGACGAACTGAACGTCCCGGACGGCACTTACGATGCGGTGTTGGGCCTGAATGTTCTGCATCTACTTGCCAATAAGGAAGCGGCGATCGCCAAGGTATATCATCTCCTCCAACCGGGTGGATGCTTTATCACCAGTACCGTCTGCCTGGGAGATACGATGGCTTGGTTCAAGCTGATTGCCCCCGTGGGTAAAGCCTTGGGACTGTTTCCGCTCGTCAAGGTCTTCACCGTAAAAGACTTAGAGACCAGTTTGACGGATGCGGGGTTTGCGATCGACACCCAATGGCAAGCGGGAGATTACCAATCACCCATCGGTAACGCAAAGATCGTGTTCATCGTGGCAAAGAAACCTGAGCAGCATTAAGGGAGGAATTCCGATGAAAAAAGTTGCTGTATTTGGCAATACGGGCGGCGGAAAATCCACCCTCAGCCGATGTCTAGCGGACATGACCGGGCTCCCCTGGGTGCCACTCGATTCGATCCAATACCGGCCCGGTGGCGGCGAAGTGCCCCACACCGAGTTCAAGGCAGCCCATGAGGTGCTGTTGCAACAAGACCAGTGGATCGTGGATGGCTTTGGGTCAATCGATACCGTCTGGGAACGCCTGCAAGTGGCCGACACCCTGGTGTATCTCGATCTGCCCGTATGGCGGCACTACTGGTGGGTCACGAAGCGATTCTTGCAAGGGGGTTGGATGCCGCCTGCGGGTTGGCCGGAGCGCAGTCCGTTGCTCAAAGGAACGCTGAATTCCTACACTACCGTTTGGCTGTGCCATATCAAACTAACACCCAAATATCGAGATTATGTGGCAAAAGCCCAGCTAAAAAAGCCGGTCTATCACTTGCGATCGCGCCAGGAAATCGCTCAGTTTTACCAGACTATTGCGGCACAAACTGACGTCAACTTACCCAAGAATCAACCATGATTCAGACAAACCAGAGGTTCAATCTGAAGCTAGATCACGTCTTTATACGGGTTGAGCCAAGGGCTAAGGTGGCCGATTGCTTGCTGGAACAGGGCTTTCGAGAAGGGCTGAGTAACGCGCATCCTGGTCAGGGCAAATTCTGCTGTCCCTGCGTTGGCACAATCAAACATATGCCACCCGTCAACTGGATACCTTGTGGCAAGCCGCCGGGCTGGCAGCCGTCACGTCGTTTGACTATAGTGCTGACTGGTCGAAATGGATGTGTCTAGGCGCGATCGCGGTTAAATCCAGAACATAAAACACTTAGCACCAATGAGGTGTGTCAATCATCCTAAGGGATCGGCTTGAAAATAAAGTACCCGGATAAGAATGTGGCAGCGTGGATGGGTAGCAGGGTAGGTGGGATGTTATTTAAGCGCGACTCCCTAAAGTCAAGTCTCATCAGACAAGCAGTCTTTGCACCTTGTTCCCTCCACTCCCAACTCCCACCCGCTGGCATCTACACAGCCGTTGACTCAGCCGCCGTTTTACAGATGGGCACCAAAGCGCCTTGAGGGGTTAGCCCCAACAACATCGATTCTCCTGGAGCAATCGCCCGCCCGGTCACCAAACATCGCTCGGCCCGCTCAGCCGTCGCTGGAATAGTGGCGCGAATATCTTGCCGCTGCAGTGTACCGCTGGGAGTCCCTGACTGCTGTTCCACATAAGCCCAAAGAATTTCCCGAATCAAGGCTTGATAGCCTCGATTACCGGCGATCGCCTTTAAGCTGTCTTTCAGCTCTTTTTCTAAGCGAATGCTGGTTACTTCCATCTCTGTTGTGGATGCACGGGACAGTGTGGGCATGGGTGAAAACACCTCCAAGACTCGACAATGGTTATGGTAGCTACCTGTAGTTTAATGACCTTTGTATTACAGGTGTAGTATCCAGCAATAACGTAACAGATTTTTGCCGCTCTAGGGCGTTTGATTAGCTCCTACAGCCATTTGTAAGGAAGTGTAAGCGAGCTTTAAACCTGACCGCCTCAACTGAGCCAATCGGCGATCGGTCTTGCCTGATGACTTCTAAGATTTGTACAACCCTAGAGCTTAAAAAAATCAGTTCCCTTAAGATGACACTGGGCGACCTTGAATTTCCCAGAAAAGGGTTCTCAAATGCCTGATACATCAACATTTGAGCTAATTAAGGCCAGAGCTTGCAGTTACAAAATTCCTATCTTATACTGAGGGCTCAAATTCTGAGTAACGTACTGGGAGGTTTCCCATCGCTGAACAACTGACCCTGACCGTAAGTTTGAGAGGCACTAGAGAGGTTAGGGCTAATTGTCAAATTTTTCGCCTCACCGGGCTCTTAGACGCGTTCTCCGAACCAACCTTTCGCAAGGTACTGGGAAACTACGTTACACAAGGCCCTAGCCACATTATTCTGGACCTTTCTGGAATTGATTTTGTTGACAGCTCTGGACTAGGCGCTTTGGTGCAACTGGTCAAAAAGGCTAAAGACTCTCAAGGTAGCTTGCAGTTGATTGCCAACCCACGGGTGATGCAAACAGTTAAGCTTGTGCGCTTAGAAAAGTTTTTATCGATTCAGCCGTCGGTGGATGAGGCCATCGCCAACTTAAGTTAGATTAGGCAAAGCAGACGCTTGGCAGGGCAGAGGAAACTTTATGGCTCAGGACTCCCAAAGTGCTCCTGCTCAAAGCTCTGTGAACAGCTTTAGTGACTTCCTGGCATCACCCCAAAAGATGGTTGAGTGCACCGAGAATCAGCTCAGGTCTATGTCACCCTTGACACTGGCCTATGTGGGTGATGCTGTTTATGAGCTTTTTGTTCGTAGTCGCCTGCTTGTACCGCCCCAGCAGGTACGTATTTTTCATCGACAGGTTGTGGGGCATGTACGAGCTGAGCAGCAGGCTAGTTATTTAGAATGTTTGCTGCCCTACCTATCGGATGAAGAGAAAGATATTTTGCGCCGAGCTCGGAATGCAGCATCAGGGCGCAAAGTGCGCTCCAGTCTGCGAGATTATCGACAAGCGACAGCGTTAGAAGCTTTGCTGGGCTACCTCTACCTCACTGATATTCAGCGATTGATAGAAGTGCTTAACTATTTGCCGATCGCTCCGGAGCCATTGTCAGTATCGTCTTCTTAAGTTGCTGTCTCATGGTGCTAAAGTCTCATGGTGCTAAAGGACGTTGTCGAACCAGCCCTTTCGTTATTTCTCTGTACTTGGATGTTGCCCCTATGAGCGATCGCCCAAAACCCGCCAAAAAATCTGCTAGCGCTGGCCCGTCGTCCAATCGTCCGCAAAAGCGCAGCGGTGGTAAGCGCTACAGCCAAGATCGATTTGCTCGGAAACCCCGAGGCGATCGCCGCTCTGGCAGCTATCGTAAAAGCGATCGTGCTCGGCCCGCTAAGCCCATCAAGCGCGAACGACCAGATGCGGTACCCTCGGTGCCAGTCAATACCGACGAACCGCAAGAATCACCGGATATGGTCTTTGGTCGCCATGCTATCCAAGCGGCTTTAGAAGGTGACAGAACCCTCAATCGCCTTTGGGTTAACGACCGCTACCGCTACGACGGGCGTTTTCTATCTTTGATTAATGAGGCCAAAGCCAATGGTGTCGTTGTTGACGAAGTTGATCAGCGACGCTTAAATCAATTGGCTCAAGGTCAAAATCATCAGGGCATTATTGCTCAAGCTGCCCCTTATGATTATTGGGAACTTGGCGCTTTGATCACCCGAGCCCAGCAGGCCACAACCCGCCCGGTATTGCTGGCTGCTGATGGGATTACCGATCCCCATAATCTGGGGGCCATCATCCGCACAGCCGAAGCATTGGGAGCCCAAGGGTTAATTATTCCCCAGCGGCGAGCTGCAGGCGTTACCTCAACCGTTGCCAAGGTAGCGACAGGGGCGATCGAGCACCTGCCCATTGCTCGCGTGGTAAATCTGCGCCAAGCTCTCGAGACCCTAAAAGCCGAAAACTTTTGGATTTACGGGCTCGCTGCCGAGGCGAATCACTCAATACATACAGTCGAATTTAGTGGTGCTACGGTACTGGTAGTAGGTGCCGAAGGTAATGGATTGAGTCTCCTGGTGCAACAGAGTTGTGACGAGGTGGTGTCAATTCCGTTAGCGGGTAAAACCGCTAGCCTAAATGCGTCTGTGGCTACAGGCATGGCCCTCTATGAGATTTATCGTCAACAGTGGGCCGGACGACTAACGCTAAATTCTTTGCAAAAAGCAAAGTGACAGAGTATAAACATTTTGGAACGAGATTGTAGTCATCCACGGGTTGTGGTTAGACAAAGCAGAATTTGATGGATACACACTATGGCAAACCTTTTTAAGAAGCTGTTTGGTTTATTTTTGGGCGCTAATGAGAAGTGGTGGCTGGAGGTCAAAACCTCTGAACCCGCTTGTACTTACTACTTCGGCCCTTTTGACATAGAGCAAGAAGCACAATTACAACAGCCGGGATATATTGACGATCTGCAGCAAGAAGGCTCAAAAGTCCTTTCGGCTAAGGCGATCGCGCTCAGTACTCCTCCCCAGCAATTAACCGTTTACGAAGAAAGCATGGATGATCAAGCACCTGACTCAACGCCCGTATTTAGTGGCCAATCTTGAGCAGCTAGTTACAGGCGTAGATGAATCGGTGAGACATCATTGAGTCGGCTGGTCGTTACCAGAGTTCTCTCAAAGTCTGCCGCCAAATCCTTAATTTAGTTCGGCTAAAAAGTGTTTATGCGAAGTGAGGTTAGCTTGCTTCGCATTTTTAGTACTAGCGGCCTAAGATTACAGAACTGATGAGTCTCCTCTATGGCCTGGGGTAGAACTTCCTATCCGCAGAAGGTGGTGGCATTGCATCCGAGGGATATACTAATTAGTGTAACGAAATGCTTACTAACAACCGCTGATACGTAGAGGCTTATACATGGGCCAGGGAATCGACCTCCAACAAAGCTTTGTTGAACTGTTCACGCAACTCGGGTTACCAGCCGGAGTCGCTCGCGCATTGTGGCTACCGCTGCCAATGACGTTGATATTAATCGCTGCTACGATCAGCATTTTTGTTACGGTTTGGCTTGAGCGTAAAATCTCTGCGGCGGCCCAGCAACGCATTGGCCCCGAGTATGCTGGCCCCCTCGGAACGCTACAAGCTGCTGCTGACGGTATCAAGCTGCTGTTCAAAGAAGATATTGTGCCGGCCAAGTCTGATCAGATTCTGTTCACCTTGGGACCGGCACTGGTAGTAATTCCGGTCTTTCTGTCCTTTGTCATTGTGCCGTTTGGCCAGAATATGGTCATTACCGACATTGGCGTGGGCATTTTTCTGTGGATTGCGCTATCTAGCATCACGCCCATTGGTCTGCTGATGTCAGGTTACTCTTCTAACAACAAGTACTCGCTGTTGGGCGGCTTGCGGGCGGCGGCTCAGTCGATCAGCTATGAGATTCCTTTGGCATTGGCGGTGCTCGCTATTGTCATGATGTCCAATAGCTTGAGCACAATCGATATTGTTGAGCAGCAATCGGGCTACGGCATTCTCGGTTGGTACGTATGGCGACAACCAGTTGGCTTCATCATTTTTTGGATTGCTGCTTTGGCAGAGTGTGAGCGCTTACCGTTCGATTTGCCAGAAGCTGAAGAAGAACTTGTTGCCGGTTACCAGACGGAATATACCGGTATGAAGTTTGGCCTATTTTATGTCGGCTCCTATGTCAATTTGGTGCTCTCAGCCCTAATCTTCTCGGTGTTGTACCTTGGTGGTTGGGAATCGCCGATTTCTGTTGGCGTGTTGTCAAGTCTCCTTGGAGTGAGTGAAACGACTCCATGGCTGCAGGTGATTACAGCAGCAATCGGCATCATGATGACTGTTATCAAGGCTTATCTACTGGTCTTTTTAGCCGTATTGCTGCGGTGGACAGTCCCCCGTGTCAGGATTGATCAGCTGCTTGATTTAGGTTGGAAATTCTTGCTGCCAGTTTCCTTGGTGAATTTGTTGCTTACAGCCGCCCTTAAAATCACCTTCCCTGTGGCCTTTGGGGGCTAATTGGCAGGTTAAGGTCTTGAAATTCTTGAGTAGTCACTATCGATAATTACCATCATGCTGAATTTTCTCAAGCAAGTCGGCGACTATGCTAAAGAGAGCGTCCAAGCCGCTAAATACATTGGCCAAGGTCTCTCAGTGACGTTTGACCACATGCGACGGCGGCCGGTGACGGTGCAATATCCTTATGAAAAACTGATTCCTTCGGAACGGTATCGAGGACGCATTCACTTTGAGTTTGACAAGTGTATTGCTTGTGAAGTTTGTGTGCGGGTTTGCCCGATCAATCTACCGGTGGTGGATTGGGATTTTGACAAAGCCAGCAAGAAAAAGACTCTCAATCATTACAGTATCGATTTTGGCGTTTGTATTTTCTGCGGTAACTGTGTGGAATATTGCCCCACTAACTGCCTTTCGATGACAGAAGAGTATGAGATGGCTTCTTATGATCGCCATGAGTTGAACTACGATAATGTAGCGATGGGGCGTTTACCCTACAAAGTGACGCAAGATCCTATGGTGACGCCTTTACGCGAATTTTCTTATCTCCCCAAGGGCGTTGTCGACCCTCACGATTTGCCCGCTGGCTCACGTCGAGCTGGTAAGTTACCGCAAGAGATTTTAGAAGAAACTGAGTCAGTTCAGAGTTCCTCCGAGAGTTAGGCTGGGCCCTTACCTTACTTCCATGCTTTTTGATGCCGTCCATATGGAGTCACGATCGTGACACTTGCTGAAGGAGTTCAACTTGTATCATTTGCCATCTTAGCGGCCCTCGTCCTTGGGACGGCCCTGGGGGTAGTGCTGCTGTCTAATATTGTTTACTCGGCATTTCTGCTAGGGGGAGTGTTTCTGAGTATCTCAGGGCTATATGTTCTGCTGAATGCCGGGTTTGTGGCCGCCGCCCAAATTCTGATTTATGTTGGGGCCGTTAATGTCCTCATCCTCTTTGGCATCATGCTGGTAAATAAGAACCAGCCGTTTACCCCCGTTAGTCGAGTGTGGGTTCGCTCAATCGCTACGGGTGGTGTCTGCTTAGGACTGTTCGCGTTGCTGTCCACCATGATTCTGGGGACTCCTTGGCAAATTTCTACGGATATGCCAGTGGGCGATGGGGCTACTGTTCTTATTGGTCAGCATTTTTTCTCCGATTTTTTACTGCCCTTTGAGTTGGCATCGGTGTTGCTGTTGATGGCACTTGTCGGAGCGATTATCTTGGCCCGTCGCGAGTTTATTCCTGATGAGAAGCCAGTGGATTCTGTATCGGACGCATTGACTTTACCAGAACGCCCACGCGAGCTAGTGCCCGCTGGTCGCGATGCTGGTGACTCTGTAGAAGGTTGACCCTGCAATGGCGGTTTTATTACTGGTTGCCGTATCGCTCATTACTGGTTACCGATAATGCGGATGTAACGGTTGGCCAAAATTTTTCCCGAGATCTTTAAGCGTCTGGATTAGAACGTTGGTAAATTATGATTCCCCTAGAATATTATCTGTTGTTGGCGGCGGCTTTATTCTGCATTGGCATCTATGGCTTAGTCACTAGTCGCAACGTGATTCGCGTTTTGATGTCAGTTGAGATACTGCTTAACGCGGTTAATTTAAACTTGATGGCTTTTGCTAACTATCTTGATCCGGCGACTGCAACAGGTCAGGTCTTTGTCGTATTTGTCATCTCTATTGCGGCGGCAGAGGCGGCAGTCGGGTTGGCAATTGTACTGGCCATTTATCGAAACCGCGATACCGTTGATATGGAAGAGTTTAATCTCCTTAAGTGGTAGTTAGCTGACGCGTGTAAACTGAGGCGACATCTTTAACGTGAGAGAAAACTCATTGGGAGCGATCGCCCTGTTGTGGAGCTAAACCAGGTCATCATTGCCTACAAGGCTGGTAACCAGCTAAGTAAGAGCCAAGCTGAGCAGATTTCTGGTCAGTTAATGCAGTTAGGCTGTAAAACCCTGGTGGGGCCAAGCGGCCCAAAAGATAATCCTTATCCGGTATTTTTAGCTTCGACAGACTGCAAGATTGACCTTGCGGTCGTTCTCGGAGGCGACGGTACCGCATTGGCTGCAGCCCGTAACTTAGCCGCTGATCATATTCCTATCTTGGCGATTAATATTGGCGGTCATCTCGGCTTTCTAACGGAATCACCCGAGGAGACGGCGTTTTCTGACATTTGGCAGCGGTTGCTGAGCGATCGCTTTGCTGTGCAGCGGCGAATGATGTTGCACGCGCAGACGTTTGACGGCGATCGCTCAAACCTGGAGCCCGCAAGTGAGTCCTACTTAGCGCTAAACGAAATGTGCGTTAAGCCAGCCTCCCCAAATCGGATGATCACTTCCGTCTTGGAAATGGAAATTGATGGCGAAGTCGTTGATCAATATCAGGGCGATGGTTTGCTGATCAGTACCCCAACAGGTTCAACCGGCTATACCGTAGCTGCCAACGGCCCGATTGTTCATCCTGGAATGGATGCGCTGATTGTCACGCCCATTTGCCCCCTCAGCTTGTCGAGTCGTCCCATCGTGCTGCCCCCGGGATGTGTCGTTAGCGTCTGGCCGTTGGCCGACCCTGAGCACAGTACTAAACTATGGATGGATGGCGTGCTTGCTACCTCTATCTGGCCAGGGCAGCGAGTCGATATTCGCATGGCCCCCGGCTGGGCAGAGTTCATTATTTTGGCGAAGAAATATTCGTATTACCGCACTTTACGCAGCAAGCTGCAATGGGCCGGTGCGCGCATTCGCTACGACAACAATCACCGCAATTGAGAGACGTAGCCGATGGTC
>JBCDAJ010000057.1:0-36958 GCA_039185935.1 Cyanobacteria bacterium P01_F01_bin.56 | reverse complement strand
GCAAAAGGCAGAAGTAAAAAGGCAGAAGGCAGAATTAAAAACCTTGCCAAATAAAGGTTTCAGCAATTTAAAATAGCCTAATCAAACTGCGGACTGCTATATATTTGAGTCATGACAGTGTATTTGAGTCATGACAGACAGCTCACGGATAATTCGATTATCAGAGGTGTTATTCTTCAAAAGCGCTGGACAACTCCTTCCATTCCCAGAGTTAATGATCAAATCTGCTGTATGACCGCAGACAGATGGGGCGTTATCCGTCAGATCTGACGTTGAATATTTATAGTTAGGCCAAGATAGGTCACGAACTAAAAACAGTGCTTACTTAGGCTATTGGGGGGCAGCGCTACGAATTCGCTAGCAAACTGTTGAGTAACGCAACGAGGTCTTTCTGCGTCTTTAAGTCTGCTGCGGCAGTTGGCAATTTCTTTTCCCTCAGATTGGCAACGTAAATTCCTGAGCCTCCATCAAACGCAGACGGATCGGCGCTATCGACCACTTTGGCCGCCTGCTTATCCGCTGGACTAAAGAGCAGCGGTGCAAACCATGCCAAGAGTTTTGGCATCCCCGAATTCCCTCCGGTTGTCATCGCAGATTTGGTAGCTCCGGGATCAATGGCCCGGATCAGGATATTGTCCGACTTTAGATCGTCTGCGAGCGCTGGAGCCAACGCAGTCATCGCCAACTTGGTTTGTGCGTAGGTGCTCATAAGACCACCAACCTTGTCTGGATTGGCGAGGCTGTCCAAGTCCAGTGTTTTAACCGACGTTATTGCACTGGACGAAAAATTGACGATCATGGCGGGAGATTCGCTCAATGGCCGCGCCATTTTTGCACGGAGGTTCTGAATCAGTTGATAAGGCGCCAGTGTGTTTACAGCGAATTGCGACTCGAACCCTTGGGCGCTAAGACTCTTTTCGGCCGTTAGCACGCCTGCAGTATTGTAGAGAGCGTCGATCCGACCAGGCAACGCATTGATCTTGTCAGTAGCCGCAGCAATCTTCGCAGTGTCGAAGAGATCGGCGGTAACCACTTCAATTCTCAATTCTGGATGTATGACAAGGATGTCGGAACGCTGAGCGTTGGCTTTCGCCTCTGACCGATTCACCAGAATCATGGCATCATCACGCGCGGCGAGTTTTTTAGTGATCTCGCGGCCTATCCCGCCTGTCGACCCCGTGATCACGGTCCAGCTTGCATCAGTTTCTCTCATTTGCCAGGCCCTGTATACGATAGGATGCCCTTATGCACGACATAAGTGATGTACATCATCATAGTGTATATATACACGATATAGAATCGAATCGTGACGCTGTCTCCGGCTGACGCAATTTGTCAATTTATTCCACCCTTTATGCGATTTTTGCGCGATGGTTTAGCCGAAGCGAATGTCTCTCCGGCCCGCTTTCAGATCTTGCAAGCTTTGAAGCAGAATGGTGCGCTCTCGATGGTCGAAGTGGCGAAACGTCTCTCGGTGACCAAACGGAATATCACGACTTTGGTTGATGGCTTAGAAAGGGACGGCTTAGCCGCCCGGCGTCCGCACCCCACAGATAGACGTTCAACACTGGTGGAACTAACCCCTGCCGGTGAAGCCCTGTTTGCCCGGGCAGCCGAAGTTCAAAGGGAACATCTCAAGGAGTTGATGGCCAATCTGGATACGGCTCAGCAACAGGATATGGCTCGGGCTCTTACACACCTCACCAAGCATCTGATGGCGAAGCAAAGAGGTTAAAGAGGTGGCTCAATCGGGAAGACGCTCAACAGAGACTACGGGCCGCTGACGGGTTTGGCGTAAAGACGACCGGCATCCGTGCTATAGCTGACATTGATAAGATGGCGGGTGACATCAAACCCTGCATCAATAAGCTAACTAAGTTGCTCGATGAAAAGGGAGTGCATTGGACCATAAGGATCGGAAAAGCCATTGGCCGAGAAACGCCTGCCGGAGATTTGCGAAACTTTTTGGGAGATCAGGTGATTCAGGCTCTTTGGGGCTGGCAGCCTGACGCTCGCAAGTGAGGCTGTATAACAAGCTGCGCTTGAGGCTGAACTTGGGCGTTATACCGTCCAGAACTGAATCGTCTTACTGAGCCGCTATGGAGAGTAGATTGTTCAAATCACCGACAAGTATCCAAGCAATGCTCGAAGCGATCGTGGGCAATGGCAGAGTCGTTGGTGTCGTTGTGGGTCTGCTAGATGCGGATGGGAGTCGCCAGGTAATAGCACACGGTAGTGCCGGCTCAAATGCACTTCCCCTCAACGGTGAGAGCGTATTCGAAATTGGTTCTATCACGAAGGTTTTTACTGGTATTTTGCTGGCCGACATGGTGAGGCGAGGCGAGGTCGAGTTGTCCGAACCGATCGCACAGTTATTGCCGCCCCAGGTTTACGTTCCCATTCGCCATGAGAAGCCAATTACGCTGCTCCACATCACAACCCATCACTCTGGCCTGCCGCGCCTACCCACGAATCTCGTATCTAAGGATCCCGATAATCCATATGCTGATTACACCGTGCAGCAAATGTACGAGTTTTTGGCTGGCTATGAATTGCCACGCGATCCAGGCGAAACGTTTGAATATTCTAATTACGCGATGGGCCTTCTCGGACATGCCCTTGCGTTGCGGGCTGGCATGAATTATGAGGCGTTGCTCACCGAGAGAGTCCTTCAACCGTTGGGGCTGTTGCACACTGCCATCACGCTCACACCCTGGATGGAAAGCCATCTGGCCTATGGACATAATGGCTTTGGTGATCGGGTCCCCCTGTGGGACATGCCAACTCTCGCCGGAGCGGGGGCCCTACGCTCAACCGTTAACGATCTGCTGGATTTCGCCGCAAGCAACCTTTCCCCAGATCAGACAAACCTGGGTCCGGTATTAAAGGACGCACAACGCCTTCGCCGACAATTAGGCGAAAGGAGTGACAGCATTGGATGCAACTGGCTTATCTCTAAGCCGGGTGAGCATATAGTCACATGGCACAACGGGGGCACCGGAGGGTACCGGACTTTCCTGGGTCTAGATCTTGAGGCAAACCGTGCGGCCGTGGTGTTAGCGAACTCTGGTGGCGATACGGTTGATGATGTGGGTTTCCACCTGCTTGACCCAACAGTTCCTCTAAAACCGCCATCAATCGCAACCGTCATCGCTTCCACGTATCGCACTAAAGGGATCGAGGGGGCGATCAATCACTATCAATCACTTTGCAATACAAACCACGATCGCTTTCAGATTGACGAACACGCGTTGAATAATGTTGGTTATTGGTTACTCAGACAAGGGCTGATTGAAGATGCGATCGCGATCTTTCGTTTGAACGTGGAAACCTATCCCGATGTACCAGATTCACACGATAGCCTAGGTGACGCTTGTATGGCCGCGGGTAGGCTTACAGAGGCAAAGGAGAGCTATGAGAGGGCAGTCAAACTGGCTGCAGTAGCAGAACCCCTGAGACTATCCCTTTACCAGGCAAACCTGGAGAAGGTGACAAAGCAGTTGAGCCAGCAATGATGAAGTATGTTGCGCTTTAACTGCATTCAACCATTCGCTGAAGCGTCTAGTGGCTGAGTTAAACTCGTCATGAAGAAGTCCCTTTGGCATTATCCTGCATGCATCACATATGTGGCATAGCAGTGGCATTGCAGCGGACTTGACTCTACTTGGTACTCCTCAATCTACCGGGAATAGTCGTCACTGAACTTCATCGTTAGGTTAGAGACGGTTCATGGCAAGAGAAATTGAAGCCCGGATCAAGGCGTTAGGGATAGAACTTCCGGAGCCCAGTAAACCTGGCGGCAGCTATGTCCCGTATCATTTTTCTGGGAATCTTTTATTTCTGACCGGGCAGCTATGCCACTGGAATGGTGAAAGACTTTTTGTCGGCAAGCTTGGAGCAGAATTTGATATTGAACAAGGTAAGAAGGCAGCGAGAGTCTGTGCTTTGAATCTCATCTCACAACTCAATGTGGCGCTGGACAGCCAGTTAGACCGCCTCGTCACAACGATTCGGTTAGCTGGTTATATTAACTCGGCAGCCGAATTTCATGGGCAGTCTCAAGTGATGAATGGAGCTTCAGACTTGTTTGTAGAGGTCTTTGGAGAGAGAGGCCGACACACACGACTGGCGGTGGGTGTCAGCTCATTACCATATAACGTGGCAGTTGAAGTTGAAGGGGTGTTTGAGGTCAGTGCGACCTAACCAGGCGCTGCCGCAAGACGCGGATCAGCTTTAGCGGCTTTGCTTGGCCTTACATCCGCGCCGCTGAGTTGGGTCGTTAGACGGCAAGTTGATCTGGCCGGGTGGGATGTTAAGGGCAGCTCACAGTGCAGTTGATCCGCCCACCTTAAAGACAACCCACTTACAGATTGGTCAATTGTTCAGAACGAATCTCTCGGAGTCAGAGCAAGCCGAGCAAATTTTCGAAATCGCCAATCATTGCAATTTGGGACGGGAACTGCTCAACAATGCCCAGGTGTGATCGCAATTAGCCGAGCTAGATCTCTGGAGTTTAGACAAATTCATGTGTCCAAGCGATCTGCTCTTGAGACAGTAGATTTGTCTAAACTCCAGTCAAATAATTTAGGCATTGATAAAACTGCGTTAAGAAAGGGCCAGAAAGATTACGGAATAGCCATGTTGATTGAGGTCGGCACAAGTTAGCTGGGCTCGTAGCAGGCCGCACTCCTGCCGCTATTTATAAAGAGCTAGGGGATCGGCTTGAGAATAAAGTACCCGGACAAGACTGTGGCAGGGTGGATGGGTAGCCGGGTCGGTGGGATGTTATTTAAGCGCAACTCCCTAGGTGGTTGAGAGGATGCCGTTCTCAAGCCAATTGCAGAAGTCAGTATGAGATGTTTAACGTGCTGGCATTTAGATATTGATTGGGCAGACTCTCTGCTAAAAAGTCCAGATAATTTAGGCTCCATGTGCATCTCTGGCCCTACAGTCTTACGCCAATTAGTCATCCGACCGACCAAAGCCATTAAGCGATAACCGCTCTCTGAAAAGCCCGTGCTTGGGTGCCAGCCCCCGCTGAGATAAACAATTGCACCTTGGTTTTTGCGGCTTGTGTTGTGGATCATGCAGAAAAAGTTGCGGCAAGCTTGAAGTGGTAATTCATCTAGTCATGTTGCGTTGTGTAACGGTTTTTTGACCTTGTTTTCTCTTAGGTAAAGCAAATCCAAAGTTTAGCCCCGGGATCAGAGCCTCCTGCTTAGGATGTTGGCCAGTGGTCATTGCCGTATTGCAATGATCGGTATTTATGAACATAACTCCCTTCAAGCGCGATCGCTATGAAACAAATTCCCGCTCCTTTATTAACGCTGACAGTTGGGGTTTTGGTAACCCTGGTCAGCCTCTGGGTGGGCTTAAACAACGGCTTATTGCCAGAGCAAGCTTCGGCTCAGTCGGTTCTCGTCGATGACTTTTTTAACGTCATGGTGGTGATTGGCACCGCCCTGTTTTTGGTTGTCGAAGGGGCGATCGTCTATTGCATGATTGCCTTTCGTCGTCGGCAAGGGGACGAGACTGACGGTCTACCGATTGAAGGCAACTTGCCGTTAGAAGCCTTTTGGACCGCGATTCCGACCATTCTCGTGATTGGTTTGGGCATCTATAGCGTGCAAATCTTTCAAGATATGGGGGGCTTTACCCCAGGCGATAAGGTGCATGACCACGGCACCATGATTGCTCAATCATCGGATGCCGCCCTGCAGGGCTTAACGTCTGAAGCGGCTTCACCAACATTACTAGCCAAATCGGTTTATGGATTTGGTGCCCCGCTGGAAAAAGAAGGGCTGGCAGCAGATTTAGAAGTGAATGTGTCGGGGATGCAGTACGCCTGGATCTTTACCTATCCTGGCAGCGGCATCGTGGACGGAGAACTGCATGTGCCGGTGAATGCCGACGTGCAGCTCAACATTTCAGCGCAGGATGTGATCCATTCGTTTTGGGTGCCCCAGTTCCGGCTCAAGCAGGATGCCATTCCCGGCAAGGATACTGAATTGCGCTTTGTAGCCACTAAACCAGGGGCTTATCCCGTCGTTTGTGCAGAACTCTGTGGCGGCTATCACGGGGCCATGCGGACCCAGGTCATCGTGCATTCCCCGACGGATTATCAGAAATGGGTGGAATCGCGCATCGCCCAAGCTGAACCAACCACGGCGTCCGCGATCGCGATTAATCCTGCTGACTTGACCGCGGCTGAGTATCTGGCTCCTTATGGTGCCGATATTGACGTTGATGCTCAGTTGTTGGCGCATCTTGCCCACTAACCTGGCGAATTCGCCCGTGTTGGCTGGTGCCAATACGACTCTCTCCCGCTCTCTCAAAAATTTATTGGTCTCTCAAATCTCTCTATGGCACAAGCGAATATCACCAGCGATATGGTGGGGCAGTCATTTCCCCATCCTGAAAAATGGAGTTGGTATCACTACTTCACCTTTAATATCGACCACAAGGTCATTGGTATCCAATATTTAGTCACGGCCTTCTTTTTCTACCTTGTGGGTGGGGTCATGGCGCTAGTTATGCGCTCAGAGCTGGCTACCCCCAGCGCTGATTTGGTCGACCCCAACTTTTACAACGCCATGCTGACCAACCATGGCACGATCATGATCTTTTTCTGGATTGTGCCAGCAGCGATTGGGGGGTTTGGTAACTTCCTCGTGCCGTTGATGATTGGCGCTCGGGATATGGCTTTTCCCAAGTTGAATGCCCTAGCTTTTTGGATTACCGTACCGGCGGGGGCCATGATTATCGCGAGCCTCTTTTTTGGCGGGGCGCAGGCCGGGTGGACTTCTTACCCGCCGTTGAGTCGCATCACGGCAAATACGGCTCAGTCAATGTGGATTTTGGCGATCACCTTAGTGGGCACTTCGTCCATTATGGGTGCGGTTAATTTCATCGTCACCATCTGGAAGATGCGCGTTCCCAGTCTGAAATGGGATCAGCTGCCCCTCTTTTGCTGGGCGATGATGGCCACTTCCATTTTGGCCCTGGTCTCTACGCCGGTCTTGGCGGCAGGCTTGACTCTACTGCTGTTTGATATCAACTTTGGCACCGCGTTCTTTGACCCCGCCAAAGGGGGCGACGTGGTGATGTACCAGCACTTGTTCTGGTTTTATTCGCACCCAGCGGTGTACCTCATGATTTTGCCGATTTTTGGCATCATGTCGGAGGTGATTCCGGTGCATGCGCGGAAGCCGATTTTTGGTTACAAAGCGATCGCTTATTCCTCTGTGGCGATCTGTTTGGTGGGCCTCTTTGTGTGGGTACACCACATGTTCACCAGCGGGACGCCACCGTGGATGCGGATGTTCTTCACGGTATCTACGCTGATTGTGGCGGTGCCTACGGGCGTCAAAGTCTTTAGCTGGGTGGCCACCCTGTGGGGCGGCAAGATTCGGTATACCAGCGCCATGCTGTTTGCGATCGGGCTGTTGGCCATGTTTGTGCTCGGGGGCTTAAGCGGCGTCACCCTGGGCACGGCTCCAGTGGATATTCACGTGCACGATACCTACTATGTCGTGGCGCATTTCCACTATGTGCTGTTTGGCGGCTCGGTATTTGGTCTCTATGCGGGCCTGTATCACTGGTACCCCAAGATGACTGGGCGCATGTTGAATGAGCCCTTGGGTAAGCTGCATTTCGTCCTGACCTTTATTGGCACGAATCTGACCTTTTTGCCGATGCACGAATTGGGGCTCAAGGGCATGCCTCGACGCGTGGCGATGTATGACCCGCAGTTCCAATACATCAACATCATCTGCACGGTCGGCGCCTTTCTCCTGGGCATTTCGGTGTTGCCGTTTATCATCAACGCGATTTGGAGCTGGAGCAACGGCCCTAAAGCTTCAGGCAATCCCTGGAATGCCAAAACGCTGGAATGGACGACAGACGGCCCACCCATCATCGAAAACTGGAATGTGCTGCCCGTGGTGACGGAAGGTCCCTACGAGTATGGCCATGATCCAGCTGAAGTCTCGTCATCGTGAGATTGATCTAGAAGCTGGGTCTGGTCAATATTCAGATCCAGCTTTCCCGTTATTGGCTGTGCCGACTCTTTTTGACTGACCCTTCTTATCGGTTTTTGAACTATGCAAGGCGCTATTGACTCTCCTCCAGACACGGCTCCCGAAGTCGCATTCGAGCCTTCCGAACATCACGACTTTCGAGTTTTGGGACTGATCACGTTCCTCTGTTCTGAGTTTTTGATGTTTGCGGGCTTTTTCGTGCTGTTTTTAGTCTTTCGGGCCGAGGCTGCCGCGTGGCCACCGGAAGAAACGGAAGTTGAGCTGTTGCTGCCAGCGGTTAACACCATCATTCTGGTATCTAGCAGCTTCGTGATTCACTATGGCGACACGGCGATTAAGCAAGGTGATGTCAAAGGGCTGCGCAAGTGGTACATCATCACCGCTGCAATGGGGGCGATTTTCCTGGTGGGGCAGGTGTATGAATACCTGACTCTGGGCTACGGCCTCACCACCAATCTGTTCAGCAACTGTTTCTATCTGTTGACGGGCTTTCACGGGCTGCACGTCTTTATTGGTCTACTGCTGATTTTGGGGGTGCTGTGGCGATCGCGCCGCGAAGGCCACTATGGCACTGAGAGCCATACCGGCGTCGAAATGGCCGAAATCTACTGGCACTTTGTCGACGTTGTGTGGATCGTTCTATTCAGCCTGATCTATCTGTTGACCTTGATTTAAGGGCGATCGCGAGGGGGGTATCCCTATCGCCCCGATATCAAACTACGCTGTTTACCTTCAATCAGTGCTTGAAACCTAAGATCATCTCGAATTGAGTCAAAGTCAGTATCGGTCTTTAATAACTCTCGGTATCTGTTAGGACCGAGTCGAATAGCCCGTTTCAAGATTTTTACGGCAGGCTCTGCTCTGCCTTGACGACCATAGCAGCAAGCTTTGTTGTAAAGCGCTTTGTGCTGGTTGGGTTGGATGGACAGCGACGCGGCATAAGCGGCGATGGCTTCCTCATAACGACTTAAGTCAAACAATGTATTGCCTTTATTGTAGAATGCCTCATGATCGTCGGGTTGGATAGCCAGCGACGTATCATAAGCAGCGATGGCTTCTTCATAGCGACCTAATTTGCGTAGCGCAATGCCTTTGTTGTAGAGCGCTTCGTGTTGGTTGGGCTGGATGGACAATGACGCGTTATAGGCGGCGATGGCTTCTTCATAGCGACCTAAATCAAATAATGCATTGCCTTTGTTGTAAAACGCTTCATGTTGATCGGGTTGGATGGACAGCGACGCATCATAAGCGACGATGGCTTCTTCATGGCGATCTAATTTACCTAGCGCATTGCCTTTGTTGCAGAGCGCTTCGTGTTTGTCGGGTTGGATGGACAGCGACGCATCATAAGCGGCGATGGCTTCTTCATGGCGATCTAATTTGCGTAGCGCAATGCCTTTATTGTTAAGTGCTTCGTGTTTGCTGGGTTGGATGGACAGCGATGCATCATAAGCGGCGATGGCTTCTTCATAGCGACCTAAATCAAACAATGCATTGCCTTTGTTATTGAGCGCTTCGTGTTTGTCGGGTTGGATGGACAGCGACGCATCATAAGCGGCAATGGCTTCTTCATAGCGACCTAATTTACCTAACGCAATACCTTTGTTGTTAAGCGCTTCGTGTTTGTCGGGTTGGATGGACAACGACGCGTCATAGGCAGTGATCGCTTCTTCATAGCGCTCTAGTTCATCTAGTGCCTTGCCTTTGTTGTATGGTGCTGCAGAGTTCTTAGGATCGAAACTCTCAGCTTTCTCGAACGAAACTACAGAGCTTTCGTAGTCTTTGCCAGCCGCAAAAATTAGTCCTTGCTCAAAGGAGCACCACCCTAAATTGTCATCTAATTCATCTGTAAGCGATTGAATTACCAGTAATCGTTGGTTACGTTCGTCAGGAGACCAGGCGCAATAGGCCTTGTAGTCCCCTTCTTCTAAAATCCTGGCCGATTCACCAGCCAATATTTGAGGGTCTGAAGTGTAGCTATAAAGCCCAGAACGCCAGTCAAAAAAGTCAGGGGCGCGATGTACCACATAGTCGATGGCATATTGAGGCAGCAAAAATACCAAGCAGGTTTGAGAAAAGGTGTCTCGAAAGCGCTCTCGTTGTTGGTTGAGATTATTTAGAACTAGCGGGACCTCGCGCCAGTTCAGCTTTTGGATTTTCTCCCCACTCCAGCCCAGACGCTTTTTCGTTTCTTCTGCGTCAACTAGTGAAGTTTCAAGTCCTTGAATAAGCAGAACTTGTGATGGCTGTTCTTGCAAGAAAACATTGACTCGCTTGAAAACGTTGCCATCAGTGATGGGCTGCTCAAATTTCAGAACATTAATGATTTGATCCGTCAGATCGTTTTGTACTCGCTCAATGAGTTTGCTACTACTAAAAGGAGAGCACTGTACAAAATACAGACCAAATCCTTGTGATCGTCTTAGACCATTTAGCAGGGCTCGGTACTCCTCTTCGAAGTCTACTGTTTGAGATTCTTCCCAGGAGAATATGTCAACTTTCATGGCTATAGTTTAGCTTGAGCTGCTTGAAACTCGGGAATCCCTTTGATGAGGGGATGGGCGTCATACCAACACTGCAGCGTGTCCGTCTCGTCGAAGTAGCGATACTCCATCAAGCAGCGCCGAAACAGCAAGTCGCGATGGTCTTCATCATTATCAATGCTGCGACTTTGCGCCACCTTAGCCAGCACAGCCCACTGATTTTTTTCCACGGTGCGACGATAGGTATCGCGCGTTTCGGCAATGGCGCGTCGCACAGCCCGTGTTGGGATGGGTAAGACATTAGCCCGATTCATGGCTTCTTTCATCAAAAGCAGCAACTCTCGCACGTGACCACCACTGGCAATACAGAGCTGTTGAACGATCTCCTCTCCCTCAAAAATATCGCGTCCCAAGCTGACCTCAGGCATAAAGGGACAAATGCGCCGCCGCAGAATTTCCTTCATCTTTTCAAACCCTGGTTCATGCAGCACCCCATCGGGCGTTTGAATCATCACCATCGGCAGTAACTCGGGATTACCATAGACTTCCTTCAGGTCATTGGCCCGATTGGAATACACCATCGAAATCGGGACCGTGTAGACCATATGGCAATCTAACCCCTGCAACTGCTCGCTACGGTCTAGAAAAATTTCGTCATGGTTGCTGCGGCCATAGTCATCGTGGATAGGCACGATGCGATCCAGATTATCGGCAATGACCACCAGCTGATTTTTGCCCTCAGGTAGTTTATTTTTGCCATCCGCAATAAAGTCATTCAACGCTTTCACTAATGTGATGGTGTGAGGATTCACCAAATCGCGAATCTTTTGCCGCTGGCTTGGGACAGCTCGAATGCTGGCAGTCATCTCCGCAAACTGACTGGCCAACAAGCTCACATCCAACGATTCCATGACAACCTTGGTCTGCCCGATTGCATACAGCTCCTTGCCCCGTTCTTTAAACCAGCTAATCAATGGCGCTGGGTCAGCCTGCTTTAAGTCTTCTAGGAGGTGCCGTGTGCAGGCCAAGAGAATGTCGGTGTATTGCACGTCTTGGGGGTCAATGTCGCCATCTTCACCCACAGCGGCAAAATAGACGACATGACAGCTCTTAGACTCTAAATCGGCCTTTAATCGTAATAGCTCGGTTGATTTTCCGGCCCCGCGATGACCGGCATACAGTTGGCAAGTGTAGCGTTGCGATCGCGTGATGGCAGGCCCTAAATCCAGCAAAATGTTGGCATCCCCGCGTTCGGACTCACAATCGACGTACGCAGGGTCGTTGGGTTCTAACGGGCGAAATGGATCGACGGCGTTATAAATGCTGGTTAAGACAGCTTCGCTCATAGCCATTACTGAGAGGGGCAGTCTATCGCCTATATTAACCAAGCTTTGGATGAGTGCTGCGATTGGATGCCGCTCACAGATCTCACCTTTAATGATTCAATAAAACGATTAGCCAATTTGCGGTGAGTCGATGCAGCCCACAATCAATAGTCCACAGTCTATATCGCAACCGCGATCGCGCGTCCTTCGCCGAGGGGTGGGATTTTGGGTGATTGTGGGAGAGGGCTTGATGACAGATCGCCATCCTCAGTTGAGTTGAAATGCTTGTTTTAACTGAGCATCTAACTGCGCTGATTGTGCATGACTCAAGTCTCCTAACTTTCTCATCACTAATTTGCGATCGAGGGTGGCTAAGCGAGTTGATTTAACTTTTGAGGTAATCCGCAATCCTGTATGTAGGAAATCTGAGTCAGTTGCACTCAGTAAAAACTCACCTGCCTCAAGCTGATTTGTTTTTTGGGAAGTCACCGCACAGACCACTACATCCTTCCCAACCGGGTCAATCCACAAAATGATGGCGGGTCTGAGCTTTGTCTGGCTGAGGTCGGTGAAGGGAAAATTGACGAGCACAACGCTGCCTTTTATGACCACTCTACGGGTTCTCCATCATCGACCGTGTAAAGCTCTGGCTCAGTTTGCCAAAAGTCAAAGCTACCGCCCTGTTCGGCTAGGTGCATCATTTCAGTCGTCGAGGGCTCGGGCACATCTCCCAGCAATTTATCCAACAACACAGCCTGTTCACGAGCTGAGAGCGACTGAATCACCTGAATGAGAGATTCCACAAGTTGGATGTTGATATCAGATTTAATGGCTTCCACGCGCTGACCTCTCACGATCGCTGGTTACTCGCTGACATTCTTATCCTATCGGCTACATCACATTGGCGATGCTGCCCAGTCAAATAAAGCCCACAGGTTTCAACTTTAATGATTCAATAACAGAGCTATAGAATCTGCGATGAGTCGATGCAGCCCACACTTAACCAGACACAATCTATCTCACCAGCGCGATCGCGCGTCCTTCGCCGAGGGGTGCGATTTTTGGTGATTGTAGGGGCGATCGCGCTGGCGATTGGGCTGTTTGACAAAGTGCTGTGGCCCAATCGCTACCTGGCTCCGGCGCTGTTTGGCGATGCCTTTTACAAGGTGCAGACTGACGAAAAAGTCGTGGCGCTGACCTTTGATGACGGCCCAGATCCACGCTATACCGAGCAAATTGGTCAGATTCTGGCCGATGCGGGGGCCCCCAGCACCTTTTTTGTCATGGGGCGGCACGTTGAGCAGCATCCCGAAGTTGTGCAAACGCTCATGGCTCAAGGACATGAGTTGGGCAACCATACGTGGAGCCATCCCAGCCTCAAGATAAAATCGGTCGCCACCATTCGCGACGAGTTGGAATCGACCGATCAAATCCTGCGAGATTTGGGGTATACCGCCGCGATTCCGTTTCGATCGCCCTATGGTCACAGTTGGTTTACGTTGCCCCACGTCCTGAAGCAGCGCGATCAGGCCAACATTTTGTGGACCGTGCAGATGAACGACTGGAAACCCGAAGAACCGGACGTGATGATGGAGTTGCTCGCCCCTAAGTTTGACAACGGCGCGATCGTGCTTATGCATGACGGCGATGGTGAATCAGAAGGAGCCGATCGCAGCAACACGGTCACTCTGGTACAGATGATTTTGGATCAGTACCGCGCCGAGGGCTATCGCTTTGTCACCGTTTCCGAACTGCTGGCCCAAGGCCAACCTCTGCGGCACTGGCATTAAGGAGATTTCTGTCAATGAACATACCCATTCGGCGGTGCATTACGCTTCACTAATGACACCCTACAAGCGGTAAATTCTTTCCTGTAAATCTCCTAAGTCCCTCCGACCGTCGAATTTTAACCGCCTCTTGATGGACGGTGGGACGCGATCGCTCTAGATTGATACGCAGGGACGAATATTTTCTTAAACATTTTCCACAAATATGAAAGGATAAGGATCGCCTCACGCGCTTGGCCCCCATCACCCCAGTTGTTTACCTAGGTTCGCTACTATGACTCAATTTCCCATTGACCTTGGCGCTTACAAACAAATCACTCTTGACCCAGCCGTTTCAACCCTGACAGACGAACAACGCGCCGCGCTGCAGTTCAATATTGATCTGTGCCGCGACGCGATCGTCTTCTTCACTGCTACGGGTGCAGCGCGGGGCGTCGGCGGGCACACAGGTGGTCCCTACGACACTGTGCCCGAAGTGATGATTTTGGATGCGATTTTTAGAGGCAATGGAGAAAAGTACGTTCCCACCTTTTTTGACGAAGCGGGCCACCGGGTCGCGACTCAATATTTGATGGCAACCCTTAACGGCGACCTCCCGGCTGAGCAGCTGATGAAGTACCGCGCCGCTCACGAAAAGCTGCCGGGGCACCCCGAATTGGGCCTCACCCCAGGCGTCAAGTTCAGCTCGGGGCGGTTGGGGCATATGTGGCCTTACGTGAACGGTGTGGCCCTGGCCAATCCCGGAAAAACGGTTTTCTGCTTGGGTTCTGATGGGTCTCAGCAAGAGGGTAACGATGCCGAGGCCGCGCGTCTCGCCGTCGCCAACCACATCAACGTGAAGCTGCTGATTGATGACAACGACGTCACGATTGCCGGTCATCCCTCTAGCTATATGGGGGGCTACAGCGTCAAGCAAACCCTCGAAGGTCATGGCCTCACGGTAGTTGAGGGCGACGGCGAAGATCTCGACACGCTCTACGCCAACATTTGCACGGCGATTAATACTCCCGGTCCGGTGGCGATCGTCAACAAGCGCCCCATGTCAGTCGGCATTGAGGGCATTGAAGGGAGCACTCACGGCCACGATGTGATTCCAGTGGATGCGGCGATTAAATATTTAGAGGCGAAGGGCCATGGTGAAGCCGCAGCCATTCTGAAAAGCACTGAAAAGCCTAAAAATACCTACGAATTTCTCGGCTCGTCCGATAAGGTGGGCTCTAACCGCAACACCTTTGGGGATGCCGTGGTGGAGATTCTCGGCACCCTGGACGAAACCACTCGCAAGGAAAGCGTTCTCGTTGTCGACAGCGACCTCGAAGGCTCCTGTGGACTGGCGCAAATCCGCAAAGCTCACCCTGAGGTCTTTATTAGCGGCGGTATTCAAGAGCGGGGCAACCTGTCTGCGGCGGCTGGTTTTGGCATGGAGAAAGGCAAGCAAGGCATCTTTGCGACCTTTAGTGCTTTCTTAGAAATGTGTGTTTCTGAGATCACCATGGCTCGGTTGAACTACTCCAACCTACTGTGTCATTTCTCCCATGCGGGTATCGATGACATGGCAGATAACACCTGCCACTTTGGCATCAACAACATGTTTGCCGACAATGGGTTAGATGATGGCTATGAAACGCGCCTCTATTTCCCCGCTGACGCCAATCAAATGAAGGCAGTCGTCAAGTCAGTCTTTAATGAGCCGGGGCTGCGGTTTATCTTTTCCACGCGTTCCAAGGTGCCCTACGTACTCGATGCCGATGGCAAAGAGCTGTTTGGTGGCGATTACACCTTTACATCGGGTAAAGACGAGGTGATTCGCGAAGGATCGGCGGGCTATATCGTGACCTTCGGTGACTCTATCTATCGGGCGTTGGATGCCGTTGAGCGCCTAAAGCAAGAGGGCATCGAGGTAGGGCTGATTAATAAGGCCACTCTCAATGTTGTGGATGAAGACATGATGGCGAAGATTGGCCAAGCCCCTTTTGTCATCGTCACCGAGTCCTTTAACCGCCGCACTGGCTTAGGTAGCCGGTTTGGCTCCTGGTTGCTCGAACGGGGCTACACGCCAAAGTTTGCGTATCTAGGTACGCATGAAGAAGGCTGTGGCGGTCTGTGGGAGCAGTTCCCCCATCAGGGTATTGACCCAACCGGCATCATGACGAAAGTCAAAGAACTGATGGGCTAAGCACAATGCTGAATAGCCGTTCCAAAGATTACGTTGGCTGAGCGTAGTCGAGCCAAAACCTACCAGAATGCCCCCTTCGACTACGCTCAGGGGGCGCTGGCAATTCTGAGAGCGGTCATCTGTGCAGAAACGTTTGATCAACTAGCGGGGGTAGCGGGTAAGCTGCGCCTGCTTCGTCGTGTTTCAGCGTTTCAAGTTTTGCAAGGGTCTATTGCATTTTTTGTTTGTTCACGATGAACTCTAGCAGACTAGAAGTATATTCATCGTTACTAAAATTATCTTATGTCTAAGGAAAAAGCTCTCGACTTCCTCAAGCAAGCTGCCGATAACTCGACGTTATCTGAGCAGGTGCAAGGAGCCGATAAAAAGACCGCGATCGTTGATTTAGCTAAGCAACACGGTTTCGAATTTTCGGAGGACGATATGAAACGTGCCATTCCCGCAATTCAAGAGCAGTCTGGTTTCTTTGGCGAGTTAGCAAAAGCAGTTCTAGAGCTCTTTGCCCCGGCCCATGATGACTATCCTGCCACCGGTGTCCAACCCTTTACCGGCGAACTCAGCAGCAAGCATTAGTTTGGCAGATGTCGCTGGCCGCACGTCAGATTCACAAGACGAAATCCCCTCAGCTGATACGAGGTCAGCCGAGGGGATTTTTACTCAGGAGTTCTACAGACCGATAAGAGGCGCTTCCAGAACGCGGGCGATGCGATCGCGCACGGCTTCCAAATGGGCTTGCGTAGACACCGCCATGCGCCCGTCGTAACGAGATAGCGCCGCACCCACATCATCTTGAATTTGCCGGAGCTGAAAGCGAGCTAAGACCCGAGCGTCTTCGGGTGCCCCTAACGTTGACAGGGTGGCCACAAACTCGTTAAAGCTTTGCGCTGAGAGGGCATCCCAAAAGGTGCGCCGCAGCACCAAGTTAGACAATGTATTGAGATGGTGACGCTGTAACCCTCGGCGCAGACTTGAAATGTCTGGCGTGGCCGCATCCGTGAGGGTGACTTCTGACCAGATACTCTGATATAGCGACTCATACAGTTCGGCTAGGGTCAAGACATCAGTGGCATCGGTGCGAAATTCAATATCTCGCACTCGCGCTAAGCGATCGGCCAAAAACAACTCACTTAAGGCCATACTCTGAACCTGGAGCACCCGCTCATAAATCGGGTAGTCGAGCGGATAGCTGGTTAGCTGCACGCCCCAATGCCGCCAGCGATCGGGCGCGAGTTGATTAATCAGCTGCGAAGAAAACTCGAACGCATCTGGGGCAAACACCTGCTGGTTGAGGGTTGCCAAAGCCGCTCGCTGCTTCTCAGCAGCAATGGGCTCAAAGGGGGTGAGGTTGGGATTTTCCCAAGGGTTTAAGCGACGAAACCGTTGACCACCAATGTAGTCGGTCAACGTCATCGCATTGTTGAAAAAGTAGCTAAAGACCAGATCAACGCGTCGCCGCAAACTGCCATAGCCCTCACCCGGATTCACCGAAAGACGATTCAAACGACTCCAAACGGCTTGGGCATTGTCGAGCTGCCAAATGGCATATTGCATCGGATCACTGCTGAGATCCCAGGCTTGCGATTCTGGATCAATGAAGTCGAAGACGTCTTCGTCGGTTGCATAGGCGAGGGCCGGTTCTGTACTACGCCGCAGAATCCGGTTCAACATTTGCTGCTCAGCCCGGCCGAGGGGAGAAGGCGACGCTTCGCGGTAGCCATATTCGATCGCCCAAAGATCATAGGGGCCCAACCGACTGGGGAAATACTCTCCCTGGGCGGTGCCAGGGGGTGCAATGTTAGGGGGAAAATAGTCCATCACCGAACTCACCAACCCCTGACTCTGGGTGATGGCAGTGTCATTAAGATCTTCGGGAGAGATAAGCAAGCTGCCCGCAAAGTTGTGCCGCAAGCCCAGTGTGTGGCCTACCTCGTGAGCGGTGAGCGCCACTAAATACTCCTGAATGAACTTGTCAAGCTCGTCACTCGAAAAATCCACTCCCGATAATGTCGACAACGCCAAGGCCCCAAAGGCATTGTGTTGAGCACTCAAATACCCGGCGCAATGGTCGTCCGTCAGGCGATGGTTACTGCCCTCGGTGGGCCAGCCCTCCAGGTTGCGGGTCATTTCTAACCCCGCTTCGCCCGCTTGCTGCATCGCCATCCATTGCAGGTACCAGGTTTGCGATCGCTGCCCACAGAGCTGTAAATAAAATTCAGCGGCGCCAGGGGTATCGAGCCCTCGGGTCTGATACTGCTGCCGTAAAAGTCGAATCACATTCGCATCCAAGATGACGTCAGCATCTAAGATTTGCCCCGTCAGTGGATTGACGCGAGAAGGCCCATAGCCGATCGCCCAGTTATTAATCGAGTCTGACCAGCGCACCACGTTATAACGCACGTCAGAGGGCTCCCAGGTGGCATTGTCGGGCATCTGTCGGGCCGCGATCGCCCCCTGAAAGCCCGCTGCCTCAAAGGCTTCATTCCAAGCCAAAATGCCCTGACGAATCGCCTCGCGGTATTCTGGCGGCGTTGTGTTTTCAATCCAAAAGACAATAGGTTCTTTGGGCGGGGATAGCTCCGCCTGGGGGTTTTGTTTTTCGAGGTGCCAACGATTGACATAGCGCACAAAAGGATCAGTGCGGCGAGCTTGCAAAGGCGCTCGAAACGCGGTGGTAAAGTACCCCACCCGCTCATCGGCCTGACGCGGTTGGTAGCTGTTGTTCACCGGTACGGCTGACAGGCTATAACGCACCTGCAGCGAAAAGCCCCGACTATCAGGAATACCGCTCAAGGAAAAGTTAAACAAGCCAGCCAGCGGATCAGTCGCGCCGCCGCCAGAAAATCCAAGAACGGAGTCCACTTCCAGATTTTCTGGAAACATCTGCAACGACTCTAATCGTGACAGCTCAGGATTGCGACTATAGCCATTCAACACCCAGCCTAAACCCTCGGTCAGATTCGCCAAATCTTTTTCTAGTAAAAGGTTTGAGAGGTCAATTAATTTGACTTGAGACGTGGAGTCAATGCTGACAATATCCATCGCAAAAATGATGGAATCACTAAAGGAACTTTCCTGCAGCCGTTGCTGCCAACCCGCACCATCAGAATTGCGCAAATAAGTGTTGGGCACCGCGACTTGAATGCGATCGCCCGGCATTTCACGAAACTGAACCACCAAATCGTTAATTGGCCAGCCTCGGAACAGACCCGCTTCTCCCACACCCGACTCTAAGGTGGCTGATAGTAAGAAATTCCGGTTAAACTGCCGCGGCGAAAGCGCCAGGTAGGCTTTTCCTTGGTCCAGATTGCTATAAATCGTCAATAAGCCATCTTGCTTTTTGAGCTCTTGAGTCAATTCTTCAAAATCCAGCAGACTGCTGTCCATTTCTGCTTCACTGGTTGCGGCCGCCGCTGCATCCGCTTGTGCATAGGCCGTACGAGCAGCCCAGGTGCCTCCTAGGGCGAGCAAAATCGCTAAGCAGACACCGAAAACGCAAAGGGTCAGGAACTTAACAGGATGAAGGTGACGATTCATGAAATTCTTAACGCGCAAAATAGCTCTTATACAGTGTGAACGCCTGAAGACCGCTCTTACTGAACTTTTAATGAGAAGTTTCGGAAGCGGCGATGCAAGCCCCTCTGATCAGCCACTTCTCTGATGCTGCTAGAAGACAATTGTCCAGTATGTCCTAATTTAGCGAGTATGCCGTTAAGCCCACTTGGGCCTGCGATCGGGCTGAGAAGTTCACTCCACATTTTGGCACCTCGACCTCAGACAGGGGCATTGACCAAGTCAACCTCAGGCAGAATTGCGGCATCAAAGAGCAGCCATCCGTTCAATTGATATCGCCGCTGATACGAGACTTGAGCAAATCTGAGTAGCATCCCTTGGCGCCCGTTAGAGACAGATTAAAGTCTTGATATTTGGCGCTTTGCCCTACCTAGTCTCCAGGCTTGAGATGCCCGTCGCCAATGCACAGGCGCTCCCAACCGACAGGCCAGTTGACCAGAGCCAAATCGAGCCAAGATCGCCCCCTTTAGATTTTTCTCATGGCTGGCGGTCACCGCTCTTAGAGACACGAGAAGGCATCGAGTCCTCAGCTATATCCATACCGCAAGATAGTCTGTGCCCATGACTAATTCGTTAAGTGCCGGTTAAGACTTACTTAGCCGCAGTATCGTCGCCGTCTTCGTCTTCTTCGAGTTCGTCAACCATGTTAGGGCTGATGAGCGTGATATCAAACTCATCGGGTGGCAAAGGATTCGTTGAATCACGCCGCAGTTGATAGAAAATAGCTCTAGCCTGGGGGCCAAAAACAATTTCGTCTTCGTTTTTTAAGTCATGGGCTGGCACTTTGCGACCGTTAATTAGCATGCCATTGGCACTAGGCTTGCCCTTTAAGTTGCCGTCAACAATGCGGTAGTAAAACGTATTGTCGTCCTTAGGCAGCTGTACTAAAGTCGCATGGTGTCGAGAGACAAACTGTGACGACAAACGAATATCACATTTCGGATCTCGACCAATAGAGTAGACGGAGCCATCCAGGATGATTTCACGACGGCCTTTGCTGTCTTCAACGATGAAGATGTTACTGAGTTGAGATTCTGGAGACATCCCGACGATTTTCCCTTGCCGTGCTGAGTTAACAGTGTTACCACAAACCTGTATGGCTTTGCCACTCAGATGATGTAACAGTACCATCACATTTGGTCATCAGCTTACCTGCTTGACGCAAAATTTTTCCCTAAAAAATGCAGTGGTGGCTGCTGGTTTCAAGCATGCCCCAAACCGCTTAATGAGGCTACTTTTTATTACACTCCTTTGCACCGCATTGCGGACAGTGTCAGATATTCAAGCCTCTGATGCAAGAAAACTTAATTCGGTGGTGCCGTTCTCGTGACTCACGCCGCCGCTGACTCGGAAAAATCGCTGCTCACGGCCTTACATAGCGCTAAACTGGCTTGCCTTCCTGGCCGAATTCCAAACTCTGAGTTTGCTGGGGTCAGGATTGGGTTGCTAGTTCTGCCTGCAAAAAGTCAATGAATTGGCGAGCTGTCCGCCCAGAACGGCCATTGTGGCGAGTTGCCCACTGGAGCGCCCGTGCTTGCAAGGCGTCGTCATCGATCGCGAGCTGGGCCTGAGCCGCGAGGTGACGCACGATCGCGAGATACGTCTTTTGATCGGGGGCTTCAAAGGTGAGAGTCAAGCCAAAGCGATCGCTAAACGACAGCTTTTCTTGCACCGTATCCCAAGACTGAATTTCATCTTGATCACTGGGGCGGGGGCGATCAGCAAAATATTCCCGCACCAGATGTCGCCGATTCGACGTGGCGTACACCACTACATTTTGCGCTCGGGCGGTGACATTACCCTCTAGCACAACCTTTAAGGCCTTGAACGCGTCATCGTCTTCTTCAAACGATAGGTCGTCTACAAAAATGATGAACTTTTGCGGTAAGTCTCGCACCCGTTCCGCAATTGCGGGCAGCGCTGTCATGCTGGCTTTATCGATCTGAATGAGGCGCAAGCCGCGATCGCCGTACTCATTGACCAAGGCTTTGACTAGCGACGACTTGCCCGAACCGCGACTGCCATACAGCAGCACGTGCAGGGCAGGATATCCCTGCAGCAAAAACTCAGTGTTTTGCACCAGACGTTGACGGGGCTCATCGTAGGCGGCCAAGTTTGCTAACTGCACCGGATCAGGATGAGGAACGCCGACAAGCCCCTCAGCTTGCCAGCGAAACACCTGATACTGACCGACCAACCCAATCCCCTGTTGGCGATAATAAGTCGCCAGTTCCACCAGACCGGCTTGCCAGTCTGGCAGCGTGGGGAAAGAAACGACTGGCGGTTCTGCCGTCTCTAGATACCACACGACGGGGGTTTCAGGCACCTGGCAAACGGTTTGCACCCACTGGCTGAGCTGACTGCTCTGACAGGCATGGATGGCCTGCAGGCGGCGCAGATCACGTTGAACGGCTTCCAGTAAAGCCGGTGGCAGTTCTTGGACAGGGAGTCGTTGGGCCAACTGCGAAAAGGGATTTTCGGAACGTAAAATTTCCTGAACCAGGTGCCCCTGCCAGGTTTGCTGCTGGGCTGCCAACGCCCGAAACCAGAGGCCGTAGGCCGTTAAACATTCTGCCGAATCCCCACGACAGAGGGCATCTAACAGGTTGAGCCACGCTCGGCTAATCGGGGTTTCTAGTACGGACTGATAGAGCAATAGCCCCACCGACTGCTGTTGAAATCGCTGCACAGAGGCGATCGCAGTTGCCGCTAATCCACTCATTCTTAATTCCCCGACTTCTTGGCTCAGCTAGTAAGCATAGCGTCCCTTTTACCGCTTATTGCCTGAAACATCCAACCCCAAAGAGCAAGCCTACCGACAACCAGCTGGGGTGCTGACCTTTTGCCCAAGCTGGTTGCAGTCATACCACTTCTCTCTAAAATCCAGCTATCCATCTTCCTCCTTGCCCTCCTATTAGCCCCTAACTCCCTGAGCCCCCTAGCTCCCTGAGGAGCCCCCGCTCCCTGAGCCCTTTTAACGCCCTTAGTCCCCCGCTCCCTTAGCTCCTTGAGCCCCCTAACTCCCTGAGCCCCCTAACTCCCTGAGCCCCCTAACTCCCTGAGCCCCCTAACCCCCTGAGCCCCCCATTCACGCCTATCCAAAAATCCTTACAATGGCACTAGCGAAAATCAACGAAATCAGTTCAGGACGTTTGCATGGCAGACCAACTCCTCCGCGGCACTGCAGCCGATGGCGGCATTCGCATTGTCGGCACGGTTACCACCGACTTGGTAGAAGAAACTCGACAACGTCACCAACTCACCTATGTGGGCACTGCCGCCCTCGGCCGGGCTATGTCAGCCGGTTTATTGCTGGTTTCGAGCATGAAGCGGGCCGAGTCACGCATTAACTTACGGGTCAAAGGCGACGGGCCGATGGGGGGGGTGATGGTCGATGTCGGACTGGATGGCCGCGTTCGTGGCTATGTCGATGACCCCAGTATTGAACTGCCGCCAACAGAAACGGGCAAATTGAACGTCGGGGGAGCAATCGGTCGTAAGGGTTACCTCTATGTTGTCCGTGATGTTGGGTATGGTCAGCCCTATTCCAGTACTGTGGAACTGATATCTGGGGAGATTGGCGAAGACATTACCTACTATCTGGCAACGTCAGAGCAAACTCCCTCAGCGCTTACCCTGGGCGTGCATGTCGATGAGCAAGGCGTTGAGGCCGCTGGTGGATTGTTGCTGCAGGTCATGCCCAAAGCCGCTCGCGATGAATCACTCATTTCCCTGCTAGAGTCTCGGGTCGGCACGTTAGCAGACTTTACTCCCAAACTGCTGGATAACCAGACCCTACCCGACATTTTCGATGCCCTCGTGGGTGACCTTAATCTAGAAATTTTGCACGATGCCGAAGCGATGGACATTCGCTTTCACTGCCCCTGCACTTACGAGCGCATGCTGGGGGCCCTCAAAATGCTTGGTGTTGAAGAGCTGCAAGACATGATTGAAAAAGATGATGGGGCCGAAGCCACTTGCCATTTTTGTGGAGAAGTCTACAAGGCAGACAGCCACAAACTAGCGGCCCTCATTGATGATCTAAACAAGCAGCGATCGGAAGCATTGAATTAATTTATGGGGGCGAGGGTGACCGAATTGCTTGAGGGAATAGGGAATAGGGAATAGGGAGTAGGGAATAGGGAATAGGGAGTAGGTGACAGGGAATAGGTTTTAGGTGACAGGGAATAGGTAACAGGGAATAGGGAATAGGTAAGGAGATTTACAGGAAAGAATTTACCGCTTGTAGGGTGTCATTAGCGAAGCGTAATGCACCGCCGAATGGGTATGTTCATTGACAGAAATCTCCTAAGTAGGCAGGCGTTATTAAATTGCAAATGATGTAGGTTGCGGTTGAGGAACGAAACCCAACGCTCGAAAGTGTTTCGTCATCATCGACTCGTTCTACAAAAGATTCAACCCACCTACTTAACAGGGAATAGGGAGTAGGAAAAATTTAGTCCTGACTCTAAAATCCAGAATTATCTACCTACCCGTATACCCGGCACCCAAGCTATCTGGGCCAGCGTCGCCTTTCTTGAATGCCTTTAGGCTATACAAACCCTGCCACCCATCCACCCAATCACCCAATCACCCAATCACCCAATCACCCAATCACGCTTCAACCCGACGCCCTCTCACCGTAAAAACGATCGCGGCAGTATGGCACTCTGGAAACTAGAGCGACCGAACTGCTGGAGGGGGTATGGGTACAACGCCAAAGATTATTGTGCTGGATGACGATCCTACCGGATCGCAAACGGTTCACAGCTGTTTGCTGCTATTGAAATGGGATGTCGAGACTTTAGTGCTGGGTTTGCAAGACCCCTCACCCATCATGTTCGTGCTGACGAATACGCGGGCGCTCTCTCCCACCCAAGCAGAGGCCGTCACCCGTGAAGTATGCCAGAATCTGAAGCTGGCAATCCCCCAGGCAGGCGTCAAAGACTTTTTGGTGGTGAGCCGTTCGGACTCGACTCTGCGGGGTCACTATCCCATTGAAACCGACGTCATCGCGGCAGAACTTGGCCCCTTTGATGCCCACTTTATGGTGCCAGCCTTTTTTGAAGGAGGACGCATCACCCGTGACAGCACCCACTACGTGGTGCAAAATGGGACCCCCGTACCCGCCCATGAAACAGAATTTGCAAAAGATTCGGTATTTGGCTACAGCACTGCCTACTTGCCTGACTACGTAGCCGAAAAGACGGGTGGCGCGATCGCGGCTGATCAGGTGGCGCGTTTCACTCTAGATCGACTGCGGGCAGGCGTCTCTGAGTCACTGATGTTGCTGCAAAATAATGTCTGTGTCGCGGTCGATGGTGAAACTCAGGCTGACCTCAACAGATTTGCCCAAGAGGTCTTAGCGGCAGCCGCGCAGGGCAAACGCTTCTTGTTTCGTAGCGCGGCCAGCATCTTAACGGCGTTAGCCGCCCTCCCGCCCCAGCCGATCGCCGCCAAAGACATGGCCCAATATGTCAAAGACCATCATCCGGGCGCGATTTTAGTCGGCTCCCACGTCCAAAAGACGACGGCACAACTATCGGCGTTGCTCCAAGAGCCCGACATCATCGGTGTGGAGGTAGACGTAACGCAAATGCTGGATGACTGGACGGCGGGGCGATCGCGCCTGCTGGCCACAACCCTCGATCAAGTCAGCCAAATTCACGCGCAAGGCCAAACTCCTGCTATCTATACCAGTCGAGAGGAACTCACCTTTCCCGACGTGTCAACCCGATTAGCCTTTGGCGAACAAGTTTCGGCGCTCCTGATGGATATTGTGCGGGGATTACCGAGCGACCTTGGCTTTTTAATTAGCAAAGGGGGGATCACCTCTAACGACACCTTAAGTGAAGGACTCGCCCTTCGCACGACCCGCCTGCTGGGACAGATCTTGCCGGGCGTCTCTGTCGTGCGCACGGCAGCCGAGCATCCCCAATTTTCAGCGATGCCAGTCGTCTTGTTTCCGGGCAACGTTGGCGACGAAAAGGCTCTTGCTCTGGCCTATCAGAGGCTAAGCTAGTAAAACTGTCAATCACGCCCTGATTTTGACTCATCTCGATTGGGCCTGTGGGTTCAGTCTGGCCGGGTACAGGCAGTGACGTATCGCAATTTTCGGAAAAGTGTAATGGCTGAGGTAGATAGATTTCGGGTCGTCATTTTTGGCTCTGCTCGTTTGAAGCCTGGCGATTCGAATTATGAACAGGTGCGGCGGCTGGCCCGCTTGCTGGGTCGAGAAGGGATGGATGTCGTAACCGGCGGCGGGCCAGGTCTGATGGAAGCCGCGAATCTGGGTCACCGTGAGGGCCGCGAAGACCCGAACAGTGTTGACGACACGAGTAAGTCGTACGGCCTCAACATCAAGCTGCCATTTGAAGAAGCCGCCAATCCCCATGTGGATATCAAGCATGACTTCGATCGCTTCTCAGAACGCCTCGATCACTTCATGCATTTGGCAAATGCCGTCGTCGTGGCCCCCGGTGGCGTTGGTACCCTGTTGGAGCTGGCCTACACCTGGCAGCTCATGCAGGTCGAGCACATCTGCAATATCCCCATTGTGCTGCTAGGGGATATGTGGGAAGACTTTTTGCGCTGGGTGCAGGCTTGGCCGCTCGAAAAACAGCTCATTAATCCTGAAGATTACGAGATGCTGTTTCTCGTTCGCACCTGCGACGAAGCATTTGACTTGGTGCGCGATGCCCAGCGCAAGTTTGTCGATACCAACGGCGAGTTTTGTCTCAACTATCAGCAATACAAGCTGAAATAGGCAAAGATGGGCAGCTAGATTTCTGAAGGAGAGCGATCGCTGATCCCTTAAATCACGCTCCCTAATTAACCTGAGTTCGGGATTAAGGACAATGGGGTTCTTCTCAACCCACCAAGGGCTCATCCCCTCCAGCGGCTGTCCCCTACACAAAAGTTACTCTATTGCTGATTTAGCAAAAGTTTCACGACCAGTTTGGAAGGCTAGACAACTGCGTTCACTGACTCGATTCGTAGCAAAAGCTTGCTCAAGCTCCCACAGATAGCTCGATCTGCGAGGTCCAGGACGGCAGTTCGTCCTGGTCGACGGGGGTCTGGGGGCAAAGCGAAATTTCCCCCAGTCGCAACGACTCGACGAAGCCAGCATTTCCGTCTTACGACTCCTGGCAAGCAATCACCAGAAACTTGCTGTAAACAGCTTTACCGGGGATAGCCCGTCCGAAGGACGGAGTGGGTGTAAAACGACCTCCCCCCCATCAGCCCCTCCCACAGAGGGGAAAGTAACGAGTTTTTGCTTAACCTGAACTGACGTCAGCTATAACAGGGCGGATAAATCTAGCCCTGTTTGAGTGGCGAAAAAGCTCCGCAGCCGCGCCGCTATCTGAGTCACGCCGCCTGCGACATTCGACTCAATGTTGAGGGGCAGCACCGGGTCATGCAGCGACAGCCGCAGTAAAAACCAACCGTCTGCTTCCGGAGCCGTGCAGGCGACCCGTACCCCTTCGTAGTTGTAAGGGACGACTGTCCAGCCAGGCTGACTAGTCACGAAGGCTTGCAGTTGCTGAATCACATGTTCCCCGTGGGACTTAAAATCGGGTTCTAAAATCTTGAGCCGAAACTCTTGGCTCTCGACTGGTTCCTGCAGAGACGCAATCAGGTCAGTGATGCGCCGATCCGCCAGTCGAGCTTTTGCCAGTTCCGCCAATAATTGGCTGACCAAATAAGCGCCATCATCCAGAAAATAGTTTTCTTTCATGGCCCCATGGCCGGAAGTTTCGATCGCTAACCAAGACGCTTGCCCCGCCGCATTCAATCGCACTGCCTCGTTGATCACATTCTTATAGCCCCGCTTAAAGCGATGGTGAACGCCACCTAAATCTTGCTCAATGAAGCGAGTGAGGCCGTCTGAGGTGATCGAATCCGTAACGATGGTGGAGCCGGGATGGGTTTGGAGGACGATCGCCGCAATCAGGGCGATCAGCCGGTTGCGGTTAAGCTCACGGCCTTCATGATCTACCGCAGCGCCGCGATCAACATCAGTGTCGAAAATGATGCCAAAGTCCGCCTGATGAGTTTTCACCGCCTGACAAATCGCGGCCATCGCCGCCTCATTTTCAGGATTCGGCACATGGTTGGGAAAGTGGCCGTCAGGCTCTAAAAACTGGCTACCTGTGGTGTCTGCCCCCAGCGGCTGCAACACTTTGTCAGCATAAAAGCCGCCCGCTCCATTGCCCGCATCCACCACAATCTTGAGCCCTTGTAGCGGCGTGTCAAAGTGCTCAGGATGGTTCACCGCCGCCCGAATCTGTCGCACCAACTCCGCCGCGTAGGCGGCGATCAAATCACGCTCAGCGATCGCCCCTGCCGCTTGAGCAGGAACCCACTCGTCAGCCGCTGCCAGCGCCAAAATCTGCTTAATATCAGGCTTACCCAAACCACCCTGGCGCGTAAAAAATTTCAGGCCATTGCGATTAAACGGCAAGTGACTGGCCGTCAGCATCATCGCCCCATCACATTGAAACTCCGGCAGCACCGTACTCATAAACATTGCCGGAGTCGAGGCCATGCCGGTATCGTATACGCGACTGCCCATCGTGACCATGCCCTCAATCACCGCTGCCATTAAGGTCGGACCAGATAACCGACTATCGCGGCCGACGGCCACCGTGAGTTCAGTTGGCGCTTTTTGCAAGCGAGCTGCCAGCCAGGTCACAAAGGCTTGGCCTAACGTTTTTGCCACTGCGGGGGTTAAGTTAACCGACTCATCAGGAATGCCTGGTAGGGCAACCCCGCGAATATCAGAACCGTTTTGCAGCGCCGTCCAATTAACCGGGCTGGCTGAAAGAACCATATGCGATCGCTCCATCCGTCGCCATGTGCCTTCTCAACATAAAAGCGGCTTCATCAATCCCGGCATTTCTTCAACTTTTTTGCACGTCAGGGTTCGTTGAGCGATCGCTTGGGTTTGGGCTTGGCGAATGCCTTGGTGAATTTCCTCGCGGGTGGCTTCAACTTCGCGATTGGCCACAAACTGCAGCCAGGAAGGGGCCGCGATCGCCCCTCAAATAGCAACCATAACGACGATGATCAAAATTTCTAGCAATGTGAACCCTGCCTGACGCCTATGGTGAGATCGCACCGTCCAGACCTTGGTGCCAAATCAGTATCAGCGACGGTTAGCCGGCCCTGACTGCGTTCAAAAATCGTTGGCGAGATGGCTCCATATCAACGCTGGCAGAGCGATGCTTCAACTGGGGCACATCAGACAGGCATCACCGTCACATATAGGAAAATATGACAATCGCTGTGCCTATTGTCGGTCAATCCTAGCTGTTGATGATGATGCCGGTGCTTAACCAGGGCGATCGCGGCGACGCAGGGGGCCATGAAACGATAGGATAATGACGCTAAATCGCAGTAATATCAACATTCATTGTGGATGGAGAGTGTGGGGTAAACATGCAACGACGACGCTTTGTAAGGCAATTAGGAGTCGGTTTTGTCACGGCGCTTGGCGTGGGCGTAACGGCCACCTGGCGAGCGGCTCAAGCCCAAGGTTCAGGGGTCGCTGTGCGCTGGTTGGGCCACACGAGTTTTCTATTTGAGGGCAGCGGTCGGCGCATTTTGGTGAATCCGTTTCGCTCTATCGGTTGCACCGCTGGCTATGCTTCGCCAGCAACGAGTTCTGATGTCGTGCTGATTAGCAGCCGCCTATTTGACGAGGGGGGGCTGCTAGAAGACCTTCCCGGCAATCCTCCCATCCTGTCTGAACAGGGCGAATACGAACTCCCCCCGATTCGCATGAAATCCGTAGAAGTGGATCACGATCGCAATGAGGGACGCCGATTTGGCAAAAATCTGATTTGGCGTTGGGAACAAGGCGGACTGACCTTTGTGCACATGGGGGGTGCGGCTGCCCCGATGTCTGTAGAAGAGCAAATTCAACTGGGCCGTCCGGATGTCTTGTTTGTGCCCGTCGGCGGTGGCCCCAAAGCCTACAATGCGGAAGAAGCCGTCGCTGCCATTCGTGCTCTGAATCCGCGCATGGTGGTTCCGACTCACTATCGCACCCAAGCCGCAGATGCAGAAACCTGTGACATTGACGGGCTGGAACCGTTTTTAGCCCTCATGAGTGGCACTCCCACTCGGCAGGCCGGCAACACGATTAGCCTCACATCATCCAGCATGCCGAGCAGCGGTATGGTCATTCAGCTGATGAGCTATCCCTTTTAAGTTCGGCATCGGTCAACGAAGGACCGCCATTAGTCTTGGTGAGCTGGCTGGCTGCAACTGATCTTGGCAAGATTATGTCGGCTGTATTGAAACTTGCTGGACGCTCATCACCGCAAAGGTCTGCTGAGGACGTTATCTTAGTTCATCAAGGGGAGTGCAATCACGGCTCCTAGGCTATAGATATTGCTGTTTCTGTCTGAGGGACAGATTTGTCAAGGTCTCTAGCAGTTGCCTCCCCAATGTTCTCTACCCTTTCCAGTTAGTTCACCATGCAGTCGGTTTATCAGCAGCGCCGCCAGAGTCTCATGTCCCGAATTGGCAACAGTACGGCGATCTTCGCCAGTGCGCCACTGGCCGTGATGCACAACGATGTCGAGTACAACTTTCGCCAAGACAGCGACTTTTATTACCTGACCGGCTTTGATGAACCAGGAGCCATCGCGGTGTTGGCGCCCCACCATGATGAGCATCGGTTTGTCTTGTTTGTACGCCCTAAGGACAAAGAGAAAGAAATTTGGTCAGGGCGCCGCCTAGGAGTCGAAGCTGCCCAGGAGGCCTTAGGTGCCGATGCCGTATTCCCGCTGAATGAGCTGGATGAAAAGCTGCCGGAGTATCTGCAAGGGGGCGATCGCCTCTACTATCATTTCAGCCATGACGAAGCTTTGAACGGTAAAGTGCTGCAGCATTGGCGGCGGCTCTTGGCCAGCTATGTCAAACGCGGCACCGGGCCGGTCGCGATCGAAGATGCCAAGCTGCTGTTGCAGACCCAGCGCCGGATCAAAGGTGCCGAAGAACTGGAGTTGATGCGGCAGGCGATCGCGGTTTCGGTTAAGGCCCATAACTACGCGCGGGAAATTGCCCAACCCGGTCGCTATGAGTACGAGATTCAAGCCGAGATGGAGCACCTGTTTAAGCTCGCCGGTGGCGGCCCCGCCTACCCTTCTATCGTGGCGTCGGGCGACAATGCCTGCATCTTGCATTATGTGGAAAATAACCGGCAGATGCAGGCCGGGGACCTGTTGCTGATTGATGCTGGCGGGTGCATCGACTATTACAACGCCGACATTACGCGGACGTTTCCCGTGTCGGGCAAATTTAGTGATGAGCAGCGCATTCTCTACGAATTGGTGTTAGATGCCCAGCTCAAAGCGATCTCGGCAGTCAAACCGGGTAATCCCTTCAACGCGTTTCACGACGCGGCGGTACGCACGATCACCGAGGGATTAGTGGAACTCGGGCTCCTCGTCGGCGATATCGACACCCTCATCGAAGAGAAAAAGCACAAAGCTTTCTTTATGCACGGCACCGGCCACTTCCTAGGACTAGACGTTCACGATACGGGGGTTTTACGGAATCCTGACAAGACGTGGAAGCCCTTTGAAGTGGGGAATGTCGTTACCGTCGAACCGGGTATCTACGTCACCCCAGACTATGAACCCGCAGAAGGTCAGCCCCCAATCGAAGATCGCTGGCGCGGCATCGGCATCCGCATTGAAGATGATGTGCTGGTAACCGAAACGGGTCACGAAGTCCTCACCGCCGGGGTGCCGAAGTCAGTTTTGGACATGGAGAGTTAGCCCGTTTGAGGGGCCTGACACCAGACCTCTATGGCGCTGCTGACACGGTAAAATCGCCCACTGACTGCAGGAGCGTCGCTCGGATTTGGGCGTCAAGTTTGCGATCGCACTGTAGCTCTAGCAGTCGGATGCCAGTTGTCGGTAAAGCGTGTAGGCGATCGCTGAGCATTTCCCAGCTCGTCACTTGCTCATAGTCAATCTGGTGAACGGCGGCGAGCGCGACAAAGTCCACTTGCTGCGGGGTCGCAAAAAAGTTCTCAAACGGGGGATCAAACTGGGCCATCGGTAGGCTTTCAAAAATGCCGCCGCCCTGGTTGTTGATCAGCAAAATGGTTAAATGGCCTGGGCGCATTTTGGCATTCAAAAAGCCGTTGCTATCGTGTAGAAGGGCCAAATCGCCGGTTAGCAGTACCGCTTGACCGTGATGGTGAGCAATGCCCATCGCCGTTGAGAGGGTACCGTCGATGCCGTTAGCCCCCCGACTAAAGTAGGGTCGAATGCCGAGATCGCTGGGCGGCCAAAACCATTCCACATCGCGAACCGGCATACTGTTCGCAATCATCAAAGGAGTCGTTGGCGGTAACAGCGTCGGCAGCAGCCAACTGAGTTTGGCTTCAAAGAGCGGTGCTAAGGTCAATAACTTTTCTGCCAGGCGTTGGCGGGCGATCGCCTCGCGTTGCAGCCATGCTTGAGCATAGGCGGAGCGGTCTAAAGTTGCGGACGACTGTCGTGACTTTAGCTGGGCCATGGCGGCAGCTAAAGTCACTGGCCAGAGCTGCACCTTGCCATGCAGGGGATCGCGATTACGACCACTGCCGTCGAGAATCCAACGTTGAGGATCGACCGTCGCTAACCATTGACGCAAGATCTTACTGGTCGGCAGCGCGCCTAGTTGCAGGACTTGATCTGGCACCAGGGCGGCCCCGTGAGACGCCTGTCGCAGCAATACATCGTAGGTGGTGATCAGGTGGGGATTTAGCTGAGCGTAATTGCGCAAAGGGGATAGCCCATCGGCCAGCACCGGCCAGCCCAACTGCTGGGAGAGCGTGGCGACCGCCTCACAATAGGTTCGAGCCGCATCTGGACTCGTGGTGGAGTGTGGTCCGGCAATAATGAGGCCCCGCTCAGTTGATGCCAAGGCTGGCGGTAAGGGGTGAGGAGCTAGCGGAGCGGGCGCGATCGCCACCGGAGCAGCCCCCAAGTGGTCAAAAAATGCCGCTGTCATCTGGGCTGCTAGCAGTTCCTGCTGGTCAGGGTCAAAGGTGGTGATGGGCGCCAGCGGATCACGAAAGGGACAGTTGACATGTACCGGACCCGGTATCGGAAACTGGCTCTGTTGCCAGAGTTGCGCAATGGCCTGCCGCCCATAGCGCAGTTGGGGCACGGTGGCTTCGGGCAGGGCTAATTCTCGATAACCGCGCACGTAACCGCCAAACAGCTTTTGCTGGTCAATAGTTTGTCCAGAAGCGCAGTCACGCAGCTCTGGCGGGCGATCGGCCGTCAGGATAAGCAGCGGTATGCTGCTCTCATAGGCCTCAATAATAGCGGGAAAATAGTTCGCACCGGCGGTGCCCGATGTACAGACTAAAACGGTGGGCTGCCTGCTGGCCTTAGCCACGCCCAAAGCAAAAAAGCTGGCTGATCGCTCATCCAATATCGGTATCGCTTGGATCTGCGGGTGGCTAGCAAACGCCACCGTCAAGGGCGTGGAGCGCGAGCCGGGCGAGATTACCGCCGTGGTCAACCCTAAGCGCACCAATGTTTCTACCAGTACCGACGCCCAAACTGTATTGGCATTTCGAAAATCCAGCATTGATTACCCGAATCAGCATTCTTCCAATGTGCCAGATGGCCATCACTTGAGGCGCAAAGCCCCCAAGCGTCGACTCTCAAAAGCGCGATGGCAATATAGCAGAACGCGGCATTCTGAATACCCTTCGGGAAGGGCAGAGCCCTACGGAGTTCGGAATTAAAACACTGGCTGTGTAGTGCTTTCAGAAATTCCCACTATCTTGACCTGATGGCGGCTCGCGATAGCCATACGCTCAAGATCAAAAAAAGATGGCTGACATCAGCCATCTTTTTTAAAGAATCAGAGTGGGTGTCGACTGTTAGACGGATGCTGGTGCCGGATACACACTCACTTTTTTGCGGCTTTTACCTTTGCGTTCAAACGTCACAATACCGTCAACCAATGCAAACAGAGTATCGTCACGACCCCGGCCAACATTGTTGCCAGGGTGGAACTTGGTGCCCCGCTGACGAATGAGAATGCTGCCTGCAGTGACCGCTTGACCACCATAGCGCTTGACCCCCAAACGCTTAGAATTGGAATCGCGACCGTTGCGCGTACTACCGGTACCTTTCTTATGAGCCATAATCTTTCCCCTTCAACGAAATCAGTAAGCTAAAACTTATTCTTCTTCAGCGGCGGCTGGCGTTACCGGCGCTGCTGGGTCAGCCACGGCTGCCGTCGTGGTACTGGCTGCGCCCGCCAAAACTTTGCCGTTGACGCTGATAGAGTCGATCATCAAGCGAGTCAGTTCTTGCCGATGACCCCGCTTTTTGCGAGTCTTCTTTTTGGGCTTCATCTTGTAAACGATGATTTTGCGCCCTCTCAGGTGACGCATTACGGTGCCTGAGACCGTGGCACCATCAACGTGAGGCTGGCCCACCATCGTGGCGCCATCGTGGGAAACGAGCAGCACCTTGTCGATATCGACATTGCCGTCTTCGTCTACGGCCATGCGGTCAAAATCATAAAATCGGCCCGGCTCGACTCGAAACTGCTTGCCGCTGGCTTCAATAATTGCGTAGGTCATTGTCTTTCTCTGCGATCGCCGTACAGGCAACAGTTGGACTGTTTTGCATCAAGCCTGGTCCGAGCGGGTTTACACACGGTTTTCTATTATTCTGCATTAAGAAGGAAGATGTCAACTTCAGGCATCTTTCTGCCAAATGTAATGGGCCAGCATTGCTCGTCATCTCAAGCCATCCTTCACACCGCAGAGATGACGCCAACAGACTTTACAGTCTGTCAGAAAAATCGTCCTGAATTGCTGCCCTGAGGCTTGTCAAAAAAAACATGCTGCAAAGGTGTGGATTATGGCTGCTGAAGTTTGCTTGTTGTTAATGCAATCACTCGCTGGCGATTGCCATGCTACGACGATTGACCCTACGGTCACGCCGCCTTCAACCGTTGCCCCCTCAGAGCGAGAAACGGCAAGCCCGGATGTCACCCAGGGGCGCCATGCGATCGCCCCTGCCGCCACGCGAGTCCGGCCTCAATTTGGCGACCTTTGTGACCGCGAAGAGGCCCGTCGCTTGGCGGTCTGTGTCTTGCCAGGTGCCACCACCACTAGCTCACCCTCCCAAACCGCGACCGCCCCTTTGCCGGTGACTCACCCAGTGCCTTTAGATTTGCCCACGGCACAGCGCTCCATCCCCGCCCCTGTGGCTCAGCCGCCGCAATTCAGCACGCCCACCGCGATCGCAGCTAACCCGGTGCCGCCGGTGCGGTCAGCCAGTCAGGTCGTACGACCGAGCAACGGTTCCGAACTGTATCGTCAACGCCAGCTCGCGTTGCAGTCAGGGCGGTCATACACGCGCATCGCCCCCAGCACTTACGCTGACCAGTGGCGCACGGTGAGCCGACAACCCACGTACCAAGACTGGCAGCAACTCCTCTCGCAAGAGGCTCGGGCCATGGCTCAAGGACAGGGACGCAATCGTCTAGAGGTGATTGTGGGCGATTCGTTTGGGCTCTGGTTACCGCCCGAGATGTTGCCCCGCGATCGCCTCTGGCTCAATCAGAGCATTTCAGGCGATACGACGGCGGGGATCTTGCAGCGGGTCAGCACCTTTGCCAATACCCGCGCCACCACAATTCACCTGATGGCAGGGGCTAATGATCTCAAAAATGGCGTGCCGGAAGCTCAGATTGTTAGCAATCTGCAGCGTACAGTGAGAATTTTGCAGCGCCAGCATCCCCAAGCCCAGATCATTGTCTATTCTGTTTTACCTACGCGACGGGCCGAGATTGGGAATGACCGGGTGCGATCGCTCAATGCCCAACTAGCCCGAATGACTCAGCAAAGGGCGGTCGAATATCGCGATCTGCATCCATCGTTTCGAGATGAATGGGGCCACTTGCGCCCTGACTTGACCACCGATGGCCTGCATCTGAATCCCCAGGGGTATGCCCTGTGGCAGCAAGCGATTTTAGCTCGGGCCTTTTAGATCATGGGTGCGATCCGGCCTGACTGAGCGAGAGCACCAGTTATTTCTTTTCTCTTTACTCTTCGAGAAGGACAAAGCCCTACCTTCTTTCTCCTCTATGGTTTCCGTCCCTTGCAGGGCAAGAGGATTTGAACCCCGGCGATCTAGAGCCCTTGCTGTACAAGGCTTTCAGTGCCGTTAATTCATGGGCGTCAAGCCTGGAAGCGAGTAAGTAAGAATTACTGTCAATAATCTCTTTAGAAATCGGGCTCGAAGCCTTGCGCAGAGAGCGATTTGCGGGTGATAGCGAGATCATGCGGTTTTCAAGGATCAGCAGACCCCCACGAAAATGGCAGTCATACTCGGAAATTTCTCGATCACCGGTCAACGTAACGGCAGCGCCACATTGCCAGTTGGCGCATTCCTTTTCAATGGGTAGCCCCTGACGCATGCTAGGGCGCGTCATCAATTAGTGTTAGAAACCTTGTGGGATAAGCATTAGCGCGCCCGAATGGGCTTGTTGGCTAGGGGCTGATATCAGCTCTGGGCAAAAAGTCTGGCTTTAATTGATGGCAGCCCCTAGTACTCGGTGGCAAAAATCGCCTTACCGTTTCAGTTGCTAGCGCCCTTTGCCCCACGGTTCCCCTGCCCGTCACGCATGGTAGGCAAATTTAGGCCGCCCGGCAAGTGGGCAGGCGTTATTAAATTGCAAATGATGTAGGTTGCGGTTGAGGAACGAAACCTAACACTCGCAAGGGTTTCGTCATCATTGGCTCGTTCTACAAAAGATTCAACCCACCTACTTACTAGTGCTTTTTAAGGTCAACGACAGAAGTCCATAATCCTTCAGCTTTAATCCGTTCCTCAATCGCAATGCCTTTGCCAATATGTTGATCCAAAAACACTGATAGCGCCTGAATAGCCTGAAGCGCTGCATGAATACGATCGCGCTTCTCTCCTCTACCCGTTTCTAGATAAAAACTAATTAAGCGATCAAACCAGACCCGTTGAGTTCCATCTTGCAAGAGTTCGCAAAACTCCCGATAGGTCATCAATCGAGCTTGCGCCACCAGATAAAGGTTATTGCCGATACTGGGTTGAATGACATAGAAAATGCCCAAGTCTTGTAAAAAGGCTTGGCTCACCCGAAACATCAGAGTCATAAGTTCGGTATCACTTTCTCTCGAAAGTCGGAGATAGGGAATGTTGTCTCTGACTTGTTTGATGGCAAAAAATAGGCAAGCTGTGAGGTAGCAAGTTGAGGTGAGATAACAACCTTCACCGTTAAACCAGGCCGCCTCTTGTACAGAGATGTCGGCCTGGTTTTCGATAGCGAGCAAGGCCGGAACCTGATCTTGTTGGTCCACCGTTTGAGCGATCTCTCTGAGGCGAATGTAGGACTCTTCCAACCAAAGGCGGAGCGGGTTTAAGTAGAGGCTGCTGAAAAAGTCTAAAATCCCCAATACACAAGAGACATAGCCGTTCTGAGTGGCATTTATGTGCAAGGCAAATTCGCTGAAAGTCCCATTCTCTCGTCAACAAACCTTGCACTTCATCTGTCATTTGTT
>JBCDAJ010000056.1:0-37040 GCA_039185935.1 Cyanobacteria bacterium P01_F01_bin.56 | reverse complement strand
TGTGCCCGAAGCGTACTTTGGTATGATGCAGGCAACATATTTTATTGGGGGAGGCCTGAAAGCTTCCCTATTTTTTTGCCTCTCTATTTTCTCAAAGCTTTGTCCAGCCTACTTTAGACTCGCCTTGTCACCCGCAAAGATGCGCGAGGGATGAGCACTCGCGATAGCTCATTGCAACTGGCAGAACTCTACAGTGCCCAACTCTCACCGGCCCTCATCAGCGAAGTGACCGATTTGGTCAGTGAGGACGTTAAAGCGTTGCAGCGCCGCCTTTTAGACGAACTGTATCCCATTGCCTATTGCGATGCTCTCGACGTCAACATCAAAGTCGCTAGACAGGTGAGTAAGCGCGCCGTCTATGTCGTACTCGGCCTCAACCGTGGGGCAACAAAGACCTGCTGGGCCTTGGGATTGGCGAAGCTGAAAGCAAAGGGGCCAAATTCTGGCTCAAAGTCCTCACTGTCCTCAAAAATCGGGGTCTTCAGGATATTTTGATGATCGGTTATGAGGGATTCAAAGGCTTTCCTCAGGCTATTGAGGCGGGTCTATCCTCAGACCCAAATGCAGCTTTGTATCGTCCATCTGATTCGGAATTCGCTGCGCTATGTGCCTGGGAAAGACAGCAAGGCGATTGCGGCTGACGACCTCAAGCCCGTCGACCGAAGCCGCCACCTCAGAGGAGGCAGAAGCCGCTCTGGACGACTTCGCGGTCAAATGGGATGACCTTTATCCTGTGGTGAGCCAAATTTGGCTCCGTCACTGGGAAAACATCGTCCCCATCTTCGACTATCCGATGCCAATCCGCCGGGTGATTTACACCACCAATGCGATTGAGTCCGTCAACCGCTCGTTGTGCAAAGTGATTAAGATCAAGGCTGTATTCCCCGCTGAAGACTCTGTTTTCAAGCCCATGTATCGAGCGATGGCCAATATCTCAAAGCGATGGAATCAGCCTATCCAAAACTGGAGGGCTGCCCTTTCGCACTTTGCGATTCTATTCCCAGAACGCTTCAAAGTTTGAACTGAAAGCTGCTTCCACAAAAAGCAGAGTACTTTCTACATTGTTTTAGATGTCTGCCACGGACGCTCTCATTGATGTCAGAACAAAAGCGCCTTTTAGAGATGAGGATTGTAGGTTGATTTTTCTCCACCTATTATCAAAGAGTTCAATTAGAACCTGGATGGAAAAATATTTGGAAGATGCCTGTGGCTTCAAAATTGAGGACTCTTAATGAATGCCTTAAAGTCATAGACGATCTCATAGATGGTCATTCGGTCCACATAAACTTTTTACTATATCGCTTGAGCTTGATTTGTGATGTGCCTGAGAAAGTGATTCGACTGCGGGATATAGAACTCGCAATTGATGAAATTCAAAAGAGCTTTGTCCCTGCTGCTGAAGTTATTTTGAATACTTTGACAGCTAATCAAAAAAGACTGCTTGAAAGCATTGCAACTGAGACTACGAAATTCGTGTATTCCAAGAAATACGTAGAAAGGTATCATTTGGCTGGTCGCAGTACTTTATTGGTTACGTTAAAAGCATTGCAAAGCCAAGGATTAGTTACTCAGAACAGTAGAACTGGCGAATATATTGTTTCTGTGTCTGTACTAGCTGATTGAATTAGAAACCCGGTAGACTCAATGGTTGTTCGTAATAAAGCAATGGATTCACACGCTTTCAAAAATGATGAAAGGTTATGTGAGTTGCTTGTAGCTGCATAAATATACCAGATAATGGCTTTGCAAATTTGTACGATTTGAAGCACAAAATCCTTCCAAATAAATAGATTTTGTGTTTCAGGATAGTAGTCGTTTTAACATGTTGACCAGTAGTAGGCTCGTGAGCGATTTCTCTTGATCTACCGCGTCTTTAGCATTGGTATTCGGGCAATAGAACAAAAGAGCAATGGAGGTCTTCACGTTATTTTGAAGGCCAAGTAGTGACTCCATGAGGAGAGTCAATTGTCAAACACCCTACATCCATGAAAGACAAAAATTTCACCTAAGGCTCGAATACTTGGAGACTCTGTTGACTGCAGCTATTCTGCTTCTTCGGCAGTGGCACCAATCAGGACTTCACCTTGTAGCATTCTCTGGGCAGCTTCTAGGAGCGCTTCTTCTAAGTAAGGTTTGGTGAAGTAGCCACTGGCACCTAGATCGACGGCCATTTGTCGGTGGCGGTCAGCACCGCGAGAGGTCAGCATCGCGATTGGAATATTCTTCAGCATGTTGTCCTTCTGCATTCTGGATAGGAGTTCTAAGCCATCCATGCGAGGCATCTCGATGTCGCAGAAAACCAAGTCGCAGGGGAGACCCGATCGCATTTTTTCCCAAGCTTCTTGACCATCGCGGGCCTGCTCGACCCGATAGCCGACTTTGTTGAAGCTCATTGATAACAGCTCGCGCACCGTAATCGAGTCGTCCACAATGAGGACTGTGGGTTCGCTCTTGACCGGCTCTTGTTCTTCTTCGGGGGGCAGCTCGACCTGTGACCAGAGCGACGAGCCGGCTTCGCGACGGACCCGGCCCTGGGCAATGTCGATGAGCTCCAAAACGTCACCGATAGGCATGACGCGGCCATCACCGAGTACCGTTGCGCCAGCAATCCCCATGGGCTTGGGAACCGGGCCCTCGATTTGTTTAATTACAATCTCTTGCTCACCCAGCACGCGGTCGACCTGGATGCCAATGTAGGTATTCGCGTTACGCAATACCACGATAGAAACCATGTCGTCGTCTTGATTACCGCCGTAAACGCGGCCTCTGCCCAGGGAGCGGTTGAACTGCAACAGCTCAGACAACGGCTGGAAGGTAAGGGCCATGTCGCGCCATTGGATGTAAGACTGGTTCTTGTCATTGGTCTGGACGCGATCGCCAGGCACATCAAACATGTCCTCAACCCCGTCCATCGGAAAGGCGATGCGGGCTTGGTTATTGAGACAGCTCAACGCTTTTGAAATACTGAGGGTCAGTGGCAGGCGAATCGTAAAGCTGGTGCCCTTGCCTAACTCTGAATCGATGCTAATAGAGCCGCGAATTTCTGATAGCGCCGTCCGTACAACGTCCATGCCGACGCCCCGCCCTGCAAAGTCATCAGCCTGATCGCGAGTCGTAAAGCCATGATGGAAGATCAATTCGTAGGTTTCTAACGTATTCATCCGCTCGGCTTCGGCCTGGGTGATGAGCCCTTTTTGAATCGCCTTACGCTTGATCACATTTGGGTTAATACCACCGCCATCATCTTCGATATAAATGACGGTCTGATTACCCTGATAGAAGGCGCGAACCATGATCTTGCCTTCCCGTGGCTTGCCAAGCGCGGCTCGCTCTTCCGGTGACTCAATGCCGTGGGTAATCGCGTTATTGACTAAGTGAGTCATGGGGTCATAAAGACGCTCAAGCAGCATTTTGTCGATGAGGGTGTCTCGCCCTTCGACCACTAACCGAGCTTCTTTGCCGCACTTAATCGAAATATCTCGGACTGCTCTCGGTAAGCGATCGGCTGTCTGGGCAAAGGGCACCATGCGAGCCTTGTTGAGCCCTTCTTGTAGTTGCGTTGTCACCTGACGAAACTGCCGGGCAATTTGGTCCGTTGATTCAACCGTATAGGCAATGTCAGATGAGGACTCTCGCACCCGCACAATGAGTTCGATCATCTCTTGAGTCAGCGTATGGAAGCCGGTAAAGCGGTCCATCTCGAGAGCATCAAAGCTGGCACCGGTGGCGTGGCTATCGCCATTGCTACTGTTGTTAACGCTCGATAACCGACTGCCTCCCGCTTGAAATGCTTGGCGGCTAGCTAACAGAGAACTTTCGAGCAGCGATCGCTCGTACAGGTCGCGCATGCGTTGACCGACATCGTTCAACTGCTGCACCTGGAACAGGAGGTTATCGAGGAACTGTCGGAAGCGGTCTTGGTCTTGTTCAAGAGAATTTCGGTTGACGACGAGTTCACCAACTAGGTTATTCAAGTTGTCCAGATGTTTCACCGAGACCCGCATCGTCTGGTCAACGATACCGCTAACGCGACGAGTTGACCGACTCGGACCTGGTGAGCGGATGCTAGAGGTTGCTCCGCCCATGGTTTGGTCGGCTTCTTCTAACAGTTTTTCGAGGTCGCCAAACTCGTCCTCGCCAGCTTCACTGCTAGTCTCTGCATCGGCGACCGCTTCCGTACTATCGTCACCAATTAGGGCATCCAGCTCATCAAAGTCAACCCCGCTGTCAGTGGTGGTGGTGGCGACGTTCGCTTCGGCTGGTGGCTCACTGAGCAAGTCGTCTAACTCATCAAATTCGCTGATATTGGTTGCTGATGCGTTCAAGCTCGGCGTGTCTGCGGGCACGCTGGCAGTACTGTCGGCGAGCATGGCATCCAGCTCACCAAAGTCGCTAGCCTCATCAATATCAATCTCATCTGGCTCAGCGATCGCTGCCGCAGTCTCGGCAACTTCACTAGTCTCACCTAGGTCAAAATCTAATTCATCAAGTTCAAGGCCAGCATCTTCTTGGGTCTCATGCGATGCGGTGATCGGATCAACAGCCTCAGCGGCTGCAGCCGTAGCGCCCAAGTCGAAATCTAGTTCATCGAGTCCCCTGTCGACGTCGTTTTGAGCATCATGCGAGGCGGCGATCGCGGCATCTTCGTCAATGTCGCCTAAGCCGAAATCCAGCTCATCGAGACCCCTGTCGGCATCATTTTGAGTTTCATACGACTCAGTGGTTGTGGCAATAGCCTCGGGGGGTTCATCCGTAACGCTCAAGTCAAAATCGAGTTCATCGAGCCCAAGGTCGGCCTCAATGCTGGATGCAACTTGCTCAGGAGTGTCAAACAAACTGTTAGCTTCAGGTTCAGGCTCTAGAATCGTAGCGTCAGGATTAGAAAGGTCAAAGTCGAGGTCACTCAACTCATCTGTAAGGTCAGCATTATCTGCAGCTAAGGCACCAAGCTCATCTGCCATCGCGATCGCATCCGATGCGCTGGTATCTGCCTCAACTGATGCCGGATGCGAGTCGTTTAATTCACTGTCAGCGACCAAGTTCAACGCTGGAGCAGTGATCTCATCAAAAGGGTCGAGAGCAGCGGCGCTGTCTGCCAGGTCAGTCGATGCAGCCGTTGGTGCTGCTAATGCTTCTGTTGGGGTGCTGAAAAAATCATCAATGTCGTCGCTGGTTGAACTGGCAATCACATTGCTAGACTCAGCCCCGTCATCACTGCCAAAAAAGTCGGTAGCGATATCGTCGATAGCACTCGTGCTATTGTCCGCTAGTTCAGCGTCAGCCTCGGCGAATAAATCGTCACTGGTATCAGGCAACCCTGCGTCAGCCTCGGCGAATAAATCGTCACTGGCATCATCAGGCAACCCTGCCTCAAAATCATCTGTGCTCATCGCTGCGGCTTCACTGGTATCTGAAGCTAAAGCGAGCACCTCATCACCGGCATCGGCAAACGTCAGATCAAAGTCGTTACCGTTGTTATGCTCGATTTCCTCGGTTAAGGGTAAAGCGGCGTTTGCGGCATCTCCCAGCAAGGTCCCAAAATCATCGGTGTCGACTTCGTCGGTGCTGTTACGGAGATCTGCATCATGACTAACGTTGCCTGTGACCGCTAAGCGGTTATCGACATCGGTTGTTTCTGGTGTCTCTGTCGAACTGGGAGAGGCATCGCTGCTCGTTAGAAAGTCTAAATCGGCATCAGTGGTACCGGCATCAGCAGTTGCTGTATTTTCACCCCACAGGTCATCAAGCTCAGTTTCAATACCGTCCTCAACTGCTGCCGACGTGTTGCTATCCAACAGTAGGTCATCAAAGCTAGTATCTGTGACGTCCGCAGCAGCATCTGTGGAAACTGGAACATCTAAAACCACCTCACTATCATCCAACGTGAGGCCAAGGTCTGCTGTGGTCTCAGCTTCATCAGAGTCAGCAAACAAATCGTCGAAGTCTTCTGTTGTCGCGGCTATGCTTGCTATCTCCGGAGACTCAATATCCTGGTCTTCTACGTCGACTGCGGGAAAATCGTTAAAGTTCTGTTCGGCGCTATCTGTTGCTTCAGGAGAGGGAACGTCCGTCTCTGTCCAGAGTTCATCTAAGGCGTCTAACGCTGAGGTTTCATTTTCTGCGGTTGTTGCGTCAGGTTTATCCGTTGACCACGGATCATCGATCGCGTCAAATGAAGTGTCAATGTCTTCATCAACTGTTTCAAGAGTTGGCTCGTCCCCTGCCTCTACCAATTCCGAGATCGATTCACTTACGGTTATTGACTCTGGTATATTCGCTAGGTCATCTGCCGTTGAGGAGAGTGCATCTTCAAGCTCACCAACCGGGGTAGCGGCGATCTCTGTAGCTGCTGCTGTACCGAATAAGTCTCCAAAGTCAGTGTCAGCCGCTGCCTCAGAGGGTAGGGAAGGGTCAGGCTCAGATGTTGGGACTGATATAGTCTCTTCTGTGTTGAACAGGTCGCCGAAGTCCGAGACACCGGCTTCTCCTTCTGGAGCTGCTTCTAGATCAAGATCAAAATCAATCGTGTCAGGCGTCTCATCGATTCCTAAGTCAAGGTCTGTGGCGATTTCAGCATCGCTAGCAGGCTTGCTCTCTAAGCTGTCTAATAAGGAATCTAACCCGACATCATCGGTATCAGGGGAGGTGGCAGCAGAGTCGCGAGGGGTGACGTCTAGGTTGAGCAAGTCATCCAGGTCATCATCCGTGTCTGCAGGAGGGGATATCGCAGGGGCCTCATCTGTAATCGGGTCTCCAAACAGGTCAGCCAAATCGTTGCTACTGTCAGTGTCGTCTTCCTCAGGAGCACCGTCTAGTAAATCGGAGAAGTCGTTATCGAGATCAATGGCTGAGGTCGGGGGATCCGCGATCGCGGCTTCACTCTCAGAAATTTCTTCCCAAGGAGAATCGAGTTCTGCGACTTCCCCTTCAAACAGATCGGCTAGGCTATTGAGCTCAGCTGTGCCCACTGTCGGTTCACGAGGGGCGTCGGACTCGGCTGGCTCGCTGGTGAGCGCCGAAAGGGAAGCAGCGAAGTCGTCGCTTGCATCACCGGCAGCTGTTTCCTCAGTGGTGCTAGGTAAGTCTAACCAGTCTAGGTCGGCTTCAGCGGTAGGTGCTGGCTCTGTCTCGGTGGCAAAGAGATCGGTCAGCTCTGGTGCTTCCATCGGTGATAAAGCGTCATCGAGCAGCGAATCGATATCGCCCAAAGCGTCATCCGTGTCTGCCAACAAAGGCATGAGAGATTCGAGCTCGGCAGCAATCAGGATGGCGTTAGCCTGCCCAGACAAGACCTGTTCCTGGGCCCGCTTCAACTCTTTAATCACCACGGGGGCGAGCGAGCGATAAGTCTGCTCAACATTGCCGACAGCCTGCCGGGCTGCAACGGTCAGCTCACACCAAAGACTGAGATCAAACTGTTCACCAACGCGCTTAAGGGCATCACAACAGCCCTGTAGAGCAGTCCGGCTGGCTTCAGTGTCGGTTTGTTTGAACAGCGTCAACATCTCGCGCAAGTGACTCGGCACATCGCTGCTAAAGACTAATTTCAGCGCACTATCTTCGCTGCTAGCCGTCGCTCGAGCTAAGGGTGGCGTGGCGGTTGCGGTGGCAGTTGGGGCAGCCGCCGGGGCGACGGCTGGAGCAACCGCCACTAAAGCGGTGAGATGACTTTCTAGACGACCAAAGACCGGCTCAATATCGGCCATGACTTCTTGGGCTTTGTCGTCAGTTAGCCCAAAAGGCCCCTGCAGCTCTTCTAGCAGCGCCTGTAGACCGTCAAATACCTGCAAAAACATCGTTTCCAGGTCGCGATCAACTTGCGTCGTGGGCGCTTCCTTCAGGACTTTAAAGTAGTCTTCTAAGCGGTGAGAGGTTTGCTGAATGCTGCCTAAACTCAGCATGGCTGCCCCACCTTTGACAGAGTGAGCCGCACGAAACACTTCGGTCACCATTTCTGGATCTTGAATAGTGCTTTGGAGATTGAGCAAACCCTGCTCAATTGTATTGAGATGATCCTTGGCTTCTTCAATGAAATATCCCAGGATTCGCTGCTGCTGTTCAGGCATCATGGCGGATTATTTCCCCCCTCTTGCTCGTATATGGTGCCCTGGCATCGGTGCAGATGATGCCAGGAAGAGAGTGCTTCCCTGACGGTTGCGGTTGTGGGCTGTCGGGCTCATGAAATCCCCCTGTTCAGATATCTTAATAGGTGGTAAACAGGCGCTTTACAGCCCGTTACATTGGCGATTGCCGTCAGGGGTAATTACCCTCGGCTCAGGCTGTTCTATCCTCCTCGCCGTCAACCTTAAATCGTTCTACTGAAGTCAGTAGATCGCGGGCGACTCCCACCAGATTTTGTAGGGAGGTTGATACTCGCTGAGATTCTTGAGAAGTTTCTTGGGCGGTTAATTCGACCGACTGCATAACCTGGGCTACTGTCCGCGAGGTTTCGGTCTGTTCTACTGTATCGGCAGTAATTGAACGCACCAGCACATCGATTCGATTCGAAACCTGAATAATGTCTTCGAGCGATCGCTTTGCCTGTTCTGCCAAGCGCGTGCCTTCGATGACCTGCTGTGTGCCTTCTTCCATTGCGGTCATTACCCCACTGGTCTCACTTTGAATCTGTAAGACGATTTGCTCAATTTCTTTGGATGCTTTGGCGGCTCGGTCAGCCAACTGTCGGACTTCATCGGCCACAATGGCGAATCCGCGTCCGGCCTCGCCAGCCCTAGCGGCTTCAATACTGGCGTTCAAAGCGAGGAGGTTCGTTCGTGAGGCAATCTGTGAAATCAAGGCCACAATCTTAGAAATTTCTTGGGAAGATTCGGCTAATCGCTTCACTTTACGTGTGGTTTCTGCCACCGTTTCACGAATTTCAAGAATACCGGCCACGGTGCGTTCTACCGACTCACCACCCCTGAGAGCGGTTGCTGATGCTGACCGCGCCACTTCTTCTGCCTCACGCGCACTCTCGGCCACCCGCTGAATTGAGTCCGTCATCACCTGTACTGAATTGAGCGTTACGGCTAACTCTTCTGCTTGTCTCAGGGCGTCAGCTGACAGACTGCGAGCAAAGGTCTCATTTTCGGCAGAAGCTGCACTCACTTGGCGAGCGGCTGCACTCACCTGTTGTACAATCTCTTGCAGATTTTGAATGGTGAGGTTAAATGAGTCGGCTACTGCGCCCAGCACGTCGGCAGTCACCTCTGCTTTGACTGTGAGGTCGCCGCGAGCAGCACCTTCTACATCATCCAGTAAGCGAATCACCTGACGCTGCAAATCTTCTTTGGCCTGTTCCTGCTCCTGCGCCTTACGCTGGGCTTCGCTGGTAGTGGTCAAAATGACCCGCGCCATCTGGTTAAAGCCCGACGCCAGTTGACCGACATCGTCTTCGGCATACACTGTGGCTCGAGCGTTCAAATTGCCCTGAGAAACAGCCGTAAATTGTGCCTGGAGGTCGTCTAAACCCTGTTTAGTCCGACGGTTAGCTAAGTGTCCGACACTAGCCGCAGTGCCAAAACCAGCCAGGCCAGCCGCTAAAGACATTGCCGCAGCGGGTGCGGGCTGAATCTTTTGCTGAGACATGACGCTAGAGCCGACAAAGTAAACGACTCCTGCCGTAATAAAGGAGGCGAGTCCGGCTGCCCCTGCGACCATGATTTGCTTGGTGCTAATGGGGGCATTTTCGAGGACGGCTAGACTCCCTTGCTCAACTTGAGGAGACTGAGTGTCGTCTTCGTCTACTTGGGCAAATGCTGGTAGCTGATCGGCAACGCCCGAAATGCTGAAAATCTCTTCATTATCAATGGCCGAGGTGGGGCCTTCATCTAAGGCAAAGTCAGACGTCCCAAAGCTGTCTGATTCAACTTCTTCGTCGGAGAGGTCAACGCCTGAGTTTCCGGCTACGGGGCTGGTAAAGCCCGCTGAACTATCGGTTAAATCAAAATCAGGAATACTGCCGAGGTCATCAAATTCGTCAAAGTCGTCTAGAAAATCAACGTTGCTCTGGCTGCCAGTACTGTCGTCTGCGATCGCGGCACCATTATCGGCATAGCTTAATTCGGCATAGGTTTCACTAGTCGAAGTGCCCTCGCTGGACAAATACTGACCGTCAGTCAAGTTTTCTTCATTGGTTGCGTAGGCTGTTTCAGTAGCTCCAGGCACCTCATCCGGAGCCTCTGCCATAAAGAGCGTTTGATCATCCTGTGGCGCGCTCATATCGATCGCGTCGTCATCCAGCGATAGATCCATCGGATAGTCGGCATCCTCCAGCATTTCCTCCATTTGCGTGGGTGCCGATTCAAAATCAACGCTCTGGGACTGATCAAAAGGCTCAGGATCGGTCTCAGCGGTTTCTAAATTTTCAAAATCAGAGAAGGGATCATCGCCAGCGATCGCAGAGTCTGGTATGTCAATGTCGGAGAGATCAATATCATCATCAATATCAGTGCCAAATGGATTATCGCCCCCACCAAATGGATTGTCCCCAACCGCAGCCGTATCGACAGCCTCATCGTCCAGATTCATGGTGAAAGGATCAGCGGTATCAACTGCCTCGGCGCCAATCTCTGCCGCTTGATCTGAGACATTAAAGGGACTGTCAGAGAAAGCCTCCGCTGATGAACCGCTGGATAGATCGAGATCGACATCGGCGGCGTCTAAATTAAACTCAGTCAGGTCGTCGTTGTCGTCAAAAAAGTCAGCTTCGCTAGGGGCATGGTCATAGTTAGTAATAGGACTAGCATCGGCCAGAGTGGCATTACCGTCCTCTAAGGCGTCAAAATCTCCGTCAAAAGTGCCAGCAGTAGATTGCTCCTCAGCATAGGCCAGTCCATTGTGAGCAAAGTCAACAAATTCTGGGTCAGATGTCACATCTAAGACTGCTTGATACTGCGCTCGAGCTTCGCTGTAGCGATGCAGGCCGTAGCAGTAGATATGACCCCTTAGCAGCAATACACTAGGGTCTGTCGGATAGTCGGCAGCAAGCTGGTCTACAATCCCGGCAGCATCTTCGTAGCTACCCTGCATATAGGCTCTCTCAGCTTTCTGATATGCTTGTGTGTAATCAGTGCTCGATGCCATTTCCTAATCTCCTGCCGTTTAAGCAATCTAAAATACAACTACTGTTAGGCAGCCCAGCGAGCTGATCTCAAAACAGCAATGTGGTCTAATAGCCGAACTACTCGCTCAGAGGAATTATGATCGATGCTCCATTCTCCTTTTAGAAAAGGGGCCATCGTGTCAGGGATATTTTGAGAAAGATTAAGTGAATCGAGATCCATCCAATCTGTTCCAATAATCTGATTAACGGCTAAGCCTAGCATAGTTCCTTGTTCTTCAATCGCGATGACGGGAATATCAGTTCTATCCGTATTGAGTTGAGTGGAATAGCCTAAGAATTGGCCAAGGTCAGCGACCCAGATGACTCGACCCTGCTCGTTCAAGGTGCCCAGCAAGAGCGGCGATACATTGGGGACGGCGGTAATTCGATCAGGAGGATGCTCGATAATCCGTCGAATACCAGTTGCTGGGAGCGCAAACTCGTCACCTGAAGTTACAAAAAATCGGAGATACAGTTCACCCTCTGGCGATTCAAGTGCTTGTAATTCAGGCCCTTGCTCCTGTCCTTTCCCAGCTAAAAAATCGGGATTGCCGACCATACTTTCCTCCGTCCCTTAATATCATCCACGTAACAGTTGTTTTACGGTACCCAGTAGTTCCATGGGTTGAAACGGTTTAGCAATGTAAGCGTCAGCGCCTTGTTTCATGCCCCAGTAGCGGTCAAACTCTTCCCCTTTTGACGAACATAGAATTACAGGGACATCTTGAGTAACCGGATCAGACTTCAGGCGACGGCAGACTTCATAACCATTCATGCGGGGCATCACAATATCCAGAACGACTAAGTCAGGATGTTCTCCGGCTTGAATTTGCTCTAAAGCTTCGACCCCATCTGTTGCTGCAGAAACGTTGAGCCCGTTGCCTTTGAGCAATTCCGTAATCATTTCCCGTTGGGGAATGCTGTCCTCCACCACTAAAACCATGCTCATAATATTCAATGACTCGCAAATTAGCTTCCCTGATGCAATTTTTTACGGTGGGATGTGTTTTGGGTGGTGTCCTTGAGAACGTTATTGACTAGACGTCACCCTGTGGTCTTTAAAATACCCGTAAATTTATAATTCTTGCCCTTTAGTAAGGAATTGATCGACTAACAAAATACTGGATTGGGCGAAGAGGCTGCTTACAGTCTATTTATATATGATGCCGAAGGATAAGCGTCTTGATTCCTAGTAGGAACCGGATGACAGCAACCGGATGACAGCTTTTTGTAGCTAATTCACGCTGAGTTTCTCTGCCTATAGTCACCATGACTATGCAGCGTGAATTGGCATACTATTTTTGCGCAGCCCAGGAATCGGGAAACCAGGGGGAGTGGATTCTGGAGAGGACTGCGACTGGTGCCATCGGGGACTAAAAATCATGCGATGAGTTTGGCAATTCTGCACTCGGGATTCTGGGGGCTACTCGTGCTTCAGGCACACTCTCATAAACAGCAGCGATGTGCAGTTAGGGCCCTGCTTAAAAGGATTTTGCCCGCCGCAATTGATAGTCAAAGCCTGGGTTGGATGATGAGACTGCAGGGCTCAATTGCTGATCTTACTCACTTCAAAAATGCTGTATTTCCTCTAGCTTGCGCTAACTGATGTTCGCTTTGAATCATGCTGCAGTACTGGTATTTTAATGAGTTTGTGTAGAAGAGTTGCTGCCAATAGCGTGCATTATTTGGCGGTCAAGAGTTTCACTGTAAGTAGGTGGGTTGAATCTTTTGTAGAACGAGTCAACGATAACGAAACCCTTGCGAGTGTTGGGTTTCGTTCCTCAACCGCAACCTACATCATTTTAATAACGCCTGCCTACTTACAGAGGCAACAGCCTCTAAAGCGGTTGGTTTGATGGCGATGCGATCAGGTTCATACCTGTCGGTTTTCGTCGTCAATTGATGACGTATCCTTGGTACCCAACAGCGCTTTTACAATTTCCTGTACGTTAATTAGTTTTGTCGGCTGGCTGGAGGTGAAGAACGGGGGGCTAACTCCAGATCATCTTGGATCGCTTGTTCGAGCAATCGATTGGGTTGAGGGCGGGTTGGATTGCCTGGGCCAACGTATTTTTCGACCAGGGTAAGTAGTTCATGGGCACCAAAGGGTTTGGTGAGGTAATCAGTGGCCCCTGCCATACGAGCCTTGACGCGATCGATAAAGCCATCTTTGCCCGTCAGCATGATGATCGGTGTTTGCCGAAAGATGGTGGACTGTCGCAGCATGGCGCAGAGTTGATACCCTTCTAGCTCTGGCATCGCGATATCACAAAGGATTAAATCAGGTCGTAGTTGAAACAGGAGGCTCAGGGCTCGGAGCGGATTACCGATTGATGTCGCCTCGTAACCGTGCTCGTCTAAAATCTGCTCGATCGCCTGCCGAATCGTGATGCCATCGTCAACACAGACGATGCGGGGAACTTGAGTCGCATGCCAGTCTTCGGGTGACTCGGTTGGGGGGATGGCGACAGGAAGATCAGGTAAATGAATAATGCTTTGCCGGACATAGGGATACAGGCCTTTGGCTACAGTGACGACCCCTTTGTTCAAATAGCGGGCAATCTGTTGGATTGACGTCTGGCCATCCATCAACTTCAACAAGGGAGCAGTGGCTTGGTTGGCTGATTCATCCGGTTGCAGTTGTTGAACGATAGCGGGGCACTGATGAGGGGATTGAATGTGAGGATAGAACTGGTTCCAAGACTGAATCTGTGTCGTAATGGTGGCAACGAGAGAACTGATTGCGAAGGTGGTAAGTTGCGGGCTCAAACCGGCAGATAGCTTAAAGACAAATGTTCCCTGATGTAGGCTCAACAGATCAAACAGGGTTTCTTGAACCATGCCGTTGAGAATCTGTCGTCCCTGCTCGGGTATGAGCGTGTGATTTTCTAGTAGAGCCCACAGGTAACCGTATTCGGGCGAGTTAAAAGTGGCGATCGCAGGGACATCCAAATCCGTCAGGGAATTGTCCAGATCGTAACGATGGAGATAGCTGCGCAGTCGGTTGAGGCTGCCATCAGTGGTGCCAGCGTAAACGATCTGCCCGTTGAGAAAGAAGACGAGCCAAGAGTGCGGTGTCTGCGGCTTGGGGGTCATGCTATCGGCCCCAAATGTAGCAGTGACAGGAGTGTAAGCTTCCACATAAAGCTCGCCAGTGCGTTGGCCGAGCTCGATGAGCTGTAAGATACTCCGAATGTCGATTTCTGCCAGCTGGCCCTGCATAAATTTGTGACCGTTCTCAGTAAAAAGCCGTTGCTCTAATTTAGCGTTGTTTGGGCGGGAGAGCGTTAGCCAATAATGGCTGTGTCGGAGACTGTGGGCACTGGCTCTAGGTGATGCTGGCGCAAGCTTATCAGCTCAGGCCGCACTGGGCGATGTTGCTGTCCAGGTTGTCACATCTCGATTGATTGCGATTGCCTCAATCATATGGCCTTCTAGGAATAATGTCTTGCTAGGAAGCGATCAGCATCTTGACAAAAATTGGTGTGGCGCATACCGTCACATGCTGGTGATAAACGAGCTGGCCGACGGGCGGTTCGCCAGTTTCGATGCTCAATAAGTGGCAAAGAATTGCTACGAAGTGCCGCGCTCTGTCGTAACCTCCAGACTCCATGGGTATGTTCATAGCATTGTGATGCGATCTTTCGCTAATCAGTTTAGTGATTTGATGAAGCCTTGTATGGTGCTGCAATCAAGCCCTTCAAATGTTGACTTATGACGCCACTCTCGCGGCTAGCGATCGCTAGCTTGACGGCTTTTTGTACTGGTCTAAGTAGCGCTTCTGCTTGGGCCGATACGATTATTCCTGCTAATGACGGTACGGGAACCCAAGTCACGACGAACGGGGCGAATCACACCATCACTGGGGGGACGTCCTCTGCCGATCATCAAAACTTGTTTCATCGCTTTACTGAGTTCACTCTGCTGACCGGTAGCAGCGCGACCTTCATCGCTGACCCGGCAGTGTTAAACATTCTCAGTGGTGTCAATGGCAGCAATCCTTCAATCATTGATGGCTTGCTGCAGGTGAGCGGTGCCAATGCCAATTTATTCCTCATCAATCCCAATGGCATTTTGTTTGGCCCCAATGCGGCGTTGAACCTACAGGGCAGCTTTACGGCGGTGACGGCTGATCAAGTGAACTTTGCCACCGGAGCATTTGGTGCGGTCGGTTCCTCTGACTATGCGGCGCTTGTGGGGGCTCCTCAAAGCTTCAGTTTCACGGTGGCCTCCCCTGCAAGTGTGGCAAACGCCGGTAACTTAAGGGTGCTGTCAGGAGAATCGGTAGTGTTGATCGGCGGGCAGGTGCTCAACACCGGCACGATCGCGGCTCCTGGTGGCAACATCTTGGTGAGTGCCGTAGAGGGTGGCAGTTTGGTGCGTATCGCGCAAGAGGGGCTGCTGCTCAATTTAGAATTAGAGGCCTTGGCAGATGATGCATCGACCACGGGCAGCTTATTTTCGCCGCTGAGTTTACCAGAGTTGTTGACCTCGAATGAAATCGGCTCTGCAACGGCAGTCACGGTGAACGCTGACGGTACGATCACTTTGGGGGCATCGACCGTAGCGGTGCCGACAAACCCAGGAACTGCCGCCATTGGTGGCTTGCTGGATACCGATAGCACTGAGCAGGGCGGCCAGGTAACAGTACTGGGCACCACCATCGGTTTGCTGGGTGCCGACATCAGCGCCTCAGGCGAGACTGGCGGCGGCATCATTCGTGTCGGTGGTGACTACATGGGAACGGGTCCGTTGCCGACGGCGACCGTGACCTTTGTTGATGAGGCGTCAAGTTTAGTCGCGGATGCGATCGCCCAGGGCCATGGCGGCACCGTGATTCTCTGGTCAGAGGAAACGACGCGGAGCTATGGCTTTTTGAGTGCTCGCGGTGGTGCCAGTGGGGGTGACGGAGGTCTGGTAGAAACCAGCAGCCGGGGCTTTTTAGAGACAACTGGTGTGCCGGATATCACTGCCCCCAATGGTCAGGCGGGCCACTGGTTGTTGGACCCTTTTGATATTCGAATTGTGGATGGACCCAGCACAGATACTACCGGTTTTACTCCTGGCAATCCGTTTAATGCTCAATCTAGTCCAGCCGTTATTAGCTGGTTGGATATTCAAGATGCTCTGAGTACTGGCGGTATCGTTACAGTGAGCACCGGCGATGCAGGTAATGAAGCTGGCAATATCGATGTTGAAGGGTTCACGCTTAATGCGAGTGCTGGTGGGAAGCTGGAATTACGAGCTGTCAGCGATATCATCATTCTGGGAGCGGTGCTCGGCGGTGAAACCGATTTCGATTTTCGAGCGGATACGGATAACAATGGCAATGGTGAAATCGTTGTGCAGGCTCCGCTGAGCTCAGATGGTCAAATCATGCTGGAAGGCAACGATGTGATTGAGACCAGTAATGGCTTAATTGATCCTAACGCCATGATCATGCTGACAGGTCAAGGTAACACGCCTACAGAGAACTTGGGCGATAACCCAGGCGGCAATAATAATCCACCCGGTGGCGATCTAGGATTTGAGGGCGACGATTTTGATGGGCCAGATGACTTTGGCGGCCCGGATGACTTTGGCGGCCCGGATGACTTTGGCGGCCCTGAAGGTCTCGATGATTTCGGTGAAGGTCCAGACGACTTTGGTGAAGGCCCGGATGACTTCGGTGAAGGCCCGGATGACTTTGAGGAAGGCCCGGATGACTTTGAGGAAGGCCCGGATGATTTCGGCGAAGGCCCGGATGACTTTGGCCAAGAGGATGGTGGAGAGGGCCGCGATCGCCAGGATGATAATGAAGAGGATGGCTTTGAAGACGGTGACGACTTTGGCGAGGAAGACGATTTTGCGGAAGGGCGAGACGGCGGCGAACCCGGCGATCGCGACTTTGATACCAATGCCGAAGACTTAACCGGTGACGACTGGGCGTTTGAAGAGTCTGTCTACGCCGATGACTTTGTTGATTACTTTGATTTGCCCACGATTCCCGAACCGGATTTCGCCACGAGTCAAGACACGTTGCAAACGCTGACGCAACAGGTGGGAACCGCTTCGGCACTGTTGTACGCGCGCTTTACCCCAGCCGGCGCGACCGTAGCAGAACGGTTTTCCCAAAAGCAATTAGCTGATCCTCAACCGACGGATGTATTGCAGTTGGTGATCGTGACGCCTGACGGTCAGCCCCAACAGATCGAAGTGCCGGGGGCCACCCGTGAAAAGGTAGTAGCCGCTGTGCGCAGCTTGCAAATCGAACTTACCGATCGCACTCGTCGCCGTCGCACTGATTATCTGCGTTATTCCCAACTGTTATACGATTGGCTGATTGCTCCGGTTGAGCCAGCACTCGCGGTAGAAGACATTGGTCACTTATCGATGATTCTCGCGCCGGGGTTGCGATCGCTCCCCCTGGCGGCACTCCACGATGGTGAGCAATTCATCATTGAACAATATACCGTTGGTCTGATGCCCAGTCTGGCCCTGACCGATGCGCGTTACACCGATTTACGACAAGCGCCCGTTTTGGCGATGGGGGCATCCGAATTCACCGATCAGCCTGATTTGCCTGCCGTGCCCTTTGAAATCAACACTATTGTGGGCAACTTGCGTCAAGGACAGCGCAACCTCAATGAAACGTTTACACCACAGACGCTGGTATCGCTGCGTCAGGCTGACAGCTATCGCATTTTGCATTTAGCGACCCATGGTGAGTTTCGTCCTGGCGGTCCCGAAAATTCTTACATCCAGTTTTGGAATCAGCGCCTCAGTCTCGATCAAATTCCACAACTGCAGCTCAACGATCCACCGCTGGAGTTACTGGTGATGAGTGCCTGTAAGACGGCCCTAGGGGACACCTCTGCAGAATTAGGCTTCGCCGGTCTGGCAGTACAAGCCGGGGTAAAATCGGCGCTGGCCTCGCTCTGGCAGGTGAGTGATTTAGAAACTGCTAGCCTGATGGCAGAGTTTTACACGCAGCTCAGTCAGCAACCCTACAAAGCTGAGGCCTTACGTCAAGCGCAATTAGCCATGTTGCGCGGCGAGGTCACCGTGCAAGAGGGGATGCTGACCTGGAACGGCGGCTCTCAACCACTGCCTGAAAATTTGGCCAATCTGCGGTTTGGCAATACCCAGCATCCTTACTATTGGGCGGCATTTACCCTGGTGGGCAGTCCGTGGTGAATACCAATGAAGCCAGGCAACCGGCCACTGCCTGCATCGTTGCTGATGGCTAAAAACTGATAATTCTCGTTGCAAATAATTCACAACGCCTGAGAAATCATCTCTAATGACCCGTAGTGCCCGGTAGATGCTGCCAAGACCGACAGCCAGAAATAGCGGGAGAATGTGCATGAGACTTCTAACGGTTGGGGCGGTCGGGGTGATCGTGCCCGCGAGCGCTACGGTCTGGCTGAGCTTATTGATGGTGCCGGTCCAAGCGGAGAGCATTGTGCCAACTGCCAATGGCACAGGGACCCAAGTCACTCCCAACGGCACCGACCACACCATCACCGGTGGTGTGACCTCTGCCGATCAGCAAAACCTGTTTCACCAATTTACTGAATTCCACCTCCTTACTGGGGAGAGTGCGACATTTGTGACTGATCCAGCCGTGCTGAACGTGCTCAGCGGCGTGACGAGCGCGAACCCATCGGTGATTGATGGATTGCTGCAAGTCAGTGGCTCGAATGCCAATTTATTCCTAATTAATCCCAATGGCATTCTCTTGGGTCCCAATGCCGCCCTGAATTTGCAGGGTAGCTTTACTGCTGTTACGTCTGATCAGGTGAATTTTGCCACTGGGTCATTTGACCTGGTGGGTGCCTCAGACTACGTGAACTTAGTGGGCAACCCGCAGAGTTTTAGCTTTAGCCTAGAGCATCCCGCTAGCGTGGTGAATATGGGTGACTTGGCGGTATCGCCCGGGGCATCAGTCGTACTGCTGGGGGGGCAAGTCTTAAATACCGGCACGATCGCGGCGCCAGGTGGTGAAATCGTGATCAGCGCGGTTGAGGGCAGCAACCTGGTACGCATTGCTCAGGCGGGTTCGCTACTCAACCTAGAACTCGCAACCCTAGCTGCAGCCAGCGATCGCGCTGAGATATTTTCACCGTTGAGCTTGCCAGCGCTGTTAACGGGGCATGAAAGCCTGCTTGCCGACACTGTCGCCGTCATGCCAGATGGTACTGTCCAGCTCGTTACAGGCACGATGGTGGACGATGCAACAGGTTCAGCGATCGTTGCCGGCACCGTCGATGTTGAACATAATCAAGGCGGACAAATCCTGGTGCTGGGCCAGGATATTACGCTGACTGGAACCCTGCTCAACGCTTCGGGGGCAGATGCCGGAGGTCTCGTCAGAGTCGGTGGTGACTATCAAGGCCAAGGCGTATTACCCCGCGCTCAAACCACTGAGCTGGATGCCGATAGCCAGATCCGAGCTGACGCTCTTAATACTGGCAACGGAGGCGAAGTCATCGTCTGGGCCGATGGCACTACCCTATTTCAAGGTCTGATTACCGCTCGGGGTGGCCCCAACGGTGGCGACGGTGGCTTGGTGGAAACGTCTGGTCGTCAAGCGATCGACATTGACGGCGGGCGAGCGACTGCCAGTGCTACGCAAGGCACGGCGGGCCTCTGGTTTGTTGACCCTGACGACATTAACATTGACGGTGATCTTGCCGTCACGATTGAGAATACGCTTGCCGAAGGCACTAGCTTTGAAGTTTCGACGATTACTGGGCAACCACCAGAGGCGATCGTCACCTCTGGTAATGGTGATATTTTCCTCAATAGTAAAATCGACGCCACTGCGGATAACAACGCGACGCTGACCCTAACGGCGTCCCGTTATATTCAGCGCGGCGAGGATGAATTTGACGTAATTCCCTTCATCAACATTGCTGGTGGCAACCTGGTACTCAACCTGAACCAGGAAGGTTTGGCTGATCCAACAAATCCTACGATTAACAACGCTCTAGATATTGTTGGCACAGTAGAAGGCATGACTGAGATTAATTTAGGTTTTGGCACCTACGAAGAGCCCGATACGATCTTTTTGAAAGGTGATATGCGGCTGCAGGGATCAGGGGCTGAAAGTCCTATCATTGATGGATTTTTTGGCAATGACGCGGACTCGGTCATTGTGGTGTCAGCAGCGAGTGAACCGGGCGCATCAGCGACGCAAATTAATAACTTGACCATTACCGGTGGCACCAACAATGCAGGCTCCGGAGGAGGCATTCGCAATGAAGGTAATCTCATCATCAATAACAGTGTGATTCTCGATCATGAGGCAGCGACGACTGGTGGGGGGATTGCCAACATTCGGCTTGAGGAATCACCTAACCCAGAGGATGGGACACTCGTCATCAACAACTCTGTGATTTTAGAGAATCAATCAGGTGCTGATGGCGGCGGTATTAGTAATGAAGGGGGTTCTCTCACTATCAATGCCAGCATCATCAATGGCAACGTTTCTGAGGATGATGGCGGGGGCGTTGATAACAACGACGATGGGGGTACCGTCACCATTCGCAACAGCACGATCGCCAATAATACTGCTGATTTTGATGGTGGGGGCGTTGAAAACGGCAGCTCAATGACGATCGCCAACAGCACGATTGCCGGTAATACTGCCGCTAGTGGCGGAGGCATTGTCAACTCAGGGGGCATCCTCACTGTTAACAACAGCACTATCAGTAACAACAGAGCAGACGTTGAAGGCGGAGGGATTGATAACGAGAGCGGTACGCTGACCGTCAATAGCAGCACTATTCACAGCAACTTTGCAGGCAGTGTCGGGGGAGGCATTGATAATGGCCCCGGCCCTGGGACAGCGACTATTTCGAACAGCACCATTTTCAACAACACGGCGACTGAGGTTGGCGGCGGAATTTTCAACGATCGTGCCATGATCATTTCTAACAGCACGATTGTTGCCAATACTGCTGACGCTGGTGGTGGGATTGTCAATTCCGGCATTTTTGATAGCGATGACGATAGAGGCGACGACGGCACTCTTACGATTACGAGTAGTTTAGTCAGCGGTAACAGGGCAAACGAGGAAGTTGGTTTCAATATTGGCAATGAGGCTATCTTGATCAGCGGCGGCAACAATCTGTTTGGGTCGAGTAATAATTCTGGAGTTTTCGGCTTGGAGCTGGCCGCGAGCGACATCGTGCCAACGGTGCCTCTGGACGCCATTCTGGAAAACGTGCTGCTAGATAATGGCGGGCCGACGCCAACGCTGGCATTAGTGGCGGGCAGTCCGGCGATCAATACGGGGAGTGGTTCTGGGCCAGATCAACGAGGTTTCCCGGTGGTTGACGGTACTCGCGATATCGGCGCATATGAATTTGGAGCGGGCGATGGCGGTAGCTCCACGGATGCTGACTTTGAGTGTGTGGCCGGAGACTGTAGCCCGCTCACTATTCCTCCCTCAGAAGATCTGGATTCTTCGTCAAGTAACGGTACAGAGCCGACAGATGTCCAGCAATTTGAGGATTATCTGGGTGTCGAAGCGGCAGCTTTTGAAGATGTGGATGCTCTCAATCGCGCTAGAAACTCGACCGGCGTCACGTCAGCCATTGTTTACGCTAGTTTTGTGTCATCGAGTGCTGAGGCTGAAGCTACTGCGGCTAATCTTTCTGCGGTTGCAGATGTGGGTACGGCCGGTAAAGAGTTGGCCGTTAATGATGAACTCGGTCGCCAGATTGTCGCCCAGGCTGAGGGACGGCTGTCGGCTCAGGCCAGCTCTAATACCCAAGATGTTCTGCAGTTGGTACTGGTAACTAGTGATAGCACACCACGACGCATCAATACCGGTGCTACCCGTCGTGAAGTGTTAGCAGCGGTCCGGCAATTGCAAATCGAGTTAACTGATCGCACGCGCCGCCGTTTAGACACCTATTTGAGCCCGTCTCAATCTTTGTATGGGTGGCTGATGACTCCCCTTGAAGCCGCCCTTGCCGCCGAAGATATTGGCCATGTATCGTTTGTGCTGGATGAGGGGTTGCGATCGCTGCCCCTGGCTGCCCTGCATGATGGGGAACAATTCATTATCGAAACCTACAGCGTCGGCCTGATGCCAAGTTTATCGCTGACGGATACTCGCATTGGTAACATTCGCAATGCCGCAGTGCTAGCCATGGGGGCTTCCGAGTTTACTGACCAACCGCCGTTGCCCGCTGTCCCGCTCGAAATTGCGGCGATCGGTGATTTGCGCTCGGGAGAAGCCTATCTCAACGAAGCCTTTACCCTAGAGACCTTGGTTGAGCAGCGGGCAGAAGATGCTTATCCGATTTTGCACTTGGCAACCCATGGTCAATTTACGACAGGCGAACTGAGCAACTCCTATATTCAGTTTTGGGATCAACGCTTGGGGTTAGATGAACTCCCGCAACTGCAACTGGGTGATCCGGCAGTTGAACTCATGGTGTTGAGCGCTTGTCGTACCGTTCTCGGGGACTCAGAAGCAGAGCTGGGATTCGCTGGCTTGGCCATTAAATCTGGTGCTAAAAGCGCGATCGCTGCCCTCTGGCAAGTGAGCGATTTAGAAACTGCAGGTCTCATGGCGGAACTTTACACCCAGTTAGGGACGGTAACCTATAAAGCTGAAGCCTTGCGCCAAGCCCAATTAGCGATGCTGCGTGGTGAAGTCACCGTACAAGACAATGCGCTGATCTGGAGCGGCGGTAGCGAACCTTTGCCCGATGAATTCCGCCGCACAAATTTTGCCGATACGCGTCATCCTTACTATTGGTCTGCGTTTACGTTGGTCGGCAACCCCTGGTAAGGGCGTTGCGCTTAAATAACATCCCACCGACCCTGCTACTCATCCACCCTGCGACAGTCTTGTCCGGGTACTTTATTGTCAAGCCGATCCCTAAGCGATCAGCCATCAAGGTCAGGCCGGGCGGCCAAGTGGGCTCCTGCCTACCCGCATCGTGACTGGCCAAGTAACGACTACGCGATCGCTGGGCCAATCTGCCGCCATGACTGCTGCTAAGGACGTCAGAGGATTAACGCCGTGAGTCTTGATAAACCGTTGCGTTGCTGACCAGGTCAATAAATAGCCGATCAGTGCCTCCAAAGTCCATGTCACTTGCATGGTGTACGTTGGCGTCGCAATTTCTGTAAAGGGAAACTCAAGGTGGGCATAACCGTCTTCGACCAGTCGTCGTTCAGGGGGCCAAAAATCATTCAAAGTGGTGCTGTAGTATTTGTTGAGCTGGCGATCTAAGGCCGGAGCTGCCATCTGAGGGCAGCCGTAGCACCAAATCGCTAAGAGGCCGTCTGGTTTTAGGACCCGCTTGGCTTCATGGTAAAACGCCGCTAGTTGAAACCAGTGCACGGCTTGAGCAACGGTCACCAGGTCTAGGCTATGACTGTCGAGACCGCTCTGCTCTGCGGGTGCGACTCGATAAGTAATGCGAGAATGAGCCGTTGCTTGTGCTAGTTGTGCTGCGCTGGCATCAGTAGCTATCACATGGTGAAAGTGTTCGGTTAGGGCGATCGCCGCCTGTCCATTCCCGGTGGCACAATCCCAAACGCGATCGCGGCAGGGACACTGCTGAGCCAGCCAAGTAAATAGCGCTGCTGGATAGTGGGGCCGGTACTGGGCGTAATCGGCAGCGTGCCCGGAAAAATGGTCTTGAAAGGTCATGGTGTCACCAATGCCAACGGCTACGAGATCAGCTGCGTGATTTGAGCGGTTGTCAGATCAGTGAGCTTGGGCAAGACGATGTCAGCACCGGCATGGAGCAGGCGATCGCTATACTCGGCCGCATAGGCTTTCCCAGCCGTCACGACATGGGGCGGCAAAATGCCGACCCCAATCCAGTGCCAATCGGGACGCTGCGATCGCGCATTTTGTACGGTGTGCATATCAGCTACGGTATCGCCAGCGTAGAGTGTCGGCACCCTGAGCGAACCGCCTAACTGCTCTGCTGCTGCAAAGAAGCCCGTCGGATCGGGCTTGCTCGGCGCCTCATGCATGGCCAGGAGCAACGGCTTTGTCAGTTGCAAACGCTGCTCTAAGATAAACTGCGCTGACCCGCGGGTGGCACCGCTAAAAAAGCCCCAAGCAATCTCCCCTCGGGTGAGTGCCGCAAAATACTGGGAAGTGACGAGGAGCGGTTCTTGAGTAATATATCCCGTCCATTGAGTCGGGTCTTCCAGGACTGGTCCGCGATAGCGACGTTGAAAGAAATCGACTAATGTATCGAAGTCCAGCTTCAATGCTGATTGTGACTGCCTCTGGCCGTTAAAGTAGCGATCAATAAATTCCTGGGCAGCTTCCCAATCGTTGTTCCAACAGCCCTCGGCTTTGAGTTGGTCAATCTCGGTCGGTGAGGGCCGATAGCAGCCCTGGGTAAAATGCTCAACGGTATCTGCCAGGGCGCGCCGGTAAGACCCACCGACATCTCGAACCACCCCATCGATATCAAAAACTGCGATCGCCTTCACCCTGTCCTCCTTGGTTTTGCAGCGGCGTTCTGACTCCTTCAAGAACTATACAGTGGTCAAAAACCATCGCTGCTGCCAGCCAGCTAATGTACCCCTCTAGCCGCTCGGCAGTGCTTAGGGAGTCGCGTTGCAATAACATCCCACCAACCCTGATACCCATCCACCCTGCCACAGCTGTACCCCTCTAGCCGCTCGGCAGCGCTTAAGGAGTCGCGTTGCAACAACATCCCACCAACCCTGCTACCCATCCACCCTGCCACAGCCTTGTCCGGGTACTTTATTTTCAAGCCGATCCCTTAGGGAGTCGCGTTGCAATAACATCCCACCAACCCTGCTACCCATCCACCCTGCCACAGCCAGAGACGTTGATCTGATTGCTTTACTGCTCCCTAATCGGTGGCCACTGTGGCAGTTTCGCTAAGGGCAGAACATTACAGATTCGCCTACTTAAGATAATATGGAGGACTGTAGTTCTGAAAGGGGGTTTGCGGTGGAGGCTGCATTAGAAACAGGGGCAAGGTTTGTCCTCAAGGTACTTTGGTTAGATAAAGACGTTGCATTAGCCGTTGACCAAGTCGTCGGTAAAGGCACGAGTCCGTTAACTGCTTACTTTTTTTGGCCCCGCAATGATGCGTGGGAGCAAATGAAAACTGAGCTGGAAGGCAAGAGCTGGATTTCTGAAGAAGAGCGAGTGGAGCTGCTAAACACAGCAACTGAAATCATTAACTACTGGCAAGAAGAAGGCAAGGGCAAGCCGATGCGGGTCGCCCAAGAGAAATTTAAGAGCGTCTTGTTTACTGGTAGTTCGTAGCGCTTGGTGGGAGTTTCAATCGCCTCGCATCACCACAAACCACCAAGCATTTCAAATTAGCCGCGATCGCGCAGCGCATCAACAGTCAAAAGGAGCCGATGTGAAATTGCATCGGCTCCTTTTGACATCGGAGGTTAAATGTATGAAGCTCAGCTAGCTGGCTGAACCACCTGCTGCTTGTAAACGAGCTCGGGCTCGACGTAACTCTTGCTTGGCTTGTAAAGTCGCTCGACGGTCATCTGTCGAGACCGAGGTTGCGGCGGTTTGGGCTGCTTCAAACGCTGCCTGTGCTTCGTCTTGATCGATGCTGTCGCCTCGTTCAGCACCCCGTACCAGAATGGTGATTTCATCATTGTCAACTTCAGCAAATCCACCCATGAGGGCGATCGCCACCCATTCTTTTTCAGGGCGGACTCGCATCACCCCGATATCCAACGCCGTCATCAAGGGAGCATGTCCTCCCAAGATGCCTAATTGCCCAGTCGTACTCGGCAAAATGACTTCTTCTGCTTCTGCATCCCAGATTGTCTTGTCTGGAGCAATAACCCGCACGGTTAAAGGCATAGTGAATTAAACCGCTCTCTTGCAAAGGTAACTGTACGAAGCGGGAGTCTTTGGGGCTGCGCCTCTGGACTCCCGCAGCTCAGCGAATTAAGACTTCGCCTTCATTTCTTCTGCTGCTTTGAGCACCATTGCCATGTTGCCCTTGAGGTAGAAGGCCTGCTCAGGGATGTCATCCAGTTCGCCCTTCAAAATCATCTGGAAGCCCTTGATGGTTTCTTCCAGAGTGACGTATTGTCCAGCCATGCCCGTAAAGATCTCGGCGACAAAGAAGGGCTGAGACAAGAACTTCTCAATCTTCCGAGCCCGAGCGACGGTCAAGCGATCGTCCTCAGACAATTCATCCAGACCGAGAATCGCGATGATGTCCTGTAGCTCTTTGTAGCGCTGCAGCGTGGATTGCACCGCTCGAGCAGTACCGTAGTGCTCATCGCCGACCACTGCTGGCTGTAGCATGGTCGAGGTGGAATCTAGGGGGTCAACCGCTGGATAAATTCCCTTAGAGGCCAACGCCCGAGAGAGTACCGTCGTTGCATCCAAGTGAGCAAATGTAGTGGCTGGTGCAGGGTCAGTTAAGTCATCTGCAGGCACATACACTGCTTGAATCGAGGTAATAGAACCTTCTAAAGTCGAGGTAATCCGCTCTTGAAGGTCACCCATGTCGGTACCGAGTGTGGGCTGATACCCCACAGCCGAGGGCATACGACCCAGCAGTGCTGATACTTCAGAACCGGCCTGTACAAAGCGGAAGATGTTGTCAATAAACAGCAGCACGTCTTGCTTGTTGACGTCGCGGAAGTACTCCGCCATCGTCAATGCTGACAGCGCCACCCGCATCCGTGCACCCGGTGGTTCGTTCATCTGACCGTAAACTAGCGCTACCTTGGATTTCCCTAGGTCTTCGCTGTTGATCACACCAGATTCAATAAATTCGTTGTAGAGGTCATTACCCTCACGAGTCCGCTCGCCGACACCGCCAAACACAGAAACCCCACCGTGCTCCTTAGCAATGTTGTTGATCAACTCTTGAATCAGCACCGTTTTACCAACGCCAGCACCGCCAAATAAGCCGGTCTTACCGCCTCGACGATAAGGTGCCAGCAAGTCAATCACTTTGATGCCGGTTTCAAATACGGCTGGCTTCGTCTCAAGCTCTGTTAACTTAGGAGACTCACGATGAATTGGGGAGGACTCTTCATTCGCAACGGGCCCCTTTTCATCAATGGGCTCACCCAAGACGTTAAAAATGCGCCCTAAAGTTGCACCGCCAACAGGAACGCTAATCGGTGCACCCGTATCAACAGCTTCCATGCCTCGAACCAAACCATCGGTGCCACTCATGGCAACCGCTCGTACTTTTGAGTCGCCCAGAAGCTGCTGCACTTCACAGGTAATGGAAACTTCCTGCCCAGCAGGGTTAGTTCCTTTAATTTCCAAAGCGTTATAAATTTCCGGTAGGCTTCCGCCCTTAAATCCGACGTCTACAACGGGTCCAACGACCTGAACAACGTAGCCGACATTGGTTTTCTCTGCAGTGGTGACCATGCTTGCGTCTATCTCTGTGATCTGCTTACTGGCCGCTTTCTAAAGACAACCTTAGGTTTCGCAGCGCCACTTAACACATTATCACTGAACGCACACGTTCTAAGCGATCGCTCTCGGCAGTTTTGGGTAGATGTTTATACGCTTGGAAAGCAGCGGTTGTTCTACGCCCTCATCGACTTCGATAGCTGGGAACGGCGTTTCCCCATAGCTTAAGATGCGACCGCAAAACATGAACGATGATGAGCGTCCTAGAAGCTGCTTAATCAGATTAATCAGAGGCGCAGAATATCTGTTTGACGGGAAGCTTACTTTTGCTGCTGAGTGTTGTAGGGTCAAACTGGAATGCAGTAAGAGCCGGGCTATGACTCAAGCAGTAGAACCCATGTCCTCAATTGATCTTAGCGAGCCTCAATACTATTTAAATCGGGAGCTGAGCTGGCTGAAATTTAACGATCGCGTGTTGCATGGAGCGATCGACCCCCGGACGCCATTGCTAGAGCGCCTCAAATTCATTGCGATTTTTAGCTCTAACCTAGACGAATTTTTTATGGTGAGAGTGTCGGGTCTGTTGGAGCAGGTGAGTGCTGGGGTCAAAACTAAGACCGCAGATGGTTTGAGTCCGGCAGCGGTGATGACCGCGATTCGTGCTCATTTGCGCCCCCAACTGCAGCAACAGCATACGTTTTTTCAAACTGAGTTGCGTCCCCAGTTGCGGCAGTATGGCGTGCACTTACTTGACTACAAAGAATGCAAGCTGCAGCAGCAGGCCTATCTAAAACAGTACTTTGAGCGCCAGATTTTCCCGGTGTTGACGCCGCTCAGTGTTGATCCGGCCCATCCGTTTCCGCGCTTGTCAAATCTGAGCTTAAATCTGGCGGTGGCGGTGACGAATCCGGAGACGAAGATTCAAAAGTTTGCGCGGGTTAAAGTGCCCAACAACTTGCCTCGCTTTATTGGCTTGCCACCCGAGCTGATCGAGGACGGTACTGTTTGGGCGGGAACGACCTTAGAAGAAATTATTGGCAACAATTTAGATCTGTTGTTCCCTGGGATGGATATTTCTGGCCACTATTTATTCCGGATTACCCGGGATGCTGATTTTCCGGTGCGGGAAGACGAAGGGGATGACTTGCTAGTGGCTACGGGTTTGCTAGTGGCCATGGAAGAGGAAATTAGCAAGCGCCGTCTCGACGGCTTTGTCTGTCGGCTAGAAATTGAATCAGCCATGCCAATGAACCTGCGGGAAGGTCTCATGCAGGAATTGCAGGTGGCTGAAGAAGACTTTTATGAGGTCGATGGCGTCCTTGATCTCAAAGACCTATTTTTCTTTTTATCAATGCCCCTCCCCGAGTTGAAAGATCAACCTTGGTCCGCGCTGGTACCGCCCCGTCTCAAGACGGTTGAACGGAATGAAGAGAGTATTTTTAGCGCTATCCGTCAGCAAGACATCCTGGTTCATCATCCTTATGAATCTTTTGCTGCATCGGTACAGGCCTTTGTCGAAAAGGCAGCGCTTGATCCCCATGTGCTGACCATCAAGATGACGCTGTATCGTACGTCAGGAGATTCGCCCATTGTGCGATCGCTGATTGCAGCGGCGGAAAATGGCAAACAAGTGGTGGCCTTGGTGGAAATCAAGGCCCGCTTTGATGAACAAAACAACATTATTTGGGCGCGCCGACTAGAAGACGCTGGTGTTCACGTTGTTTACGGGGTGTTGGGCTTAAAGACCCACACTAAAACGACTCTCGTGGTCAGGCGAGAAGGCGATCGCCTCCGCCGTTATGTGCATATTGGCACCGGCAACTACAATCCCAAAACTTCAAAGCTGTACACCGATTTAGGCATACTGAGTGCCCGCGATGATTTAGGCGCTGACCTGACCGACTTGTTCAACTTTTTGACGGGCTACTCTCTGCACAAAGATTATCGACATCTGTTAGTGGCCCCCCTGACACTGCGTCAGAGCATGCTGCGGCTAATCGAACGCGAAATTGCCCATATCAAGGCCGGTAACCCCGGTCGCATTATCGCCAAAATGAATGCCCTAGTGGATGTCGAAATGATTAAAGCGCTCTACCAGGCGTCGCAAGCTGGGGTCGAAATTGACTTAATTGTGCGGGGCATTTGCTGTTTACGACCTGGCGTACCTGGGGTGAGCGATCGCATTCGCGTTGTCAGTATTATTGGGCGCTTTTTAGAGCACGCCCGCATTTTTTACTTTCACAATTATGGCGATGAGGAAATCTATATTGGCAGCGCCGACTGGATGCCTCGCAACCTGGATCGCCGAGTCGAAGCGGTGACGCCAGTGCTAGATGCAGATGCGGTCCGAGAACTCAAGGACATTTTGGACATCATGCTGACGGACAATCGCTATGCTTGGGAACTGCAGGAAGATGGTCAGTTTGGGCAGCGTACTCCAGGTGAGGATGGCGATGTCAGAAGCACTCATGATCTGCTGATGGAGCGGGCACAGAAGCGCGATAAAGGCGGCACGATTGACAGTATCTCGTCGTAGGACTAAGAATGCAGCAGCAGCAATCATCTCGCCGTAAAGGTCTGTAAGATTTGCCGGATTCGCTCGATTCCCTGGGCAAAATTGAGGTATCCCCGATCATCCTCAAGGCGGTGAGTGGACTGTCGCCCAGGTCAAAGTCCAATTCAAAAACGCCAGCCGCAAGCAAAAAGCCATTCAAGACTGCCTCGACACCCTCGAACAACTTGGCGTCGTCACCTGCCACACCGAAGACGGCACCCCTCGCTGGTACATTGCTGAGTGGCAAAAAGCGGCGTAGCGATCGCGCGATTGTTCTCAACTGTGCAGACATACTGTGAGGGGAAACAGGCTACGCTAAAAAAGCAACGAATCGATTTGATGGCAATCATGAAAACGAACGTTGAAATAGATGATGTTTTGATCGCCGATGCTCTGCAGGTCACGGGGCTAGAGACCACTGAAAAAGTCATTGAGCTGGCGTTGCAAATTCTGGTTCAAATTAAGCGCCAGGAAGCCATAAAGGTTTTTCGAGGCAAATTAGCTTGGGAAGGCAATCTCGATCTCCTCAGAGAGGATGCATGATCCTGGTTGATTCCAGTGTGTGGATTGATTACTTCAATGGCCAAGAGACGCCCCAAGTTGAATTGCTCGATCAACTTTTAGGTACGCAGCCTTTAGCCGTTGGGGATATCATTCTGACAGAAGTCTTGCAAGGCTTTCGGCAAGATGCCGATGACGCAACTGCTAAACGCTTACTGACATCTCCAACGTTGTTTCAACTGTTAAACCCTGACTTAGCGATTAAAAGCGCTGATAATTTTCGAATGCTGAGAAAACGCGGTATCACCGTACGGAAAACCGTTGATGTCATCATCGCCACCTTCTGCATTGAGGCCAAACATAGGTTGTTATTTAGCGATCGCGACTTCATCCCTTGTGTCCAACATTGGGGACTGCGTACAGCCGTTGAGTCTGTATCGTGAGGTACTCAGGATCTCCCACAGGCCCGGTTGGCCTTGAGACCCTCAACAACTGGACGTCATTACCGACTCCACCGAAGATGGCACCTCCTGCTGGGACATTGCCGAGTGGCAAAAAGCGGCGTAGCGATCGGTGCCACATGGCTAATGCTCTTCTGCAATTTTGAGAACACGTCACGGATGAGGGGCTCACTGTGCCGTCGCGCTTCCCAACATTCTCTTAACAATCGTGTAAAAATGGGATTTATCCGGATTTTTAGCACTGCAGCACGGTTAACTGCCTGAGTTATGACAAACGCCTTTTTAGCGCACCTCCATCGTCCCGATCGCCCCGTTGTCGTCTTTGATGGCGCGATGGGCACGAACCTGCAAGTGCAAGATCTGACTGCTGAAGATTTTGGCGGGCCAGAGTACGAAGGCTGTAACGAATATTTGGTGGTGACCAAGCCTGAGGCCGTGGCTAAAGTCCATCGCAGCTTTTTAGCAGCGGGGGCTGATGTCATTGAAACTGACACTTTTGGCGGCACGTCCATTGTCTTGGCAGAATATGACTTGGCGGACCGCGCCTATGAACTTAATAAAACTGCGGCTGAACTGGCTAAGCAGGCGACTGCCGACTTTTCGACTCCGGACAAGCCGCGCTTTGTTGCAGGCTCTATGGGGCCGGGCACCAAACTGCCGACGCTTGGCCATATCGACTTTGACACGCTTAAGGCGGCCTATGCTGAGCAAGCTCAGGGGTTGATTGATGGCGGCGTCGATTTAATGCTGGTGGAAACTTGCCAGGATGTTTTGCAAATCAAAGCCGCCCTCAACGCTATTCTCGAAGTCTTTGAAGAGCGTCAAATGCGCCTGCCGCTGATGGTTTCCGTCACGATGGAACAGCAGGGCACGATGCTCGTCGGCACAGAGATGGCCGCTGCCCTCGCCATTTTGGAACCTTACCCCATCGATATTCTCGGCCTCAACTGCGCGACCGGGCCAGACCTGATGAAAGACCATGTGAAGCATCTGGCCGAGCAGTCGCCTTTTGCGATCTCTTGCATCCCTAATGCCGGTCTGCCTGAAAACGTGGGCGGCCAAGCGGTGTATCACCTCTCCCCGATGGCACTCCGCATGGCCCTGATGCACTTTGTTGAAGATTTGGGAGTCCAGGTGATCGGGGGCTGTTGCGGTACTGGGCCAGAGCACATTGCTCAACTGGCGGAGTTGGCGAAGGATTTGCGTCCGAAGGAAAGACCTGTGAGAGGGTATGAGGGTAGCAGGGTAGCAGGGTATAAGGGTGGCAGCGTAGCAGAGTTACCCCACCACCCCATCACCCCACCACCCCATCACCCCACCACCTAGTCGACCCTCGTCCCGCCCTCAACTACGTCCCTGCCTCGGCATCGATCTACAGTCCGCAACCTTACGATCAAGACAACTCTTTTTTGATTGTGGGCGAGCGACTGAATGCCAGTGGTTCGAAAAAGTGTCGCACTATGCTGAACGACGAAGACTGGGATGGCTTGGTGGCCCTCGCGCGATCGCAGGTCAAAGAGGGCGCCCACGTCTTGGATGTGAACGTGGACTATGTGGGTCGTGATGGCGAGCGTGACATGCACGAACTGGTGTCTCGCCTGGTGACGAATGTCACGCTGCCGCTGATGCTCGACTCCACTGAATGGGAAAAAATGGAAGCCGGTCTTAAAGTAGCAGGGGGTAAGTGCATCCTCAACTCGACTAACTATGAGGATGGGGATGAGCGCTTCTTTAAAGTGCTAGAACTGGCGAAACGGTACGGCGCAGGCATCGTCATCGGCACTATTGACGAAGACGGTATGGCTCGAACGGCTGAGAAGAAGTTCCAAATTGCGCAGCGAGCCTATCGCGATGCGGTGGAATACGGCATTCCGCCTCGTGAATTGTTCTTCGATACCCTGGCGCTGCCCATCTCCACAGGGATTGAAGAAGACCGGGTGAACGGCCGGGAAACGATTGCATCCATTCGCATGATTTGTGAGAATCTGCCAGGTTGCCACATCATGCTGGGGGTTTCTAACGTTTCCTTTGGTCTGAATCCGGCGGCGCGGGTGACGTTGAACTCGATATTTCTGCACGAGGCGATGCAGGTTGGTTTAGATGGGGCGATCGTCAGCGCGGCCAAGATTTTGCCTCTGGCCAAGATTGATCCGAAGCATCAAAAAATCTGCCGTGATCTGATTTACGACCAGCGCGAATTTGACGGCGATATCGTGACTTACGATCCGCTGACAAAGCTCACTACGCTGTTTGAAGGCAAGAGTCTGAAGAAAAAGGAAGCGATCGCCAAAGATCTCCCGATCGAAGAGCGCCTCAAACAGCACATCATTGATGGTGAAAGGATTGGCCTAGACGATGCCCTCGCTGATGCGCTGCAGCAATATGCCCCGCTGGATATTATCAACACTTTTTTGCTAGACGGCATGAAAGTCGTGGGTGAACTCTTTGGCTCGGGTCAGATGCAGTTGCCGTTTGTGCTGCAATCGGCCCAAACGATGAAAGCGGCGGTGGCCTATCTAGAGCCTTTTATGGAAAAGTCTGACAATGACGATTCTGGTAAGGGCACCTTTGTCATCGCGACGGTGAAAGGTGACGTCCATGACATCGGTAAAAATCTAGTGGACATCATCCTGTCCAACAACGGTTACAAGGTGGTGAATTTGGGCATCAAACAGCCCGTGGAAAACATCATTCAGGCTTACCGTGAACACAACGCTGATTGCATTGCCATGAGTGGCCTGTTGGTGAAATCCACGGCCTTTATGAAAGATAACTTGGCAACCTTTAACGAAGAGGGCATTAGCGTGCCGGTCATTCTCGGAGGGGCGGCGCTGACGCCCAAATTTGTCAAAGATGATTGCCAAAAAACGTATAAAGGCAGAGTGGTCTACGGCAAAGATGCGTTTGCCGACCTGCATTTTATGGATAAGTTGATGCCCGCGAAGGCGGCAGAGAATTGGGACGATTTTCAAGGCTTTTTGGATGAGCGAGGGAGCGAGGGAGATGGGGAGATAGGGAGCAACGGGGCCCAGGAACTTCCGGTTGATGATGCCTCCAATGCTGAGCAGGACTCCCCAACACCCCAACACCCCAACACCCCATCACCCCTCGACACCACCCGCTCCGCAGCCGTTGACGTCGATCTTTCTCGTCCCACTCCACCGTTCTGGGGCACCAAGCTTCTGAATCCGGCCGACATTCCCCTAGAAGAGGTGCTCTGGTATTTGGATTTACAAGCGCTGTTTGTGGGGCAGTGGCAGTTTCGCAAGGCGAGAGAACAGTCGCGAGAGGAGTATGATGCCTTTTTGCAGGAAACCGTGCAGCCGATTCTCACCTATTGGAAAGAGCGGATTTTGACTGAAAAGCTGCTCTTTCCTCAGATTGTCTACGGCTATTTTCCTTGTCTGGCAGAAGAAAATTCGCTGCATGTCTATGATCCGCGCGTTATTGATGAATTCGACGTACGGGCGCACGGCCGTGCGCTCCTCCCAGATCCAATCGCGACATTTACCTTTCCTCGGCAAAAATCGCTGCGACGGCTGTGCATTGCCGATTTCTTTTTGCCGAAGGAGAACGCAAAACCGGGGCAGTTTGATGTGTTTCCCATGCAGGCGGTCACCGTTGGCGAATTTGCGACAGAATTTGCCCAAAAGCTCTTTCAGGCGGATCAGTACACTGATTACCTCTACTACTACGGCTTGTCAGTGCAGACGGCCGAAGCCATGGCGGAATGGTGCCATGCCCGCGTTCGCCAAGAGCTGGGCTATGGTCACCTAGAGCCAGACACGATTCGTGAGGTCCTGAAGCAGCGCTATCAGGGGTCGCGGTATAGCTTTGGCTATCCGGCTTGTCCCCACATTCCGGATCAATACAAGCAGCTTGATTTGCTGCAGACCGATCGCATCGGCATGTCGATGGACGAGAGTGAACAGCTCTATCCTGAGCAATCGACGACGGCGATCATCACTTATCATCCAGTCGCAAAATATTTCAGCGCTTAGTTGAGGTTTAGGGAACGATTGCTGATTTTCAGCTCACCCTCAGCAGTGTCGCTTAGAATCCAGTCAAGTCTGTTTTGGCTTGGAGGAGAGGTCAGGTGAAACTCTCAGACTACATCAGCCTAGTGTGCTTTATATTGGCTCTCGTGATTCTCTGGCAGTTTCGCGGCATCTTGCTACTGGTATTTGCGGCGATCGTCTTATCGATTGCGCTGAATAGCTTAGTGCGGCGCATCGTTCGGCGGTTTCAAATGCGGCGCTCCCGAGCGGTGCTCATGGCCCTGGGCATTGTCCTAGTCGTGATGACGCTCTTTTCGGTGTTGGTGTTGCCGCTGTTTGCTAATCAGTTTGAGCAGCTTTTGGCGTTGGTGCCTCAGGGCTTTAATCGGTTAGACAGCTGGGTAACCGATCTGGCAGAAAATCCGCCGGAGTGGGTGCCCGATATGGTTGCTGACTTCGAGCTACCCAGACTCAACAACCTGATTGAGCAATTTCTCAACTTCAGCGGGCAGTTTTTTGGCAATTTTGTCAGCTTTTTTTCGGGGTCAGTGGTGACCCTGTTGCAGGGTTTGCTGCTCTTTGTGCTGACGCTGATGTTCCTCAGCGACCCCAAGGCCTATCGCAATCTGCTGCTGCGACTGTTTCCCTCTCTTTACCGCCGCCGCGCCGACGAGATTTTGACCAAGTGCGAGTGGTCGCTGCTGTGCTGGTTGGGCGGAGTCTCGATCAATTCAGTGTTTGTAGCGACCTTAAGCTTTGCCGGGCTGTTCTTTTTAGGGGTGCCGTATCCCTTTGCCAATGCCATGCTGGCTGGGCTGTTCAACTTTATTCCCAACATTGGTCCGGCGCTGAGTGCAATCTTCCCCATCATTGTGGCGCTATCGCAATCGTTTAGTAAGGCGATCGTTGTCGTGGTGCTTTACGTCTTTATTCAAAATTTAGAGAGCTATTGGTTTAGCCCCATGATGATGCAGCGGCGGGTTTCACTGTTGCCAGCCGCGACTCTGGTTGTCCAAATTTTCTTTGCTAATTTTTTAGGGCCGATCGGGTTGATTTTGGCTTTGCCTCTGGCCGTGGTGTGCAAAGTCTGGATTGAAGAAGCGTTGATTGTGGATGTTTTAGACAAAAAATCGCCCACCGCCACATCCGCGCCTGATGTGCCTTTGTCCCTGGCTGCCGACGCTCAACCAGCAGTGGAAGTTGCTAGCGGGCAAGAATCGGGGTAAGTGAATTGCGCTTAAATAACATCCCACCGGTCCTGCTACCCATTCACCCTGCCACAGTCTTGTCCGGGTACTTTATTTTCAAGCCGATCCCTAAGTGATATAGACGGGGTGAGAGGCGATCGCTAGGATAAAACATGATTCTTATTTACAGATCAACGCCATGAGCCTTAAAGACCGCATCTCTGATGACATCAAAACCGCGATGAAGGCAAAAGATAAACTGCGCCTCGAAACGGTGCGCAGCATTAAGAAAGTCATCATCGAAGATGAAAGTACGGTTCGGGGTAAAGGCCAAGACGCGCTGACAGCAGAGCAAGAGCTGGCAATTTTGACGCGGCTGGCCAAACAGCGCAAAGATGCGATCGCTCAGTACAATGCCGCCAACCGCGCCGATTTGGCAGACAAGGAAGCTGCGGAACTCGCCATCATTGAAGAATATTTGCCGGCACCGGTGTCGGATGAGGAAATCGAGGCGATTATTGATGCGCTGATCACGAAAACTGGAGCGGCCTCAGCCAAAGACATGGGTAAAGTCATGGGGCCAGCCATGAAAGAACTCAAAGGCCGGGCAGATGGTGCGAAAGTGCAAGCAATGGTTAAAGCTAAATTAGTCGGCTGACGCTTGTTGCCTACGGTTAGCGATCGCCCTCAGAACTGTTCGTGCCCCCAGGATTCACAGCTCACCAGCGATAAGTAGGTACGGCATAAAAAGTCGAGGCACATAACAGTTTCTCAAGTGGTCTTGACATTGACGTACTGAGTCGTGTGACCATGAATCTCACCTCGATGTTCGAGTCCCTCAACCACGTGATAGGCCAGTTCCGCTTCAC
>JBCDAJ010000055.1:0-37474 GCA_039185935.1 Cyanobacteria bacterium P01_F01_bin.56 | reverse complement strand
TCGACGATACTCTGGCATCGATATGGACTCTTACTTTCCTCCCAATCTAGGCCATTCTCTGACATGTGCAGGACAGCTTCGAGAAGTGTGTAGCAACTAAAGTCTCGCACTGAAAGTGCGTAGTTTTGGACTAGCGTGTTTAGGATAATAAACACTGTAAGATTGCGTCTTTAAACTATCAAATCTCTACGCCAACACCCTGCTGCTGAGGCAAAATTGGCGTTCAGGCGATCGCTCTAAGCACCTTTCTTGGCATCAGCTCCAAAGTTGCATGCTCCCAAGCACAAGGCGATCGCAGAGGAGCGCATCTCGCTGTTGCTTGTTGATCCTGATCGCGAGCCAGATGCTCGCCCTAAACCCGTTATATGGATTGAAAATCTGGGATGTGCTCATTGCAGAGGGGGCTGGCCCGCGTTTTTGGGAGTATCTAAATCGCACTCTACCTTGGCCATTGGTGTTGACTGTGAACCAGGAGTCGGGCTGGGATTGGCTGTGTTAATAGTTTGGGGATCAATCGTACAAGTTTTCTTTAGATAATAGCCGTTCTGAGTTGAGGCGGGACCCGACCAAATGGCCATTAAGTTTAGGATATAGCCGCCATTGTCTAGCGCATCACTGTCAGCTTGGAGCTGCCATAAACTGCTTTCTTGAGGGGATGTGAGCGAGCTGATGATCGTGTCTGTAAAAGCGGCTAGTTTTTCATCAAGGCCTAACAGCCAGCGCTCAACATAGGGCCAGGGGGTATCGTTAAGCGCATCGGTGATTTCGCTTTCGGCAGAGGTTAGCAGGACAACGCCGCGAGCTTTCTCCACTGGGGGTTCAGAGGCTCGATAGACAAAGCCACTATGGTTGAAGTCATCAGCTAGCAAGCTAGGGTAGTCTTCAAGCCAGTTTTGCAGCCGAAAGTAAAATTGAAACCAATTACTGAACAGCAACGCGATTAAAGTTAGGAGAATGAGGTGCTGGCGGACAGGGGGTGGGGGAATTTTGGGTTGTAACTCCCACGTAAAGAAGGCTGGCAGCGCAATAATAGCGACTGAAATCAACGGCCAAGAGGTGAAGCCGATAGTCCAATTTTCTGGTTGTATAAAGCTTAAGAAATAAAGACAAGCGATCGCCCCCATGACCCAAGGTGCAATGGGAATGCCAAACGGTCGAACTTTGGCATTTTCTAAAAACCAACCGATACCTAAGGCAAAGAAAATCCAGCTGCCAGTGGCAATGACGCCAACCGTTAGCTCACTGCTGTCGGTTAACCGAGCGACCCAAGACATTGTGAGCGAAAAGATGCCCAAGTAAATCAGCGTTTGCCAGGCGTAATAGTCAGCCGGAAAAAGAAATGCCGAAATGTTGGCCCAGAGGTTTTGCAGCAGCTTGATCATAGCCGTTGGGTGACTCCGTAGCGCAGCAGCAGCAGCACCAAAATCGCGGAAAAACTCAGTGCATTGGCTTGCAATACCGCGAGAACATGGGGCGGGCTCGCGTCTTTGTTGGGCGATCGCCGGTAACGATAGCGATTGGCATTGGCGTTAGTGCGCGCTGGAACAATCGGTGTCCCAAGCACCCAAGTCAGCCCTTCTAAACCAAGGACTTTAATCCAAAAGGTGAGAAAAAACGTGACTAAACCAGCCAACACCACAAAAATGCCCAAGTTGTTTGACACGCTATTGATATAGAAATTGCCAAACAAAACGTAGCTGATAATTTGAGTTTGGAGCACTTGCGGCAAAGCTGATTCCAAAGTCAGAAATGCCATCCACCCAAGTACGACTGTCAACAGATTTAGACTGGCTGCATAGCGGATGCTCGGTTGATACCCTAACCTTAGCCTTAGCCTCAGGACAATGGCTTCTAACGCGATCGCGACCAATAACAGCAAACATTGGAACACAATTGCTCGGAAGGGCAATACGGCCGCATTATCAGTTAGAAACAACGACATAGATGTTGTTAGGCAGGCAAGTGAACTGGGTCGAAATCAATTACCAACGATTTCTATCGGTGAATCAAGCCAACGTTAGGGCCGACGATTGCAACCTGTTCAAGGCTAAATATAATGTCCTCACCCTAGGGCGTGTCATCAATTAAAACCAGAACGCTGGCGGTATCAGCATCACCACACTCGCTCCGAAAACCCGGCTAGGGGCGGAGACACTGTCCGCATCAGGACTTGACCGCTAAATGATGACAGCCTCTAGTTAGGCATATAGGGTATCTCGTTGGTAAAGGTTTCGGTAAAATTTTAGGCGGTACTGCTCAAAACTTAACGCCCGATAACAACAAATGGTCAGAACTGGCATCGGAATTCGTACTGCACAGCTCCACAATGAGCGCTTAGCCGGCCAAATCCACGTCTATGACGGCGAGGGCAAAGGCAAATCACAAGTAGCCTTGGGGGTGGTGCTGCGGTCCATCGGTCTCGGCATTCAAAATTTTATGGAAAGTCGGGTCTTGCTGCTACGTTTTCTCAAAGGCCCAGGCCGCACCTATGACGAAGATGCAGCGATTGAAGCCCTACAACGCGGCTTTCCTCATCTAATTGATCAAGTGCGCACTGGGCGAGCTGAGTTTTTTGGCCCCGAGGAAATTACCAAGTTTGACCGACAGGAAGCCCAACGCGGCTGGGATGTCGCCAAAGGTGCGATCGCCTCCGGCCTTTATTCCGTTGTGGTGCTGGATGAAATCAATCCGGTTTTGGATCTGGGGCTGCTGCCTATCGAGGATGTGGTGCGATCGCTGAAAAATAAGCCGGAGCATTTAGAGGTGATCGCGACAGGACGAGGGGCCCCACCGCCACTGATCGAGGTCGCTAACCTGCATTCTGAAATGAAGCCACAGCGCCCTCAAAATATGGACTTTCCCGGTATCGAAGGGGTGGAAATCTACACTGGTGACGGTAAAGGCAAGTCGACCAGTGCGCTGGGCAAAGCTCTCCAGGCAATCGGTCGCGGCATCAGCCAGGACCAATCTCATCGGGTGTTGATTATGCAGTGGCTCAAAGGCGGACAAGGCTATACCGAAGACGCCGCGATCTCGGCACTGCGCAAAAGCTATCCTAACTTGGTCGACCATCAGCGCTGTGGTCGAGATGCCATCGTCTGGCGAGGACAGCAGCAAGAAATTGATTATGTTGAAGCCGAGCGCGGTTGGGAACTGGCCTGTACCGCGATCGCGTCGGGCCTTTACAAAACCGTCATTCTCGACGAACTCAACCCCACAGTTGATCTTGAGCTATTGCCAGAAGAGCCGATTGTGCAAGCACTGCTGCGCAAACCCCGCGATACCGAGGTGATCATTACCGGACGCTGCAAACATCCACCAGCCTACTTCGAACTGGCTAGCACGCACTCCGAGGTGTTTAACCACAAGCACTACGCTGAAAACGGTGTTGATTTGAAACGCGGCGTCGATTTTTAGCCAGTTCTCTATTGGCACAGTGCAGCTTCCGCTCGCGCGTCAAATATCGCTCACGCACATTCAAAGGCGAGTGCAGCGATCGCCTTTGCCCTAAAACCTTAGCCTTACAACCCTGTCGAGGAGTTGAACAGGGTTGTGAATAAAACCCAAGCTACTGGTCTAGCGTTGATGAAGTGGCAGAGACAATCACTTTGACCGAGGCCTCAATGGGCTCACCACCGTGTATTAGAGCTTCATGACCATTGGCATTGAGCCCCACCGTCAGAATGTGCTCACCCGGCGGCAAACTAGGAATGTAGTACCACTCGCTGTAAATACGAGTCACCTGTTCGCCATTGATGTACAGATGACCATGGCCCTCCGTCAGGTTGCTGATTGTATTCACCGCTTCAGGAGCAAAGGTCCAGTTAGCTGTTTGCACTTGCAAGTTCCATCCTGCAACTGGATCTGGAAACACATCCAGGGTGATTTCAGGAATGGGTTGGCCAGCAGGAATCATCAACCTCCCGTGACTGTGACCGGCATGTCCCTCATGTCCCCTATGATCGTGATGTTCGCCCTCGTGGGGCGTTTCAGCAGTCGGGGGCGTAGATTCACCGCCGTGGTCGTGGCCCATGTCAGCTCGCAGGCTAAGTGGTGCGATCGCCCCCCAGCTCGCAGTCAAGAGAGTGGCAGCGATCAAAGGTTTGATGAGTTTAGTCATATCTGAAGAAAGATGGGGAAACTGGCAATTTTCGTAAGTTTTGAAAACTTGAGATTGCGATATCAAGCTGCACCTAAATCCGCATGGATCGGGCGATAAATAGCTTGGTTAAGACTTACGCAAAAGCCCCCTCAATCCCACCAACCTGGAGAATGTTGAATCCGATTTCCCCAGATTGGGGATGCAGGGGGGCAAAATATGATTCAACTGCGTAAGTCTTATGGGTCTCTAGTCTCTAAACTACAGCAACTGGAGATTTATGCAAATGTTGCCGGTGCAACTTAGCTTTTTGAGCCCCTGACCAGTCGCCCCGGTAACGAAACGGCTCAGAGGCGATTCGATATTCTTGGCGGGCAGCGCCAGCATCGCCGGTTTGCTGATACATGATTTTTCGGTTGCAGTAGGTTGCAGCAGGTTGAGGAGCCAACAGCTAAGGGATCGGCTTGAAAATAAAGTACCCGGACAAGACTGTGGCAGGGGGGATGGGTAGCAGGGGCGGTGGGATGTTATTTAAGCGTAACTCCCTAAAACCTTTAGCCAAAACGGCCCGTCACATAGTCGCGCATGGCCGCTTCCGCTGGGTGGCTAAAAATTTCTTGCGTGTCGTTGAACGCTGCCAACCGGCCCTCATGTCCGCTCCTCTACCAGCGTTCTACAGCAGGTCTACAGCACGCCGATTCCCATCGCCTTTTTAGCTTCGACTCTGACAGGGATTACTCCAGATACCACTGTCTACGAACCGACTGCTGGACATGGCTGCATGGCTGTTGGAAACGGATTCGGCTAAGGTCACTGCCAATGAACTCAATTCAGACCGCGCGGCTGATCGGTGGGCTCAGGGCGACATTGTCACTCAGTTCGACGCTACCGAGTACCAGCCCGACCAACAATATGATGTGGTTATCGCCAATCCTCCCTTTGGGGCCATGCGAGATGAACAGGGGCAATGTCGCCGATTTGCTCTACCCGACAATCGACGAGGCCCGACGCAGATTGATCAGGCCATGGCCTTCCACGCGCTCAAGGCGATCGCTCTCAAGTGGCCGCTCTCGCACTCTGGCACTCAAGCGACATCAGGCCAGTCGGCAAAGGCAGCGGTCAAACCAATTGCGTTGATCAGTTCAACTGCAAACCGCAACAGCCGGTCTTGAGCTTGGTGCTCAAGACCTTGTCCTTCTAAAAAAGCTAGAAAACCACATTGGCGCAATCCAGTATTTCATCCACCATCACAATGCACCCTGACGACCCTGGAAATAATATCTTTGCTCTTTAACCTTCTCTTTATGTTGCCTCGATATACTCCCATAGGAAAACTTCAGAACATTCAATATCCGACCGAGAAGGAGATTTTCAGATGATCAAGAAGTTTGCTTACTCTTTATCACTAGCGGCCCTGCTGGGTAGCGTCGTGGCTTGTGGTGCCCCTACAGACACTGCTGACACGACCACTGAAGAAGGTGGTGAAGAAGTCGCAGCTACCGACGACGGTTCTGATTTAGAAGGCTCAATCACCGTTGATGGTTCCAGCACCGTGTTTCCGGTTTCCGAAGCGATGGCTGAGGAATTCCAAATTGCGAATCCGGGTGTCCGGATCACCGTCGGCGCTTCGGGTACGGGCGGCGGCTTTGAAAAGTTCTGTAATGGTGAATCTCAGGTTTCCAACGCTTCTCGCGGTGTGAAGCAGGAAGAAATCGACAACTGTGCTGAAAACGGCATCGAAATGATCGAGTTGCCGGTCGCCACTGACGCCCTGACTGTCGTGGTGAACAACGAAAACGACTGGGCGGCGACCTGCATGACCATTGACCAGCTCAGCACCATCTGGAGCCCCGAAGCCGAAGGTACCATTACGAATTGGAATCAGGTTGATCCGAGCTTCCCCGATGCTGAGCTGTTGCTCTACGGTCCGGGTACTGACTCTGGTACCTTTGACTACTTCACCGATGTGGTGAATGGCGAAGAAGGCGCTAGCCGTGGCGACTACACCTCCAGCGAAGACGATAACGTTTTGGTGCAGGGTGTAGAAGGTGACGCGAATGCGTTGGCTTACTTCGGTTTTGCCTACTACTTCGAGAACCAAGATCGGATGCAGTCTGTAGCGATCGATGATGGCACTGGCAATTGCGTTGCCCCCAGCCCAGAAACTGTTCTGGCCGGTGAGTACACGCCCTTTTCTCGCCCTCTCTTCATCTATGTCAATGCCGCTGCGTACGAAGAAGATCCTGCCGTGCAGGCCTTTATCGATTTCTACCTAGATCCGGCAAATGAGCAGTTCGTTGCTGACACTGGCTACGTGCCTCTGTCCGGTGAATTGTACGCAGATTCCTTGGCACTGGTTAAGGGGGGCGAAGTCAAGTCCACTGCTGAGTAATCCTGATGACTCAGCCTGCTTGTCAAGGTGAGGATAATGCCTTGTGGTTAGTCACCTCACCTTGGCAGCTTACGTCTTGGGTTTGTCAGTCGAGATAAACCTGTTTGTCTTGACTGACAAACCTCTTAGTTGATTAATCAAGACACGGTAAACATCAAGTTTGCTAGGTCCATATGAGAAGAATTGCTAATGGCTCAAAGTGTTTTCCCTGATGCAGGGGCTGATCAGAGCGGTCTCTGGAAGCCCAATCGTTCCGCCAGCAAGTTCTCGCAGAAAGCTGTGGTAATTTTGTTCGGCGCGTTTGCTATGGTGTCGGTTTTCACCACCTTTGGCATCGTTTTTACACTCATTTTTGAAACTATCGAGTTCTTTCTAGAGGTTTCTCCGATCGAGTTCTTTACGGCTACTCGTTGGACACCTTTGTTTGCCAACCCAGAGTTTGGCGTTATTGTTCTGCTTTGTGGAACTTTTTTAACCTCAGTCACTGGTCTATTGATTGCTATACCTTTGGGGTTGCTATCCGCCGTTTGTCTGAGCGAATATGCGCCCAGAAGGGCGAGAGCTTTTCTGAAGCCCGCGCTAGAGGTTTTGGCTGGAGTGCCCACAGTGGTCTTTGGTTACTTTGCCCTGTTACTAGTCACGCCAGTTTTGCGGTCTTTTATCCCTGGCATGCAGGTTTTTAATGCGCTGAGTGCCGGTGTTGTACTCGGATTTGCCATTTTGCCGACAATCGCCTCCCTGAGTGAAGATGCTATTTTTGCAGTGCCGGATAGCTTGCGACAAGGGTCTTACGCCTTGGGTACCACGAAACGAGAAACGATTCTTGGCGTCGTCCTGCCGTCAGCGCTCTCAGGAATTGTATCGGCGATTATTTTGGGCGTGTCGAGAGCCGTGGGCGAAACGATGATCGTGACATTGGCGGCGGGGCAAAGCCCAACGCTGACGCTTGATCCAAGGGTTTCTATCCAAACGATGACGTCGTTTATTGTGCAGGTAACCAAAGGCGATGCTCCCTATGGTTCCCTAGAGTTCAAAACGCTGTTTGCGGTGGGGATGACTTTGTTCGTGATCACCCTGGTCTTGAATCTGATTAGCTACTGGTTTGTGCGTAAGTATCAGGAGAAGTACGAATAATGGCCTCCTCTCAAAACTCAGCTACTCCTGGCAGCAGTGATTACAAGCCGCAATTGCAAAACCGCTACAAAATTGATCGGATTTTCCAGACGATTGCCTGGATTGCGACTTTTTCTGGCCTGATCGTATTAGCCGTGCTGATCATCGGTATTCTAGTGCGGGGGCTACCCACTCTCAGTTTTGAATTCCTCACGTCGCCACCCTCTCGGAAGCCTGAGCAAGCGGGAATCTGGCCGGCTTTTTTGGGCTCAATTATTTTGCTCATCATCACGGCAGCAGTTTCGATTCCGATTGGAATTGGTACTGGGATTTTCCTGCAAGAGTTTGCTCAGAACAACAAGTTCGCTCAGATTGTTGAAATCAATATCAGTAATCTAGCGGCGGTGCCTTCCATTATCTATGGTTTACTAGGCTTGTTTGTATTCGCTCGGCTGTTTATATTTGTCACCGGCGGGCGCAGTATTTTGTCTGGGGGATTGACCCTAGCGCTACTGATCCTGCCAGTGATTATTGTGGCGACTCGCGAAGCGCTAAAGGCAGTGCCGGACAGCATTCGCCAGGCAGGCATGGCGCTAGGCGCGACGCGCTGGCAGACGGTGCGCACCCACGTGTTGCCTCAAGCGATTCCTGGCATCATGACGGGCACCATTTTGGCATTGTCACGGGCAATTGGTGAAACTGCTCCCATCATTGCCGTCGGGGCAGCAGCATTCGTGCCCTTTGCGCCTACACTTACGATCGAAGGCTTACAGGAACCGGCTTTTACAGCATTGCCAATTCAGATCTTTAACTGGGTAAGTCGGCCGCAAGAAGAGTTTCATGCGATCGCTGCTTCAGCCATTATCATGCTGATGATCCTGCTGCTGGTGATGAATTCCACCGCCATTTTTATCCGTAATCGCTTCCAAAGTTCCCGTTAGTGCTAACCGCTTTAAGACTTATTGTGTTAAGAGAATGACTCCCATGCAATCTGAACAATCTTTTGCCACCGCTGCTATTGAGCAACAGAGTATCTTTCGGGTCGAAAACACCGATTATTACTACGGCTCCTTTAAGGCAGTGCGTGGAGTTAATTTGGAGATTCCGGTAAACAAAATCACCGCTTTTATTGGCCCTTCCGGCTGCGGTAAGAGCACGGTGTTACGGTGTTTTAATCGTCTTAACGATTTAATTCAGGGCGCTCATATCGACGGGCGCATTACCTTTCACGGCCAAGATATTTATAGTAAGGGGGTTGACCCGACGGAGTTGCGCCGTCGAGTGGGTATGGTATTCCAGAAGCCCAACCCATTTCCTAAGTCCATCTATGACAATATTGCTTTTGGGGCTCGCATTAACGGCTACCAGGGCGACATGGATGAACTAGTGGAAAGATCACTACGTGGAGCCGCCCTATGGGATGAAGTGAAGGACAAACTAAAGGAGAGCGGCCTATCAATCTCGGGGGGACAACAGCAACGTCTTTGTATTGCCCGCGCGATCGCAATTGCCCCTGAGGTGATTTTGATGGACGAGCCCTGTTCGGCCCTGGATCCCATCTCTACCCTCAAGATTGAAGAGTTGATGCACCAGCTCAAAGAGAGATACACCATCGTGATCGTGACCCACAACATGCAGCAAGCAACTCGCGTGTCTGACAAAACGGCTTTCTACAACGCTGAAGCAACTGACTCGGGTAGCAAGGTTGGCTATTTGGTTGAGTACGACGCCACCGAAAACATTTTCAAGAATCCTCAGAATGAAGCAACGAGGGATTATGTATCGGGGCGCTTTGGTTAGTTTGAGTGGGTTAGGGATCGGCGTGAAAATAAAGTATCTGGACAAGGCTGGGTCTAGGGAGCTTAGAGGCTAGGGAGCTGAGGATGTTATTTCAGCGCAACTCCCTTACTTCTCTGTTTGTGCAATCTAATTTGACCGATCCATGCAAGAAGCTGGATAAAGAAGCGGCAGAAGCGGCCCAAGATAATCCGGCTCTGCTTCTGCAGGCGTTTGTCTATTTATTTGGCTTCTACGAATCAGCGGCACTCTGAAGCAGTTCGACCGTGCCGACGCGTCCATCAATTCTGATGAGTTGCCCATCGTGAAACTGTTGGGTGGCCTGGGCGATATTCATTACCGCTGGGATTTGATACTCGCGCGCCACAATCGCCCCATGAGACAAACGCCCCCCGACTTCCGCCACCAATCCGGCGGCTTGCGCCAAGACAGGGGCCCAGCCAGCATCGGTATAGGGCACCACGAGAATGGTGTTTGGGGCTAGTTTTTCGGATTGTTGCAGTGAGGTTAGTACCTTAACTGCCCCCTGCACCTGACCGGCACTGGCTCCAATGCCTTGCAAAACCCCTGAGCGCAGCGGCTGAGCAACCATCCCGGCAGAGGGATCCGGAGGGGGATTGTGCCCGTACACCACAAACGGCACTGATGAGAACTGCTGATGTTGAGCAAATTGCGATCGCCGTTCGGCGACTAGCGCTTGCAGCGACTGGTGGGTCGCCAGCCCCGTTGTCAGCTCATCGTAAGTGAGGAAAAAGGCATCTCCAGTTTGGTCTATGAGGGTTTTGGCGATCGCAGCTTGTTCTAAAGCCAGCAGGCTCCACCGCAGCTCTGCCAGCAGCGTCAGATAAACTTCGGCAACTCGCCCCTTCAAATTCAGGCGCTGTTGCACTTGTTGATGTCGCCATCCAGTAGCTTTTGGGGCAGGGGCCATATCGGCTTCGGAGGGCCTTTTCGCCGGGGGATGCAGCAAAAATTGGAGAAACAAATCGCGCACCGGTTGCGGATTTTCGTACCAAGTGGGGACGGCAATGTCGGTGCCCACTTCGCTGAGGTAACCATAGTGCTGAGCGATTTCCTCAAGCTGTTGACTGACTGCTTTACCTTGGGGATGACTCACCAGCTGCTCCCAAAGCATAGAGGAATCATCAGAGGCTGCTATTGCACTCAGCGTTTGCACCAGTTCAGGCGCTTGCTGTCGGGTCAAGCCAGCCAGCTCTTGCACGGCTTGAATCGAAGCGATCTCTGGTTGCTGACTTTGATCTAGAGTCGTCTCGGAAATCTTGAACAGGGTGCGTCGTAAAGCAAATCCGAGTGGTGCCAGAATGTTGTAATAGGTAGCTGTTTGTAGTCGCTGTAGAATCAGCTCTACGCGATTGACGAGTTGCTCAACGGTTAACGCTGTCGCTGGAAGCTGGCGCAACTCGGCCAAAGCCGGAACGAAGATATTGCGATCGTCTTGCTCAAATTGCTTTAAGAGGCGCCAATCGCATCCCAATAACCGTAGCAGTCCGGGCACATTTTTCAACGTGCTGGCGATCGGAGGCCTGCTAAATTTAGCCCCCATCGTGAGAAATTCCAGACTCTCAGGCGGTAAGCCCATACGCCGAAAGATGTCGCCCAATAGTGTCGCGTTGAAGTAAGCGCGGGAGTAGTGCAGCGTTGCGGTAGCCTCAAAGTCCAGACCGGCGGCTTGCTGGCCCAAAACAATGGAGAATATCTGGCCCCATACGCCACAGGTGAGCGGCCGATTAATCGACCAAGTGAGCGGTCGAATCACGCCTGGAATAACCTCTGCGGCAATTTTACGCGTCCAGATGGGGGTCAGCGTGGTGATGGGCCGGGCTTGCAGTAGCCAGAGTTGGGTGCCATCGTAGCTCCATTCAATATCTTGAGGAATGCCGTGATAGTACAGCTCTAGATGACGGGCCAAGGTCGCGACTTGCTGAATGAGGGCTGGTGGAATTTTGGCTTTTTCGCTGCTAATCGATTGCTCGGAATTCAGCGTTGCTAAACTGCTTGGGGACGGCTCTACGATCGCCGTCTCAGCCACCTCAATGCGGTACTGTTCTGGCGTGACTTGGCCAGATACAACTTGGTCCGCTTCCCCCGCCAGGGCTTCTACCAAGACAGCATCTCCTGGTTCAACTGGGTCACGGCTAAAAGCGACCCCAGCATAAAGCCCTTTGACTTGCTGTTGCACTAACAGCGCTAGACCGGATTGGTCGATCAAACCGCGATCGCGCCGATATTGCACGGCACCTTTAGAGTTGTAAGCGGCTCGACACTGCTCAATAGCTTGAGCTAACGCGGCGGCGCTTTGAACGTGACCGATGGACTCGTACTGTCCAGCAGCTGAACTTTCCAAGCTATCTTCATCCAGGGCAGATGAGCGCACAATCCAAGCCTGCTGCCAGGGATTTGTCTCGACCTTTTCGAGCTGTTGAATCAGCGATCGCGCCGTGGCACCTACGGGCAGCACCCAACCCATCGGAACGGCATAGCCGGCTTGCTTGAGCCGTGCCAAAGTTGCTGCCTTTTGCCCCATCTGAGCAGTTTGAGGCTTATCGTTCAGTGACCCAATCACATCTCGACCTCGCAAATATTGAAACATCTTACGAGAACTATCTTGGGGTTGCTGAGCTGACAGCGCTAAGTCATCTGGCATTTGCTGATAGATCCACGCAATCAGCAATCCCAATGCTGTTGCAGCGACCACGGCGCTCAGCTCGTTAGGACGGCGTATCGCTTCTAAAAGGGGGATCAGTGCCAACACCCCCAAGCGGGCCAATTGTCGCCGCCGTACGACGGTAAACAGCGCACCGGATAAGACAAAAATCGCCGCTGCGATCACCCAGTCATGAGCAACATAACCCCAAACCACATTCGTTGTACCGGCTCCGCGCCCGAGGCTAAATCGTCCTAATACTAGGGCAATCAGAGCCACAATTTCCCAGGTTGCGACATCGGGAAACAGCGATCGCGCCAGCAGCACCACAGCAATGCCTTTCAAAGCCTCGGATAAAACGGCCAGCAGGCCAATTTTGGTGCCACCGTGATAGAACGCTGCTGAGACGCTAAGGTTACCGGTGCCTAGGGTCGTTAATCGCTGGTTAGTCAGACTTTGTACCAACCAGGCAATCAGGGGCAGGCCGCCAGTACCAAACGCGATCGCACACAAGATTCCAGCAGTCACAAACGTAGACAGCGACATTTCTTCTAGGCTTCACCAATAGCAACTACCACCGACACGGTATCGCAATAATGCCGCTCTCGGTCGCTGGCTCTAGAGAGCTGTCATCATGTTGCTGTCAAATCCTTTTAGTAAAAGATCAGGAGGTGAAAAATGAAGCAATATCGTCCTTGGTATTGGGCGATTACAGAGCGCGGGCAGGGGCCTGACTACTATTTTGATGCGACTTTTGCCCCTCAAAACGCAGCCCAGTTAGCAGTTTTGGTACAGCGTTATTTACCAACGGGTTTTGTGCGCAATGAGGCCCATACAAGCGCGATTCAGTATCTAAACGACGACGCCTACAACAAACTGCAAGCCCTAAAACAGAGAGAAGACGTGCGCATTTGGTTTTCTGCAACTATCGAGGTTTATGGTTCTAGATTATCGATATATCACCAATTAGGTGGTGGACAGGACTATGGCGAAACTAGCCTGCTCAGAGACCTGGCCCAATCTCCTGAGTTGACACTGCTGCAGTGGCGAGTTGGTTATGGTGGCGACGGTTATGCCCATGGTGACGCCGCAGGGGGAAATGATGATACAAGTTTGTTGGCATACCTCAAGCCCATATAGAGCACCTTGGAATAAAAGTTTGAAGGGGTACTGACAGCAAGGATGTTTAGGTTGGCAATGAGAGTCGCGATCGCTGATGACCACCTTAGACCCTTTGACGATAGCGACCCCCGTTTCATGCTTAATCAGCGCCGTTATCTTTAGGGTGGCAAAGTTTTTTCGGGTCTGACAGCCAGAGCTTGAGCCACGTTGGGGTAGTTGGGGAATAGAAGAGATGAAAACCATTGGACTGCTGGGCGGCATGAGTTGGGAGAGTACGATGACGTATTATCAACTCATCAATCAAGGCGTGAAGGCTCGTTTGGGCGGGCTGCATTCCGCCAAGGTTGTGCTCTACAGTGTCGATTTTCACGAGATTGAAGCGTTGCAACATCAAGGTGATTGGGCCGCAGCGGGGGCAGCCTTAGCCCAGGCTGGTCGATCGCTCGAAGTGGCCGGAGCTGATTTTCTGGTCATTTGTACGAACACCATGCATAAAGTCGTGCCCGCGATCACGGCTGAGATCAATATCCCTATTCTGCATATTGCCGACGCCACTGCCGCGGCAATCACTGCTCAAGGCATTCAGACAATTGGATTACTGGGTACTCAGTTCACAATGGAGCAAGCTTTTTACAAACATCGGTTGATTGAGCAGCACGGTTTAAGAGTGCTGATTCCAGAGACGGGCGATCGCGCTGTCATTCACCGCATTATTTATGAGGAACTTTGTCTGGGTCAAATCGTACCGGCCTCCCGCGATGCCTGTCTCGCCATTATTCAAAACCTGCAGCAACAAGGTGCAGAAGGCATCATCGCTGGCTGCACCGAAATTACGCTGTTGATCAACCCAGCCGACCTGCCCCTTCCTCTTTTTGACACAACCGCCATTCACGCGGCCGTGGCCGTCGATGCTGCGCTTGCAGATGTGGCCTGACGTGCTGAGTTTGACAGCGAGGAAACGGCTTGTGTCGAGGCTTTAAGTTCGAAATCTAGGAGCTCCAACGAGGGCTTATCGAAATGGTAGGCATCGGCAATTAGACCCGAGACAACTTTAGGTATGTACGCACGCTTAATATGCGGAGATGGCAATCTGTAAAAGATAAACTTTTCAACAAGTAGTTCTAACTTCTTGTAAAAACACCCAAAAGTAACGCTCACTCAATTAAGTAATGCAAAGTTGCAAGGGCCTTAAAGCAGGCTTGTGCAGCCTAAGATCGCCGATGTGAGGAATCTCAGGCCTGACATCGATGGAAAAATAAAATTTTCCCGTAACATCCCTGTGTTCATGTCTAGGGCGTCAGAGCTTAAATAATAGACGAAGTGTGTATAAGGCAACTGAAGTTCAGATGCCAATGACTAACGACTTTGCTCACATCCGCAACATCCGCATCGCCCCCTTGCTCCTTGCTGACGTGCAGCAGAATACCCGTACGACCATTGCTAAGGTGCATAGCCATGAAATCTCTACTCATTCAACTACTCGTTCTACCTCGCGGCTTAATTTTTCTGGGCATTTTGTGCAGTGCAAGTTTGATGCTGTTTACGGCACCGGCCCAAACTTTAGCGGATGGAGGAGGCGATGAGTTTCCAGGACAGCGTCGAGGTGGTGGTACTCACGTTACGATGCAGGCTAAGGACACTAATTAGTTTCTACATACATCTAGTTACGAGCGTTTCCGTAAGAAGCGCGAGATTAGTTAACTGATTTTATTTCCTACCTTGGAATTGAGCCGCAAACTAGTGCCTTTGCTGTTACTTTAAGAGGAAGTGCCGACCATTTAGCCGCAGCCTGTTTTTGACCGGAATAGCGCTACTGGAGTGAGTATTTAGGTTTAGAACCATTAAATTGAGTATCTGAATTTAGAATCATTTACTCTCTCATTCTTAAAGGCAATATATTCAGTAGTGTGGCTCCATATGGTGCGCTCTCCTCTCCGAAAACATAAGGCAATACAGCCCTTTGTTAGTCGCCTTTCTCAGGCTTTGCCGTTCAGTGGACGCTCCATTTTGGTGGCGACGCTGCTGGCCATGACTTTAATCACCGGCGCCAAAGCGCTGGGTGGGTTGCAGAGATTTGAACTCTTCATTTATGATTCGCTGGTTAGGCTAAAAGCCGATCAAGGCTTGGATTCTCGCTTGACTATAGTGGGGATTAATGAGACTGATATTCAAAAGTATGGTCATCCTCTCTCCGATGCAGAAGTTGCCAATGTTTTGAGCATTATTCAGCGGCACAATCCTAAGGTTGTGGGTTTAGACATTTATCGGAAGACGGAACACCCACCGGGCTTAGTGGAGTTGCAGACTCAGCTAGCAGCCGACAATCTGATTGCTATTACTAATGTAGGAACTGACCCAGCGGTCGGTGAGGTTCCTCCGCCTGATGGAGTGCCTTGGAATCGAGTAGGCTTCAATGATTTTAGTATTGATCCTGATGGTGTTGTTCGACGAGGGCTATTGTACGTCAGTGCAGCTGATCGTCCCTTTTATTCATTTGCGCTGAGGGCGACGCTAGCATACCTACCACAGCGTGGTACCGCTTTCTATCATGATGATGGGTCGCTCTACATCAATGGTCAAGCGATTCCCCGTTTGAATGCTAAATCAGGTGGTTATGAATCTGCGGATGATCGAGGTTTTCAGACACTTCTACGATTTCGTTCGCGAACGTCACCGGCAGAGGTGATCTCGATAGAAGATGTCATGGAGGGAAACTTTAACCCGACACAATTTGAAGGCAAAATTGTGCTGATTGGTTCAGTTGCTCCGAGTCTTAAAGATGAGTTTTTCACCCCTTACAGTGCCAGTCGAGAATATCAGTTCAAAATGGCTGGGGTGGTTGTACATGCCCAAATCATCAGTCAACTTCTCGATATTTCTGAAGGGCGGACTGCTCAATATAGATTTTTACCCCCTAGTGGAGAGTTGCTTTGGCTGTTTGCCTGGGCCGGTTTGACCAGCCTTTTAACCTGGAAAATTCGTCGTCCAGAAATGCTTTTACTAGCTGGTATTGCCCTACCGTTAACTCTGTTTGGCATTGGTTGGATCGCGTTGTCAGAGTTTTTTTGGTTCCCTATTTTTGAACCACTGATCGGCATTCTGGGCACTGGTGCGTTAGTTATTGTACAAAAGTCAATTTACCGTACAACCTATGACACCCTTACTGACTTACCGGGTCGAGAAGTCTTTTTGTTGCATATTCAAAGGGCCCTCAATACTCAGAAAACCAATCCTGTAATCGTTGCATTTCTAGATATTGATCGGTTCCAAATCATCAACAAAAGCCTAGGTCATTTTGCTGGCGATCGCCTTCTGATAGAAATTGCTAAACGTCTCCGGAAAATGCTAGGTGAATATGGTCAAGTTGCTCGCGTTGGAGGAGATGAGTTCGCCATTCTATTCCACAATATTAGTCAGGCTCAGGTAAAGATATTTTTGGATGAAATGCGCACTGAGTTGTCTAGTCCACTAATGCTAGGCAAGCACCGTTTATCAATTACGGCTAGTGTAGGGTTGGCCATCACGCAGGCAAATTATGGACAAACTCCTGACGAATTGTTGCGGGATGCTCATACAGCAATGTATCGAGCTAAAGCACTAAAAGAAGCACAGTTTCAGGTTTTCTCTAATGACATGCGCGAAGAGGCTGTTGCTCGTTTAGACCTTGAAAGTGACCTCATTAAAGCACTCGAAGACAAGGAGTTCTCGCTCTTCTATCAGCCTATTATTCAACTTGATACGGGTGAAATTTCGGGTTTTGAAGCGCTCATCCGTTGGAAGCAAGAAAAGCGCGGTCTCATTTCACCTAGCGACTTTATTCCAGTAGTTGAAGAAACTGGCATGATTATTCCTCTAGGTGCGTGGATTATTAAAACTGCCTGTCAGCAGATTCAAAAATGGAATGAAGCATTCCCCGAACTGTCCCTCAAGATGAATGTGAACTTGTCGCGGCGACAATTTGATCAGACTGATCTAGTTCCTCAAATTGCAACTATCTTGCAACAACTTGACTTGCCAGGTCGCTATTTGCAGCTTGAAATCACTGAGAGCATGATTATGCGAGATGTTGAGGCTGCACACAACCTGATGATGGAACTGAAGTCCTTGGGCATTCAACTGGCGATCGACGATTTTGGCACGGGCTACTCGTCACTAAGTTATTTACACCGTTTTCCTACTGACACATTGAAAATTGACCGCTCATTTGTCAGCAGTATGGAAAACAGTGTGGAAGATAACGACATTGTTGAAACTATTATCAGCTTAGGCAAAAAGCTTAGTATGAAACTCGTGGCAGAGGGTATTGACAGCCCTGAGCAATTGCAGCTTCTCAAGATCGCTGGTTGTCATTATGGTCAAGGGTACTTTTTCTCGCGCCCTCTAGCAGCGGCAGATGCCACACGCTTTCTCAAGCAGAATCAACGGACATCTAAATTCTTGAAAGACACCTCGGTTGGCGCTGACTATTAGCCCATGCCTGAGACCTAGTTGTCCGATTTGCCACAGTGTTGATAAACATTCGGTTTTGAGCACCTAAGGTTTTTGGGTGCTCAGAACCGAACGTAGAAAGCAACTGTACAGGTTCTTCTAAGAGCATGACCGGCCTGGGATATCGAAAGCGAATCCAGTTAGAATACCTGAGAATCTATTTCAACCAATGCATGTGCATGACAGACTCTGATCACCAAAAATTTATGGCAACAGCGATCGCGCTTTCTGAAGAGGCGATGCGTTCAGGAAGAGGAGGGCCCTATGGTGCGGTTGTTGTCAAAGAGGGTGAGATCATCGGCCAGGGCATGAACGAAGTAACGTCTGTCAATGACCCAACGGCCCATGCTGAAATGACCGCTATTCGACAGGCTTGCGAACAAGTTGGCCATTGGAATCTATCAGGTTGTGAGTTATACACTAGTTGCGAGCCCTGCCCGATGTGTTTAGGGGCAATCTATTGGGCTCGGTTGGACAAAATTTACTACGGCAACACTAAGGAAGTAGCAACACAATTTGGCTTTAACAGTCAACACTTTTACGATGAGGTGGCCAAACCTTGCGAGGAGCGACAGATCAAGATGTTGCCTCTCATGCCAGAGGTGGCCGTGAAAGCTTTTGAAGAGTGGAGAAATCTGTCTGATAAGCAGCCCTATTAGAAGGTGTCATCATTGTGCGGTTAGCTTCTGTCTATAGAAGAGGGCGGGAGCAAGCTAGATTGAGCTTAATGCAGTTTAGATTGGCAATACTTACATTCAGCCAGGTTTTGATCTCTAAATCTCTTACTCTGTGGGGCTTTGCCCTACTAAAGGGGCTTAGTTGATGATGCGCTCTGGCTTAAAGGGAGCTGTTATTTTGATGACGCTGCGTCTGATTTACCAACTGCAGCAAATCTGATTCTGACAATTGAGGGATGCCAAGCATTTGGGCTTTGGTAAGTTTTGAGCCAGCCTCTTCTCCCGCGACCAGATAGCTCGTTTTAGCACTGACACTACCGGTCACTTTGCCGCCAGCATTGGCAATGAGGGCTTTGGCTTCGTTACGGCTCAGGGAGGACAAGGTGCCTGTCAGCACAAAAGTTTTGCCAGATAGCGGTAGGTCTTCAGCGGTAAGCGGAGTGGCTGGCTCAGTGCTCTCTAGCTGGACGCCAGCGACTTTGAGTTGGTCTACTAGGTGCCAGTTGGCAGGATTGCGCAGCCATTCGTAAACGGACTGGGCGATTTCGGGGCCAACACCATAAACAGCTTCAATTTCCTCAATTTTGGCAGCTTTGAGAGCATCTACTGAAGGGAATTCTTGAGCGAGTACTTGAGCATTCACTGTGCCCACATGGCGAATGCCGAGACCATAGAGCACCCGCGACCAAGGTTGTTGTTTAGAAGTCGTGATCGCGTCGACAATTTTCGTCGCCAGTTTTTCGCCCATGCGATCTAGCTGCATGAGCTGCTCTACGGTTAGCTCGTATAGATCAGCAACACCAGTAACGAACCCTTGGTCGACCCATTGCTCGATCCATTTGGTGCCAATGCCATTGATATCGAGGGCATCGCGCCGTGCCCAATGAATCAGGGCACCCCGAACAATTGCGGGACAGGAAGCATTAATGCAGCGGGTTACCGCTTCTGTCGCTGGTTTCACCAGCGTCTCGCCACACTCAGGACAATGGGTAGGCATGCAAAAGGGTTGCGCAGCAGCAGGGCGCAATTCTGGCAGTACCCGCACTACTTCAGGAATGATTTCTCCAGCTTTGCGAACGACGACGGTATCACCGATGTGTAGGTCTAGTTCTTGAATGCGATCGCTGTTATGCAAGGTCGCGCGCGCAACGGTAGTCCCCGCTAATTGCACGGCCCCCAGTTCGGCGACAGGGGTGATGGCTCCGGTGCGGCCTACTTGTACAGATACAGATTTGACCAGGGTTGGTACTTCCTCTGCGGGATATTTGAGGGCGATCGCCCAACGAGGAAACTTTTGTGTAAAGCCCAACTGTTGCTGGAGGGCAAGTTCATTTAGCTTGACCACGACCCCATCCGTTAGGTAAGGCAGATCGTGCCGCTCTGTAGACCAGCGATCGTAAAAGGCCGCCACGTCATCTGCAGTTTGACATAAGGCCCGATTAGGATTCACCTTAAATCCTAATGATTGCAGGCTTTTCAGAGAGTTCCATTGGGTGCTAAGGAGGGCTGATTTACCCGGTTCAACAATCTCAGGAATGATTAGGGTGTAAGCAAAAAAATCGAGGCGGCGATCAGCGACAATGCGAGAATCAAGTTGTCGGAGGGTGCCCGCTGCCGCATTCCGAGGATTCGCAAACAGCGCTTCACCATTAGCTTCACGTTGCTGGTTAATGCGCTCAAACTCGTTTAACGGCAGAAACGCCTCACCCCGCACTTCCACGCGTAGCGGTGGCTTGTCGCTCTGTAAGCGCAACGGTATCGAGCGAATCGTTCTAAGATTTTGAGTAATCTCTTCACCCGTGACGCCATCTCCACGGGTTAACCCCTGGGTCAAAATGCCGTTTTCATAGGTGAGGGCGATCGCTGAGCCATCAATCTTCAGTTCGGCCACTACCGCCGCTTCACTCACATCAGGAACCAAACGCTGCCACTTTTCTTGCCAGGCTCGATATTCGGCAATGCCAAAGGCATTTTCTAAACTGTAGAGCGGAATGTTGTGGGGAATAGAATTGAACTGACTGGCCGGACGTTCCCCCACGCGCTGCGTCGGACTATCTGGTGTAATGAGGACGGGATGCTGCTCTTCAAGATCTTGCAGTTGTCTGTAGAGGCGATCGTACACCTCATCTTCCATCACGGGCTGATCGAGTATGTAATAGGCATAGCTGGCCTGCTGCAGTTGTTCGCGCAGTTGCTGAATCTGCTGTGCAGCGGCATTGCCCATCGGTATCTGGCCTCACATTTCAGACACTCAGTTTACCGTTCTACTCAACATTCCGCAGGTTGCTAAAAAGCTCATGAAGAGCTTAAGCCAGTCTCGAACTCAGTTCTCTGCATTGCCACCAAACACTATTATTGCAGCGGTAATGTGATTGTGAATGTAGTGCCCTTACCAGGATTAGAGTCACAACTGAGTGAGCCGCCATGGGTGTCGACTACGATTTGATGGCTAATAGATAACCCAAGTCCAGTCCCCTTGCCAACAGCCTTAGTCGTGAATAAGTGCTCAAATACTTTTGCTTTCACCGCATCGGGCATACCTGGACCATTATCTTGCAAATAAATTGTAATGGAGTTGTTGTCGTGCTGAGTAGTAACGTCAATGACATTAGGGCTTTTTTCTAGCTCTTCATAGCTGATGCCTTTATTGCTCTCCTCAAAAGCATCTACCGCATTTGCCAAAATATTCATAAACACCTGATTCAGTTGACCTGGGTAACACAGAATAGGTGGCAGGTCACCATAGTGCTTACGCATCTGGATGGCAGGACGCTGTTCATTGGCCTTGAGGCGATGTTGGAGCAGCAGAATAGCACTATCCAGAGTTTCATGAAGTTGGGCTTCTACCTTATGGGTTTTATCGCCTCTAGCGAGAATTCGCATCGACGAGCTGATATCACTGATCCGGTTCGCGCCCTTGCGCATAGAGTTTACAAGCTTTGGCAGATCTTCTAAAAGGTATTCCAAATCAACGTCTTCAACGAAGTTGATGATTTGCTCGCTGGGCTCCGGTATCTCAGCCTGATACATTCTCAGCAACTTTGAGAGTTCCTCAACATAGCTGGTAATACAGTCTACGTTGCCATTAATAAAGCTGACCGGGTTGTTGATTTCATGGCAAATGCCCGCCACTAGTTGACCAAGCGCCGACATTTTTTCACTTTGAATCAGCTGCAGTTGAGTTTCCTTCAGTTCATCAATTGAACAGCTTAACTCTTGCGTTCTGTCGGCAACGCGCTGCTCTAGAGTTTGGTTCAGCAATTCCAGTTCGCTATTGCGATGCTCTAAGGTTCGGTTCAAATAGGATAAGCGTAGATGTAATCGTACACGAGCCACCACCTCCTCTTGCTGAAAAGGTTTGGTAATGTAGTCAACTGCGCCCAGTTCTAAACCTTTAACGCGATCTACTATGTCCGTCAGGGCTGTCATAAAAATAACTGGAATTGAGGCTGTATCAGGGCTCTTCTTGAGCCGACGGCAAGTTTCAAACCCGTCGATGCCTGGCATCATGACATCCAACAAAATCAGATCTGGTTTGGCATAACTAGTTTGCTCTATAGCTGTTTCGCCATCCGTCGCAACTAGTGTTGTCCAACCCTGTCCCCGAATCGATTCAGAGAGCACTTTTAAGTTGGTAGGATTATCGTCTACCAACAAAATGCGAGACTGGACAGAGTTAGATGTCGCCTGAGTACCTGGAAGTTCAGCAGAAATCATGAGTAAGTCGCTGGTTGGATAAACGATTTAATGAACTGTTGAACTGCTCTAACCTGAAAACTGCCTGTGAGTTTGCGAAGTGAGTCAGCAAAGGAGGTCAAGGTCGGATCAGTGGCTTCTAGCTGAGCAAGCTGGGTATCTACGCCATCTAGGTTGCCCATCATCGCCAGATGATAGAGGTGTTCAAGATGGTTGATAGATGGTGCAACAATGGCCGCCGGTGATTCGGCAGCAGGCGATGGTTCTGGGGCCACTACTCCGGGCTGATATTCCCAAGAAAGATTGAGCTGTTCTTGAAGAATTTGTAATAGAGTTTTCAGCTCCACTGGTTTGGGTAAAAACGCTTGGGCTCCAGCTTCTGCACTCTGCTGCCGATCTGCCTCAAATACCCTGGCGCTAGAGGCAATCAATACGATGTCTTGCAGAGCACTGTCATGGCGGATCTGCTGCATCAGTTCAAAGCCATCCATCTCAGGCATCATGAGGTCGGTAATAATTGCTGTCGGCGCCTGCGATCGCGCTAGCGCCAGGGCAACTTGGCCGCTTTCTGCCTCTAATAATTGAAATCCGAGAGGATGGAGACTGTCAGCAAGAATCTTACGGCTAGCGGCTTGATCGTCCACAATCATGATGGTCGGAGGTTCGCCTTGAACACTGGCAACTTGGTCCACTGACTGTAGCGATTTTTGCTCAAACCACTGATCTGAGGGCGGCAGGTAGAGGTCAATCCAAAAGCGGCTGCCTTCGTTAAGTTGACTCGTCACCTGTAGCTGGCTGCCGAACAACTGCACAATGCGCTGAGAAATTGCGAGCCCTAAGCCTGTACCTTCTGCCTTACGTTGGTTGTTGCCTACCTGTTCAAAGGGTTGAAAGATCTTTTCAAGCTGTTCAGGAGACATCCCTACGCCAGTGTCCTCAATCTGGAACCGGAGGCCGACGAGGTCAGAACTATCTGCGGATACCGGCAGTAATTGAACTGAGAAAGTGACACTGCCTTGATCAGTAAACTTGATCGCGTTGCCCAATAAATTAATCAAGACCTGTCGTAGGCGTTTTTCATCTGCATAGAGCCCAGTTGGCAGTTCAGCAGCCGTCTGAAGATGAAACTCAATCCCCTTTTGCTCAGCCTTAATTCGACAAATTTCGGAGACCCCTTGTAGGAAGGACGGCAAGTGAAAATCACTGGAATAAAGATCTAGCTTTCGAGCCTCAATTTTAGAAAGATCTAGAATGTCGCTAATTAGCGTCAGTAAGTGAGATCCACATTGATGGATGATGGATACTCCTTCGCGATCCTTGGGAACAACAGAGTGCGATTGCAATAAAATCTGTGCATAGCCTAAGATGCCGTTTAGGGGGGTTCGCAGCTCGTGGCTCATGTTGGCCAAAAACTCACTCTTGGCCTGATTGGCAGAATCGGCTAATTTTTTAGCCTGATCTAATTCTTGCGTTCGTTCCGCCACTTTGATTTCTAGTGTGGTGGCATATTCCAAAAGCTGATTATTCGCAAACTCTAACTGCAGATTAGCTAGCCTTAGCCGCTGTTTTTTAAAGGCATTAATGGTGAGCACAGCACTTCCAGTTAGCGCAGCTAAGGCAGGCATAATTGGGATTAACCAGCCTCCGAGGAAGGCCACATAGCCACCACCAAACAACAGTAGGCTGCTGTCAGCCGCTACCAATGCCGCTCCAAAAAAAGGCTTTCTTCCTTCCTGATGATTGCGGCTTTCCAACCACCAACTGCCCCCGCTACTGAGCGCGGCCCACCCGAAGATCCATAGCACTTGCTGCCAACCAAGCCAGCCCTGTAGCCCCTGGCGTCCATCCAATGCGCCGCTAATCAGTTGACTGGCGATATTAGCATGGATAAATACGCCTGCCATCGGTTGGGGATTGGACAACCAGGCTCCACTGTAAGGGGTTTCAAAAAAGTCGTTAGCGCTGGGGGCGATTGTGCCTACGAGCACTAGTTTGTCTCGCATCAAATCCGGAGCAACTTGGCCTGCCAGGAGATCGCTCATCGTTACCTGAACAAAGCGGTCAGCCTTTCCACGCCAGTTCATGAGGACTTGATAGCCTCCTAAATCGGCTTTGCCATAGCTTGCTGCTCGATTTTGTATCGGTCGGAAGGTTGACTGCCCTAACTGAAAAATCTTTCGTTCAGGGTTAACAGCCTCTAAACTAATGTCCTCAGCCGCTAAGTACTGCAGGGCTGTTTGAGTTGCCAGTCCAGTTTTGATGTTGCCATCTTCACTGTCCTCTACAGATAATAAGGCTCGCCGTATAGCGCGATCGCTATCTAACACCAAATCAGCAATCGCCACCTGCCCCAATTCGGCCAGGACTGGCGGTGGTCCGACCCGATTGCCAATAATTTTTTCCAACCCAACAAGCTCTGGGGTAGTCTCATAAACTGCCAACAGCTCCTCATGCCCTGGCTCTTCTGGTAGATCGCGATATAGAGCGAGGCCAATGGAACGAGGCTGCTGTTTCTGAATCTCAGTAATCACTGCTGCCAGCGTCCTATCTGTAACTGGCCAATCGCCCACCGCAAGAATATCTGGCTCATCTATCGTGACGACAACAATGCGTTCTTCTCGGGCTTCAAGTGGCCGCCGTCGGAAGAACTCATCACGAATCGTCCATTCCAGCAAATCAAACGCCCCCAGCCAATTGCCAACGACAGCCGTTACCGTAACAGCGGGCGTAATGAGCCAAACTGGACGAGAGGTTTGAACGATAGATTTAGCTTTTCGCCACATAACCTTCTTATTGGAAAGACCTCTCAGATAAATTAGGCTTACCCACGATACTCATCGGTGGTGTAAAAATTACTTGAGTCTCACATTGCCGGAACTGAACAGTGAAAATACGGCTTGCAATTTACAGTCCGCATCCAACTGCTTGAAAAAGTTAAAATTATTTTCCCGATGAAAGTGTCTTAATTCATATAAGAATTCAAGAGGGTTCTGCGCTAACGAGCTTGATGCTCATAATGTGCTTAGTATTCCCAAGAAATTGGTCGTCACTCAGCGGCACTGGTTTGCTCACAGGGCATCCTGGATAATCCTCTGCCAGTGAGCCATTCCAGCATTGTGAACGGACGAGCGCAAAATCCCATTTTCATGGCTCCAGAACAAAGCTTTGCCAATCGCACTAATGAAGGGCTCGTGCAAGTTTCGCAAATGCTGGGAGCCATAGTGAGCTGAGTTGCCGCGATCGCTCAAGCTAGAAATTCTCAAATGGGCCTGAAAAGCCCATTTGCTCAAGACTCTAGACCAACCGTTAGCGGCTCAGACTGCCTATGAACAGGCGATCGCATGAGCAGAAGATCCGGCCATAAAGGTATTTCTGCAACAGCAACTTGCCAACTAGAAGAGTGTTTATCGCCATGCAGAATAACTTTTGAGAAAGGCACAGCTCTACGAAATACCCTTCGAGCAGAACACTCTCAAACACCTTCTATGGGGACGAAAGACCCGTCATACCGGGGTGTCTTCATCGTCAGGCCAAATCTCTTCTGAATCAACGTCAATCGTATTGCCGGGCACTTGCCTAGAGTGGGGCTGTCGCACCTGATCAAAACCTGAGGCGGCATCAGCGAAACGATCATTCACTCGCGATCGCAAGTTTTTACTGCGTTTCTTAACTTGACCAAACACCTGACCAAATTGACTGCGTGCCTGTTCTGTCAGCTTTTGTGCTTGGGTTTGTACCTGTTCCGCCACTTCGCGAGTATTATTCATAGCCCCTTGCACATCTTGACGGGTACGGGCAACGTCTTGCTGCCAGGCTTGCTGAACGCGTTCTTGCACGCCCGGAACAAATTGCTCAGCTTGGGTGAGGGCCGTTTGATGCACCATAATCCGTTTTTTGCCCGCACTGACTACCGCCGTGGGAGCAAAAGTGTAAAGGCCATCGGTCAGCCCTTGCCAGCCAGGAGCCGTAAACAAGTATTGAGTAATCGCGCCAGTCGAGAGATCAATGCAGTAGTCAACCAGTTTTCCCACTTCATTGCCAGTGTCTGACCAAATGGTTTGCTGATCTAACGCGATCGCGGCATCCAACCGATCAAAAATCACCGCCGGGCTACCACGCACCAGAATGCCGTCTTGTCCAACTGATTCGACTTGCACCCACATCACCGGGAGAGACTCAAAGCTCAACAGTCTCCTTTTACAAACAAATCCTTCGACTTGATGATGTTTGACATCGACTAAAAACTGCCACAACTTGCCCAATTCTTCAGTCGTTTCTAAATCAATGACAATTTGTTGATGCAGTTGACTTTGTCGTATTTGCGTCGATTCACTGTCAGCCATGCAAAATGCCTCAGCCCTTATCGTTATCCTAATTCAGAAGTTCATCGGTAGGTGTAGCTAGGGGCAAGCTGGAGCCTAACTCGACGCGGTTAGTCACTGATGCAGCGCTCAGTTGGCTCCATTCGTGGTTTCTTCCGGTGCTTCAGTTTCTTCCGGTGCTTCAGTTGCTTCAGTTGCTTCAGTTTCCTCCGTCACTGCGCTCTCATCATGATTGGTAGACAGACGTGCAACCCTTTGTTGAATATCCAGATGTGAGGCAACCCCTTCGTAGGCGTATCGATTAAAGCCGCCCACTTCGACGATCTGTTTGAGGTAATCGACCCGTTCAGCCGGTGCTGGATGAGAAGCAAACCATTGAATGCCCCCGCGATCGCCCGTTTCTGTCTGCAGGATCATCATCAAATTATGCAAGCCGTCAGCGGCGTATCCAGCGGCAGAGAGCAACTGAGTGCCTAAGATATCCGCCTGCCGTTCCATCTCGCGCGAGTAGCTGCTGAACAGCAAATTAGCCGCAATGCCACCCACTTCAGGAATGGGGATAACGCCGGCCACGCTGGTGATCAAGTTGCCATTGGTCGCCAACTGGAAACCGTGGGAGAGCACCGTATGGGCTAACTCGTGGGCGACCAGCCCTGCCAGTTCAGCCTCTGACTGAGTTTTAAGAATGGCTCCGGAGTTGATGAAAATCTTGCCTCCGGGAAGGGCAAACGCATTCAAGTCTGGATCATCAATAACAAAAAACTCGTAGTTAAATTCGTCGCGACCCGCTAGATTTGCTAATTGCTGACCGATGCCATCCAGGTATTCATCGACTTGGCGATCGCTCATCATCGGCAACTGGGCTTTGGCTTGTTCGGCCACGCTAGCGCCCACAGCAGATTCCCCTTGTAGCAAAATCAGGGCTGAGTTCAAAGCCGTATAAGGTCCGACGAGACCGCCCGTCAGCAAGAGGCCAGCCGTCCCCGTGATGATATTGCCGATTAAATTGCCCGTTAACTCTTCATTCATCTCGGCGCGAAATCGATCTAGATTTTGCTCACTCAGAGCATCCATTTCGGCATAGTCAGGATGGTCAGGATTGAGCAAGGCAAATTGTCTAGCAGTAATAGCCGCTTCGATCCACTGTTCCATCGCCATTTGGGTCCGGGTGCGGGCCTTCAATAGCTCCGGCTGACTGGGATAGATCAAGAGCGCTCGATCTAAAATCTCATCGGCCTCTTCCGCCCGCTCATCTTCAATCAAATATTGCGAGTAAAAAACTTGGGCAGGAATGAATTCAGGATGTTCTTCAACCAACAACTCTAGGGGCACCAGCGTACGGTGAACGAGCCCCAACTCGTAACCAGCCTGAGCTTCACGCCAATAGACCGCACCGGCAGGCGATAGATCCGCCGGATCAGTGATGGGGAGCGGCCGCAGGGAATTCGGATCAACTCGCCAAACGGCGTCTTTGACCTGGCGATAAAGCACTTCGGAGGTCTCGCGATCGCCAGCCAGGTAATGCTCATCCGCTGTGATCAAAATCTGCTGTCGCTTCGTCAGCTTGGGGGGCGAAGTGTCTGTACCAGTCGATTCAATGTCAGTGTCGTTCCACTCTTCGTCCGCTTCGACAGGCAAGTCTTCTGGCAAACTTTCTGCGGGCAGTTGGGGTTCAAAGTCGGGCAGGTTGAGCGTTTCAGGTTCGGTTGATTCGCTGTCTGCTGAGTCTGCTGAGTCTGCTGAGTCGGGCAAGTCCAGCTCTTCAGCTGCAGACGTTTGCAAGGTAGGTCCACCAGCGTGACTCTGAGTTGTCAATGGCCCCTGGCTCGCATAGCCAGCTCGCTCACCCAGAACAATGCCATGCCAACCGATAGTCAGCAGTAAGCCAACTAAACACCAAGCTGTCAGCCGCTGTCTTTTGTTCATGGTTTGCCTACCTGGCTATTTTGCAACGCCGCGTTCCCTCTATTTTGCAACGCTTCACGCAGAATCCGCAGCCCGACCGTTTGTTCCCTTGCTAGCCTAGCTATCAACTGGTAGACGCTCTTATGAGGGCTAAAAGTTCCTGAGCAGTTGCCCAGCTATAAGCCATGGCTATTGTTGAGTTATGAGTCTCTTCGCGTCACAAGTCGAACGGACGGCTCGCTGTCTCGAAGAGACATTTTTTTTAGCAATTGTCACAGAACGTTGAATGACGCCCATCGCCATGGCCGATATGGACGCACTTCAGATTACTGAAATATGCGCTGAGTCCATAAGTTCTGATCATCATCCCTTTAAGGAACCAGGCCGAATTGTTCACTTCTCTGAGTTGATATGCAGTCGCTTAGGATGCGGCAATACGCCACTGCGACTCCCGAACAAATGAGTATAAACGTATGTCAATTCACAGCCCAAAAAGAAGACTTGGCAGCTTAAAAAGATCCACAACATTAAAATCATGACGCTGCCTACGGCCCCATACGCCAAAAATTGTTCGCCGAAACGAATAATACTGTTGCTCGCTAGATGTTGGAGCAGCATAAATAAACCAGACGTAGCCAAACCGCCCCAAAATACGTCACCCCAGCAAATGCGTGTATTAGGCAACACTCGAAACAACAACATGATGATGGCCGAAATGCCTAGGTAAGAAGTTCCGGCCTGTAGCGCCTTGAGCACAAGTAGGTCATCAATTTGAAACAGACCGACGGCATTTTCGAGGTTTTGAACGATCTCAATAATGACTTCGATGACAATCTTAGAAACCAAGGACATGAAGATCAAAGCCGAAGTGCTAAAAACCAACATGAAGGCCAAAAAGCGGTTTCTCATAAAGGTTTTGGCAGCGGATTTGACACCGGTTTGATGCTTTTTTTCCAAATCCACCTGCCAGATTTTGTTCATCGATCGCGTCAGCGCTCCAAAGACGCCGCTGGCAGTAAAGCACAAAATCAAAAAGCTGATAATTCCCGCTTCGAGGCTATTGCGGTTAAGCTGACTCAGGGTATTGTCCACTAACGAATAGGCCGCAGGGGGGAGACTATTACGTGCAAAGAGCAAAATTTGTTCTGCGGCCCCACTTTCTGGCCCGATAAACGCACCCACAATACTCAAAACAATCAGCACGGTGGGAAACAGCGAGAAGAGCGCGTAATATGACAGAGCCGCGCCCATCTCTAGACAGTCGTCACGCTGCCACTTGAGGGCAGTCTGAACGACAAGCACTACAGGTCTTGAGCGCAGAAGCTGAATGCCGGGCACATTGCGCAAACTCTTTAACACCAGCTCAAAATGCCTGAGAGAATTACTGGTTTTGATAATACCCATACTCTCCTAGTCTTTCTCTTGAGACCGGCCCCCATCAGGATTCCGTCATTCTAGACACAGAATTTTGAAAGTTCAATCAGTTACGCAGTAGCCCAAATCCCGCTTGAGGAGGACTGTCTACCCTGAACGGAGCAGAGCAACTTACTGCTCTTTAACATTATTGCCATATAGATGACACAAGCGACCTCAGAAAAATCAATTAAAGTTATACCATCCCTCAAAAACTGGCTTGAGCTATGCCATCCTCAGAAGCACGCTTGATCTAGCGGGCAATCAGCAGCTTAACCACTATCTGTGGGCTAAGTTTCGTAAAGATCATGGTCTAGGGGCGGGGCTTTACGTTATTACATGACGCATTCCCAGGATTATATTGGGGGTTGACGGAATGGCATGTTTCAAATGTTGGATGCCGGCAGTTTGTGCCGGGAGCTTGGTGATGTGGAGTGGGTTGGATCTGGCTGGGCACGCGATCACCCCAGATGAGCCTCACTCGCGATTCACAGGAGTGCCTGCGACGATCGCCCAAGCTCCTGGTGAAACCGCTGAATACACCGTCCTACATGTGAGTGCCAGCTCCGGCAACGACACCAGTGGCGATGGCAGTCAACTGCGGCCCTACAAAACTATTACCCATGCCCTAAGTCTGGCTGAGGCTAATTCCCTGATCTTGCTGGCCAGAGGAACTTACAGTGGCGAGAGCGGGGAAAACTTTCCGCTGCAGTTGCGGTCTGGCGTCACCATCCAAGGCATGACCGGGCCCAATATCACAGATGTCGTGATTCAGGGCAGCGGCAATTATTACAGCCATACTACCGGAATGCAGCCTGTGGCCTTACTCGGAGCCGATAATGCGGGCCTGGCTAATGTGACCGTCTCAAATCCACATCGTGAAGGTATTGGCCTGTGGATTGAATCGGGTAGTCCCATCGTTTTAGATAGCGCTTTCTTGCAAAATGGGGCGACCGGCATTCACATCGCCGGACCAGGCGCGCCCGTGATTCGGGGAAATTATTTTTCAAACAATGGTCGAGCGGGCCTAATCATTGCTGGTCCTTCAACTGCCAAGGTAGAAGCGAATGTCTTTGAAAATACTGGGGTCGGCATTACCGTAGCGCCCGGCTCAGCTCCAGAAATTCTCAACAATCGCATTTCAGGCAACCTCGATGGATTACTCATGCATGCTGAGGCTCGGCCTCGATTGCAGGGAAATCAAATCGCTCGTAATCGCCGCAACAGTATCGTGGACTATGCCATCTGGACAATGCTGCCTCCCGTGAGGTCAGCAGGAGCTACCCAACCGCCGCCACCTAACGTGACGTCTGGTGGCTCTGCTGCAGTGGGAGAAGACGCAAACATTCCTGCGCCTCCCTTAGCGACAGCGCCCGTTACGCCTTCTCCCACTGCAGTTGGTTCAGCGATTGATCGCTCAGTGACAGCGAGTGAAGTGCCGCCTGAGGACATCACTGTAGAGAGGGTTGACATGGCTCTGCCCCCTGAGTCGACTGACACTGCCGCAACGTCGACTCCCGCCGCCAGCTTTACGGCAGTGTCAGAGGTGACCTTGGGCGATCGCTTACCTCAGGACATTGACGCCACCGTAAATGCTCTGAATGAGACTGACATCAGTTTTTTGCCGGCGATCGCTTCAGTCACTGCTTTGAATGGTGTTGACCTCATTCCCGTGATGGAGGTGACGCAGTCATTATCAGACCGTTTTGCTGACGAGACCATGGCAGCTCCTGCCACGGGAGAGAATCCGACAGAATCGCTTGACATCGACTTGTTTGCCCCGCTACCGTCACCAGGCGAAACAGAACCAACCCAGCCCTCGACTGTTGACCCGTCAGCCTCGCCAGCCCCGTCTGAGGTGATTAATCTGCCTGTAATACCATCGCCAGTAGAGACCCCAACCAAACCGTTAGAGTTCCAAGCGTCTCGTACAGCCCTCATACCAGATGTAGCCGCGATGTTGATCACAGAAGAACAATTGCCAGCAGTCCCAACTGTCGCCACTGCATCACCCACATTGTCCGCTAGCAATCGCTTAGCGGTACCGAACCGAGAGATTCCGATTGGCTCGGGGGGGAGTCTACCGGAGGCATTTACTGCGGGAGCCGCTGCTAACCTACCGAGCGATGGACCGCCGCCGCCGCCGACCTTAGCCAATTCTCTAGGACTGATCTACAAAGTTTTAGTGACGGCTCCCGACGAAGCAACCCAGGCTGCCGTTCGGTCTCAGGTGCCCGACGCGTTTCGCACTCAGGTGAATGGCCAACTGTTTATGCAAGCGGGTGCTTACCCCACCATGACCGAAGCGCAGGCGCAGCGCGATCAGCTGCAACAGGCTGGGTTACCCGCCCAAGTCCAAGAAATACGCTAAGGGCTGTCATCAATTAAGGCCAGACTCTTTACCCAGCACTGATTTTAGCCCCTGGCCAACAAACCCATGCGAGCGCGCTCATGCCAATTCCACAAGGTTTCTAACATTAACTGATGATGCGCGCTAAGTTGGCCACTTCTGAGATAAACCATTGGATGCGTAACTGCATTCCCCAGGCGAGGATTTATGGCTTAAAGCGCGATCTCCCAATATTGCTAGGAATCTGAATGTACTGCGGCAGGACGAGTTCGGCGAGCCAGACGCCATTTTTGGCACGATAAAACTGATGGCCCGCTTGGCACATAGCCTCAGCCTGAATCACTAGCACCACCGGATGACCGTGGCGCTGCCCAACGCGAATAGCGTCCACCTCTTCAGCCGCCAGGTGCACATGTTGACGGCTGCCGGGCAAGAGCCCCTTTTCTCGAATGGAGGAGAGAAAACGGGTAGCCGTACCGTGAAATAAAATCGATGGCGGTGGCTTGGCCACTAACTCTAAGTCAACTGTGAGGGAATGCCCTTGATTGGCTCGCACTTTGGTGCAATCGGCATTAAACGTAAACCGCTGCTTATCATTTTTTTTCACCATGGCATCCAGCAAATCGTAAGAAATGGCAATGCCGTGTTGATTGACCAAGTCGATCAATTCTTCGACATTAGCCCAACCGTTGACATCTAGCTGCAGCCCAATTACTTGGGGTTTATGGCGTAATATCAAACTTAAAAATTTGCTCAGTTTAGCCGAATGCTTATCCATCAGAAAGACTACTCAATGATGAGAGCAACACACCTTTGGCAGGCAGGGGACAGTTACGAAACCGAAAAGGGAAGAGTACTGGGTCAATAGGGCAAAATTTACGCATCAAAAATTATGACATCCGAGTCTTAACAGGTCATGGGAAAAACTCTGCAAACGCTACCCCTTAGATTTTGGCGAGGGCAGTGGAAACATCAATTGCCATAAAGCGATCAACGGCTTGATACATCCACTGCAAAGGCAACTTGGGATCGGCACTGGTTTTTTGAAATCCTAAAGCTTGCGCTAAATCGGCATATCTAGGATGAATCACTAAAGTGTACATATCCATAAGATTTGGAAAATCTTGCTGCATGGCTTGCAATGTTTGTTGAGCATCGCAGACAAAGTAACTGCGGTGGGTACTCAAAAAAGTGGGCTCAATCACAAAACTACGTACAAAGACAGCGCGGCACTGTTGATCTCCTGGCAAAGCCATTTTGAAGGGGTCTTCCGCAGTGACCTGGCTCAAATGTAAGCCTTGGCTAGGGGGCTCAAAAAACTTGATTTCTGAGTCTCGTTGAGTGGGGTAAAGAGCGTAAAAGCCCAGGGGATTTTGATTATCGTTGCGACGCAATACCCGTAAGCCCTGACGATATTGGTGCGCCCAGTCACGCAAGATATTAGCAATTCGGTAAGGTACGGCATCTGTATTCCGACTTAGCCAGTTGTAGTTGGTTGACAATAAGTTGGCAATGGGAATCGCATCACAGCGGGGATCAAAGTCATCGACGACAACCTCTGCGCTCATCACGGGATCCACAGATGCTGAACTCAACTCGGGCAATTCCAAAAATTCGATTTGCGTAATGTTGCCATCAAAGGTTTTACGAATTAATCCCAGCGCTGCCAACTTATCAATCATCATGCCTGCCGAGCGATCGCTGCCGCGTTCGCGATCGCTATAAAACAAGTCGGCCGCCTCTCCACAGCTACACTCAAGGCCTCCTTGAGGCCGAGGTAAATGTGTCAGCGGTGACTGTAGCGGTTGCCCCTGCTGATGGGCCGCTTTGGCAGACAGATACAGCCACAAGCGCAAAAAACATTCGGCTCGTCGTCGAGTCATGCCCACACGAGCCATCACCAAACTTAAATAGCGCTCATACACAGCCCTAGGGAGTAGGCTCTGAAGCGTTTCTAGGTCATGGGCGATCGGCAACGACATCGGCTAAAGCTCTAACAGAGGCATGAGATAACAATGGGACAACTCCATTAGGTTGATCTAAGTTATCAGGCTCTGGCAGAATCTAGCTTTAATCGTGAAAAGCTGGATTCTGCAAGGGCCTGTCAATACAGGGTTTACAAAGACAACGCGTAAAATCCAGTCAAAGTCAGTTGAGCAATAATGACATACCCATCTTCACTTATCATAAGCATTCCCTAATTGAGGCCGGGGCCAATATGGAACGGTGAGGCTTTATCAAGCGGCACTTCATCCCTGTAGTGAAAACCATGCTCTCCCTTGCCAACCGCTAAAGAGTCGTCAATCTAAAGGTTAGGTTCAAATCAATAACTGCCCGCTCAACGCCAGACAAAGCACGGTATACTCCGGGGCGAAGATCGGGACGATAAGGGAGAAGAGTCATGGCAGGGAAGCTGGCGGTTGTGGTGCTAGCAGCCGGAAAGGGCACACGGATGAAGTCAGCCTTACCCAAGGTGCTACATCCTTTAGGTGGGCGATCGCTGGTGGAATGCGTGCTGGACAGCCTCAAAGACGTTGACCCGCTCCATCGATTGGTGGTGGTGGGTTATGAAGCCAACCAGGTTAAAACCGCCCTCGCCCACTTAACAGATGTGACTTTTGTCGAACAGACCGAACAGTTGGGCACGGGCCATGCAGTGCAACAAGTCTTGCCTCATTTGACCGATTTTTCCGGTGACCTGCTCGTGTTGAATGGTGATGTGCCGCTTCTACGTCCCTCAACCCTGCGTCATATGATTGAGGTTCACCAAGCCAGGCAAAATGAGGCGACCCTCTTAACCGCTCAATTTCTTGATCCCACGGGATATGGCCGGGTCTTTTGCAATGATGACGATGTGGTCACAGAAATCATCGAGCATCGCGACTGTACTGAAGCTCAGCGGCAAAACCACCGCATCAATGCCGGTGTGTACTGTTTTAAGTGGTCTGCGCTGGCAAAAATTCTTCCCCATCTCAAGGCTGATAACGACCAAAAAGAGTATTACCTCACGGATGTCGTTAAGGACATGACACCCGTCGTGGCAGTAGATGTAGAAGATGCCCAAGAAATTCAGGGCATTAACAACCGCAAGCAACTGGCAGAAGCCTTTAGCATTTTGCAAGACCGCATCAAAGATGAATGGATGACCGCTGGCGTCACCTTTTTGGAACCTGACACAACCACGGTAGACATTACCGTGCAAATCGAGCCCGACGTCATCATCGAGCCCCAAACCCATCTGCGGGGCAACACCGTTATTGGGTCAGGCAGCCGGATTGGCCCCGGTAGCCTGATCGAAAATTCGATCGTCGGCCGCAACGCCAACATCCTGTATTCCACGCTGTCAGATAGCCAAGTAGGAGACAGCGTGCGGGTCGGCCCTTACGCTCACTTACGGGGTCAGGCGATCGTGGGCGATAACTGCCGCATTGGCAACTTTGTGGAAATTAAGAAATCGACATTGGGCGATCGCGTCAACGTTGCCCACCTGTCTTATCTTGGTGACGCGACGTTGGGCAACCAGGTCAATGTTGGCGCCGGCACCATCACCGCTAACTACGACGGGGTCAAAAAACATCCCACGGTGATCGGCGATCGCACTAAAACCGGTTCTAATAGCGTTCTTGTGGCCCCCGTTACTGTAGGTACCGATGTCACTGTCGCTGCTGGTTCGGTCGTGACTAAAGATGTGGAAGATGATTCACTAGTTGTCGCTCGGGCCAAACAAAGTACGATTCCCGGTTGGCGATCAAAGCGCTACACAAACTCGGACGACGCTCAATAACGCTTGCTTGAGTAGCGGCATCGTTGAGGCCAAGTTGGCCTCTATCAGCGTGTAAGCATGTCGTTTTCTGCAATCTATTGGCTAGGCCAAATGCCGATACTAAGTTCAGCGCCTAAGAGGACTGAAGCGATGTTTGAAACGCTCATTGCCAGTGGACTTTGTTACTATCTCAACGCTCAAGGTCAGATGATTGAGCTCAACCATCTGTGTGCCGAACCCAGTGCTCCCATCCGTCAAACGTCATACACCGCCGCCGAAATCGCTTATCTAGAAACGTATCGACAGCAGCACCCTGACAGCTTTTTTACCGATGCTGAGGTTCTGTTCAGTGGCCGAGTGAGCTGTGGCGACGGGGCAACCATCGTCTCCGAAGCGTCTTCTGGAACTGGCGTTAGCTATCATCATGAAGACGAACTTGCCACCATGTTGATGGAGCACTGGGAAGCTTCTCATACGGCAGCTTTGACATATCTATGTCCAGAACTGCGCAATCTCCAAGTGCCCTATTAATTCTTCTGCCAGTATCCTGCCGTTAGGATTTAGTCAGTCTTCCTGGATACTGCCATATGCTGAAACTGGCAAATTGTCTTGATACCGACGCGAAACCAAGAGGCATCTGTGGTTGCCCCGTATCGTGCCATCAACAGGGCCGCCGTCGTCGTAACTGATAAGATTCACTTTGGGACATATCGGTTCAAGCCTGCTCGGCGATCGCCTCCTACCCCTCCCACGCTTAATCTCATCACCCTTAGACCCATATGCTCCAGGCCGTAATCTTCGACCTCGACGGTACCCTTGCCAATACTGATCCCATTCACCTTAAGGTCTGGCGCAAAATCTTAGAACCCTACGGCTACACTGTTGACGACGCTTTCTTCAAAGCAAATATCAGCGGTCGCCTTAATGAGCACCTCATCAAAGAATTACTGCCACAGCTTGCCGCAGCAGCAGGGGAACAGCTTGCCGTGGATAAAGAAGCTCAGTTTCGAGAGCTGGCCGCGAATGAATTGCAGCGGATGCCTGGGTTTGATGCACTTTACGACTGGATCAAAAACCACGGGCTAAAAACGGCAGTTGTCACCAATGCCCCTCGGGCAAACGCCGAATTTGCACTTAAAATTTTGCAGTTGGAATCTGCCTTCGACTTTATATTGATTGCCGGAGAACTGCCTCGTAGTAAACCCGATCCGCTACCTTACATCACAGCGCTAGAGCGCTTGGCAGTATCGGCTGCCGCCGCGATCGTCTTCGAAGATTCTAAAACAGGAATTCAGTCCGCAGTTGCGGCTCAAATTCCCACAGTGGGAGTCGCTTCCACTCATGACCCAGAAATGCTCTACAGCTATGGTGTTAGCTTAGTTATTGAAGACTTTGCAGACGCTCGTCTCCAGCAGTTCGGGCTATTGCAGTCCGACTAATTTCCTCATTTTGAAGCTAGCGATCTTGGCGATCTTGTAGGGGCGCAACAAGATCATGTCGTCCTATCCTTACGCAGCTAAATTTTTTCTAGACCAGGACTTACGCATTGACAAAATCACCAAACCCATAATTCAAGCGGACCTCCCCCTCAGCGGTGCTTGGCGGATGAACTGTCGAGCCACGTCTTGATAGAGAGAACGTTGTAGCTCATACCAATTGCCTAACTGCTGGT
>JBCDAJ010000054.1:0-37686 GCA_039185935.1 Cyanobacteria bacterium P01_F01_bin.56 | reverse complement strand
GTTTATCGAAACCCTCCTCTGTCCTCTTTTATGGCCGGGGGCGGTGGTGGTGATGGACAACTTGCCGGCCCACAAGGTCGAGGGGGTGAAGCAGGCGATTGAAGCCGTTGGGGCACACCTCATTTACCTTTCGCCGTATTCGCCCGATTTCAATCCGATTGAGAACCTGTGGTCAAAGTTGAAGGGGTATTTGAGAGCGATAGAGGCACGCACCGCCCAAGCCTTACATGAGGCGATTGCTCAGGGTCTTTCGTTAATCTCCTTGCAGGACGTCCGAAGCTGGTTTACCCATGGTTGCTACTGTGCTTGACAAACCTGCACACCGCTATAATTGAACTCAAAGGGTTAAACGCCATCGGCTGATCGGTGAAACCTCTTCCGAACGCTCATATCCTCAAGCTCAGCCCTACTGGATTGCACTTTTCCCACGGAGTTATCGGAACTCAAAACTCGGCTTGTACTACTGCTCAACAACTAAGCGCGACAGGCCAGTACCCGGGTAATAAACTCCTAGGATTTGCTCGTAGGTGAACCCCTGGGCCGCATGGTCTTTGGCCCCGTGCTGGCTCATACCTTGGCCGCCGTGGGCTTCTTGAACGATTTGGTCAGAGGCCGCATAAAGTGATTCGACAATGCCGCCTTTGTAGCTAATGAATTCACCCGCTGTTTCGGCCACGGCTCGTTGGGTGTTAGCGGTTTCCCAATTAATGCCCTTGTAAGCCTGATAACGCTGGGTATTATCCAAATCCCAATAGTCGCTGCCAGGTCGCACATGGTGAGTCAACGCATAGGAGCGGGCCGCCACCGCTTGGGCTTTGAGGGCTTCTAAGGGCCAGTGGTGATACATTTCGCTGCCGACCACGCTGGAGAGGTAATCACCCAAGCGAACAAAGTTCACGGCCATCAGCTGACCACCGTCGTTGTAAAGCAGCATGCGACCTTTAAACCAGCCATTTTTAACAAAAACGAAGCCACCTTGCTCTGTCTCTAGCCACACGGCCCCAGACAGTTGACAGTCACCAAAACTAATGCCCGCAGCAGTAGGGTAAGCGGTCAGACTGGTTTGGGCTGCAATATCGCAGTGGGCCGAGCCATCGGTATTCATTACCCAGCCGAGGGCGCTTGACCCCACCGTCAGGGAAGACATGTTGCGTGCCACGGCCACCCGCATTTCGAGCACGTTGTCGATGACATCTTCACCGATCGCCAGCGCACTGGCTGGCGGCACCTGCGGTTGTGACTGGGCGGTGACCGCTCCTGCTGCATTCGAATTACTGGCGGCAGCCTGAGTGTCTGATGAGTTATCTGAGTCGTTAGTCGCGTCAGCATCGGCGATCGCCGCTAAATTTTGCCGTTGGGCGCGCTCAATTCGATATAAGTCGACAACGGCTTGGCGCACCACCCCAGTACTGCGCCACAAACTTTCTTCCGCTGCTGTGACACTACCGTCCCCAAACGAGGGCAAGGCCTTAAGCATGAGTGCCCCAGACAAAATTGCCCCACTGGCAAACGTTAGTCGCCGCAGGGGAAACCTTGGTTCGCGCTGACACAACCGCTGGATTCGCTGCCATTCTTGCTGAAATTGCAACGCCATTGCTGTCTACCCACGATTACAACCTGATTCTGCGATCACCCTAGACTCTGGATTAATTTAACCGAAATATGGAAAAAGTGACTACTCTGCCTCGTTTCACAAAGGCGGGCACATTGAAGCGCTGATTCAGCAGGCGGGCGGTTTTCTCTTATCTCTGCCGCCGTACTCCCCAGATTTGAATCCGCTTGTCGGCGCAGCCTTCCCGCAGGGTACATCAGTGGTTTGTCTTGAAGAACTGCAGGCGCAAACAGATGCACTCTGGCAACCCTTTCGCCCAGTCGTTGACCAGGCCTTGATTGGCTGACCGGAGCTATCCACGGATTGCTATCGGTTGTCACTCGGTTAGGGAGCGGCTTGAAAATAAAATACCCGGACAAGACTGTGGCCGGGTGGATGGGTAGCAGGGTCGGTGGGATGTTATTTAAGCGCAACTCCCTTAGAGAAATGCAAGGCTCTTCACACAAGAGTTGTTGTGTCCTGGATAGTTCTCACCAAACTACGGATGGTTAATTGCGGATCGCTGACCTTCTATCGCGATCCGCAATTAAGTCAAGATCGCTATGGGTTCTGGAGTGACCGCACCATCAGCGTACTTATTCCGCCTTCCGCCTTCCGCCTTCCGCCTTTTACGGTTATGACGCTAGTTTTTGTAAGAGAGCATCCCGATAGGGTTGTAGTTGCTCGTCTAACTCAAACATAAAATCCGGGGACGGCAGCAACGTCTCAAAATAGCGGGTCATGGCCAGATTTTCCCAGCGAATATAAAAGTCTGAAGGATTTGGCCCGTCATCATGACGCATCAAAACGCCAAAACCAACGCGTTCGTTGCGGAGTCGAACGTAGAGCACAAACTCTTTTAACCACTGTTCTAAGGTGTTTGCCTCATTCATCGTGTCAAGCAGGGCTTCAATTTGGGCTTCGGGCGGTCGGGCCGCTTGCAGTTGGGGCAGTCCTGCTTCTGCGGATAGCCAAGCCGTTTCTAGCCACTGACGACGATTGGCTGGATCTTGCCAGGCCTGGAGGGCAAACTTTGCAGGTCCAGCGGGCAGCATTTCTAAATCCGACATTTGTCCTTGAGCGGTTGCCAGTATCGCCAGACCAATGGGGTCGTCGGCAACGGTCCAAGCTGCCTCGGCTCCTGATAAATCGCCATTCCACCAGTACAACGTGCCCAAAATCTCAACGAGAAGTCGTTCTAAGTCGGCGGAAACCGGTGGCTCTGTGATGTCGCTGATGAGGGTTTCGACGCGTTCGGAAACGCGAGGCAACAGCTCACTCAGTTCACCAATATTGAGTGAACGCTGAGTCAACACGATGGGATTGCGCAGCATCTCCAGCGCGATCGCTTCGATCGCTAAATCCGGCTGACCGTTAGCAAAGAGGCTGTAGCCCAAGCCGTAAAGTACCCCAGCTTTAGCAGGGATCAGCTCCACTGATTGGGCAAATTGCGCGATCGCCGCCTGAGGATCGTCAGGCAGCTCTAGCCAACCCAGGTTGGAATGCCCAAATTCCTGATAAGGAGAAATCTCATTTGCCGTTTGAAACCATTGAGCCGCCTCGGTTTTTAGCGCTGCGGTCGTTTGTGGATCGGTCACTTGATCGCCAATGTCGCCCAGCACCCAACCCAACATAAAGGGATAATACGCCTCACCGGGAGCTAATCGGTGAGATTGCTCTAAATCGACGACAAATCTTTCGGGATTGCCTTTTTCCAGGGCCACAAAACCCGCAGCAGAATTCGCCCACGCCCGATGCAGCGGCACCAGCCAGATCATCATCGCCAATAACAGGCCGATGCCCCCTAACACCCCCAACCGCTGCCGCTTTGGTGGATTGCCTCCATCAGTACTTGGATTGATCGTTGGACGCAGGTCAAATAGCAGCACTGCCAGGTAGAGAATGATGACCCCAACAATCGGAATGATGTCAAGTTGGTAATCGGTCAAGCTCAGAACCCCATAGCCCCACAGGCCCGAGAGCAAGCTCCAGTGCAGAATAGAAATTGAGCGCTCAGCGGTTAAAACCCGCGATCGCTGCCGCCAGAGGGCGATCGCGAGCAATCCTGCCGCGACAAAGGGGAGCAGGCCACCCCAGATGCCAAACTCGCCCCAGAGCTGAGCCGGAGTGCTGTGTAGCTGATAGTGCAGCTCGGCCTCTCGTCCGGCCCAAAAGGGCCGATAGCGTTGAAATAGAAGTGGCGCACTACCGCCGCCTAACCCTGCCCAGGGTAGCTGTTGCCCCATGCGCCAGCCAATCATATTAGTGATGACTCGATAGGTAACGGCACTGCCACCGACATTGCCTTGACTCAAGGCTGCTAGCGACCCACTCAACCGAGGATTGGTAAGGACAAAGAGGGTCATCAAGACAGCCCCGCCTAATGACATGGTCAACCATACCCAGCGGGAAATCCGGCTCAATAAAACGATGCCGATCAGGGCTGGCAACAGCAAGCTGAACAAAGCCAGCGTGCCCCCTCTTGAATTGGTGGTGTACAGTGCGATCAGGCCTACTAGGGTACCGGCGCCCCATAGCCATCGCTGCCAATTTGGGGCTGTTAAGGCTAATCCCACCAGCAGCGGCAGCACCAAAATCAAATATCCTGCGACGTAGTTTTGGTGTCCTAGGGGAAACCAGTTACGCAATCCCAGCAAGTTTAAATTGAGAGACTGCTCTAGCCCATAGTCTCTTAATGCCGCTAACCGCTTTACCTCAGGAAGATAGATGCGCCAAATCCATTGGCCGAGGCTACTGACGATGAATGCTAAGGCCAGATATCCCTGGGCTTTGAGGAGCCAACGTCTACGTTCGGCAGTCAACCACCCCGTCAAGCCATAGAGTGCGGCTAGCCCGCTCAACACACCAATGCCGTACCACACGCCTGATTGATGAAATTGAGTTGCCAGGGTAGACAACCCCAGGCCCAAGAGTGCGATCGCGGCTAGCCAGTCAAAGCCATTCCCCAAGCGAAAGTGCGCCAGGGGCTTGTACCAAAGCTGCCATAATAGCCACACTATTGGTAAAATCAGCGCTGCCTGCCACAGCACCACCCAAGGCCAGACAATCGTTATGTTGGTGCTTAGAAACGTAAACAGACCATAGAATCCTCCCGTTAGCAAAACCAATAAATTGCCATCCGCATTACCGCTAAAGGCAAAGCCAGAGGACTCAGAAGACGGAGATTCAGGGGATAGAGGTTGAGACGTATCGGAAGCCATAGCGCAGCGACTGGTGAGGGGTATGGGGTATGGGGTATCAGGGTGGGGTATCGGGTACTAGGTATCAGGGTATCGGGGCTGGTTTGTCGGCGATCGCCCCAACGCTAGTCACGATAACGCTCTTCACCCAAAATGGATGTCTTCATCACGCCCCCTGAAACCTGAAACCTGAAACCTGAGAACCGAAGATCCAATAACCCAATTCCCCCAATTAGGCCACGCTTCCTTACCCTCACGCCTTCAGTAAGCCCCCTTACCCACCACGACAATCCGTAAGGTTTCCATCAAGATTTCTAGATCCAGATTCAACGACCAATTATCGATATAGTGCAAATCGAGACGAGCCACATCGTCAAAGCTGTCAATGTCTGACCGACCTGAAATTTGCCAAAGCCCCGTGATGCCAGGCAAAACTTGATGACGAATGTGATGCCAACCATCAAACCGCACCACATCACGCACGGGCAGGGGCCGCGGCCCTACCAGACTCATCTCACCACAAAGGACGTTTAATAATTGCGGCAGTTCGTCCAGACTGGTGCGCCTCAAGAGGGCCCCGACCCGTGTCACGCGCGGATCGCGCTTTACCTTGAAAAGGACACCATCAGCCGATTCATTCCGAGCTTCTAGCTGAGCCTGCAGGCGATCGGCATCCACACACATCGTCCGAAACTTCCAAACCCAAAATCGTCGCCCGTGCAGACCGACCCGTTCTTGCCGAAAGAACACTGGGCCAGGGGAATCGAAACGGATGGCTAAAGCAATACCGAAAAAGAGCGGCGCCAACAGCAATATTCCGACGGCGGTCCCCACGTAATCCACCAAGCGCTTGAGACGATAATCCCAGTTACCCATCAGGGGAGCATCCATCATCAAAGTGGGAATGCCCGCGAGCGTTTCTGGTGTCCCCCGGCGATACAACATATCGCGGCTATTGGGAATCAGCTGCATAGCAATGCCGGCTCGCCGCAGTTTCCAGTACAGTTCCGAAGCGAGGTCGGCAGTGGGAATGTCTTCAACCAGCACCAAGGGCGCGTGGGATGCCAGAATGATCTGAAAAGTTGTTGTCGAATTAACTGTGCTGGGGAGGGCGGCCCCGATGACTTTGACGTGAGCTCGCTGAGACAATACTTCAGACAGGTATTGGAGCCGTTGCGCAGGCGCAATTAAGAACACGATGTGGGCGGAGCGCGATCGCTCAATGGCTTGCAAGGCCGTGATGTTGATCAAGCGAAAGAGCACCATCAGCCCGACGCTGCTCACCCAAGCGGAGAAAAAGAGCGATCGCGGCAAATCAAGCTTAGGATCGTAAAAGTACATCAACACCAAACAGGCCAGATAGACCAGGCTGATCAGCCTGCCGACCTGTAGGTAATTCTTAGTTTGGCGTGGCGTTCCATACAGGCCAGCACCGGCAAACATAGCTAGCGTCACGCCCCCCATTAGCCACAAAGGGCTAGGAATCGATAACCATTTCCACCAAACTAACTGGGGCGGAATCGGTGAAAAAAACTGGTTGAGCGATCGCGCAATCTGCCACGACAGGGCCAACGCAACGATATCTGAGAACATCAGCATTAGCGATCGCTGCACCGGCCAACTCAATAGGTCTCTAACTTGCAGTCGGCGAGGGGCGCGAATGTCCAGCGAAGCAGGCGATCGGGGTTTCATAACAGCCTTAATGGCTCGGTGGCAATCCATCATGGGGGCAATTCGGATTAACGACTAGCGGGGCGCTGTTGCTAGTATTCCGAAATTGTCGCCAAACCTTATCACCCCTAAGATTTCTTTATAGGCAGCAGTGCTGCCAGTCGCAGGTTTAACAATTGCCAGCCAAACAATACAACAAACGCAAAATTATTGATGAAGTATCTTTTCCAGAGCCTCCGAGGTTCCTGACTAAAGCGATAAGCCCATTCCAATCCCCATCGCATCATCCAACGGGGCGCTTGTGACACCTCGCCACTAAAAAAGCGAAACGCAGCTCCAACCCCGATCATCACGGCATTAAGCTGGCCCTGCTGCCGAGCCATCCACTGTTCTTGCTTGGGACACCCCAAGGCGACAAAAACGACTTGGGCACCTGATTGCTGAATCCGCTCTACGTCGACCGCTTCCTCCTCTAGCGTTAGTGGTCGAAAAGGGGGGGCATGGGTACCCGCCACTATCAATCCCGGAAACTGCGCCTTCAAGTAACGAGACACCTTTTGCAAGGTCGTCTCACTGCCTCCATACAAATAGATGGGAATTTGCAAGCTCGCTGCCCGCCGACACCACGCCAACATCAAATCGGGGCCATAAACTCTGGATTGATGAGAGTAACCAAGTTGGCGCAGCCCCCATACAAGAGGCATTCCATCAGGTGTCACTAAAGCAGCTTGTTCCAAAATCTGTTGGTATTGAGGATTCCAATAAGCCGTCATGACCACATGAACGTTAGCAGCCACAACGTAGCAAGACTTAGACTCACTGGCCCATTGCTGGATGCGATCGCAAGCGTCGGCATAACATGTGGTGTCGATATGGCTGTTCAAAATCCAGCGTGACTTAGCCACAGCGTCAACTTACTCCCTCGAAAATTTCAATATATTGCTGCACAACTTGTTGAGGAGCATGTTGTGCGATCGGATAGTCTGGCACATGAGGATGCTGATAGGCAGCAATAATCTGAGCAGCAATGTCTGCCGAGTTACGGCCATGCACCACAAAATCGGGACAATGCTTTTCAAATTCTGGCACGTTGGGAGGTAACAAAACGGGACGGCTAAGGGCTAATGCTTCTAAGCTAAATCTTGAAATAGACTCATTCGGGGAAAGGTTGACACAAAGATTAGCCCCAGCCATGAGGGCTAGAGTGGAAGACCTCGGCAAGTTTCCCAAATAGTAGACATTTGGGGCATTTAGAGCTAACAAGATACTAGAACTAGAGGTTTTTAGATAGCCTGACATCACCAAATAGACATCTGGTTGTTTAGGATAAACATAATTTATGAAAGCATCTAGAAGCACATCGACGGCCTTGATCTCTTTAATCAAACCAGCGTAAAAAATGAATTCCTTGCCTTGCAAACCATGAGTTTCCAGCATCTCATTGATTGTTACTTGTGAGACTGATATGTGCTCTTGAATAACTGGAATTAGGTTGATTTTATGCTTAGGTAATCCCCCTGAAATCAGCTTTTTTTTGACATTTTTAGAGCAGGCAATGATGGCATTATGCTTTCTAAAAAGGATTACTTTATCTAAGGAAAATAAAACATCTCTCACATCCAAAATAAAATCAATTGAAAGACGCTTGTCACGCATAATTGAAGACATAAAATAGCCAAACAAACCCGGCAAAGCATAGAAACTAGAATGCACCAAAACTATATTGGGTTGTGCTTCGTTAATTATGCTTTCTAAATGTCTATAAGATAAGTTTTGGAGTGCATAAACGCCGATGTCTTGCCAAAACCGTTTTCTCTTGCCTGTTCTTCTAGGAAAAAGTGGGTAAAATTGACCACTCATTAAGGGACTTTGCTCTTCAGTTGCTTTTTCGCTGATAACAGAGCACTTAAATCCATATTTCTCTAATTCTCTGACTAACAACTGGTAATACACGGCTGAACCTGTACCGCTGCCATAAAAAATTGGAGCAATGATTAAAATATGCGTTTTCTGTATACTCATGACCATTGAAGAATGAACTCTCGTATGTCCAAAATCAAGCTGGCAGAGCATCTATTATTCTGCTTATCATTTTCTCCGCCAATGCTTTTCTTGAATAACAGCTTAAAACTTCAGTATTAGGATTAAAAGGTAATGATCTTCGATTAACTAGAAGCTCTAAGATTTTGGATATTTTATGAACATCATCTCCCAAGCAAAAACCGCAACCAGATTCCTTCAAAAGTTTTCCTGGAGCTAACCGATCATATGAGCCAATCCCTAAAATAGGATTTCCAGAATACAGATATTCGAATAATTTTCCGGTCAGAATTCCGTCAACATTTGTGTCTTTCCAGTCTAAAAAGATTAAACCGTCTGCTTGAGACTGTAAGACAAGGGATTGGGAACGAGGTACTATTCCCATCACTTTTACAACGGCTGGTAATTTATACTCTTCAATGAACCGAGGCACTTCACCGAGTTCAGTGCCATAAAACAGGACTTCTAGTTTATCTGCAAGATTAGGGTACTGGCATCGTAAGCCTGCCAGGGCTTCAAACAGCGGTTGTACAACTTGTTTGCCAACTCTAACTTTTCCGGTATAAAGCAATTTCACTCTTGCTCGGTGCTCAGGAACCTCAGCGATGGAAGGTCGGGGGGTTTCTTCAGTGTCACATCCATTTTCGACAGTGAAAGTAGGTTTATGAAAACGGGCTGCTAATTCCCGTCTCAACGGATCAGAAACAATGGTCATGATGTCCGCAGAAGCAACCGTACGATTTTCCTCGGCTATTTGAAGTCGGTCAAAGAAACCCTGAGCATTTTGGTAATGAGTACCTGCCCATAAATCACGATAGTCGGCTACCCAAAATAGACCAAGCTGCTGTTTCAAGTGTTTGGCGACATGATGTGAAGCTGGTGGACCATAGGTACTCACCATGACGTCAAAACGATATTGCTGATGGAGAAGCATCCCCTGCTTAATGGCTGGCTTTATCCAAAAATTGCGAAAGCTTAAAACCGCACCCATCCCTAATCTTTGCCGTAAAGCTTTGATCAGTTGCTTAGCTTGCAGAGTGAGTGAGGCAGCGGATTGTTTGGAGGTTGGGAAACCTGATTGGTCATTTCTCTGAGGAGATTTTTGAGAAAAAGGCCAATAGGGAACAGCTTTGATAGTGACACCAGGCATGGCATCGAAGCTAAAAGTAGGATCTAATAAACCGTCAATTTTTTGCTTTTGAGCAGTTAAAACGCAGACCGTGTGCCCCATCCGCGACCAGTACTTGGCCCAAGAGTATGGGCGTTGCGCACCAATCGTGTTTAAAGGTGGGAATTCATAAGAGATGATGAGAATATTCATCGGTGTTAGGAGGCACGATTTAATAGACCATGACTTGCTGATACAAATCTCGTTCATCTGAGGTCGTCAGATGATTATTATGCCAAAGCAAAGTGAAATTGCCACGATATTTGCGGCAGGTCTGTTTGAGATCAACGATACGATCAAATGCTTGTGATAAATCGTGTCCTAAACCTAAATATCTTTCGTCGAAAATCGTACTTTCCATGACGACAAGGGGTCGTTCAATCAGGTTTAGCGGTTTGCGGTTGACCACATCGTAGGCTGGAAATTCATCACAGGTACCACATCGAAACCCAGGCATTTCAGGGAAAGTGAGTGTCGAATCATAACTCAATCCAGCCTTTTCCCAATTCTGCCAGGTGTGAGGATTGCTCCAACGCAAATAATGTTGTCGCCCCCCCCAACTTTGTTGTTCGACCCCCTCTTCCATACAAACCTGGTGAAGGATGTCGAACTCTTTTTGAGTTTGAGCAGCATCAAGATAAGTGTTGAAGCTTGGATGTAGACCAATCTCGTGGCCACGCCGATGGATATGCCTAATGAGTTGGCGGATAGCAGGATGATGGATGCTGTAATTACCGTCTCGTTTTTTGTCAGTGGTGTCGGTGATGAAATAGAAGGCGCTGATGAGACTATGTTTTTCGCTTAGGTCCATAAGCCAGTTAAACGTATTAAAGGGGTCAGCAGCTAAGTTGCCCTGCTTTACCTGATTCCAGGTGCGCATACGAAATAGACCTTGCTCTAGATTGCGACGCTTGATCAAGTCACCTGCCAAGTTACGGGCTAATAAAGAAAAATTGGTAAAAGTATATTGATAGGGAGAATCGACGTCATGACTGACATGCATTTGAAACTTTCGAGGTTGCCTCTCTAGCCCTGGCCAGAGTTTTTTCACACAGGCCCATAGAATATCGACATACTCATTGACGATAGGCCGATGAAGAAAGTCTTCCTGGTAAGCAAGGGATGCAGTAGCTGGAAAGCGACCAAATTGGTCTCGGTCTGGCTTTACATACTCTTCATAACGAGTAAGCATGAAAAATATAGAACCGAAGACATCTAAACCTAGCTTAACTAAGCTATCAGAGCAAGTATAGAATTGGGAATTCTCCGGACTATCTCCATAGATGACAGGGATAGACAGCTCGGCTAAAGCATTAACCTTTAATAATTTATCGGGCAACTTCCAAAGGCGTAATTCAGATTTTGGTAGTGCGCTAAAGGTTAACCATTCTTTCTCAGGAGTACCAAAGAGATGATTACGCAATTCCAACCTCTGACCAGTATTTGAGTCAGTTAGAGTATTATGATTTATGTCGTAATCTTGTTCTACACTAAAATCTAGTCCTAAGAAACGACCCAGTACAATATCAAATATATAACATTTTTCCAATATATATTGCTTAGAGGTCTTGACAATCAACATAAATCAATCACAACCTTTATCAAAAATATTTATTGAGGTTTTTGACAATGAGACTAATCATTTAAGAAATTGTCTTGAAGGGAAGTAACCTACGTGACAGACTTTACTCAAGTTCCTTAAGGAAAAATATGCTCATGCTCCACAACATCATTTGATTTTGGGTTTTCTAGGTGGCTGGAGATGGGTTAAATAACTTTATCCACCCCTTCTAAGGAGTAACCATAGCGCATAGCAAGATCGCCAGCCATAGTTTTCAAGGTAAGTATCATGCTTGTTTCCCATTCATTAACTTGCGTGAATTCCCCGCTCATTTGGCGATTTATTTTTTTCATTAGAACTCTTTTAACCTTAGATTTAGAAGGTGTAGATGAACCAACAAAATCAAAAATATTTTTAATACTTCTCTGATTATTATTGAAAATATTCTCTGAATTGACAAACAGTTTTTGATGATTAGGAACCGTTTTCAAGAATTCTTCAATCTTTCGATTGGTTTCAGTCCACAGCCATGCATTTTTCTCAAACAAACTATATGCTCCCCAGTTTCGGCCGACTTCTGTTGCGGGATCAGGTACTATCCGAGTGTCATCAGCAGAATGTCCCGCATACCACTTTCGGCGCATTCCAGATCTAATGACGTAGCGAGGATCTCTGACAAGTTGAATAAACTTTGCCTGAGGAATTACTTTACCTATGATTGGAGCCAGAAAAGTCACTTGAGGACTTGTCTCAATATAGCCCTTTCTAAACTGTATAGAATAATGAAGAAGACTTCTTCTCGCAGTCAAGAATGCTTCTTCGAATAGCTCTTCAGCTACAGCTAAAGCATCATGATGACAATTGTTATGCTTATAGGCCATATTTGAAAGACCATATAGCAAGGGAATCGGCTCGTGGTAAACAAATGATGTGCTGGATAAACTCAACAGAGAGGCTAGGGTTTGCGTCCCAGTTCGACCAGTAGAAAGAACAAAAACACATGGACTTCTAAAAGTAGAAAAAACCTCTTTAATGTCGCAATCATTGATCAAGTCTTGACGATATCGAGGCCAGAAAACTGATTGGGATTTTTGATAAATTTGCCGCAATGTCTTGTCTGCTATTTGATTTAACGCCATGCAATAACACCTCCTTTTCTCCCAATCCGAATCCTAAAATTTTCTGCCTCAAGAATAGGATAAATGACATCACAAATTCTTTTATCTTGATGCATATACCAACCAGCTACAATAAGTCTCATATGCTGATTGTTCTGAAAAGTATTTTGCATACCTTTAATTGCTTCAACTTCAGCTCCATTAATTGTTATGCTTACGGCGTCAACTTTTCCATTGTGATGCACATCTAAAATTTCATCCACAGTAGCTGTTTTAACTTGCTCAACGGTTATCGAATCAACAACACTCTTAATCAATGAATTAGCTTGTCTGTCAGACCTATAAAGATGAAGAGTTTCATCGCTACGGCTCCACACTGCTTTGTTGACGAGATTTACATTTCTTGCCTCATTTTCAAAAATATTGAGACGCAATATCTTTGAGGCTACTGGATCTGTTTCAACAGCAATGATGCTTCCATTTTCTCCTATTTCTTTGCTCAGACGGAGAGTTCCATACCCCATGTATGCACCTATATCTAAGAAAAATTCACCTTTTTTTGGCATGAATATGTGCTTTATATTGTTTTTTTCTTGATAGGAAACATGAGGAATATCATCGATGGTTTCTATATGCTGAGGATGAAAACCAAAGCCATGTCGGATTCTCCGCGAATAAGGTGGAGTCAAATTTGGCATACCATGAGGGTACATGTATCGCAGAACAACATCTATTGCCACCCTCATCGCGCATGGCCTTATATTTCTAGGCAAACTATCTTGATAAGACGAATACAAAAATGTCTCGAATTCACTGGGGTACTGTCCCACAAGGAAAGTACCGTTGGAAAGACGTATGAAAGGTAAAAGTTCATCATCAAGTTCTATCTCACCAGATCTTGAAATCTGCAGCTTTTTTACTTCGTTTATTAAGGCATGACTCTTCAACTTTAAATACTTATACTTAAGAGCCTTTTTGCCAGCCCAATCCGGCAGCATTTTATAAACATTTTTCATCATAAAATTACTCATGTGCATCTTTTTCCTGAATAGATTTCAAAAATTAAATTCGTCCCAAAGAATCAAAATAAATAATATGGGAACAGCATATTTTTCTTTTGACAACAATCAGTAGCTGACCAAATGTTGATTCTCTGTGCGAAATCAGAATTGAAAATCACTAAAGTCGATCTTATTTAACTAATCACCCAAAGTCTCAGAACGGAGCACCTACACATGATATCCTCCTTCAAAAACATTTGAAGTTGAAATCATCTTAGAATCAATGCTTTGTATATAATGCTTTATCTCATCAGAGTTGACAACACTTTCTTCCCAAGCGTCAGATGTATGTTTAACGGGTAAATTCTCTTTTTCGATCTTTAAATTGGAGTCATTTTCGCCTAAGAACAATAATAACTTCCTCAATTCCATAATTTTATTTTCATAAAGATCTTCGTAATAAATCAGAAGTCTGCGCTCTGTATTTATCTCATCATGAAATTTCTTGATTTCTCTATTGCGATCTAAAATCCACTTCAAGGTGTCACTAAATTGTCTTAATTCTATTCTGCAAGGTTTTAGTCTTTCAGCTTCAGACCAGACTACAGATTTCGCCGCCAAATCTTTTCGACAAAGACCAATTGCGTGTCTAATAATATCTCTTCTTATTATAAAAATAACGGGCATTTTAACGTCTAAGATTCGACCTCGAATTTTTACATTAACCTGATCATACAACTTGTTTTTTGCTCCTACCCAGAAGCATTTAGAAACACGCTGTGTACATGTCTTCCTCATCTTCTTGTCATCTATTTTTTGAAGATACTGTAGATAAGATAAATTATTTTCAATAAAAAATTTCTGATTGAGCTTTGGCTCTCTTAAACAAGTAAAACCATCTATTTGATTTATTAATTCAGCCAAAAAGGTACTGCCCCCACCTCTCACGAATAACACCAAGAAGGTTTTAGGGTCAGTTTTTTTTATGGAGTTCACTTGATCTTCCTTCTAAATATGAAGAATAAATTACCATATAATATCAGGTTTATTGTGAATTTCACAAAGATTTTTTCGGTAGAAGTAGAGCTAATTTCAGAAAACGCTAACCTCTCAAAAAAAATACCTGTAACGGTTGGCGCTAAAATCGATATTAATAATATCAAGCCCAAGAACCCTGAAGTTTTTTTATTAAAGACAGTTTCTCCATATATACGCCTCACATGATAATCATTGAAAATCGAGTTAAAAATCAATATTGTCGTCACTGTCATTATTACAACCCCTATGACTCCAATTGTTTTTATAAGAACAATGGATCCAATAAGGTTTATGACAGTTCCCAGTAGGGCTCTGTTAAATGCAATTTTGGTATTGCCAGATGCATTTAACAATGTACCCCATACCATTATCCTGTTTGGCATAAGTAAAGTATATGCTCTAAAGAAAAAGGCCGATTCACGATACTCTTCCCCATAAAGAAGAACCATCATTTCAGGTGCCACAGAGAAAGCAAAGGTTGATATTGGAAATAGAATAAGAGCACACTTAATTGTTGATCTACGAAACAAGTCTACTGCTCTACCATATTCTTTTTGTTCATATAGTAGGCTAGTTTCTGGTAGTAATATCTGAGATGCTGACCCAGAAATAATTTCCATCAAGGGAATCTCTATTGCCCCGTTCACGAAAACTGCAAATGTAGATGGGCCTGCAAACGTAGCCACTAAGAATTTATCTATATTTTTATTGACTGTCGCCACCACTGTTCCTAAACTAATTGGAAATGAGTACCTTACCAGTTTTAAGGTATGCTCAAACTCTAACTTTACGCTTTGTTTGGGAAGTTTATTATTCAGTGTCACTATGACCGACACAAAAATCATTACAGAGCCTATAACTATTCCTTGAGCCGCATAAACTGACTCTTTAGAGATTAGAAAAATTGGTAAGGTAGCAGAGATTAATCGAACGACTGCAATCCAAAGAGAGAAAAAAGGTATTAATAGCGCTTTATCTTGAGTGACTAATGTTGGAACAATTAAGGCTGAGGGCAATGTGAAAAGGGGATAATAGGCAAAGGCTTCTAGAGATTGTGTCAACTCAGGATTATTAAATTGTTCAGCGACAACTTCGGCACCTCCTGAAAGCATGAACAGTGAAAATGCCCCACCAGTTCCAGCTACTACAAGCAAAATTTCGACAATTGTTGATCTCGCTTTTTCAGGGGTTCTCGGCAGGAAATAAAGAATTGCTGCAGGAAGTCCTAAACTCAATAAAGGAGAAACTAACTGATAAGTCAAAAGGGTTTGTCGAAAAGTGGCATATTCTTCCTTGCTGAGAAGTCGAGAGAGAAATATTGAAATTATGAGAAAGGCTGAGAAATCACTTATTCTCCCTATGGCAAGGAAACTTGCTTTTGCTGTGCGAGATAATTGAGGCATATCACTAGCAAGTTAAAAGGTTGAGTTCTTGGCAAAAACAAAGTAAGTCTTTTAGGCAAGGTTTAGCGGTAAAACCACATTAACCAACTCGCCAAACTTGCTCTACTGAAAGCCGTTGATATCTCACTTGCCTAGAGTCGATCGCAATTCCCTCCTCATCAAACTCTAAAACATCGCCACAGGCACTCATCCAGCCAGTAATTTTAGCGGGCACACCAGACACGATTGCATAAGCAGGTACATCCTTGGTAACCACGGCTCCAGCTGCCACAAAGGCATACTCATTTAGCGTTACGCCACACACAATGGTGGCGTTTGCGCCTATACTAGCGCCTCGCTTAACGCGTGTTATCAAATAGTCTTCAGACGTATTACGGGGAAATTCGCAGCGGGGGGTCTTGACGTTGGTAAACACCATACTCGGCCCACAAAACACGTAATCCTCTAGAATGACTCCCTCATAAATCGATACATTGTTTTGGATTTTGCAGCCGTTGCCAATGGTGACGCCGTTAGCAACGTAGACGTTTTGCCCCAGAGAACAATTTTCGCCAATTTTGGCCTGGGGCATGACGTGGCAAAAATGCCAGATTTTGGTGCCTTCCCCAATCTGAGCCCCTGGATCGATACAAGCTGTAGTGTGGGCAAAGTAATCAGCCATGGAGTACCTCCTCGACCCGTTGCAAAATGTCGACCACTGCCACTCCATTCCACCCATCCGAGTGGGGATGTTGACGAGTTGCGATACAGTCTAAAAAGTGCTGGCATTCTAGCTTTAGGGGTTGAGCTTCGGCGATGTCAATCAGCTGAGCTCCGTCGTCGACGGCATTGAGTTGATCGTCGATGTGTTTATTGTGAACGGTGACTGTCTGCTGAATTTCGTCATAGACCAGCATTTGGCGATCGCCAATCACTATGGTGCCCCGCTGCTTGAGTGGCCATTGCCAAGAACAGTGTAGATGTGCGGTTTGCCCTGATGCGAATGTAAGGTCCACCTGCACCTCATCCTCAATGCCAGGCTGCAAGCGGGCGTAACCAATGGCATTCACTGAGGACAATTCGGGCTGTCCAAGTAAATCCAGTACGATTGATACATCGTGAGGCGCTAGTGACCACCAGACACTTTCCACAGTGCGGACTTTGCCCAAATTCAACCGATGGGTGGCGACGTGTCGCACTGTTCCAGCCTGCCCAGAGCGCAGATAATTGCGCATCCAGGCGATCGCCGGTTGATAGAGCAACAAATGACCCACCATCAGTATGCGCTCATGGGCCTCAGCATATTCTGCTAACTGCCGGGCTTCTAAGGCTCGCAGCGTCATCGGCTTTTCAATAAAAACGTCCTTGCCAGCTTGGAGGGCGGTCATCGCGAGTTCTAAATGGGTCGGTGCGGGTGTCGCTAGCACGATCGCAGTGACGTCGGTTGCCAATGCGGCCTCTAGTGAACGATATAGGGGCACCTTGGGATGGTTGAGCTGCATTCGCTCCTGTAATGTGGCATCGATCTCCACTACACCGCTGAGGCAGTCTAGCTCCTCAAAATTGCGCACTAAGTTTTTGCCCCAGTGACCGCTGCCCACCACAATTAAATCGGTCATAGTAGTGTCACCTTGTGTTCTGGGTCAGCGAGGTGTCGAGTCGCGCCACGGGTGTCTAAAATTGCCTGAGCATGTTGGAGCACCCACGCAAAATCGATGGTGCTATGGTTCGTCGTGATAATGACGAGGTCGGCCTGTTCGACTGCTGCTGTTGTTAGGTCTACACTTTCAAACCCGCGATCGCCGATTTGGATGCGCGGCACGTAGGGATCGTGATAGCTAATATTGGCCTGCTCGCGCGCCAGCGACTCCATGACCGAGATCGCTGGTGACTCGCGCCAATCAGCCAGATCTTTTTTGTAGGTCACACCAATGACCAAGATGTCGGAACGGGAAGGTGCAATCCCTATTTTGTTGAGCACACGGAAGGCTTTACTCCGCACAAAGGAAGGCATCCGACGATTGATTTCCCCAGCCAAGGCAATAAATCGCGTGTTGAAATTGACTTCCTTGGCTTTCCATTCTAAATAGTGGGGATCAATCGGAATGCAGTGTCCGCCAACACCAGGTCCAGGATAGAAGGGCATGATGCCGAAAGGCTTAGTATTTGCTGCGTCTAGGACTTCCCAAACATCAATATCAATGCGATCGCACAACAGAGCTAACTCGTTTACTAAAGCAATATTGACTGCCCGAAACGTGTTTTCAAAAATTTTCACGAGTTCCGCTGTTTTAGCACTGCTAACAGGCACCACATGGTCAATCGTTTGCTGATAAAACAAAGCCGCAATATTGCGAGAGAGGGCATCGGATGCCCCTACAACTTTGTTGGTATTTTTAGTCGTGTAACGCTGATTACCGGGGTCAACTCGCTCTGGTGAATGAGATAGAAAAAAATCACGTCCCCGTTTCAACCCGCTCGCTGCTTCAAGGATAGGTTGCATTACATCGTCAGTGGTGCCGGGATATGTCGTCGACTCTAGCGAAATGAGCTGCCCAGGACGCAACCGATGCGCGATTTCGGTTGTCACCTGCTCGATATAAGACAAATCTGGAGTTAGATTTTTGGTGAGTGGGGTCGGGACGCAAATCACAATGACATCCATCTCAGCAACATGGTCGAAGCTGGTTTCAGCCTTCAACTTACCCGCATCCACCAGAGCCTTTAATTCAGCATCGTCTACGTCATCGATGTAGTTATCTGCTTGATTAACTCGCTCCGCCCGCTTCGGGTTTTGCTCAATGCCAATGACTGAAAAATCGACTTTTGCTTTTTCTACTGCAAAGGGGAGGCCTACATAACCGAGACCGATGACACCCACACAGGCAGTATGAGTGAGAATACGCTCTTGCAGTTGCAAAAACGATGGCGATAGCTGGGCAGGCAATGAAGACTCAGCAGAAGAAGGCGGCTGCATTGTGATGTTCGCGATTAACACGATGAATAATTTCCAGGTTGCCCACAATAGGTAAATGGGCGATCACAGTTATTGAGGCTTGTCATAGCCTGTTACAGATGGCAGATGATTGCGGCCATCTGTAACAGGCCACAGCATCTAAGGCGCCTGCCCATCACTGATGGTTGGCGGCTTTACTCATGCTGTATCTGTTGAGTGGAGTGCTGTTACGCGATCGCCTCAAACTGTCACAATCTCGTCGCTATTGGATTGGTGGTTTTGTGGCGATGCTGCTGCTGTGCCGATTTCTCACAATTGGCTTCATGCCAGAGTCGGCCATTTGAGGCCTTGCCCAAGGGTGGCCTTTTCCGTTGTTGGTCGGCACAGTCACCCTTGCTGATGGGTTCAACCCTTGTGCATTTACGGTACTCGTAGTTTATGTTGTCCTTGCTGACTTACACTCAGCGTCGCCGCGATATGGCCGTAATTGGGGGGACTTTTATTATCACCTCAGCGGTGATGTACTTTCTGTTCATTATGTTGATGATTAGACTGGGGGATCGGCTTGAAAGTAAAGTACCCGGATAAGACTGTGGATGGGTGGATGGGTAGCCGGGGAGTTGGGAGGTTATTTACGCGCGACTCCCCAGGGTCGGTGTTAATCGAGCAATATGGCAACCTCATGTTGCTACTGCTCAGGATCGGCATTGCGATCGCCGGTTTGATCAATCTCAAAGATTACTTCGGGTTTAAGGAAGGGGTTTCATTATCCCTATCGGCCGATCAACAGCGCACCATCAGTAACAAGGCAGGCCAAATCGTTCGCGACCTGCGGGGCGCGGAAACCAACCGCTGGCGATTGATTGGGGCCTTGGGCGATACCGTGCTGCTAGCGGTACTTGTGAATATTGTGGAATTAGGCTGCACGGCTATTGTGCCAGTGGTCTATATGACAGCTTTGGTGAATTACTTTGCCGCTAGTGGCACAGCAGCGATTGTTTGCTAGGCAGGATGGACTGCTCTCTATGCAGCGATTTATATTGTGCCACTGCTGCTGATTTTGGCTGGATTCGGTTACGCCTTTCAATTAGCTCGCCTTACCGAAAACCAGGGTTGCATGTTGAAACTAGGCAGCGGCATTTTTTTGCTGTTCTTTGGTTTGATTATGGTGTTTAGACCACAACTGTTAATGTTTGGTTGACTCGGCGAAACAGTCTCAACCCCGTTCAACGAGGACTGATCTGGGCGGTACTGGGAGGATAGATGGCCTCTGCCACCATGCCTGGCCGCCCCAACACTTCAGCATTGCCTTCGTTAAAGGAAACCCGCACACCGCCAGCGTTGCCGGCGCGAACGCGGACTTGTTCTTTAGCGGTCCAAATTTCAGATTCCCCTTCTTTCATGATGCCTTCGAAAGTGACCTCACCATCAGTTGTAATGCGTAGCCAAGACTGCTCTTGCAATTGCACTGATACCCTAATCGGCGAATCGGCGACCTCGGGGGGCAGGGTGTCAGGGTTAGCGGCAGGTGGTGCCGTATCTTCCTCACTCGCACCTGGGCCGCCCTCAGGCATAATCGCGTCTTCCGCGACTTCCCCTTCTAGCACCGGCAAGGTGCTATTTTGATAGGCCATGCGCTGCAACGTGTAAGAAAGCGCACTAATGGCAATCCCAATTAGCATCACATAGGTGAGATACAGATGCATAGGACGCAATTGGGGAGTAACCGGCAGTCGCCAAAAGGAACGAGAAACCTTCTGCGTCGATGGCGTGAAATATTGAATCGCTAATGCTTCGCCATCTAGGCCCAGGCTATCCCCATAACGGCGAATCAACCCGCGTGTGTAAACGGGCTCTGGCAGCTGGCTAATGTCTGCTATTTCGATCGCCTTCAGCAAACTCAGTCGAATTAGGGTTTTTTCTGCCAATGCACCATGAGATAAGCCTGCTGTTTCACGGGCTTCGCGCAAAATTTGACCGATATAGACTAGTTGCTCACGATGAAGCTGGTTAGGATTAGGTGCCGACTTTTTCATCAAAATCTTTCGGAGATGCAAACGACATCGCTAGATAAGGGCTGCTCTAAGTCAGTTGACAATATCTGAAGCCATTCTCCATTAACTTTACTATTCCGTGACATTTCTTACATCAGCAGATTTTACAGTGGCCCGCTGTAGCTTCTGTAATTCCTTAGGAGACAGGGGACGGAGTTGTCCAACTTTGAGGTTGCCGAGATGCACGGGGCCGATCGCCAGGCGATGCAATTGTTTGACTGGGTAGCCTAAAAGCTCAGCCGTTCGCCGAATCTGTCGATTACGCCCTTCCCATAAGACAACCTCTAACTCTGTTTGTCCGGGCAATTTGCTCACCAAAATGCTCACTTGAGCTGGCGCAGTCTGGCGACCGTCAAGGTGTACCCCTTGCTGCCATCGCTTGATAATATCAGCACTGGGCCGACCTCTAACAACCACTCGATAGCGTTTGGGAATGTGGTGGCGGGGGTGAGTCAGGCGATAGGTCAAGTCACCATCGTTAGTTAGAATTAACGCCCCAGTAGAGTTATAGTCTAAGCGCCCGACGGGATGGATGCCGCTAGTTTGTTGCAGTTGGCGAGGCAACAAATCGAGCACGGTTTGGCGACCTTGGGGATCTTGGCAGGTAGACAGTGTTCTCAATGGTTTGTGGAGCAGCGCATAATACTTAGCGGGGCGATCACGCGGCGTCAGTTCCCGGCCATCTAACTGAATGCGATCTCGTTCCGGGTCAGCTTTTTGACCGAGTTCTGCGATCTGACCATTCACCGCCACCCGCCCGGCTTGGATTAGGCTTTCGGCATGACGACGAGAGGCTACCCCCCACGTCGACAAAACTTTTTGTAGTCGCTCCTCCATCGGTGCTTGAGAACTCGCTCTGTGGTTGGCTATCTGTTGTGTATTTTATCGATTGAGCCAGTGGATGGTGCGCGCCTTCGTCAGGTGATGCCAGTTCTCCATATATAGAAATAGAGTAGAGGGTGATGGGGGGCAGGGGGGCAGGGAAATATGTCGCTGGATTTTAGAGCACTGGGATTACGGGTCACAAGACAATGGGGGTGAACTCTGAACGCGTCCAGGTTTCGCGGTGCCATTCGGCAATGAAGGGGCGAACGACCCATTGTGGGCGATCGCCGTCTTGGCCAAGTTGTACATCAATGCGGACAAACGTATACGGCCAATGGGTGTCAGCACCGCTACCGCGACGACCAATGAACAGTTGTGATTTAGCCGTCAGTCGCTGGTCGACGCCATTGGCTTCACAGATGTTGGGTGCCGCATGTTGTGCTCGCAGCCTCGCGCCACTGCCGCCGCAGACCAGCCAGTTCAAATGGCGATCGCGATGTCCCGTCTCGACCGTTCGCAGATATTCAAAACAGTGAGCGTGACCGCTAAGGATCAAATCTAGCAAGGGCGCAGCGCTCGCCTCGGTCAGGTGAGTGGCGACCGCATCCAACACCCAACGCAGATGTCGCCGCACCGATATACAGGCCGTTTCGTGGAACTTGGTGGCCTCTGTAATGTAGGGCGGATGGTGCAAATAGAGAATGCGCCCCCGCACCTCAGGAGCTTGATGGGAGGCTACGAGGCGATCGCGCAGCCAAAATAATTGCTCCCAATCTAAATTGGCGGGCAGCTCACGCCAAGGCTGATCAGCGGTGAGGACCGGCGCTCCATCCACCTCAACGGGACGATTAAAGGTACTCGAATCCAGCGCAAAAAAGTCGATGCCGCCGTAGTGAAACTGGTAATATCGATTGGGCAGACGGGTAAACTTGCCGGGTTCATAAGTCAGCGCAAGACCGGTCGGTGTCTCCGTGGTGTAATGCTCAGCAAGATGCTGGGGCAGGCGTCCGGGCGAGACCTCTCTGAGATAGTCTAAAAAGGCGCGAGCGTAGGTGTCGCCCGTAGCAGAACCACGCAAACTGATATTTTTTGTCACGGGTACGTTGAGATATTGCCGCAGGGGTCGCAGTGCCGCCACGACATGGCCATAGGGAAAGGGCAAATTGTAGTAGTCATGGTTGCCTGGCACCGCCAAGAACGGCTTGCGAAAAATCAGCCGTCGATAATCTAACGGCTTGTCGCGTTCGCTGCCTACGAGCCACGCCTGATAGGGATCAATAAAGTTGTCTGGATATTGATCGGGTGAGCCCATTTGGTAAACCACGTCGCCTGTATGCAGCAAAAAGCGACAGTCTGCCATTTGCGTTGCCAGATACTCCGCCAGTTCTCGTTGGGGATGACCAAAGGGTTGCGGCCCAAAACCACTATCGCCAATCACTAAAAAAGAAAAGGCTGACTTCGAAGTCAGCCCATCAGCAATCTTTAAGCGCGTTTGATCAATTCCCTGGGCCTTGATCGCCCTAGCCCCCCAGCGCACCCGCGATCGCATCTTTTGCACCTTTTTGGCAATGGTTGGATCGAGTAAAAATCCCATAACGAACTGCTAGACAACTCACCTGCACTTTAGCCATTGTGGTCGGCGATCGCCAAGAGCTGTCAGCAAATAAAAGCGACAGAATTCCCAAGGCAATGCCATTTGACATGATTACGGTTGACCCTCATTTGCCTGGCTAGCACCGGCTGTTCTGGGGGGGCGGGCCGTCGATAATACTGTGCCCAACGACCCAAGCTTCGCAAGGTGCCACGGCCTTGCCAAACTTATCAAGATTGAGCCAGTCACTTGGCAGTTTTCTGAAATAGGGGCGCAATTGAACCGCCTTAAGATACCGACGTAGGACTCGATCCAGGTAGTCGACGCTTGCTAAAGGGGACGTCGATCGCCGCTGCTAATGATGTAATTTGGGCGCTGTCAGATGTTTCTAAAGTCAGCATCGAGACCGGCTCCCAGAGTTCTTACTGTCATAAGAGGATGCCGTGGCTGACACCAAGGAAACAAAAATTGCCTGGAAACAGCTCTCTAAGGCCGGTTGGCAGCGCCATAGTCTGCCCGGTATCACAGTCATTTTGCTGATTGTGGGGCTGCGGCTGTTGGGAATGTTTCAGGAGTTAGAATGGCGCACCCTCGATACTTTTCTCCGATGGCGACCCGATGAACCCGTCGATGAACGGCTGCTCATCGTGGGCATTGATGAAGCGGACATTCAAGCAATTGGGACTTACCCAGTCCCTGATGCGGATTTGGCGCAGTTGGTAGAAACTCTATCGGCCGATGAACCAAGAGCCATTGGCATTGATATTTTCCGAGATTTGCCCGTGGAACCTGGGCATGCCCAATTGTCAGAGCAGTTTGCGAACAATGAACGGCTCTTTGCGATCGAAAAGATTGTGGGTCAGGCGATCGCTCCGCCGCCTGCGGCTCCTAATGAGCAAGTTGGGTTTGCCGATTTTCCGCTAGATGCCGATGGCTTTGTCCGCCGGACGTTTTTGGGCATGTTTCCCCCGGTAGACCATCCAGAGCCCGATACCTTTCACTTCTCGTTGCCGTTGGTATTGGCCCAGTCTTATTTAGCATCAGAGGGCCTCTCACTCGGCAATGGTCAGCGGAATTCGAACAACATGGCCTTTGGCGATCGCGAGTTGGCCACATTCCAGGCGCACGATGGCGGCTATGTGGGCACGAATGCCTCGGGCGTGCAGATGCTCATTAATGTGCGCAGTGGCCCCGCGCCATTTGAAATTGTCTCGTTACAAGAGGTGATGACGGGACGAGTCGCCGCCAGTCAAATCCGCGATCGCGTTGTTTTAGTCGGCGTAATGTCTCTCAGTAATAAGGATTTAGTGAACTCAGCCGCAGTTGACGCCGCCAATCCGGGACTGTTTTTTGGCATCGAAATGCATGCCCATGTGACCAGCCAAATTCTCAGTGCGGTGCTGGATGATCGCCCCCTGATTACTGTCTGGAGCGATGGCTGGGAAATTTTTTGGATGGTTTGGTGGGGTGGGATCGGCATGTTGTTGGTGCGTATGGTCCCACGACCGACCGGGTATGTTTTAACCGTGATACTGGTAGGTGCTGGACTGGTCGCCCTCAGCTTTGGGCTACTCTGGCAAATGGGTTGGTGGTTACCAGTTGTGCCAGCACTGACGGCCTTTGCGATCAACGGGGTGATTTTGCCCGGATTTTACTTGTATGACCAAACCCTGCGATCGCGAATTGCGGAGCGGCAGCGCGTCATTGAGGGAACCTACGATGCCATTCACAACGGGCCGCTACAAACTCTGGCGCTAGTCCTCAAACAGGGCGATCGCCTGGATAGTGAACTCAGCACCCAACTGACCAGCCTAAATCAAGAACTGCGAACGGTTTATCAACGGTTACAGCAAGAGGCGTTATCGCCCGAAGACCAACTGCAATTGGGAAATCAAAAAGTCATTGATATTCGCCAAGCGCTGCATGAGGTGCTGTACGAAGTCTATGTTGAAACGATGCAGCGAGATTTTCCCGGCTTTGACTCGATCAAGTTTCAGGTGGTCAAGTTTGAACCCATGTATGAGCAGGGCTTAACGATGGATGAGCGGCGATCGCTCTGTCGGCTGCTAGAAGAAATGCTGCTCAATGTGGGCAAGCATGCGGTAAATGCCAAACGGTTAACCGTTGCTTGCTATGCAAATGCCACTGACAACTTGATCCAAGTGGCTGATAACGGCAAAGGCGCGCCGCTCGCGCCGCCTGACAAGCTGTCGAGCGCCGCCAAGACTTCGCCTTCAAAGGGGCGCGGCACTCAACAAGCCCAACTGCTGGCCCAACGGTTAGGAGGCACCTATGAGCGATCGTTGGCAGCCACTGGCACCCACTGTGAACTTCGTTGGCCGGGCCTCAAAACGCGCTGGTGGCGTCAGCAATTTTCCCCTTTGCAGCTAATCCCGTTAGGAAAGTAAACGGCACCTATACGGATGTTTTCAGCGATCGCTATATAATTCACGCAAAGCTTGGGTATTCTTACCAGAGCAGACATTGTTCGAGTCGCTGATAATTGCCATTCGAGCCTGCTAGATTGGTCCGCGATTAAAATTTTATGCACATCTCAATGAGCATTTTTTGGAGGCACCCATGAAGGCGATTATGGTAGTGGGAACTACATCCCATGCCGGTAAATCCCTAGTTGCGACTGCCCTCTGCCGCATTTTGAGTCGTCGGGGATGGCGGGTAGCTCCTTTTAAAGGCCAAAACATGGCGCTTAATGCCTATGTCACCAATGCCGGAGCCGAAATCGGTTATGCTCAGGCCGTGCAGGCTTGGGCCGCCAAAGTTGCCCCCCAAGCGGAGATGAACCCGATCTTGCTGAAACCGCAGGGTGATATGACGTCACAAGTCGTATTGCGGGGCCGGGCCGTGGGCCGCATCACCGCCAACAATTATTATGAAAAATTCTTTGATACCGGCTGGCAGGCGATTCAAGAGAGCCTAGCGCGTCTGGAACAAGAATTTGATTTCTTGGTTTGCGAAGGGGCGGGCAGCCCTGCCGAAATCAATCTCAAGCATCGTGACCTCACCAATATGCGGGTGGCTAAGCATCTTAATGCGCCCACCGTTCTCGTAGCTGATATCGAACGCGGGGGGGTATTTGCCCATATTGTGGGGACTTTGGAACTGCTAGATCCCGATGAGCGCCAACTGGTAAAAGGCATCATTATCAATAAGTTCCGGGGGCAAAAAGATATCTTGCAGCCCGGCATCGATTGGCTGCAAGAGCGCACCGGGGTACCTGTGATTGGTGTCTTACCCATGCTCAATCAAGCTTTTCCCGCCGAAGACTCTTTGTCTTTGCTGGAGCGGTCAAATAATAAATCGAATACCTCACTCACAGTTGCGGTCATCAAGTTGCCGCACATCTCTAACTTTACGGACTTTGATCCCCTAGAGTCGGAGGAATCTGTGCGCGTCCGATATGTCAGCCCTGGTGAAGATTTGGGCTATCCGGATGCGGTCATTTTGCCGGGCACCAAAACGACGATCGCCGATATGTTGGTTTTGCAGCGATCGGGCTTGGCCGAAGCGATTCAAAACTACATGCACGCCGGTGGCACCGTCTTGGGTATTTGCGGTGGCTTTCAAATGATGGGCGAATATTTGGCTGACCCAGAAGGCATTGAAGGACCCGACGGTCGCTATAAAGGTCTACAGCTAGTACCGATCCGCACGGTTATTACGACCCGTAAAATTGCTCGCCAGCGAGATACCAGCTCTCAATATCCTCAACTAGGCTTGCCCATTGCTGGTTACGAACTGCACCAAGGCCGGACACAACTGGTCGCTACCGAAGAAGCAACCAGCAGTCTCAAGTTCGATTTTTTATTTGAAGATAAGTCTTTAGGCATTGTTGATACCCGACAAGCACTGTGGGGCACCTATTTACACGGCTTGTTTGATAATGGCCCTTGGCGGCGCGCTTGGTTAAACTGCCTGCGGCAACAGCGCGGGTTAGGCTCGCTGCCCACTGGAGTCGCTAATTTCCGCGAACAGCGAGAAATGATGCTAGACGGCTTAGCTGATGAAGTTGAGGCTTATCTTGATCTAGCGCCGCTGTTGAATCCATAGCGTGAGGCTCACGAAGCCCTAGCAGTGGGCTAGACCCAGCGCTGGCAACGATCCTGTTAAGTCGGTGGGTTGAATCTTTTGTAGAACGAGTCGATGATGACGAAACCATTTCGAGCGTTGGGTTTCGTTCTTCAACCGCAACCTACATCATTTGCAATTTAATCACGCCTGCCTACTTATCAGGAAGTCTGTAAAGGCCCAATCGAGGCTTAGGGGCTTACTACTGTAGGCTGCATTTTTATCGCAAGGGGCAAAACTCAAAGTTCAACATTCACGAGTCGAATCACTGCAGTACAAAGTCTCCGGTTGTTCCAGACATCCGCATCTAACAGCGGATTGCTATGGCGAGCAGGATGGGATGACGAGTTTTTTATTGCCATCGGACTGTCCTGCTCGAAAGGGACTCCGTAAGGCTCTACCCTTTTCGCAGCGTATTCTGACTTCTGCACCGTGCCGCACTAACTCGAACAGCGGTTCAACGTCTTACTATCATGCTCAATCAGCAACAAATTTGGCTCCGTTATCCATAACGAAGCTCACAAATCACCGTTTAAGACAACGACTGCTTTCGCCTAAGTGAAGGAATAACCAAACTTCCCAAAATTGGTTAGCAGGGCAATGTTCATGTGCTCAAGAGTGTCTACCAGCCAGGGCACGTCTTTACAAACACACTTTTCGTGATAGTTGAACAACACGGTCATCCGATTTTCGAGCCAGGGTTTCACTGCCGCACAGAATAAAACAATGCGCAACAGTAGCCCGACGGCTAGAGTGTGACCCGCATCGTTCAGCAGTTGCCAAAAGCGGCGGAAAACCGGCTGTTGGCGACCCTGCACCACCAAAAAATTCAACAACTTCTGACAGGTTGTAATCACAATAAAGTCTGTCAGGCGCTGACCATCAAAGTCACTCAGAGTATCGCGCAGATACTGACGAAGCGATCGGCCAAAATGATTGTTCACGTAACGAGGGTCGGCATCTGCCAAAGGCGACAGCAAATATTCCAAAAACTCTTCCTTAAAGTCTCGGAAAGAACGCACAGTCTTACTGTAAGTGCGAAACATTTGCGCTAAGTCGCGATGACTGCGATTGCCTTCAACTTTGCCAGTGTAGTAGTTAAGAGCCTGAGACAACTCATCCGATGCAAGTTGCGTAGGATTTTGCACCGTTTTTGCCCCGCCGCGCTGTTGTTGATCACAATAACGAGCCAGCTTTACGCCAAGCTTGGCTTCCGCTTCTTGGCGCAACTTGCCGACCTGACTTTTTTGATGCTGGTCGCTATCCTTGGTCAACAAACTGCTGTCATACAGAAAAGGGTATCGTCTCAACTGCTTGCCTACAGGCTGTTCGTCCCAAGGCACAACAGCATTTTCGGCTTGACCATCAATCAAATTAGCAAACCGCCGTAGAGCGGCATACTGCTCGGTTTTAGTGAACTGTCTACTAAGTTTTCGAATGATCTCGGTTTCACTAGTTGCTGCAGGTGCTGTGGGCACTTGCTCAAACAACTGCACTAGGGCCGGTACGGCCCAATTATTGCGCGGATCGGTGGACCAGGGATTTGCCAGCGTATAGCTGCAACGGTTAAGCGTGTATTTAAACTCTCGCTCAGCGTGAGGACGGTGAGTAAGCTCTACTACGGTGTCCCAAACCGCCTCATCCGGGAAACGATCCGCTTGGATAAAGAGATGATGGAACGAGCCTAAAACTTGCTCGGCATCTTGATGCTGACGACAGTACCGCAGAAAGTCATAGAGGCGGTTTTCAAGTTCGGCGTTGGAAGCAGCTTGGTGGCTAGACCAAGACTCGTAAGAATCCATAGGGCTCATGCTGGCAGATTACCCAATTCAGCAGGGAGTCAAAGAGACAGAACAGTTTCCTGAACGAATGAAATGTATTTGATCTTGACTGTAAATTACACGCTTTGCATGTTAATGAGTGATCAGAAGGGACACTTTTAAAGTTGTCTCTACTCAATCACGTTTTCCAGGTGGGTTAAATCCCTCTGCATACAATCAACACTATAGAACTGTGTACTTGAGGCTGCCTAAAAGTACAAAAAAAAGGGGGGCAAATGCCCCCACAAACGAGTTCCCTTGAAGCAAAACTAACCAAACCTAAGAAGCTGACTTACGATATGGCACTTGTGCAAGACTGATATTTGCCGTCGTAACCCGCGCAGGAGCCGCTACTGGCTGAACTTTGCGTGCCATCTCCAAGAAAAGCTGGGGATTGCCCGCAGTGGGCTGCTTTTCCTGGGGAACAAAACGTTTGACCTGAGCCTGCCAGATAGACTGAGGAAAGCCCAAAATCGAGCGATAGTAATCATCGTAGCGAGGCAATTTCACATTAGTTGGGATCTCACCCTCTGAACGGCTTGCCAAGACTCGACGACGTTGATAAGGAACGGTATCAAAACCGAAGTTGCTGAGATACTCTTCGCTATCCAACAATTCGTCAACGAATCCTTGAATGCCCTTGGTAGCAACCACAATAGACCAAGCAATTTTTTCACGCTCACTGTAAACACTACGACCCAAAACGCGCCCCACACAGTGTTCCACAAAGCGATAGTTATTGTTCTTTTCGTAAAAACTGTTGTAGAAGGTCTTAGAAAGCAGAAGACCACGAATAAAATCACGAACGACGATCTGTCCGTTGCGCAACTGAGACTCCAGGAAAGCTTCGCGATCCCACTTGAAGGCATGGAAAAAAATCTGGCGATAAGCTGCCTCAATCAAGGCATCCATATCTGTGGAGTCTAAAAGGCTATCGGTGTTAAAAGCCCGAGGTTGCTCATCACCGGCAGCATCATAACCCTCGACCCGCTGGTTTTGAGTTGAAGGGGAATAACTCAACAATGGAATCGCCACGTCTGAATCTCCGAATAACTGAGAACTATTTACGATCGTTAGCACTAATGATAGAGGATGGCGGCAATTTACTCAGACAATTCTGAGTAAATTATCACAGAGCTTAACATTCAGCCAAGCCTAGGCAGGGCAATGATTTCATGAGCTTTCTGCAGTCTTTGATCAAGCTCAAAAGTCGACATTCTTCGAGGCTGGATACCTATGTTCAGATTTTGGTGACATTTCTTTACCAGCCCAAGGCTGAGTAGTGGGCGGCTGGAATTTTGATCGCTTCAGGTGACCTGTCGGCCTCTTTGATGAGGGCTCCATGTTCACCATCAATGCGTGTTTCAAAACAAAAAGATGCTGTGTTAGATAACCCAATGACAGTGCTGGTGCGAATGCGGGTCGCGGCGTTAATAAACGAAAACCGCTCAACGGAACTCATAGTTGAATAATCGGTCGTGAGTACTAAGCCATCCTGTTCGTCTACCCAATAGCGACCGACAACGGGAGCTGTTTCGGCATAACCTTGTTCCCGTAATAGCTGTCCTACATTGGGATCATCGCCATCTGGTACAAGCACCAGAATGGTTGCCCCTGTTTGAGTTTGTCCTTCTTCGTCCCATTGCATGGAACCTTGCCAACTGACAGCCGCGCCCCCGATCGCTTGGGCCGGGTCAACCTCGTGCATCTGGCAAATTTCCGCAACTTTGGTATCTGAGGCATCAAGCACAGAGGCCGTGATTTCCAGTTGCCCGAGTTCAGTACGGCGCATGGCCAGGTGATGGGTCGTGCGCTGCGAAATCCAACGACCTGCTGTCATCCGAAAGAAATCCATCGCTTCCATAACGTATGTCTATCCGTCGTTGATAACACTAATTTTGAGCTGGTATCGATATTGTAAAGGGGAGCGTGTGCAGAGGTGGCAGAATCTTGGTGAATTTCGGTCTCGCAAAGCAGCTGGTATCGGCCCGCAAATGGATTGTGTGGAGCCTAATTGGACTGTGCATAATGCTCGGGTGCGGGGCGATCGCCCCGCCGATAGCGGCCCAAGACGAGGCCGCTCCCCCACCCGTGACAACTGAGACCCCGACAGAACCAGCCGTCACCGACCCCGAGGCGCTCTTGGTGCCGGCAGATCAAAATCCAGTTATTAATCCCTTACAAAACTGGACCCCCTCAGAGTTACGCTCAGTTTTTGCCACCAACAGCGATGAGCCTGATCGCGCGGCCATTCACTTAGATGGCCGCATTTTGTTTGATGTGGCCGCGCCTATCAATGATGAAGAAACCTTGAGCGCCACCGAGCGGGCAGCCACGATTGAAGCCGAGTTAGAAGAAATCGCAGCGGAATTGGTGCGGTCTGGCAGTCCAGAAGACCTGAACGTATATTACGAAATCGACGCGGAGAGCAACCAGCCCGTCATCTATGTCAATGGTCAGATGCTCATGACCGTGACCTACCTCGATGCTCGCATTAATGGGGCCAATAGTTTGACGTTGCGGGCTCGGCAAATTGTTGATGACACAGAAACAGCTCTAATTAAATATGACGAGGAACGACAGCTAGCGTTTTTGTGGCAGCAGGTGCGTTGGACGCTGGCCACCTTATTGATCACGCTTCTCACGAGTTTTGCGATTAGCCACTTTGCTCACCAGTTAAATGCTCGGCGGCAAACCCTAAGAGAGCGTCAACAACTGTCCAACGCCTCAGGGGCTGAGTTAACGCAGTCAGGTGATTTTGTTCATGTTACGCAGATTCAAACGACGTTGCGAACCAAACAGCAGATCAATAGTCTCGGCATTATTAGAGAACTTCTCCATGTTTTACAGATAGTGGCGTGGGCTGGCAGTGGTTTGCTAATCCTGGGATTTTTTCCCCAGACGCGCTGGTTACAGCCACTGATGGTAGATTTGATGCGATTGCCGGTCAAGTTCGCCTTGGCGGGCCTGGCTGCCTATGGCCTGATTCGGCTGGCCAGTTTATGGATTGATCGACTATTCCTTGCGTTTCAGGGACGCACGGGCACGCATCTGGAGCAATCGCGGCGCTTAGTTCTACGTCTATCCACGTTTTCTCAGGTGATTAAAGGTGTGGTGGCCGTGTTGATTATCGGCATTACAGGGCTGGTGATTTTGAGCTGGCTGGGGGTGCGTATAGCCCCTCTGATCGCGGGTGCTGGCTTAGTCGGTTTTGCGATTTCGTTTGCTTCTCAGAGCTTGATTAAAGACATCATTAATGGGTTTTTGGTATTGGTCGAAGATCAATACGGGGTCGGCGACGTCATTACTGTTGGTACGATGTCGGGCTTTGTCGAGACAATGAACCTTCGCATTACCCAGCTAAGAGCGACAGATGGTCAATTAATTACCATCCCCAATGGGCAAATCAATATCGTTCAAAATTTATCGAAGGAATGGTCACGGGTTGATCTGATGATTCCGGTTGGGTTGACAGCAGATATTAATCAGGCATTGCAACTGGTGGAAGACGAAGCCAATGTCATGCGGCAGGATGCGGCTTGGGGCCTGCTAATATTGGAGCCGCCACTGCTACTTGGCGTGGATGACCTGACCCATGCAGGAGCCACGATTCGAATTTGGATCAAGACTCAGCCGCTCAAGCAGTGGGATGTCGCTCGGGAATATCGTCGTCGCTTAAAAGTGGCTTTCGAAGCGGCCCAAATTCCCCTGGGGGTGCCTCAACAGGTCGTGCAACTATCGGGGCAGTATGCCCCAAGCCGAGCCTTCGAGAATGGTCAGAGCGATCAGGAAATGGTCGCTGGCGAACCGGCTGACGGCGGTAGGCTGAATTTGACCCCAGATGCTTAATTTTCGCGATCGCTCAAGAGACACCATGAGAGTAACAGCCCAAATTTCGGCAAAGTCGGCGATCGCCCAACAACGCTATTGGTACTGGCGTGGCTGGCGGATTCACTATCAGGTGGTGCCGGCGCTCTCCCCTCAGCCCGATTTGCCCCCAGTTCTGTTGCTACACGGGTTTGGGGCCAGTTTGGCACAGTGGCGTGACAACGTCGCTGAGTTCGCTCAACAGCGAACTGTTTATGCCCTTGATTTGCTGGGGTTTGGCGACTCCCAAAAAGCGGCCACCATCTTCAACACGGATCTGTGGAGCGCCCAGGTCCATGATTTTTGGCAGACCTGGATTGGGCAGCCAGTGATGCTGATGGGCCATTCTCTTGGGGCGTTGGTGGCCCTAAACACCGCTGTGAGCACGCCAGCCATGGTGGAGCGGCTAGTCTTGTTGACGTTGCCCGCGGCTCGTGAAGAGCTGCTATCGGGTTGGCTGGAGTCCGTGTCTCGCGGGGCAGAACGGTTATTCTCAACGCCGCTCTTGATCCGCCCAATTTTTCAAATCTTCCGCCGTCCGGGGGTGATTCGCGGGGCGTTGAGGAGTGTCTATCAGCGGCGCTATCGCGTCGACGACGCGCTGGTGCGCCAGTTTGTCAAACCGACAGAAGAGCGAGGCGCTGCCCGCACGCTTTGTTATCTAGTGCGATCGCGAACAGAAATTCAGTTCACGCCAGCCACCAAACAACTCGTCCCCCGGCTCACCATGCCGACCCTGCTGCTCTGGGGGCAGGCCGATCGGGTGATTCCACTCACTTGGGGACAGCAACTCGCCCCGTTAAATCCGTTACTGACTCTGCAAGTGCTACCAAACTTGGGGCATTGCGCCTACGACGAAGAACCGGCACTCATCAACCAGCAAATCTTAAATTGGCTAAAGGCGGCACCCACGCTCCCTCATGCCGAGGGGGCTTAGGAGATTTCTGTCAATGAACTACCCATTCGGCGGTGCATGACGCTTCACTAATGACACCCTACAAGCGATAAATTCTTTCCTGTAAATCTCCTTAACCCCATTGGTGGCCAGCTAGACGCTTGGGCTGGTCATTCAAAAGTTGCGATGGGGCGAGGCCGAACTCGTATTCATGGAAAACCCCGTATTGGGGAACGGTTGCGGATTAACCTTATGGTTACGGTTGCGCCAGCGGCGAATCGCGACCGCTTGCCGCTGAATCGGGGTCAGGTAGCCGTCAACAGCCGTCGACTCGGAATCTTCAACGATGGATGTTTGCGACGATCGCGGCTGGTAGCTTAAACCAGGAGACAGCTCCTCCAGATGTTCTTCCAGCAACAGCGCCCGCATGACTTGTTCGACAGATGAGTAGCGATCGGCAACATCAGGACACAACATTTTGGTCAAGATTGTTGCAAAGTGATCGCTAATCGGCACTAAGTGCTGCCATAAAATCGCCCCCGTTTTGGGGTCAGAGTCGAACTCGACGGGCGTTTTACCCGTCAGTAAAAAGAGACAAGTCATCCCCAAGGCATAGATATCACTAGCATAGGTGGGTCGCAGCGCCTGCTGTTCAGGTGGGGCAAAGCCCGGAGTGCCAACAAATTGGGTGATCGGAACGTAATGGTTACCTTCGCTTGATTCTCCCAGGCACTCACGCACTGCCCCAAAATCAATCAGCACTAAACGACCATCGTCGGCGCAGCGAATAATGTTAGGAGGTTTGATATCGCGATGAATAATCTTGCATCGGTGAATAAATTTGACCACGGGTAAAATTTCCCGTAGAAACTGCTTAACTTCTCGTTCGCCTTGAGAGCCCGCCCGCCGCACTTCACGGGTTAGCACCTGCCCTGGAACGTACTCCTGCACCAGGTAAAAGCCATGGTTAATGGTGAAATAGTCCAACAGGCGAGGAATCTGAGAGTGACTGCCGACTTTGGCTAATACTTTGGCTTCTTTGCGAAAGCGACGTTTGGCCCGCTCTAGGGATAGTGGGTTGCTGACCTTAGGACAGAGCTGCTTAATTACACAGGGAGGACTCCCTGGAATGCCGCCATCCTGGGCTAAATAAGTTACCCCAAAACCACCGGATGCCAGTACTTTTACGATGCGGTAACGTTCGCGAAACATGTGCCCCGGTTTATGGAGCTGACGACGGCGAGATTGGCGATTACTCGCGTCCCGATAGTCCGATAGCTTGAGAGGAGAGTCCTGAATGGTCATCGGAGTATAAAGGTAACTCGGCAAGCTCTGCAGGTAGACTCTTCACACGTTACACGCTTTTCTCGTGAAGTGGGGAAAGGTCGACAACAGAGTGAGAAGCAGCTGTAGCGATAGGTAGATAAAACCGGAAGATGCTGCCCTGACCAATGGCGCTCTCTACCTCAATATGCCCAGCGTGCAGTTCAATCAAACGACGGCAGATGGTTAATCCGATACCCGTACCCCCAGAAGTGCGATCGCGGGAGCGATCGGCCCGCCAAAACCGATCAAACACATGGGGGATATCCTCTGGCGCAATGCCCGGCCCCGTATCTTTGACCGCGACCCAAATCTGGCTGGCCCGGCTCCAAGCTTTTACCCTGACAGTGCCTTGCTCAGTATGGCGCAGGGCATTGCTCAACAGATTTACCATCACCTGTTCGATTCTTTCCGCATCGGCTTGAGCCAGAGGCAGCGCGGTGGGTAAATCGAGCTGAATTTGTACCGGTGCGTCTGGCAGTTGCTGATCGACAAAGCGCCGGACCACGTAACGTAATAAGTCGGCAATATCGGTTGGTTGGGGGGCAATCGGCAGATAACCAGATTCGAGCTGTGACAGTTCTTGCAAGTCGTTGACGAGTCGCTGTAGTCGTTGTGTCTCGCGCGCTAGTCGTTCGTATACGGCGGGCTCCGCCGCGATCGTGCCGTCGGCCATCCCCTCTAAATAGCCCTTGAGAATAGTGAGGGGAGTGCGAAGTTCATGGGACAAATCACTGACCAGATCGCGGCGGCGCTGCTCCACACTTTGAATGTCTGCCGCCATATGGTTGACGCTATTGGCGAGTTGAGTCAATTCCAAAAACTCATATTCGGGCAGGCGGCGGTCTAAATCACCGGCAGCAAAGGCACCGGTAATTTCCTCCATCTCTAGTAGGGGTTCAACCACCCGTCGCGATAGCCAATAGCTGAGAGAACTAGCGGCAATGCCCCCTACCAAAGCGGCCCACAGCATACCCCGGCCCCAGGCAAATTGAAACACGTCTACAAGTTGCCCTTGAATCTGCGCTGCCCGAAAGTTGCTGCCTTCAATGCGGCGCAGATGCAGCACAAATAAGCGTGGGGTGTATAGCCATCCCACAATCGTCAGGGTGACGATGCCGATCGCGAGCACCGTCAAGTGAGCCCGAAAAAGGCGGCTGCGTAATCTGGGTTTACTCATACAACATCGGCTTCATCTTCAAACTTGTAGCCCACTCCAATCACCGTTTTGATAAAAGTCGGCTGGGCTGGATCGGGTTCCACCTTTTTACGCAAGCGGGCGACATGGGCATCGACGATCCGCTCATCGCCAAAGAAATCATCGCCCCACAGCTTCTCAATCAGTTGCGGCCGCGTCCACACCCGACCGGGATAGCTGACAAAGGTAGCCAGCAGATCAAATTCCAAAGTGGTCAGGGCCAGCAGTTCGGCGTTGCCGCCAGGCTGCGATCGCACTGCCTCCCGCTGCTGCGGATCAATTTGAAAATGGGGACTTTGTAACTGCGGCGATTGGCCCCCCTGGCGGAGGCTCCGGCGCAGCAAAGCCCGGACTCGGGCCACCAACTCGCGGGGACTAAAGGGTTTAACTAAATAATCGTCGGCCCCGGTAGAAAGCCCAATAATGCGATCGATTTCTTCTCCTTTGGCTGTCACCATCAGAATGTAGGGATCTTTCTCACCCGGTTTTTGACGGATGCGCGCACAGACTTCTAAACCGTCGAGCCCTGGCAACATGAGATCCAGCACCACGACATCGGGCTGCATGGTCTCGGCCATGTGTACCGCCTGTTCGCCATGATGACAAAGATGGACGGTAAAGCCTTCTTTTTCCAGATAAAGCTGGATTAAGTGGGCGATTTCTTGTTCATCTTCGACAACTAAGACATTCATGAGTTAAGAAGCTAGCTTCAATATGAAGGTACTCAATAAGCTCATCTTGATAGAGATTCTGATTTGCTAATCAAGATCCTAATGAGCGGTTTCCTTGACTAAGGGGAGCTGATTTTTAGGATGAGATCTGTCGGATTCCTTATCGCGTTTATTTTCAGTGGACAATCTCAGGTGGCAACCCACTCCTCCGCAGCTCATTTCGATATCACCAGTAAAGCCTAACGCTATTGCGAATAGTACGATTGAAGGCGCTGAAATGATTCGACAATGAAAACTTGATTGATTGCATTGGGGTTCATAAGCGCTTGCTCTCGGGATATATGTGTTAATTATTCGCGAAACCTATGAACCTGAGATGAATATCACGTGGTGCTGATATGCTATCTAGCCACGGAAAGATAGTTCCTGCTTAAAGAGTTTCTGTGTGGCATATGGTAGCCCTATGCTAAAGGGCAGATGTCAATCTGTCTTGATTTTGGACAAATAGAGTTGTGCCTGCGCTGCAACCCCAGGCTTTGAGTTCCCCAAACTAGACAATTAAGCCGATTGTTGAGTGTCCTTGCAGGGACAAAGCTTTTGCGGTGGATGAAACTTGACCAGTGGACAGGG
>JBCDAJ010000053.1:0-37701 GCA_039185935.1 Cyanobacteria bacterium P01_F01_bin.56 | reverse complement strand
TGGCTGTCAGCTCGGGCAACCCTCAGCCGCCAGACAGCTGACTCTCAAGATGAATATCCTTCCTCAAGCATCTTATTACTCAACGTCACCCAATCGGTCACGCTCAAATCTTCGGCCCGGACATTGTCGGCAATGCCCAACATGGCCAAGAGCGGCAAGAGCCGCGATCTCTCGATCAACGCTGATAAATTGTTACGCAGCATTTTACGCTTGCTAGCAAACCCTAGCTTTAGTAAGCGCTCTAGTAAGGCTGGTGCGGTTGCCGTTAGGGGAAACGGCCGTGGCTGCAGACGAATCACGGCCGACATGACTTTGGGGGGTGGTTGAAAGGCTCGGGGGGGAACTGGGCAAATAATTTCACAATTCGCTAAATATTGAACTTTGACAGTCAGACTGCCAACCGCTTTAGAACCAGGGGCCGCACAGAGGCGATCGGCAATTTCCTGCTGGACGAGCAGCACAATCGAGTCGAACAGTGGCCGATGAGGGTGCGTGATGGTGCCTAAAAGCCGTTCCAAAATTGGGCCGGTGATGTAATAAGGGATATTGGCGACAACTTTGTTCGGTAAATTCCCCTCGGTTGAGGCGGCCGCAACTTGTGACCAGTCGAGCTGTAATATGTCGCCTTCGAGTAATTGCAAATTTTTGGCGTGCGCAAATTGTTGTCGAAGTCGATATGACAAATCGCGATCAATTTCGATCGCGACCACTTGGTCTACCTGGGGTAACAGTCGCTGGGTCAGAATGCCCGTACCAGGGCCAATTTCGAGGATGCGATCGCGATCGGTAAGCGCCGCCGCCTCAGTGATTTTGGCTAAAACAGATTCGCTCTTGAGCCAATGTTGGCCAAATCGTTTGCGGGTTCTAGCAGAAAAAGTCATTAAGGCAAGCACTCTCAGAGGCCATTGTTGATCCTACCCTAGGAAATGTGGGCACAGTACCCAACGGTGGAGCGCGCTGCTAATCAGCGGCGACAATATTGTTACAGGCCAGCGGCTTACCCTCTACCAGTCACACTAGGAATGGCATTCTGTCTGGCGAAATTGAGAGCTCTACCAGCTCTCCAAAATAGAGCCACAGACTGGAGTTGAAAGCCGTGAGGGCAAGAGGGAGCAAAGATGTGTAGCGGGTTCTAGAGAACCTGTACAAGCCATTGAAACGGTTGCCAGAATCGACAGACAAGCCTCTTTAGAAAGCCTTTTGTAAATTAACTCTTAAGCTGCACTACCAAGAGAACATCTCATGTATCAATTGTCTCAGGTCTTCACAAAGAAATGTCTCACAGACGACAAGTGTGGTGTGGTGCACAACATTTTGCGAGGTCTCTTGTTACAGTAATTATCCGTTCTGATGAATTTCTCGCTATTCACAGTGTTTATCCGCTATGCAACAGAGCAACTCTCTTGATTTCAAGCTTGTTCAGCGGGTGTGTCTACTTCAACAAGCTCTTGACCAAGCCCTTGAGACTTTGGATGAGCTTACAGCGCAAGTTCAAGACAAATATTTAGTTGAGACTCAGTTAGCCAGCACTGAAAAGTATGCCAATGTTCAACAACAGGCGATCAAGCATCTCAAGCAGCAACTGACGCAGTTTACTGAAATCCAGGATCATTTGTTGGGAGCGATGGGCTTTCAACTGCATGAGGTGATTGATCAGCAGCAACAAGTCTTGGATCAGCTCAACATCCAGTTTCAACAGGGTCACACAGAACTTCAAACGTATCTGCGATATTTAACCCAGCAACAGCAGACTAAACCTTCACCACAGCGAGGTTCGGAAGAGCACTATCTCGCTCTGGAAGCAGAAGTCATGGTGGCACGTTCGATGGCGGTGCATTTGAGTCAATATCTGGCCGCCGCTAAACAACATTTAGAACATCTCAATACTGATCTCAGCAACCATCAAATCAACTTTGAGTACATCATCAAGACTATTCGCGCGATGATTGCGGACTTATCGTCCTTTGATCAAAAGCCGGCAAAGCTTCGACCTCAGCTTTCTGAGGCGGCACAGTTGAAAGCTGAGGTAATGCAGGAGCGATCGCACACCGAACTAGAGGTCACAGTAGCGGCGGCGGCATCTGATGTGGATGCCTTACAAACCAATGTGCGGCGTCAACAGCTACGGATTGAAGAGTTGCAGACGGCCCTAACAAAGCAAATGCAACATGAAACCCACCTGCGACAGCGCTATCAAGCCGTGGCCGCAGAACGTGATTATTATCGCCACGAGTTACAAAAACTCCAGCAGACTAAAGCGCCTCAGGTGATCAGGCAACCGTCGGTCAAAGAAATGATTATGCAGCCTGACAGCCAACTGGCTGAGACCGATAGCCCGCTGCCGGCACCACGTTTATCTCAGCGATCGCAACCTTCGCAGCCAATTCAGCCCTTACGACTGCCTCAAGAGTAAATCGCCAATTCGCAGCCTAAATAGTCTCAGCGGCTTCCTTAAGGGATCGGCTTGAAAATAAAGTACCCGGACAGGACTGTAGCAGGGTGGAGGGGTAGCAGGGTCGGTGGGATGTTATTTAAGCGCCACTCCCTAAGCCATAGCCTTTGGGTTCAAGTGGGTAGTCTCAGCGGCTACTCACTTGAACCCAACAGTTGTTTACACGGTGACAAAACTGTCAGCGCTTAAAGCTGTGGTGTCGATACCCACTAAAGTGGCCAGCACTTCATCACCAAAACTAATCGTCTCCCCGCTGAAGGTAAGGTCACTGGTGGTCAAGTGGTCAGCCAGGCCAATGAAATCGATCCCCACCTCGAAGTCCAAAATGGTGTCACCGCCTTCGCCAGCCGCTAGGACAAAGGTGTCACTTTGGCCACCACCGATCAGCACATCAAACCCAGCTTCGCCCCGTAGGCGATCGCTGCCGTGCCCTCCGTTCAAGGTGTCATCGCCACTGCCACCCCGCAGCCAATCATCACCGCTGAGTCCGCTGACATTGTCGTCACCACCTTGGGCATTGATGACGTCGTCAGAGTGCTCAAAACCTCGAACATGATTGTCTAAATCATTCAAAAAGGTGACACTGTCGTGGTTAAAGAGGTGCCCCTGGGTAGAGTCAGCATTGATAACGTCGAAACTATCGGTGAAGCCTGCCTCATCAGCGAACAAGATATTGCCCTGATCGATATTGCCCCCGGTGCGCATTTCCAGGTTGTCTAACGATTCAAGAGCAAAGTCCTTGAGCTTGACCTGAGTGCCAGTCATATCGCCAAAGAAGGTGATTTTCAGGTCATCGTCTACTTGGGTCAGTTTTAGATTCTCAGCCGTCAGGCCAGCACCACTAAACTGCAGCGTATCTAGCTCGGCAATGGTGGGCTGCTCCGGTCGGGCACCTAGACCGATGCCACCAAAGCCAGCAAGGGTTAGGGTTTCACCAGCTGCGACTTCTACCAGAGCTGGCCCCGCCAAGTCGGTGGTAAAAGCATCAATTCGGGCATCGCCGACATCGGCTCCGGTGAGTTCTGCCAGACCCAGAGCCGTAGCAAACTCTGAGGAGAGCAATAGGTCAGTTTCAGCAATGGTCAGGTCGGCTGCAGTAGCGTCTACGATTCCCGGTACGCTGATGTCGAACAGGATGTCGAGACCATTGCCGTCAATCGTATCGGCAACAAAAAAGCCACTTGCCGTATCCGTTACGCGGCTGGGGTCAAAGCCAATGGAAAATTCCCCCACGGTGATGTCGGCGGCGGGATTAGCAACCGTGTCAAAGGTAATCGTGCCGTCATGTTCAATGCTGCCGCCAACCGGAGCAAAAGGCTCCACCGTGTAGGTAAAGTCGGTCTCGTCATTGATGGCAAACCCCACCTGAAAGTCGTCTGAGAACGGCGCTGCCTCGCTGTCCACGCTCTCTAAAACCAGACCAGCGGCTGCTTCCAAGAGTTCCAAATCCAAGAAGACGCTGGTGGTACCGGCTTCCACTGTAAATTCGGGCATCGGTTCAGGCTCGGTAGCGCTAACGGCATCAATTCGGGCATCGCCGACATCGGCTCCGGTGAGTTCTGCCAGACCCAGAGCCGTAGCAAACTCTGAGGAGAGCAATAGGTCAGTTTCAGCAATGGTCAGGTCGGCTGCAGTGGCGTCTAGGACTCCCGGTACGCTGATATCGAACAGAATGTCGAGACCATTGCCGTCAATCGTATCGGCAACAAAAAAGCCACTTGCCGTATCCGTTACGCGGCTGAGGTCAAAGCCAATGGAAAACTCCCCCACGGTGATGTCTGCATCGGGATTATTAACCGTGTCAAAGGTAATGGTGCCGCCATGTTCAATGCTGCCGCCGACCGGAGCAAACGGCTCCACCGTATAGGTAAAGTCGGTCTCGTCATTGATGGCAAACCCCACCTGAAAGTCGTCTGAGAACGGCGCTGCCTCGCTGTCCACGCTCTCTAAAACCAGACCAGCGGCTGCTTCCAAGAGTTCCAAATCCAGAAAGACGCTAGTTGTGCCCGATTCCACCGTAAAGTCTGTCGTCGTATTAATGTCAGCCATGATGTCTTTACCTGTTTACAAAAAATCCGCACCAGAGAGTCGCTGCCAGAAAGTTCAGGCAACGGCTGAAAAAATGGGACGATATATTAAAAAATCCCAGGCTGCAATCACCAAGCGTCGGAACGACCGGGGTCGTTGAGAGACCTTGGTAAGCTGGATAAAACCCAACTGCTAATTGCAGACTCTGATGAAATTACGGAGCGATCGCGCAAGTGGTTTTAAACTTTTTTTCACAATTTTGAGTCAGGGGAGGAAACAGCCCTGTCATCAGCCATTCTGCGACGCCACAATATCTGCCCCCAGCACGTTTGCACCATTTCTTCGTAAGAGTTCTGGGAATTGGAGTAAAGGGTTATGGAAACCAGGGGCGGGGGAGAAAGATGAACGACTGGACTTCAGAGAATCGGTATGGCTCCGCTTTAAAACCAGATTGCGGCTAGCTTCGTACTCTAAATGTAGAGACGGTTATCCACATGAGATACTTGGGAGACTTCCTTGCACGTCATTAACCTTGCTGCACCACGATCGCTGCCGAGGTTGCATGGGCCGTGTTTGCCCCTTGATAGGGAGATAGGCCCCCTCTTAGAAAATGGTGCCAAGCGGGATTGATGAAGTGCCTGCAGAAATTGAACTGACGCGCTGCACAAATTATCTTGAAAGACTCTTCCCCTGACCTTTCTAAGCAGTCTGATGGACTGGCTGAGCTGTCTACGGGCTGGTTAGTCAGTACTGATGAAGCTCTGATCGAGGGCATTCAGCGGCGGCAAGTCGAGGCGCTGCAGGAGGTCTATCGACGTCATGGGCGACTTGTGTATGCCCTGGCGATGCGAGTGCTCAACACGGCTGAAGAAGCTGAAGATCTCACCCAGGAAATCTTTTTGCAGCTTTGGCAAAAGCCGGGTTATGACCCCTCACGGGGCACCCTCAGTACGTATCTGAGCTTGATAACGCGATCGCGGTCAATTGATCGCGTGCGATCGCACGGCTCGCGCTTTCGCTTGTTACAGCGCTGGACAACAACGCACACTGAACCGGTTACCTGTGATGTGCCCCTAGAGCACGCTGATTTGGGAGAACAGGTGGGGCGGGTCAGAACGGCCATGGCGGAGCTGTCTGCAACTGAACGAGAAATTTTAGAGAATGCTTACTATAAAGGCTTGAGCCAATCACAAATTGCTCAACGGTTGAATCTACCTCTGGGCACTGTTAAAACCCGCTCGCGGAATGCCTTAAAAAAACTGAGAAAAGAACTAAAGGATTTCATCTGACCAAACCGTAATGACCCGCCCTGACCTTCCAGATAAATGGCATGATCTCTGTGCCGGGTTTGCTTTGGGAAATTTGTCACCCGCTGAGCAAGCCGAATTAGAGCAGCTACTCGCGGCCCAGCCCGAGCTGCAGTCAGAGCTACGTGCTTATGAGGCGGCCTTCAACCAACTGCCTCAAACCTTAGCTCAACCTGCACCTGCCGCCGATTTAGAAGCCAAAATCCTTCAACAGGTGCAGACCACGCTGGCCGCACCGCCAGTGGCGACAAAACGCAGCACCAGTCCCACTGTGCGGCGCTATGGATGGGGCGCTGGCTTGGCGATCGCCACTGGGTTATTAGTATTCCTTGGCTGGGATAACTATCGCCTGCGCCAGTCGCTGACCGCGCAGCAACAGCAACTAATTACAACGCAAGAAAAATTGAATGAAGCAAAAGCAACTGTTCAACAGCTTGAGCGTGAGCAACAAGCCGTCGAGACCGTTCTGGCAAGTCTGCAAAACCCAGATGCGGTCTACACGTTGGAAGGCACCGGTGCCCTAGACAACACCTTGGGCAGTGTCGTGACCATTGCTGCCGAGAACCAAGCTATTTTAGTCGCCCATGAGTTGCCCAGCTTACCAGCCGCAGAAGTCTATCGGTTTTGGGTCGCCTCGGAAGAAGACGAACTCATGTATTGTGGCCAGTTTACCGCCGATGAAGCGGGGCCGATCGCCTGGTCGCTTCCCGATGCAGACTGCGGCCAGCGATCGGCCCAGGTCGCAATCACCATTGACCCCATCACGGCCTCCACCGAGTCCGGTGGAGAACTGGTCATGTTGAGCCCTGAACTTGCCATCACCAATCGGTAGGCTCGACACCGTGATTGACTGCATCGCTTGTTTAGATAAATATTTGGCCCCCAATAACTGATTAACCACAGCGTGCTCTGTTCTTTTGAGGTGGCTGTGGTCGTAGGCCGCTTCTCTGCAAAATCTTCAGCGGTCTCGGTATCCTATTGAGGAAAGGTTTTGAAAGGCAGGTCTAGTTATGGCTTTACAGTTCAAGGTGCCCTCTATTGTGTGCGATGGCTGTGCAGAGACCGTGACCAAGGCGATCCAGTCGCTGGATGCAGGCGCAAAAGTCGACATCAATGTGGAAACGAAGGATGTTTCAGCCGAAACAACCGCGAGTGAAGAAGCGATTCGAGAGGCGATCGCCGCTAAAGGTCACACTGTAGGCTGATTCTCAGCTGGCGGTGAGGACAAGAAAGCGGACATCAAGACAGCAAGATGGGAGCAGCTCAGAAAAAAGACCTAGTTTTCCAAGGTTTTCCAAAAAATCTGGAGTGGCATACAGAGAATCGATGGAACTCCTTAGAGCAGCTTTGTGAATTTGTAAATTACGAATGTGAAAAAGCGATCAACTGGTATTACGCCAGCAAGCGTATTAAAAGCCAGTTGGGATATTTTTTGCGAGCTGCGTCCATTATGGCGATCGCGATAGCTGGAATGATTCCAATTGTGGGAGAAATCTATGAGCAGCCAGACGGTTCACCCATAGTTTCTCCAGCTTGGGCTACCATTGCACTCGCGATCGCCGCGTTATGCGTGGCGCTTGATCGGTTTGGCGGCTACACCAGTGGTTGGGTTCGTTATGTGCGTACAGCCCAAAGGCTCACGATCTTGCAAGCAGACTTTAGGCTTGATTGGGAAGCCTATCGCTTTCGCTGTCCTCAACTGACAGCAGCAGAAACTCAAGAAGGCATTCTGCTATGTCGAACGTTTTTACGGCATGTCAATATCGAAGTACAGAATGAGACAACTGCCTGGGCTCAAGAGTTTCAGCAGGCATTACTCGATGTTTCAAAGATGTCTACTCACAATGGGCGCGAGATTACTTAGCATTGTCAAGCTGGCAATCAGAGCAATACACCTTCGGCGTTTTAAGGGCGGCTTGAAAATAAAGTACCCGGACAAGACTGTGGCAGGGGCGATGGGTAGCAGGGGCGATGGGATGTTATTTAAGCGCAACTCCCTAATAAGTAGGCAGGCGTCATTAAATTGCAAATGATGTAAGTTGCGGTTGAGGAACGAAACCCAACACTCGCAAGGATTTCGTCACCATAAGCTCGTTCTTCAAAAGATTCAACCCACCTATTTATCTACTAAATGGTATTAGTCGCGATGGTTTTGGCACGCAACTCAACTATTGTGCTGTCATCGCTAGCTGCTCTGGCCAGCAAAATTCTGTGTTAGAACTTGCGTCGCTGCATCCAAAAACGCCTTTTGTTCAGAGCGAATCAAGGCATAATCAGATGCGATTGTATAAGCCTAAAGTCATTTATCGAGAAATGGTGTGCTCGGGTTCACTCTGGTTTTGCTGTCATCAGTGTTTTTCTGCATTCAAAATGTCGTGGTGCGGATTCTATTTGCCGAGCAAACACTCCTGGGGGTCGGGGTGACGGGAGGCTTTTTAACGCCAACCCTGCACAATTCGTTCCTGTTGTTGCTGCTACGCATGGTGCTGGCGGTGCCCTTAATGGGTTTGCTCACAACACAGCTACATCCAGCCATCTGGCGTGATGTGCGAAAGCTAGCGCACCCTAGTGAACGACGAGCCCTAGGGCATGCGATCGCCGGTGGACTCCTCATGTTCACCTATTTGGCGTTGCTCTACGTCTCGATTGGGCTGATTGCCACCGCGATCGCCCTCACGTTATTTTTCACTTTTCCCATTTTTACGGCATTGCTGTCTTGGCGGTTCCTAGGGCAACGACCTAGCACCCTACAGTGGAGCATCATGGCCTGCATCATGCTGGGCAGTGCGCTCACAATTCCTGCTGAACAGTGGACTGGGGGCGGCAGTTGGGTCGGTGCCCTGCTGGGAGTGGCCAGTGGAGTAGCTTATGCCAGCTACACCGTCAATGCCCAAAAAAGCTTTGACTATCTACATCCCCTCACATACACCTGGCTGAGCTTTGCTTTGACGCTGCTCTTCTCTGCCGTCGGCTTGGTGGTGTGGCCGATCGAGAATGCCCAAAACCTTGCCTGGACGCCGATCTGGATGTGGAGTCTCGTTTCCGGCATTGTGACGTTTGCCGGGCACATGCTGTTCAATTCCGGCATTAAATCGATTGGAGCGACCCTGGCCTCAATGTTGGGTTCGGCCAATCCGGCGTTCACAGTTGTGTTGGCCTGGGTCGCTATCCAAGAAACCCTCGCCACTGCACAGCTCTTAGGCGTCGGCATCGTCACTGCTAGCGTCGCGTCCCTGGGCCGCTTCAAATAAACCCCATCCACCCTCAACCCCTTTTTGCCAACCCCATCACCGACTCGTAGGCGGCTACTTGCACACACGTGAGTTCGACGAGCAGTGCGATCACCAGGGCAACTGCGCAAGCTTCTCAGAGCTGTCAGAAATTACTTTTTTCAGCAAGCCCTAGGTAATGGTGGGCATTGCCCACCCTACAGTTCTCTAGAAACAAACGATTCGCAGTGATGAGGTGCTAGCCCACTCCTCGACGAGCATTTAGTTCTGCTTGTGTGTCCTAATATTGTAGATAGATGCGCCTTTCATGACGATGCCTTCACCCTTTCCTGGAATGGATCCGTATTTAGAGAAGCCAACGCTATGGCCGGAGGTTCATTACTGGATGATTACAGCCATCGCGATTTACCTGACTGATACTCTCAGCGATCGCTACCGCACCGCAGTCGAGCAACGAGTCTATTTAGCTGAAAATACCGAAAACATCTTGATTGGTATCCCTGATGTTGCAGTGGCAGCTCAGACGAATACAGAACTGACTAATACAGCAACGCTGCAGCGCTCTAACCCTCGACGAGTGAGGCTACCGATGCCTCAGGAAGTCAAAGAACGCTATCTCGAAATTCGAGACATTGAAACAGAAACGGTGATCACTGTTATCGAGATTTTGTCTCCTAAGAACAAGACCAAGGGCTCTGGCTTTGATGCTTACCAGCGAAAGCGACAGCAAATACTCGCCAGCGCTACTCATTTAGTTGAAATTGACCTGCTGAGAAAAGGAACGTCTCCACCTGTAGAGGACAACATCGATACAGACTATCGAGTTATCGTGAGTCGGAGTCTACAGCGTCCCGAAGCAGAGCTATACGATTTCAATTTACCAGACAGCCTACCAACCATTGCGATACCTTTGGCTGATGATGATGCAGACTGTGCGCTTGATCTGCAAAATACTCTCAATCAGGTCTATCAACGGGGTCGCTATCATCTAGCAATCAACTACAGCCTGCCCTGTGAGCCGGCCCTGAATGAAGAAGACACCGCCTGGGCACGAGAAATTTTAGATACGAGATTGTAGGGGCTCCCTTTATGAGTGCGATCGACAATCTTGACACGAAAGATAATCGCTACTTGCTAACTAATAGTTAATTGAGGTGCTCCTAAAATAGATCGATAGCATAGCTGATAGATGCTTTGTAGAAGAGATCCCATCAAGCCAGAAAAACATAGCGATCGCAAGATCGACTGTATTTCCTAGCATGCTTATATTTATGGGGATGTGCGATATCTTTGGGATATTAATTCTCACTTCTGACTACGAGATATTAGATGATGTAGAGCTGAATTTCTATTTCTTTAAATCAGCTGTAAAAATCTTTCTCGCGAGCTCACTGGCAACAGTACTGTATGCATATTTTAGGATTTCACAAATACGTTGAGACGGCTATAGCTTTTGGCAAGCTAAGCTTGCAGGAAAAACTGTAGGTAGGGTCATTTTCGTTCAGCAAGGTTCGGAAATATTTCTATACTACATTTATGTAAACCACAATCTCAGAGGCAAAAGAGTAGGTACAAAGCTTTTGGGAACAGCTCTTGCCAATCTCAATGAAGTAGTAAATGTCTGGGCTTTAGAAGAGTCGTTTAGTGTCTACTTTCGACTTGGCTTTGAAAGAAGACAATCAGCTCCATTTCGAGGTTAGGGTACATCATTGGTATATTATTCTGAAGAATAAAATCCTTTTTAGTTTTTTGTTGCCAGTGGATGAATGCGCTGGAGAATCAGGAATTGGGCTTTTGCCGGGTCATGGTAGGCACCGCCCACCACAACGTTTGTCAGCTCAAGTTTTGCCAAATGGGGATGTAGACGGCGTTTCGACTTCGCTCAACGCTTAAAATCGCTCCACATTTGCTAGGGATGGCGACAACGATGGGCGGGCAGCTTCACCGCAAGTACGAGGGGTCGGAAAAATCTTCGTGGGGTTTGCCAGGCCCTTGGGGTTCCAACTGGCTCGCACCCAGAGCATGGTCTCCAAATCGGCCGGAGTAAACATATTGGGCATGTAACACCGCTTATCTGCCCCGATACCGTGTTCGCCTGAGATGCTGCCGCCGACCTTGACGCACAATTTGAGGATGTCGCCACCGAGTTCCTCCACTGCTTCCAACTGTCCTGGAATACTGTTGTTGAAAAGAATCAGGGGGTGTAAGTTGCCGTCTCCAGCATGAAACACGTTGGCGACACGATAACCGTGCTTTTCTCCCAGCGCTTCGATTTCTCGTAAGACATAGGGCAACTGAGTTCGAGGAATGACGCCATCTTGCACGTAGTAGTCGGGGCTGAGTTTGCCCATGGCCGCAAAGGCAGCTTTGCGACCTTTCCAGAGGCGGAGTCTTTCGTCTGCATCGGCAGCTACGGTGACGTTGCGGGCACCGTTTTGTTTACAGAGTTCGGTGATGCGATCGCGGCTGGCGGCCACTTCTGCGGGTAAACCATCAATTTCAATAAGCAAAATCGCCTCGGCATCCCGAGGGTAGCAGTCTGTTTTCACCACATCTTCCACTGCGTTGAGGCTAAAGTTATCCATCATTTCCATCCCGGCTGGAATGATGCCCGCACTAATTACGTCTGAAACAGTGGCCCCCGCTGCTTCCACATTCGTAAAATCGGCCAGCAGTACGTTGACGGTCTCTGGCGCTTTCAAAATCCGCAGGGTGATTTCAGTGACGATACCCAAAGTGCCTTCGGAGCCGACAACTAGCCCAACCAGGTCATAGCCTGGTTGCTCAGCCACGGCCCCACCAATCGTGACAATGTCACCATCGGGCAGCACCAGTTTGACGCCCAAAATGTGGTTTGTGGTGACGCCATATTTCAAACAGTGCACCCCACCAGAATTTTCTGCCACGTTGCCGCCAACACTACAAACGCTCTGGCTAGAGGGATCAGGCGCATAGTAAAACCCCGCGCCGCTGACAGCTTGAGTAACCCAGTTGTTAATAACGCCGGGCTGCACGACCACCCGCTGATTCTCATAGTCGATATCTAGGATTTGGCGCATTGTCGCCGTGACCATGAGCACCGCATCCTCCACTGGCAACGCCCCACCAGACAGCCCCGTGCCTGCCCCCCGAGGCACAAACGGCACATTAAATTGATTGCATACTTTGATCGCAGCAGCTACCTGCTCTGTTGTCCGGGGGAGCACAACCACCGGGGGCCGCTGACGATAGCTGGCGAGTCCGTCACACTCATACACCAGCAGCTCTTCTTTACGGCGCACGACGGAGTCCTTGCCGACAGCTTTCTCAAGTGCGCGGATAACGGGTTGCCAGTCACGTGTAGTCGTCGGAGCGTTGAGTTGAGCAACCATGAATTTGCAAGACAGTTTGTGGGAGGAGAGGCATCTTTCTAATGTTATCGTTGCTGAGGCGCGATCGCGGCGAAAGGCAAATTGTACTGATCGGTTATGGACCTCGACCGGCTGATTGATCGACCGGCTGTAACCACTACCTTCTGATATCGGGAGGCCATCAACCTCAGGGATGTAACGAGGAGAGGAGGAGAGGCGCGAGTGGGATATCTTTGAGGTGATCAGTGACGATTTGATTACAGATGCATCGCCCCAGCAATCAGGGGTACGGCATAAAGTATAAGGTGGCTTAAAGCCGCCATAACCTCAATCAATAGAGGGCAGTGATAGGACTTCTCAAATCACAGGTGTTATCCATCAACGACGGGACTCTGAAACGCTTATCCCATCGCAGCCTGATGGAGCAAATACGAGACTTGCAAGTGGCAACTCCGGCTAAAAACTATGTTGTCACAGGTCTATTAGTCTACGACTCGCAATCGTCCCTGATTTAGGGCTTCATATACACGATCTAATAAATCCTTATCTGCTGGCGATAGACCGCCTTGAGAAAACGAATACATCAACACCTGTTGGTCGTGACGGGTGATGCGGCGAGTTGCAAAAATCTTTTCGATTGTTGCCTCAAGATTCACCATTTTCAGAGCACTCCTGTTTCCTAAGTAGAAATACACAATGTGTAAATACACTACGAATGAGCACGATTCCGGTATGCCTGTAGAGCGTATGCGACGCCTCAATGGAGGCAAGACATCGCCGGTGGCATCCAGGAGTTCGCACTAGACCGTTGGCGTAGAATGCCTAGTCTCTTCCCTATGACTAATCTAGTCTGTGTGGATTTATTGATGCATCGGTATTAATCGCGGATTCTATCTCAGGAATCCTATAAACTTCATTCTGTGAAGGCAAAAATGCGGATCGGATAATTACGCAGTTATTTCATCCTCAGAGGAATCATCAGGCGCATATTCGTCGCCGATTTAATAAACAAACAGTTCCTGATCATTGGAATACATTAGCCATCGCAGATGCTGCGCCTCACTGGCAGGAAGCTTTTGCCAACATGTCTGAGTTGGAACAGTAGTAGTTTCCGTTGGCTACGATGCTTTGGTCGCAATGTTAAATGTTAGTCGCCCGATAGTAGGAAACTTTGACCGAGTTTATTCGCTTCGCTGAGGTATGGCTGATCGGTGGCTAACGCACGTTTTGCAGAGTTGAATACAAACTCGATAGGCAAACTGTGTATATGTATAGGTATAAATCGACATTTTCAGATAGAGCGCTACGCTTTCGGAGCGCTTTTACCGTTGCCGTGCCCCAAGTTCATTCCCTACTGGATGCAGCTCGACTGCTACACAACCTGCAGCGAGTCAATGAAATTGCCCAGACGTTGAGCGGCAATCTCCAGGCTGATGAAATTGCGGCCCACGTGACCAATGCGTTGGTCGATAAATTTGACTGTACCTTTGCGCGCATTTGGCTAGTCGAAGCTGATCAGGCTTTCCTCCGGTTAGTCGCTTCCTCGGGGTTATATACCCATCTCAATGGTTCTTTTGCCCGTGTCCCCATGGGGGCTTTCAAAGTGGGCAAGATTGCTCAAAACCGGGTGCCGTTCCTTAGCAATCGCTTGCCCAATGAAACTTGGGTAAAAGATCGACAGTGGGCCTTGGAGAATAATATTCAAGGGTTTGCCGGTTACCCTCTGATGGCAGGCGATCGCGTTCTAGGGGTGCTGGCTGCCTTTAGTCATCATTCCTTTGCACCAGAATTTTTGGAAGTGTTGCAGGTGCTCTGTATGACCCTAACGGTTGCGCTCGATGCGGCACGTCAGCATCAGGCGAACCCGGCGATCGCCCATAACCATAGCGCTCGCGGGCTGTCTTTATCTGATCAGATGGCGCGAGTCCTCGGCGATACCCAATTCACCCTGATTGGGACAGAGCCAGCATTACCAACTTCTTTGACATATTTGTTTTTGCGGGCGGCAGAAGCGCTCGAAGGCTTGGACTGTAGCTACTGCCGCTTGAGCTATGCGGCGGATAACGTCATGTTAGAGGCGATCGCTACAGTGCCACTGCTTTCTGCAAACGCTTCTAATCCCAGCGAGCGATCATCCCCTTGCGAAGAAATCACCCAGATCAATACCCACTTTGCGGAACTCAACGCTTTAGCCCAGCAATTGGGGGGCTCACTGGCAACGCAATCGGTGATGGAGGGCCAAGCGTGCCAGCTCGTTTTGGAAATGTCTCATCAGCAAAGTCTGCGGGCCTCGACCCCTGCACAGTCAATGTTATCGAGCCGCGAGCAACAGATTATGCAGCTCTTGGCCGAGGGTAAGCGCGATCGCAATATCGCTGAAGAACTTTTCATCAGCGAGAGCACCGTCAAGTTTCACATCAACAACAGCCTGACCAAACTGGAGGCCAAAAATCGTTATCAAGGGGTCTATCGCGCCGCCATCCGGGGATGGATTTAGGGGCAGCTTGGGCGCTTCAATCCATAGCCAGCCCTTCATTTCCGAATTCCGAATTCCGAACTCCGAACTCTACCTGACCGCTACGAGCCCAAAGCCATATCGTTAATGGCTTCTAACAGCGGCGATCGCTCCAGCAGAGACAGGGTTGATTGGGCTTGCCGCTCGGCCAACATGATGCGATCAGCCAAGTGTTCCGCATCGCGGGCAATCCCTGAGAAGCGGCCTGACCCCCAGGTATGGAGCCAGGGTAAACCGAGGAAGTAGAGCCCGCGGATCGGGGTGACGCCGCGATCGTGCCCCGGATAACCCGTGCCATCAAATACTGGTACTTGCACCCAGCTAAAGTCCATGTGATACCCAATCGACCAAATCACAGTTTTGATATTGGTCGCGACATAGTCCAAAGAGCGGGGTTCCTCCATCGGCTGCCACACGGGCTGGTATGGGGCTTCTGTCGGCGCGGCAATAGCGTTCGCGGCAATGTAGCGATCGATGGTGCTTTTAATACTTTCCGCGACCGCATCGGCCTGGTCTAAATTTGCCCCCAAGGTGCCATCAAATTTGAGTTGGGTGCCCTGAATGTCATGCAAGCGGCCATACAACTGCATGCCCTCTAGGGCAAAATGCCGCAGGTCAATTTCCCGTCCGCCCCCTCGGCCGGTAACGTAGTGGTTGGTTTTATGACGCACCTTTTCCTTCTGGGGATGTTTATCAATGGGGATGTTGTAGTAGTCCATCTGCTCTAGCCAGTCCACCACATCCTTGTCCCGATAGCGCCGGGGGGAACGCGGCGCACCACCGACACAGAGATGCACTTGGCGCCCTGCCAAGTGCAGATCTTCGGCAATCTGACAGCCTGACTGCCCCGTGCCCACTACCAAAATGTCTCCCTCGGGTAGCGATTGCGGGTTTTTATAGGCCGATGAATGTAGCTGAGCGATCGCCTCGGGTAGGCGCATTGCCAGCGGTGGAATCTTGGGTTTGTGGTAGCCCCCAGTTGCCACCACGACTTGATCCGCAAGATATTCCCCCTCCGATGTCAGCACCTGAAACTGATTTTGTCCCGTCTGGCGCACACTCTTAACCGTTACCCCCTCTTTTACCGGCGGCTGAAAACTCTGGGCATAGGCCTCGATATATTCAACAATTTGATCACGCCCCATAAATCCATCTGGGGCCTCGCCCGGATAGGGAAAGCCCGGCAGCTGACACTGCCAGTTTGGCGTGACTAGACAAAAAGAATCCCAACGTTGGTTTCGCCAGGCATGACCAATCTGATTTTTTTCTAATACTAAATGGTCAATCTCTCGCTGTTTTAGACCATAGCTGAGGGATAAACCAGCCTGCCCGCCGCCTACAATAATGACGCTGTGATGATTCATCGCTGTTGTCGCCCCGAGTTGTTTCATTGCTTTTAATAATCGCAACTTAGGAGCTATGAACTGAAGATCTTGTAGCTTTCGACACAGAAATCAAAAGACTAGTATTACCGTCAGGATTAAGCTTAACTATTTGAAGTATTTCCTTTTTTACTATCGAGATATATAGCTTCAGCGTCAAGTTTGATGAGTAAAGAACCCGATCAAACTGGCTCTCTGTCATAAATTTTCTTCACGCCTCGCTCCAAAACAGTTGCCCAATGTGTCGGACCTCTGGCCCATCAGACGTATGGCTGATGAGCAATCCCTGATAACTGGAAGGACTGAATTTGAGCATTTTTATGGCGACCGATTTTCGCAAGCGGCGCTCATGACATCTTCTGATGGGCAGTCTGCTGCGACCTGCAGAAACTGAATACTTTATTGATCCCTATCACTTTCGACAGGGGAGTTCATTCACGTGCGCCTATTTTTTCCTGAAAGAGGGGAAGGAACTATCGATAAAAATAGAAGCCCTTATTTTGTAACTAAAGATACAGGAAGAGGATTTCTAGCCTTTTAAGGTGTGGAGAAGTTTCGGCTGAATCTAGCAACATAAACTGAGCTTTGTAAGGCGACGAAATGGTTTTGCCGACATTGATTGATTGGCTTAAAGTTTTTACTCAATTTATAGAGGAGTACGGTTTTCATGCCTGAAGTAACCACCCCTGCCCACCAAGCAGGTGACTTTTTTGTTGATTATGAAGAGAAGGTTTTTGAAGATGTCCAGGCCCAGCCTGGTGAAAAAGCCTTAGTCGCTTTTCACACGGTGGCCTTTGAAGGATCGATTGGCTTGGTAAATCTGCTGCAGGCCACCCGCTTGATTCGGAAGGGATTTGAGACGTCGGTTTTGCTGTATGGCCCGGGGGTCACGCTGGGGGTACAGCGCGGCTTTCCTAAGCTAGGAGATGAAGCGTTTCCAGGTCACTTGGCCATGAATAATCAGTTGGTCAAGGTGATGGAAGAGGGCGGTAAGGTTTACGCTTGTCGCTTTGCCTTGCAGGCACTTTATGGTCACGGTGAGCCTTCTTTAATCCCAGGCATTACGCCGATTAATCCCCTTGACGTGCTGGATATTATCTTGCTGCATCGTCGAGATAATGCCTTTGTTCTAGATACCTGGACAATGTAATTCCTTCATAGTGCCTCCCTGTTTCTAGTGTGTTGTTCTCTGTAGTGTGTTGTCGTTTTTGGAACCTGTTTCTATGGACTATGCCAAAACTGTTCGAGCTGCTGCCGTGCAGATTAGCCCGGTGCTTTACAGCAAGGATGGCACCATAGAAAAGGTTTTAGAAGCGATCGCGAGTGCCGCTAAGGAAAGGGTTCAGCTCATCGTCTTTCCCGAGACGTTTGTGCCTTATTATCCCTACTTTTCCTTCGTGAGCCCGCCGGTGTTGATGGGCCCAGCCCATATGAAGCTTTATGAGGAGGCCGTCGTGGTGCCGGGGCCAGTCGTTGATGCGATCGCCCGGGCCGCGCGCTCTTACAGCATGGTCATTGTGCTGGGGGTGAACGAGCGAGACGGCGGTTCGCTGTATAACTCTCAGTTGATCTTTGATGCGGACGGCAGCCTCCTGCTAAAGCGTCGCAAGATTACCCCGACTTACCATGAACGCATGGTGTGGGGGCAAGGCGATGGGGCGGGTCTCAAAGTGCTAGATACCGCTGTGGGTCGTCTGGGGGCGCTCGCCTGTTGGGAGCATTACAATCCCCTGGCCCGGTTTTCATTGATGGTGCAGCATGAGCAAATTCACTGTGGCCAGTTCCCTGGGTCCATGGTGGGCCAAATCTTTGGTGACCAGATGGAGGTGACGATGCGTCACCACGCATTGGAATCAGGGTGCTTTGTGGTGAATGCCACGGGTTGGTTAACGGATGAGCAAAAGCAGCAGATTACCCCGGATGAAAAACTGCATCGGGTGCTCAGTGGCGGTTGCTACACCGCGATTATCAGTCCCGAGGGGGTGCCGCTTAGCGAGCCCATCACGGAGGGCGAGGGGATGGCGATCGCCGATCTCGATTTCTCTCTGATTACCAAGCGCAAGCGGATGATGGATGCGGTGGGTCACTATTCGCGCCCTGACCTCCTTAAATTGCAGATGAATCCGGAAGCTCAGTCTTTGCTGGCTTTATCGCAATCGACGGGGGACTCTCCGAATGATGCGCCCCTTGGAGTTGGGGATGCGGGAGGGGCGATCGCCCCGGCTGACTCGGCTGACTCAGAAGTCTCGGTTTAGAGCATTGTCTACACCCTAAGTTTCTCTCCCAGGTTTGGAGGTTATCCATCCGGCAAACATCATTCAAAGCCTCGTCTATAAATGGTTCCAGACTACGTTTGAGCGGGCAAACCTCACCGCCTGCGGCACCTCTCCTTGATAGGGAGAGGTTTATTCACAAATGGATGGGCAATTAACCCAGATTTGACAGGATATCGGTTTCCCCTCCTTACCTTTGGCGAAGCCTGCCCAGAGGGGCTTAGGAGAGGCTAGGTGAGGTTATACAGCTTCTCACTCGACCTTTAGAAACCTAGTTATGAAAGTCATACAGCGACTTTTGTGTGACGGATAGGGTTTGAGATAGGGACTTAACTAATATCTTGAGCCGTCTGCCTTTAGCGATCCTCCTTAAATCAAATCTATGAAGAAACAGCAGCTGATTACTGAATTACAGTCTTACGGATTACGCCTGGAAAGTGCAGCAGTCGGAGCGAAAGGCCGTCGCGGTGGGGCTGGGCCTTCTGATCACAAGGCGGTGACTGTGGATGGGACCACTGTCATGGTGCCGATTTACACCGGCACGGCGAGCCAATCGCCTTATACAGCTGAGCTCATCGAGGGCAGTCATCAAGCGACGCTGACCCGCGCGACGACCTCCGTCGCTGATATTGAATTTCCGGTGCAGCCCAAGTTCTATGGCTTGACGACCGCTGACGGCATTCCCTATTGGAAAATTGCGCTGCTTCACAGTCATGACGTGTTGGCGACTACGGTGCAGCAAACTTGCTTGCGCTACCGCGATGAGTCAACCGCCTGCCAATTTTGCGCGATCGAAAAGTCGCTGGATCAAGGCCGTACGATCGCCCGCAAGACCCCAGAGCAATTGGCGGAAGTGGCCGCCGCCGCGGTGCGCTTGGATGGGGTCAGTAACATGATCATGACCACTGGCACTCCCAACCATTCTGACCGGGGGGCGGCATATCTGGCTGAATGTGCCCGAGCCATCAAGGCGCGAGTCAACTTACCGATCCAGGCCCAGTGCGAACCGCCGGATGACTTCGTCTGGTTTGAGCGGATGAAGCAGGCCGGTATCGATAGCTTGGGCATGCATTTAGAAGCCGTAGCCCCCGCCATCCGCGCCAAAATCATGCCGGGTAAAGCAGAAGTTCCAGTCTCGGTTTACTTTGAGGCCTTTGAGGCGGCGGTCAAAGTCTTTGGGTGGGCCCAAGTCAGCACCTATTTATTAGCGGGTTTAGGCGACACTGCCGAAACGCTGGTGGACACGGCTACCCGCCTGATTGATCTGGGCGTTTATCCCTTTGTGGTGCCCTTTGTGCCGATTTCCGATACGCCTTTGGCCAATCATCCCGCCCCGAGCAGTGAGCTGATGATGACGATGTATCACCAGATTGGCGATCGCCTCAAGCAAGCGGGCATGACCAGGGACGTTATCAAGGCAGGTTGTGCCAAATGCGGTGCCTGCTCGGCGCTATCGACCTTTGAGAAATAGACCATTTTGACCAGCACATCCCACTCGCGGGCAAGCTGTCCGCCTTCCAGACAGTCAAGGAAGAGCAACCATCTGGGATGCCCTTCCTTGACTGCCTGATTCTGCCAATTACCGCCATTGACCTCAAGCAATTCGTCAGCTATGTCCTTACCCCGTTTTACCTTTGAGTTAGCCCAGACGCCCCAAGACATTCGCGCCTATTTTCGCCTGCGTCGTTCGATCTTTTGCGAAGAGCAAAACTTGTTCAATAGCGATGATATTGACGATATCGACGCTACCGCTTATCCCATCATTGCTGTCGAGCATAACGTTTTGGCGGGGCGTCGGGTCATTGGGGTAGTGCGCATCTACGAAACGGAGTCGCGGTTTTGGTATGGTGGGCGGCTGGGCGTCCATCGAGACTATCGGCGCGTGGGCCGCATCGGTAAGGGCCTCATCCAAAAGGCGGTCACGACGGCGAATGGCTGGGGCTGCGATCGCTTCCTCGCTACCGTGCAGTTGCCCAACGTACGATTTTTCAAACGCTTGCACTGGCAATCTTTGGAAACGATCGCCGTGTGCGATCGGCCTCACCATTTGATGGAAGCCGACCTCAACTTCTATCCGCCTAGTGACGAAGCCCGACCCGCTATCTCAACCACCCTCCGCCAGGTGTCCTAAACCCATGACTGCGGGGAAATTGCCACCCAGCCTTGATCAACTGGCAATCCAGTTACGGCAGACTTTGGGCATTCAGCACAAGCGCGATATCCAAACCGCCGCTGATCGGTTGGGGCGCTGGGTTGCTAGCCCAGAGAATTCACACCCCATTCACCTCGGAGATGATTGTGCGGCCATTCCCAACGGTGATGGTTATTTGCTATTGGCGGCTGAAGGCTTGTGGCCGGTGCTGGTGGAGGCTGAACCCTGGTTTGCTGGTTGGTGTGCGGTCTTAGTCAATGTGAGTGATATTTACGCCATGGGCGGGCGACCTTTGGCCGTGGTCGATGCTCTCTGGAGTCAGTCTACCGAGTCGGCGGCAGCCCTGTGGGCGGGAATGTTGGCGGCCTCTAAGGCGTTTAATGTCCCCATTGTGGGAGGCCATACTAACTGCCACAGTACTTATGACGCGATCGGTGTCGCCATTCTCGGGCGCGCCCAAAAGCTGCTGACGAGCTTTGATGCCCAACCAGGGGATGTGCTCGTGTTGGTAGCCGATTTCGAGGGGCAACCCCACGCCAAATATCCTTTTTGGGATGCGGCCACGATGAAAGCGCCAACTGATTTACAGGCCAACTTAGCCCTGCTGCCTCAACTGGCAGAGTCGGAACTCTGTGACACCGCGAAAGATATCAGCATGGGCGGCCTCATCGGCACCACCCTGATGCTGCTCGAAACCTCTGGCTGTGGAGCCATGCTAGATCTTGACGCCATTCCGTGTCCTCCGGCTTTAGCCCTTGAACAGTGGCTTATTAGCTTTCCCAGCTATGGCTTTTTGTTGAGCGTCCGCCCAGAAAATATGGCCGCTGTGCAGTCGCTGTTTCGCACTCGTCAGTTAGTCTGTGAACCCATTGGCATAGTGACCTCTGGCAGCACACTCAGCCTGCAACAGGCCGGTGAATGCCAGGAATTTTGGGATTTACAGCAAGATGGCCTGACAGGATTTAGCCGCCAAGGACATTAGAAACGTCATGAAGATTGCCTTGCTCACCTATGCCACCAAGCCCCGAGGCAGCGTCATCCATACGTTAGAATTAGCCGCTGCCCTGTCGGCATTGGGGCATCACGTCTGCATCTTTGCGCTGGATAAGGATGGTCGCGGCTTTGAGCAACCACCTCCCTGTGCTGTGCAACTAGTCCCAGCGGCCCCGGCCCCCCAAGATATCGATGTCCTGATTCAGCAGCGGATTCAAGAATTTGTGGACTTTCTGGCCCAGGTCTCTGAGCAATTTGACATTTACCACGCGCAAGATTGCATCGGGGCCAATGCCTTGCTGAAGTTACGACAGCAGCAGTCTATTCCTCACATCGTGCGCACCGTGCATCATGTGGAAGATTACCACAGCCCTTATCTACAGCAATGCCAGGATAAATCCATTCACCAACCCGATCTTTGCCTGTGCGTGAGCGATCGCTGGCAGCAGACGCTACTGACCGATTACGGCATCACGGCTCCCCGCGTGGTTAACGGGGTAAATCTGGAGCGGTTCTCAGCCACATTATCTGGAGCCGAAGCCTCACTCAAAGCAAGATATGGGTTGAGCGGGGCACCGATTTATCTCACGGTGGGCGGCATTGAACCGCGCAAAAATTCCATCCATTTACTGCAAGCCTTTGCTCAAGTGTTGACATGTCATCCCTCGGCTCAGCTCGTGATTGCCGGCGGGGCCACCCTGTTTGACTATCAGCCTTATCGCGATCGCTTCTTTGCCGTAGCTAAAACCCTGGGAATTGAAGTCGGCCAGTCACTCATTTTGACTGGGGTCGTACCCGCTGAGGATTTGCCGGTGCTGTATCGCTGCGCCGACGTGTTTTGCTTTCCTTCCAATCAAGAAGGCTGGGGGCTGGTGGTGTTGGAGGCGATCGCCTCTGGCTTGCCGGTCATCGTTTCTGATAGCGCTCCCTTTACCGAATTTTTGGCCCCGCATCAGGCACTCTGGGCACAGCCTGACGAACCGGATACTATCGCGATCGCGATGACCCAAGCCGTTTCCCACGATTGCCAACCCATGATTGAACGCAGCCGCACCATCCTGCCCCGCTACAGTTGGCAGCAGTCAGCGAAGTTACACGAAATTCAGTATCGTCAGTTGATGCTTCCCCGTTCCGGGTCACATTTCCCTCCCCAGAGGGAGTCGCCAAAGTCTCAAAAAACCTGGCACCGATAGCCTTTCATTCCGCATTCCGCATGCCACATTTCGCCTCTTGCCGTTTATTGACGATTGCAAAACCATGCCCGAAATCCGTTTCCAAGTTCAATGGCCTGATGGCTCTCAAGAAACCTGCTACTCACCTTCCCTAGTGGTCAAGGACTATTTTGTACCGGGCGAAAGCTATGAGTTAGAGGATTTTCTAGCGCGATCGCGGACGGCCTTGAAAATTGCTAGCGATCGGGTGCAAGCTAAATATGGGTTTCCCTGCAGTCGGGCCTTAGGTCAGCTACATCAACTTGAAAGCCGCGCGGCTCAATATACGAGTCTGGATACCCCGCAAGTGAGTTTATTGCACTTTATTGAGTAGCCCACTCAGGTAATCTAAACCTCAACACCGACCTGAGATCATGCCAATGCGGCTAATCGCCTATGGCAAAGCAGAAAATGGTTAAGGATCGGGAATTTAATCATGTGCCGGTTTTCCCCTCTCGGGAGGGGTGCCGTCGGCGGGGTGGCTTCGAACCCTCGCACTCAGGGGCAACCCACCCCGCTGCCCCTCCCAGGAGGGGAAAGGTTATCCGGCTTGGCCTCAGTAATTTATTTAAGCCTCATCCCTAAGACTGCGTGAATCGACTCACTCGCAGGTGGTTATAGAGTTCTATTCTGCTTAGCGGAAAAAGCCAATAGAGCGTCCTTAACTTCCCACCGATACACAGAGCGTTAACCCTATGCATAGCTGAACGATTTGGGATTTTCTTTGGCAATCAAAAATTAGCCTTACCCGTCCGCTGGGGCCGGCGCGGGAGCCGGGGCGGGCGCGGGGGGCGGTTCCGGGGCCGGGGCGGGCGCCGGGGCCGGGGCCGGGGCGGGTTCAGGAGCGGGTGCGGGATCTCCCGCTGTTGGTTCTGGGATGGGCTCTGGGATGGGTTCTGGTAGTGGAGCAGAAGGCGGTTCCGGGGCGGGCGCCGGGGCTGGATCGGGCGCTGGATCGGGCGAGCCTTCAACTGGCCTGTCCACGACTGGGGCGGCCCCTGACAAATCCTCTGCTGCGCTCGAAGGTGACTCAGACGCCGCCGTATCGCTGGCCGAAGGCTCAGTAGCGGACTCATCATCGTCAGAGGCATTCGCCGCTCTCACTCGGCCGGGCTTAAGCGGTTCTGCCTCGATACTGCCCTTGCGACCAGCCAACTGGGGCAAAGGGGGGAAGTCTTCTTCCGGAATGTCATCCAACAACTTGGAGACAAAATTGCCCCAAGTCGCTGCGGCTGAGCTACTAACCCCCCAAGTCCGGCTGCTATCGTCATTGCCGAGCCAAATGCCCACTGCCAGTTGGGGAATGTAGCCAATAAACCAGAGGTCGCGATCTTTCTCTGAAGTCCCCGTTTTACCCGCGACAGGACGACCAATAGAAGCCCGACCACCCGTGCCACCTTCTACGACCCCACGCAGCATCCAGGTCATGATTGCGGCCGTGGTTTCATCGACAGCTTGAGTCGGCGTGTTGTCAATTTCATAAATGATTTTGCCCGCACTATCTCGCACTCGCCGAATGCCGTGTACCGGATGATGTCTACCCTGGCGGGCCAGAGTTCCATAGGCGCTGGTCAATTCCAAGAGGGTGACCTCGGAAGCGCCCAGCGCTAACGAATAAGTCGGTAGCAGCTCCGACTCAATCCCCATGCGTTTGGCCATGTTGATCACCGGTTCAAAGCCGATGTCGATCAACACCTTAACCGCCACGATATTGACTGAAGAGGTTAGCGCCTTGCGTATCGAGACCGTGCCACTATACTTGCCGCCATAGTTTTTCGGTTCATAGCCATCCACGACAAACTTGGCGTCGGCATAGGTTTTATTGGGAGACATACCAGTGGCGATCGCCGTTGTGTAAACAAACGTCTTAAACGTTGATCCTGGCTGTCTCAAGGCCTGCGTCGCTCGATTAAACTGACTGTCGTTAAAGTCGGTGCCGCCCACGATCGCCTTGATTTCACCATTTCGTGGATCAACCGCGACCAAAGAAGCCTGGCTAAACCGCTGGCGACTGCCGACCGTTGCGACAGTTTCATTAATCGTTTCCTGGGCTTTCTTTTGCCAATTGGTGTTGAGCGTTGTTTCGACGGTCAGGCCACCAGATTCAATAACCTCAGGGGGGAGAATTTCGCTCAGCCGCTTCTGAATGAAAATCGTGAAATACGGAAATTCGCTATAGAGAAACTTCGGTTCTTTTGGCGTTGTTGCTACTGCTTCCGCCAAGGCGGCACTCGCCTCAGCCTGGGTAATCTTTTCGTTTTCCAGCATGCGGCGGATAACAACGTTGCGCTGCGTTTCGGCCGCTTGCGGATCAACTAAAGGAGAATAGGCACTCGGAGCCGGAGCCATGCCGGCAATCAGGGCAGCTTCTGACAACGTGAGTTCATCGACCGACTTACCAAAATAAATCCAAGCGGCATCGGCCACTCCATAGGCACCCGCCCCGAGATAAACCAAGTTGAGATAGCGCTCAATAATGTCAGCCTTGGTAAATTCTTCCTCAATTTTGAGCGCCAGTAATGCCTCTCGGGCCTTTCGCTGCAAACTCCGCTCTTGATCGAGAAAAGAAATCCGAGCCAACTGCTGGGTAATGGTGCTTGCCCCTTCTACCACATCGCGCTGGCGGATATTGGCCAGGGTAGCCCGGGCAATTCCCTGATAGTCAAGACCATGATGGTCGTAAAAACGCCGATCTTCCGAGGCGATAAAGGCCGCAATTAACGTGTCGGGAATCTCGTCATAGGTCAGCTTTTGGCGGGTAGCAGGGCCAATTTTTTGCAAAATGACGTTATCGGCTGACGTAATGGTAATGGTGCCCTGACGCTCAAAGGTTTCGAGCTCAGTAACTGGCGGCAGCTCTGACTCAGTTGCTTGCCAAATCCGATAGGCACGGGTGAGGCCCGTAGCGCTCACAGCGCCCACGGCCAACACCAGCCAAAACAGAGGACGATAGTAGAGTGGACGACGATAAGGAGGACGTTTGTTTGGCGTTGGCTCCGTCTCGGGGGTTGGGTTAGCGGGCGGATAGATTTGACGCGACTGCGGCGCAGAAGACGAATTTGCCATGGTGTGGGGCTGACCAAGTAAGGTTTGGTCAGGAGATTTGGCACTCGTGAACAATCGCCTAAATCGTCTAACGAAAGTATTAGTCACAGCCCAACCTATCCTCTCACCCGCGTATACCTAAAGATTATGGTCCCTGCCTCAGCACACTCTATACCAGAGATGACGTCCGAGAAACCGTGATAGACAGTCCAGTTTGTCACATTGGCACACATGTGCCCGGTGACGGCAGCCCTCATACCAAAGCAGAGTGCCCTAAAGCAAGCGCCGTTACGAGCATGCCAAACACTAAAAAAGGCTGAGCGCTGGCCTGATACTTCACGTCGTATTTGAGCGGATCTCGCAAGAAATACATATCCTGAAAGGTGATCTGGGGAATGATGAGCAACACCAACAGCACGGCATACAAATTTTGGTGGATAGTCATCAAGTAAGCGGCCACCCCGCCCTGAAAGACATCAATCATCAACACACAAATCCAGGCGGCGGTACCCACACCAAACATCACTGGTAAGGATTTAAGCCCCAACTGGCGATCGCCCTCAACACTTTTGAAATCATTCACGATGGCGATACCGAGGCCCGCCAAGCTGTAAAAGAGCGTCAGCAAAACAATCGTCAGGTTTAGCTCGCCAAATAGGGCGTGTCCAGCCCACCAGGGCAAGGCAATGTAGCTGGCCCCCAAGGCATAATTGCCCAACCAGCCATTTTGCTTGAGCTTAAGTGGCGGTGCTGAGTAAATATAGGAGAGCAACGACCCACCAATGGCTAACACCGTAATTGTGGGAAATTCATGACCGGCCCATTGATCCAAAACATAGGCAACCCCAATTCCGCCGATTAGCAGCACCAAAATCTGGGTCACCACTTGGGAAGTCGAGATCGCGCCCGCAGGAATCGGTCGATAAGGCTCGTTGATCGCATCGATTTCGCGATCGTAAAAGTCGTTAATGGTCTGGGTATAGCCTGCCAATAGCGGTCCTGACAGCAACATACAGGCGGCTGCCAGCAGCACATATTCCAGACTCCAGACATATTGGCCCGACGAGGCGGCACCACACACAACGCCCCAAATCAGCGGAATCCAGGTAATCGGCTTCATCAACTGAAGGCGGATTTTCCAGATGGAGGTTTCACCGGCCTCGGCCCCCTTCATTCCCAACAGTTGCCGGGTTTTGCTGCCTTTGGTCGCGTCTGGGTTGGTTTGGGGCGCTTCAGATACTGGGTCAGCCATAACATCTCCAATCAGATCTGCATCTACTGTTAACAGTTGTTCAGTCGGTGGTGGAAGCAGAGCCAGCGCGATCGCCTGTCCACATCATTACTGCACTGCAAAGTAAGTAAGGTAACCCAAAATTGAGTTGCTTGTAGTGCTAAGTCGCTATCAAGCCGCAGGTTATCTTGACATTCGGTCGATACTTGCGGTCACTCGTCACCAGATAAGCGCTTATGGTGACGCCTGCAAAGGGTCCCTGAAATTCCATCAGAAGGACAAGATGAGATAGTCTGCTTGAAACTTGGCTCCTTGTACGGAGCGATTTTTGAGGCTGCTAGGCAGTAACAAATTGCGCCGTTGATCACCCGCCGTAATCGTGACTTCAGGACCATATTGCGTCAAATCAATATCCGCCTTGGTAAAGCCCGGCAAAAAGAGCTTGACCTGTTTCTCAGCCTCGTTCACGCTGACTGGAGCTGGGGCGTTCTGTACTGCTGCCGTCAGACTGGGCACCGCTGCCATCAAGGGTTGCCAGTTACCATCACTTAGCGTGGGCAAAGTATGCAGCGGCAAAGGCGCAAACGCTTGAGGGTCAGGCTGGCTGTTGTAAGCGATCGCCCCACCAACTGTCATCCCAATTTGCTGTGAGCTACCCCATAGATAACGGGCCATTTCCACATCGGTTGGGTCAGCCGTCGTCACCAAAAAGCTCAACAATCCTTGCCCTGACTGCACGACCGTCCGCCCTGCTTCGAGAAAGTTACGGGCCTGCTGAACCGGTTGATTAATCGACTCTTGACTGCCACTAATGTTGAGTACGGCTCCGGCAATGGGTTGCACAAAGGGTGATAACGCCTGGGCCAGTTCTGACTCAGCGAGGACTTTTTGAAACCGGCGAATGTACCAATCCATCTGCTCGGGCAAACCCCACATGCGCAGAGACGCTTTGCTAGAGACCCCGTCAAAGACCAAATAGTCATAGGTCTGACTGTCATACAGCACCCGGATCGCATCCAGTGTCAAAGCATCCTCCATGCCGGGTAACAACCCTAACTCTTGCCCAAAGACCTGCTTGAGCAAGGGATTCCGGAGATACTGTGCCTCAATGCCTTTGACCACATCCCAACTTTTTTCCAAAAGTATGGCGGCCTGGCACTGCAGTGCCCAGACATTTGTTTCGATGGTTTGGGGCTCAGTCGCCAGGGCCTGCCCCCAGAGCCGGGCTGGCAACGGGCCACTGTCTTGAGTGATCCAGAGGACTCGTGCCCCCTGTTGAGCTAACTGTCTGGCAAAAGCCACTGAGGCGATTGCACAGCCGCTCCGCGATTGCCCGAGGAAAGTCAAAATCTGAGGCACAGTCTTCTATAATCTGTATTCAATCAACGTCAAATTGGGGCAGTGCAATCGCTCAAACAGGAGACAGTTCGTCTTCAAAAAACCAGGTAGAATAGTTGTCTTCAAACTCAACCACGACGCCCACGCCACTGCCATCAACCATCTTAAAGTTGCGAACGACGCCAGCTTTACCGAGACAGCTCACGACATCTTGAGAAACGCGATCGCGCAACCGCAAAACCTTTACCTGTTGTCCAATTTCTAGGGCCATGCCTAACCTAACTACCTGAAGAATTGACAGAGTCACCATCGGCTCTAAACACCGACCAATCCACAGTTTATCAGCGTCTTGCGCCATCCTGGTCTAAGGTAGGATAGCGAAAATCAATTCCTCTCCAAGAGCGGTGGTTAGGGTGAGCAGTTATGTTGGCAAAACGGATTATTCCCTGTTTGGATGTGAACGCTGGGCGCGTCGTTAAAGGAGTCAACTTTGTCGATTTGAAGGATGCTGGAGATCCTGTAGAACTTGCGCAAGCGTATAACAGTGCCGGGGCTGACGAACTCGTCTTTTTAGATATCACTGCCACCCATGAAGATCGAGCAATCTTGCTGGATGTGGTCTATCGCACTGCCGACCAAGTGTTTATCCCCCTCACGGTGGGCGGGGGCATTAATTCTCTCGAACAAGTTAAACAATTGTTAAGAGCGGGAGCCGATAAAGTCAGTATTAATTCGGCGGCGGTGCGTCAACCGGCTCTCATTGATCGCGCGAGTGAGCGCTTTGGCGACCAGTGCATCGTGGTCGCGATCGATGCTCGTAAGCGAGCATCTACCGACAACCCTGGCTGGGATGTGTATGTGCGAGGGGGGCGACAAAATACTGGTTTAGATGCTATCGAGTGGGCGCAAGCAGTGGTGCGTCGCGGGGCCGGAGAACTGCTCGTTACAAGCATGGATGCGGACGGCACGCAAGCAGGTTACGACTTGGCCTTAACCCAAGCGATCGCCGAACGGGTTCACGTCCCGGTCATTGCCTCCGGTGGCGCGGGCAATTGCCACCACATTTACGAAGCCCTGACCGATGGTCAGGCAGAGGCGGCACTCCTCGCATCGCTGCTGCATTATGGACAGCTTACGGTCGATGAAATCAAGACTTACCTTACGGAACATCAAATCCCGACTCGGCCAGCTGATTAAAGTCTGTTGCGGTTGATGTTGCCCTAAGCTGAACACGACACCAAACACCAATATGGGCTCTGCAGAAGTCTGGCAAACTTTGCCAAGGGTAGTCGCTTAGATATCGCGAGCCGCAGTCAGGCTAGGAAAGTTGTAATTTCTGCAAGCACCAAACAGCAGGTGTTCTTATTCCGAACTCCGCATGCAGAATTCCGCATTCTGCTACAACATCCCATTCACCCTGCCACCCATTCACCCATTCACCCTGCCACCCATCCACCCTGCCACCCATCCACTCTGCCACAGCCTTATCCGGTGCTTTATTTTCAAGCCACTCCCTAAACAGACGGCTTCGGGAATCGCTGGCCAAGAACACCTGGCCAAGAACACCATGAAGCTTCTACCGCATGCCGGCATTAGACGAAAGTAGGCCAAATCGCTGGAACGCTTGCGTGACCAATTTTTCCTTGCCGTAAGACTCCCCTTGACTCGAAGGTCCTCGATGTTCCGTACTGCGAATGCGGCATTCCAAACTCGGCAATGAGGGATGCACCACCGGATCCACGGAGGGGTTGAAAGGGTGGCACCAAAGAACCCAGAGCGATCGCCGCAAACCTAATGACTTCCTTAAAATGCTGTTACACTGCTTTACATAAGAGGTTTAATGTAATGGTATCTAAGCGCCTGGCATCAATATGTTCCTCCTCACTGTAATTGTCGTTGTTGCCTTGGTTGCTTGGGCCCTACGGTTAATGGAGCAAGCCGTTAAGAGTCAAGAGTTTTCCTTTATGTTGGCCGGTTTTTTGGTGGCCTCTTCGGCGGTTGCCATGATGACGGTTTACTTTTTAATGAACAACTACGTTCTTTATATGGATCAAGTTATTGACGGCTCCTCTTTTCAAAGTGCGTCATCGCTTTATCAAGACGACAGCTTTGCTTATAATCAACCGGCTTACAGCCAGTCACTGTCCAGCGAATCGATCACTGGGCCGCTGTCTTATTAGAGATTAACTGCGATAAGAATGCCTGCTCCCGACAGCTATAGGGACGCCGTTGGTGAGTTTTTGAGGGACTTTGGACACGATGATGTCAGCCCTTGAAAGCGGTTGGGTTTGACGGCTGGTTGCTTCCTCAAGCGTTAAGGATACTGAGAATAGAAGTGACTGGATACGTGGTCGTTTCCGAAATTCTGCGTACATTTGAAAGTTCCTGTGTTAGAAACGAGGGGCATAGAGGCCAAGCGTAGCCGCTATCTGTCGCGAGTAGTGTCGGGGGAGACTGGATGGGTGGCCAAATTTTGGGCGATCGCTATCAGATAGAACGCCAACTGGGAAAACAGGCAGGGCGATGGACCCTGAAAGCGCGAGACCTGCAGACAGATAGTCTAGTCATCTTAAAAGTGTTGTTTTTAGATGACGGTCTAAACGAGACTGACCTGCGGTTATTCAAGCGTGAGGTAGATGCTTTGAAGCTGCTCAAGCATGAGTCGACGCCACGTTATTTGGGCTATTTCGAAATGGCCATGCCCACCCAGGATCAGGCCATGGTGTTGGTGCAGTCCTATGTGGATGGGGTGTCTCTACAAACCTATCTGAGCCAATCCCGCACTTTTAATGAAGCCGAGATTCGAGCGATCGCCCAAGCTGTTCTCCAAATTTTAGCGACCTTGCACAGTCATCATCCCCCGATTATTCATCGCGATCTGCGCCCCAGCAACCTACTGTTGCAACCTGGTTTGCCCGTAGCGACCGCCAAGGTCTATTTGGTCGACTTTGGCACGGTCAAGGCGTTGTCTGCGAATACCACAGCCATCACAATGGTCGGCACCGACGGCTATTCACCACCAGAGCAGTCAGCCGGCCGGGTATTAGCGACCTCAGACCTCTATAGCTTGGGGGCGACTTTAGCCGAAGCTTTAACCGGGGAGTCGCCCCTCAAAATGCGCACCAAAGGACTGCGAATTCACTTTGAGGAGTTTGCCAACGTAACACCAGACTTTGCTGCATGGCTTAAAAAACTCCTCGCGCCGAGCCTAGAAAGTCGCTGGCCGTCAGCTCAAGCAGCTCTAACAGCCCTCAATCAAGTGGCTTAAAAAGGCGCATTTTGAATAGATTGCCCTTTCCAGAGGCGGTTTTGCCACATGTGGAATTCTGCCTGCGGAGTTCGGAATAAACATGCTGACGGTATGGTCATTCCAGGAATTACAGCTGGCCTAACCTGATAGCGTTGCCGATCGCAATAGCATTTAGGGAGTCGCGCTTAAATAACATCCCATTTACCCTGCGACCCATTCACCCTGCCACAGTCTTGTCTGGGTATTTTTTTTTCAAGCTAATTCCTTAGGGGCCTCATGCTCTCGTTTCAAGAGATCGCCCCTTAGCTAGTTGATGACAGCCAAGCGCGGTGATTTTGGGCATGAAAAGTGTCTGCAGTTGATAGGACTTACGCAGTGAAATCCAAATTTGGCCCCGGCATCCCCAACACGGGAGAAATTGGATGCAACCGTCCCCAGATTTGGTGAATTGCAGGGGGCTTTTGTGTAAATCCTGATTCATTAATGATGTGCGGGCTCAGGAAAAGGTGACAGCGCTAGCGGCCTTGGGAGAGCGGTAGTGCTGATCTAGCTGCATCAAAGTGTGTAGCAATACATTAGCCCCATTGATACAGTCTTCGGGGCCAGTGTACTCAGATTCAGAATGGCTAATGCCCCCTTCGCTGGGCACAAAAATCATGCCCATGTCAGTTACCCGAGACATTTCTTGAGCATCATGACTGGCCCGGCTCGGTAAGTGGCAATAGTTGAGGTCAAGATCTTCGCACACCTGAGCGATCGCATGCTGAATATGGGAATTGGCCGGTGCCGGATCATTGTCCAAGCGTTGAATCATGGCAATGCGCGTCCCTGTGTTAGCCGCAATTTGGTTGATCGCCTGCTGGATTTCGGCGAGGAGTTGGGCGAGGCGATCGCTCGATAAGTCGCGCAAGTCCAAACTCATTTCAACCCGGCCAGGGATACTGTTCGGCACATTGGGGTGCAGTTCCATCCGACCAACCGTGGCAACTTGATCACCGGGTTGATGGCCCACTTGATTGATCGCGAGAACGACTTGAGACGCAGCAACTAACGCATCTTGGCGCATCGGCATCGGCGTGGTACCCGCATGGCTAGATTGACCTTCAACGGTAATCCAATAGCGACGCTGGCCCACAATACCCGTGACGACGCCGATTTGCTTTTTCATCATGGTGAGGACCGGCCCCTGCTCGACGTGCAACTCGACAAAGGCGGCCATCGACTCTGGCGAGCGACGGGCATGTTGAATAATGTCCCAATCGCCGCCAACGCGTTCTAAGCAAGCTTGAATGGGTTCACCATCGCGGCTGCAATAGAGTTCTGGATCCGGCAGCAGCCTGCCCGCGATCGCTTTACAGCCCACCATGGTGCGTTCTTCATCAGCAAACACAATGACTTCGATGGGGTGGTCAAGGTGCTGGCCCTGCGCCGATAACGCGTTGATAGCTTCAATGCCGGCCAAGACGCCATAGGTGCCGTCATAATGTCCGGCGTTTGGCACAGTGTCAATGTGCGAGCCGGTCACCAAGGGTGGCGCGTCGGGAAAACGACCGGCATAGCGCCCAATCATATTGCCAGCTTCGTCAATAGTGACGGTCATTCCGGCTTCCACCATCCATCGACGCACTAAAGCGCGCGCCTGGCAGTCTTCTTGACTAAAAGCCAACCGCTGCACCCCGCCATTGGGCAGTCTGCCAAGCTGCGCGAGCTGGCGAATCTTAGCGCTGAGGCGATCGCCATCGACGGCCAGGGTAGAAGCCACTTGAGAAACCATGCACAAACCTCTCTATAGAAAACCTGCGATTAACTATTCATTAAAGAACTTTATGTCATGAAGCGTATACTGTATACAATACTGACTCTGTAAAATCATTTACAACCGGGCTTACGCAGTTGACTCTACAGCTTGGGGGTTGAGGGAACTCTTGCGTAAGTGCTATGCACCGACCGATCCACGAGATTGCCTACACCATCGTTTAAGGATGCTGACTCCGGTGACATTATCGAAGCCGCTGCCGCGCCGTGCCTCTTTGCATGAGCAGACCTATCAGATGCTGCGGACCAGCATTTTGTCTGGTGAATTGGCCGCAGATGAACGGCTGGTGGAAACGCAACTCGCTCAGCAGCTAGAAGTGAGTCGCACCCCCATTCGAGAGGCGTTACGTCAGCTACAGCGCGAGGGGCTCGCCACGATGGACACGGGTGGTGGTTTGCGAGTGATTTCGGTATCGGTGGCGGATGCTGTGCATTTGTACGATTGCCGGATGGCGCTAGAGCAGGCGGCTGTCCGCAAGGCCTGTTTGCATGCCAGCGATCGCGCCCTTGAAGACCTACAAGAATCTGTTGCCCAAGCCGAACGCATCGGGCAACGGGCCGTTTCGACCCTCAACACTTTAGAAAGGCTAAATCTGGATTGTCAGTTTCATCGCCAAATTGCTGAAAGCACGGGTAATCCTTGGTTAACGGACTTGTTGGTGCGAGTCTTTGACAAAATGATGCTGTTGCGGGTGCAAACCACGCGTCATAATCCTCAAGTGCTGGAAATCTGCAGTGAGCATCGGCAGATTTGCGCGGCGCTGGCCTCTCGGGACCCTGACACGGCAATCGCGGCGATTCAAGCTCATCTTGACGCGAGTAAAGTTCGGGTCGTCAAAGCTTTAGAAGCGCTGCAGCCAGTTCCTTAGGCCGATGTCTAAGGTTGTATCAATCTGTGATAGGTTTACGGTCTCCTAACTTAAGGGGAACTCCCATCACTTTCTATAGCAAAGAGCTGGCTGAATTGGGTCGCTGCCGGTCAGAACGACCCTGTTTAGCCATCGGTTGCGGCCGATGGGAGGGGATTGATACGGCCACCAATGGCCTTACTAGAGCAGACATTAGGATTGTCCAGGCAGGCTTTTACGGAGGCTGCAGACCCAATGCTTTGAGGTTGGAGAGCGATCAGTTTCCCTCGGCCCGGTTGGGCTGGGCTGGTCACTGCAGTCGGCCGCTGGCCACTTTTTCCCATTTTGAACAAGGTAGAACTAATGACAACAAATGAGACCAAGATGGTGTTTATCTGCGGCTCGGCCCTGCGGGGACAGCCGGATCACGGCAATTTGCAGGGGGCGGCGTTTGTCAAAGAGACTCAGACCGCGCCTAACTATCGCCTTCATGCGGTTAAAGATGGCTGGCATCCGGGTATTTATGCCACGGAAGCTGACGGGATCTCGATTCCAGGTGAACTTTATCGAATGTCTGTGGAGCAATATAACCATCTCGTCTCGACTGAGCCGCCCAATATGTATCCTGCTGAGGTGAACTTGCACGATGGGAACACGGCGATCGCCATGCTTTATCCCAAGGAACTGATCGAAGAGCATGGCTGGCCTGATATTTCTGATATTGGGGGTTGGGCAGCTTATAAGGCGCAACAACAAGCCTAAATTCTCAGACTGCACCATTTTTTGGAGCACCCATATGGGCAAAGTGCTAATCAAAGGCGGTCGCATTGTGACCGCTGTCGATGATTACGTGGCCGATATCTTGGTGGATCAGGGGCGGATTGAGGCGATCGCTCGCGAAATTCCCGCTGCAGAGATTGCAACCTACGATGCCACTGGCTTGATGGTGTTTCCTGGGGGTATTGATGTCCACGTCCATATGGAAACCCCCATGGGCAACGACATTTACACCTGCGACACCTTTGAAAGTGGTACCAAATCAGCGGCTTTTGGTGGCACCACCACAATTATCGACTTTGCCCAACAGTTTCACGGCGATAGTCCGAAAGCGGCGCTCGATCGCCGCCTGGCCGCAGCGGAACCCCAGTGCAGCATTGACTATGGCTTTCACGTCATTCTCACGGATGTGAATCAAGGGTCGCTGGCCGAACTGCCTGACCTCATTAATCAAGATGGGGTTTCTAGCTTTAAGCTCTACATGGCCTATCCTGGTGTGCTGATGGTCGATGACGCCGCCATTTACCGCACGATGCGCACAGTGGGCAATCACGGCGGCATGGCGATCCTCCATGCGGAGAATGGCAGCGTGATCCAAGCCTTGATTGAGGAAGCGTTGGAACAGGGCAATACCTCACCGAAATATCACCTGCTGACCCGGCCCCGGCTGATGGAAGGGGAAGCCACCCACCGCGTGATTCGCATTGCTGAACTGGCAGAAGTCCCCAGCTACATTGTGCATCTGTCGGCCAAAGAAGCGCTGGATGCAGTGGTAGAAGCTCGAGATCGCGGCATTCACGCCTTTGCAGAAACCTGCCCTCACTATTTATTTTTGACCGACGAAGAATACGATCGCCCTGACTTTGAACCCGCTAAGTTCGTCATGACCCCGCCCCTGCGCGACCATCAGTGCCAGCATGCCCTCTGGCGCGGTCTCCGGTTCGATGACTTGCAAATTGTTGCAACCGATCACTGTCCTTTCTGCTTTAACGAAAATTTGTTCGGCATGCTGCAGTCGAAGCAGTTAGGTAAAGATGATTTTTCCAAAATTCCCAATGGGGCACCTGGAGTCGAGTTTCGTCTACCGCTGCTCTACGACGGTGGGGTAAACGAAGGCCGGATCACCCTCAACCGATTCGTGCAGCTTACGTCAACAGCCCCAGCCAAGATGTTTGGCATGTTTCCGCAAAAAGGAGCGATCGCCGTTGGTAGCGATGCCGACCTCGTGCTGTTTGACCCTAACGAACGTCATACCCTCAGCGCCAATACCCATCATTCCAACGTGGATTACTCTTTGTTTGAAGGGCGCGCAGTACAGGGCAAAGTGAAGCGAGTCTTTTTGCGGGGCGAGTTAATTGTCGATGGCGATGAGTGGCACGGTCGCGCTGGCATGGGGCAATATGTAAAGCGATCAGCCTCTGGTCGGATACTATGAGTTTTGATGGGTTCATCTGCGGCACGATAGTTATGAACTGGATAGTCATGCACTGGTTCTAGTCCAGACACTTACAGGCGGGGCAATGATGCTGGCGATATCTGCACAGGCCCCATCTGCACTAAGATTCACCAGTCGTCTTGCCGCCGGCCGTCGCTTCACTATCAAGGGTTATCCCCATGTTTGCCCCCGTTCTGATGGCGCAACTTTCGGTTGACCAAGCTGCGAATATTGCTACCGGAGTGCGGGTGGGCATGAGCTATCAGTTTGGCACTCAGGGCAATCGGGTGGGGTTTAATTCCGGGGCCTTTGTGCGCACTAATCCCAACAACTTTGAGTCGTTTATTAGCTGGTCGGGTTATCGCACCCTATCCCACATCGAAACAGGAGAATCGGGCTGGGAAAGTCAGGTCACGGTGGGCATTACTCAAGGATTTGGTGGTGTGCGATCGCTGCCAGCAGAGTACGATTGGTCGCTGGCGGCCAACAATACCCAGCGCACCAACAGCCTGAGTCTTTACGCCACCTTTTACGACGATACGTACAACACCAGTCAGGGCAATATCGGCATTGGGCTAAATGTCGGGGCCGTCAATGTTCGTTTTGAGAATGACTTTGACCCCATCGGCATTTTGGGCGAGTACGGCGATCGCTTTCGCACCGGGGCCTTGGAAGTAGGCTACCGGGCCGACGATGGCACTAATTTTGTTGCGGGTTTTAATACCTTTACGGGGGATGTCGGCGACGGCTACATCATCCGACCGGAGGAAGGGGGCGCTGGTCCCCATGGGGAATATTCACTGACCGAACGCGATGGCACCCCAGTAGAAGCGCGCGATCGCTCCATCGGCAACGCCTATATTGGTATCCGCAATCTTGATCTGACCCAGTCTGATGACGACACCTTTCACGCTTTGGGGCTCGACAACTTACAGGTGCGGGTCGGCTGGAGTGACGAAAACATTCGCAATCAAGTGCAAAATAATTTGCATGACCTATTGGCAAATCCTCGCATTCCGCTGCGCGATGTGGAAGGCCGACCCTATGTGCAGGTCGGTACCAACCATGG
>JBCDAJ010000052.1:0-37912 GCA_039185935.1 Cyanobacteria bacterium P01_F01_bin.56 | reverse complement strand
TGGTCAAAGGTGAAGTCGAGCCTGCGCTCACTGGAAGCGAGAACCTACCCAGACTTAGCCAAAGCCATAGAAGAAGCCTTCGAATCTGTTTCTTTGAAAGATATCGAAAACTGGTTCACAAATTGCTGCTACTGTACCTCGCCAGAGTGAGAACCGCTATAACTACATTAAAAAGAATCTCCTGTTGGACATAAAGGCTCAACAGGAGATAAGTGAACTAGATTATTTAAAGAGTATCTACCAAATCATTTTTCTTCACCAAAGCTACAATTTTCATCTAAAAATGATGCTAGCTAAAAAGAAAAATTTTATAGCCAAGACGTTATGGCATCAATTCTTGAAGCTCACAGTCAGCGATAAAATGTGTAATTAACCGTCGACTGCAATCTATTTTATGCCAGCTCAAAAGATATCCTGAGATGTCCTTTTGAGCGTTTATACGTGCTCCAACTTCAGTGCATGAGCCGCAGGCACAACCTCAGAGCGAAGGCTGAGTTTCGGTTCTTCAGATGGGGAGAAGAAGATTGAGGTTGCTAAGCTCAGCAGCGACAACACGATCGCACCTACCATAAAGCCCACAATCTTATCTTGTCCTAATTGTGTTGCTTTGTGCAGTTCAAGTATTTGCACTTTATCTTTAAGTGATCTAATCTCCTGCTGTTGCTGCTCAATTCGATACTGTTGTAGACGAGTTTCAGCCTGAATATTCTGACAAAAAGCTGTTAAAGAATCATGATTTCCGGATGCTCCAGAATTCATAGAAGAAGGATTTGAAGGATTTGAGAGCATGTTCATTTTGTAGATGTCCCTTTCGGTTACAGCTCAATTCTATTTGTATGGCTAGACAAAATAATCGGAAAAGTCAACCAAATTTCGTCCAAAAATCTGTCAATATCCTCATCAGTAGTGGTAATACCCCTCAATACGGAGATTACACAAAATTTCTTCGGACTAAGGGGGTATGCTGACCGTAAAAGCACTACAAATTGGACCTTAAAGCATGTAAAAGATGTTCTTCACAGCTCAATAGCATCTTGAATGGACTGAGGTTACCCCTAGTCGCTAAAGCTTTCAGCATCTCAAACCTATTTATATCAGCGCTTCCAGGTTATGTTGCCTGATGCAAGATGACCTTTCACGACGCCTGACAGAATTTACTGAGTAGAAAGAAAGAGTTATGCCTGAAATTACGGTCACACCCTGACCGTAATTTCACGAGATGAATGTTAGGTAATTTACCTGAAAAATGATGGCTCTGCGGAGTCGACTGTGATCTATGTAATTTATAGGTATTCTTCTGATCAGGATCATCGTTGTCAGGATGAGCAAGACCTAAAATCATAAGAAATGCCGTTCAGCGAAGAATTAGGTAACTGCTGGCACCCTAATCGAGCTTGGAATTTATGGCTTTATTGAGATGAATGTCTACCGAACAGGAGATTTTAGGTGGCTAGCTATAGCTACTGAATATACGGAGGCATCTACTGAAGAAGGTCAAATTCTGCTTGTCAGACTGATTTGAGTTCTGCAGTAGCTAGTACGGTGCAAGGGCGCTAGAACCTGAAATGGTAAGGCGACTGCTGCCGTCGAGTGCCAAAGCCGAATGCCGAATGCGGATGTCAGAGTGTGGGATTGAAATGCTCACCAGATATCGGTTTCAACAATCCAAGATGGCCTGATTAAGCAGCGGCTCGCTGTAGTGCCGTCAATGTTATAAATTCGTCAACCCCTCTGCTTAGCGGCCCGTTTAGGGATCGGCTTGAAAATAAAGTACCCGGACAAGACTGTGGCAGGGCGGATGGGTAGCAGGGTCGGTGGGATGTTATTTAAGCGCAACTCCCTTACTTGGCCTCCATCCAATTGGGGCCAGCACTTGCCTCTACTACCAAGGGTACTTTGAGGGATACCGCAGACTCCATAGTCTCAGTGATTTTGGGTTCTAGTTCTGTCCACTCCTCGGGGGGAACTTCAAACACTAGTTCGTCGTGTACTTGCAACAGTAGGCGGGTTTGGTAATCCTTCAACAACTTATGCAGACGAATCATCGCGACTTTAATAATGTCGGCGCTAGAGCCTTGAATCGGCGCGTTTGCAGCAGCGCGGAGTTGCCCTGCATCGTAACCATTGATGCGTTTGAGGCTGTTCAAGTCAATCGTCTCGGGGTCACTGTCTTGTAAACTGCGGAGTTGACCACTGGTGAAGTTGAAGTAGCGGCGGCGACCCATCAGGGTTTGCACATAGCCGTGGGCGATCGCCTCACGCTGCATTTGTTGCAGGTATTCAAAGACGTTGGGATAGCGATCGTAATAGCGATCGATAAACGATTTGGCTTCACTGCGACTCACGTCAGCTTCGCGGGCAAATCGGGTTGCTCCCATGCCATAAATCACGCCGAAGTTGATGATTTTACCCATCCGCCGCTCATCTGGGGTGATGTCAGCTTTTTCAAAGAGTAGGCGTGCAGTCAAAGCATGAACATCATCGCCACTGTTGTAGGCCTCAATCAGCACAGGTTCCTCGCTAAGGTGAGCCAAAATCCGCAGCTCAATTTGCGAATAGTCGGCAGCGACCAATTTCCAGCCGTCTTGGGGAATAAAAGCCGCGCGGATTTGGCGGCTAAAGGCAGTGCGAATGGGAATGTTTTGCAAATTCGGGTTGGACGACGACAGGCGACCGGTGGCGGTGACCGCCTGATTGAAGTCCGTGTGAACACGATGAGTATCGCGGCGCACCAGTTCCGGCAGGGCATCAACATAGGTAGACTTGAGCTTTGACAGCGTCCGATTTTCGACAAGGAGCTGCACCACAGGATGGTCGTCCTGCAGTTTCTCTAGAGTCGAGGCATCGGTAGAATAGCCGCCGGATTTATTCTTCCGGGATTTGCGTTTGTCGAGTCCCAGTTTCTCAAATAGCAGCGTGCTAAGTTGCTTCGGAGAACCCAGATTAAACTCCTCACCTGCAAGTTCATAGGCCTTTGCCTCAATTTTCTTGAGGTCAGTTTTCAATTGCTGAGAAAAGTTGCCGAGATACTCGGAGTCGATGCGGATGCCTTCGTACTCCATCTCTGCCAATACCGGCTCTAGAGGCAGTTCCACTTCATTAAAGAGTTGCTCCAAGTCAGGGTATTGCGCCAGTTCTGTTTTGAGCAGGGGCGTTAGGCGATAGGTTGTGTGGACATCGGCTCCGCAATAATCAGCCACATCGGTAATAGGCAGGTCGGCGATCGTTTTGCCTTTGGGCACCAGGTCGGTATAGCTCAAGGCGGAGACGTTGAGATACTTCAGAGATAGATCACTAAGATTGTGGCTGGCTTCAGGGTTAGCGATGTAGCTGGCCAACATCGTGTCAAAGACGACGCCTGTTAGCTCGATGCCTTGCGATCGCAGCACGAGGCGATCGTACTTTGCGTTTTGCAACACCTTAGGAAACTCCGCCCCTGCTAAAATCGGGCGCAAGGCTTCTAGCACCATTGTTTTATCGAGTTGGGTACCGGCCTTATGCCCCACGGGAATGTAAGCCAGGTCTGCTTTACCATCGCCCCAGCAGCAGCCGATGCCCACCAAATCGGCATCGCGGGGGGTCAGTGACGTTGTTTCCGTATCCCAGGCGATGGGATTCGTCGGATCAGTTTGTTCGCCTAGCCAATCCAGCAGTTCATACAGGGCTTCTTCTGTCGTGATGATGCGCGGGGTGATGTCAACCGCTTTGACCGTCTGCGCTTGGTCGGTTTCTGTCGCAGCGAAAAAAGCGAGATTAGGCTCTTCTCTGGCGGGTAATTCTTTAGCTGGCTTGGTCGGTAGCGCTTCGCCTTTCAGCGCCGCTTCGATGTAGGGCAGGCGACTGATGAAATGTTGAAATTCCAACCGTTTGAGCTTGGCAGTCACGGCATCCGAATCAAAGCCAGTGAGTTTGCAGGTTTCTAAATGGGCCTCTAACTTTACATCGGTCACAATGCGAGCCATGGTTTGGGAATGGTAGGCGTTATCCTGACCTTCCCGCAGTTTCTTCTGAGTGGCTCCTTTGATGTTGTCGAGGTCAGCGTAAACGGCGTCCAAAGTGCCGTACTGGTTGAGCAACTTGGCGGCGGTTTTAGCACCAATCCCTCTGACACCGGGAATGTTATCCGAGGTATCGCCGCAGAGTGCTTTGTAGTCCACCACCTGGGACGGCAAAATATCCAATTTGTCTTTGACTTCTTCAGCCTGAAATTCTTTGGGGCCACTTTTTCCGGGCCCCTTGGCAAAAATGCTGCTGAGATACAGCACCGACACCAGGCCTTGATCTTCGTCAATCAGTTGAAATAAATCCTGATCGCCGCTGAGAATCTTGACCCGGTAACCTTCGCCTTTGCCAGCAGTGGAGAGGGTACCGATGACGTCGTCGGCTTCAAACCCAGGGGCGGTGACTACGCAAAATCCCAGGGTTTCCAGCAGATCTTGCAAATTTTTGACGTCTTCAACAAAGTCTTCAGGCGCTTCGGGCCGCCCTTCTTTATAATCGTCAGCCATTTTGTGGCGAAAAGTGGGCTGATCGAGATCAAAGGCCACGGCAGCATATTGAGGGCGTTCAGCTTCGATGGTATCGAGTAACGATTTGAGGAAGCCGTAGGCAACACTGGTCGGAATCCCTGTGGAGGTGCGGAGCCCGCCTTCTGGCCCTTTGGTGTGGGCGTAGTAAGAACGAAAAGCTAGGGAGTGCCCGTCAACGAGCATCAGCAAAGGAGATTGGTCAGCCACAGATTTCAGGTGCGATCGCGTTCAAGGTGTAGGCATCTATTGTAAGAGGCACGGAGAACAAAAACGCGAGTATGTCGATGGAGAAAATTGGGGTCAAGCCTGACATCCGTCGGTCTTAAGGGGAATGGGCTAAAACTAATGCCTCGCCGGTTGAAGAATTTCACCTGGATGATGGCCCAAAGCGCTACGCTAGCTGCATGTCTGCTCGCTACAGATGTTGATTAACAATGGTGTCAATGAATCGCCAATCACCTAAATTGCGACAGGGCTACCCGCTCATGACCGCCGGAGTCGCGATCGCTCTTTTTAGCCTGGTAGGATGCGCCGCTCAGCCAGAGTCGGCCCCCGCGATCTCAACTTCAGAGACGCCTGATACCAGCGAAGCTCTTGACATCGCGGATGAAAGTCAAAGTCGCGATCGCGATTTTCAAATCGTCACTGTCGTGGAGAATTTAGCGCATCCTTGGGGGGTGACCTGGCTCCCTGAAGGAGATTTGTTGATTACGGAGCGCTCTGGGCAAGTCCGGATAGTGCAGGATGGCGTCCTGCATCCGACGCCGATTTCGGGAGTTCCAGACATCTTTGCCCAGGGGCAGGGAGGCCTGCTAGACGTTGCGTTGCATCCCGACTTTGCCGAGAATCGACGAGTTTATTTCACCTATTCCCAAGGTACGACTGACGCAAATCGCACTCAGATTGCCCGCGCCACCTTTGACGGCAGTGCTCTGAGTAATTGGCAGGTGATTTTTGAAGTGTCTCAAACCAAACCTCGAGGACAGCACTTTGGCTCCAGGCTGACCTGGTTACCAGATGGCACGCTGTTGGCTTCTATCGGCGACGGTGGCAACCCGCCGATTTCCTTAGAAGACGAATTTATCCGGCAGCAAGCGCAGAACCTGGGGAGCCATCTTGGCAAAGTGATTCGCATTAATGATGATGGCTCAATCCCGACTGACAATCCTTTTGTTGACGATGCGGCAGCGACTCCAGAAGTCTGGAGTTATGGGCATCGCAATATCCAGGGACTCGCGATCGACCCTGCGACTGACCAAATATGGGCAACGGAGCACGGGGCGCGGGGCGGTGACGAAGTGAACCGAGTGGACGCGGGTGAAAACTACGGTTGGCCAGTAGTTACCCACAGTCGGGAATATTCTGGCGGCCTAATTTCTCCAGAAACATCACTGCCGGGCATGGTGGATCCGCAAGTGATTTGGACTCCCTCAATCGCGCCTTCGGGGTTAGCCGTTTATCAGGGCGATGTTTTCCCCGCATGGCAAGGCCATTTGTTTGCGGGAGGGTTGGTCTCTCAAGATATTCGTCGCTTAGAAGTCGATACCTCGGGCACGATTGTTAACGAAGTGTCGATTCCCATTGGTCAACGGGTACGCGATGTTCGACAAGGTCCAGATGGCTTCCTCTACGTGCTAACAGATGAGTCCAACGGGCAGCTCCTCCGCCTAGAGCCCGCTGAATGACGTCCGTTTTGGTGCTCAATAAGCACTGAAATATTGCTTAGAAAATTAATTCTCTCCACCGGCAAGTTCCGACTTCGTTCAACCCTTAATACTGGCAAGTTGAGCGAAGTCGAAACCGATTTATTGGGGTCAGTTAGCTAGCTGCTGACCTGAACTTTGCCAGCCGCGATTATTCCACGATCTGCGAAACTTCCTGCGTCGTATCTTCGGCTGCAGTTGCTTCCAGGGCTCGCATCTCAAAGCTCGCCGTGGGCGTGCTGAAATCCACCCTGAGAGGAAAAGCGACAGGATTGCTGGAGTCTACTGCTGGGTTAATCTCGCTCACCGTGAACTGAGCCACGCCGCCATCAACGAGGCGATCGCCCAGCTCGTCAGCATAGTCATTAAAGTCGAGGATATCGCCAGGACTAAACTCACCCAGCACGACGCCGTCTACAGAGACCTCAAACGTATCATCAGCATCAACCCCGATTGGGAAGCCACTGATGCGAGTAAACACCGCATCGTCAGCCTCACCCACTCCGGTCATGCCGGGGAAAATCCGACTAGCAACGCCTACAGGAATATCGCGAGGGGTCATGGTGTATTCAAAACCGTCGGCTGCCGGGGGATCTACCCAGCGACCAGAGGGCACATTGTTGAAGACAAACACACCGATCGCGATGAAGCGGACCGGTAAAACGGGACGAAACTGACTGCTGCCATCGTTGGGATTAACGACGATACCATCATCGTCGTCATCGTCGTCATCGTCGTCGTCATTGCCCTCATCGTCTGAATCATCCCCATCAGGGATACCACCGACGAGGCCATCCTCATCTAGAGCGTCCTCATCTAAGTCGTCATCACCTAAGTCGTCCTCATTTAGGTCGTCATCGCCTAAATCATCTTCCGCATCTAAATCGTCGTCGAACTCAATGTCATCGAACGACGGCAGGTTGATGATGGCGATGTCATTAAAAATACTGATGGATTCAACCCGAGACGTGCTGGTAAAGGCACGACTGATAATGACCCGACTACCACCACTGCTGCTGCCGGTGTCGTCCATGTTGTCCATGTCATCCATGTCATCCATGTCGTCCATGTTGCCCATGTCATCCATGCCAAAGCCGTCATCGCCATTGGCAGTGCTGCCCAGGGTAAACTCTGGTGGGGAAAAGATGATGCCATCTTCAAAGGTCAATTCCACTGAATCAGCTTCATAGCTGGCACCTGCCCGCTCGGCATCATAAACACCCGAGGGAATAAAATTGCCGAGCACCACTTGGCTATCGGGAAGGTTAGGGTCTGCCTGATACTGCACCAGAGTGACGGGAGTGCGGCGCTGCACAACCCCGACGCCTGAAGCGCTCGTAACGAATCCCGTTTCTTGAAGGATGAAATTCTCTGCCCGATATTCCGTAAATGGATTGCCACCAGTCATTAAAGTATCTGGACTGAGTACCTCAAACTGTATTTCCGTTGGAATATTGAAGAACTGGGCACCGCCAGGGCCAACTGCTCTAAAAGATAACGTCCCCAGGATATCGCCTTCAGACCCGACAAAGTTATTGACGAGGTTTGCTTCGGTGGCAACTTCACCATTTCCAGCAGTGTTAATCGTGGGTAAGGTGTTGATGCGGAAAATTGCGTCGGCAGGAATGTTACCCTGATTAGTCTCAATCAGAAGGGTGTTGTCGTCCAATGTGCTGTTGTAAATGACGGCTCGCGTGTCGATGGCACCAGGCACATCACTGTTATTTATTGTGCCGTCGGTGGGCACAAAGATGTCAACGTCATTGAGCACGGCCCCACCGCCCGTCACATCGAGCTGTGCCCAGCTTGGACTCGCAGTCACTACAAGGGCGAGGCTACTCACTAATCCCATCAGGGTATATCTGTTAGACAGTGAAAGACTCATGTCGTTGACTCCATTGAACTACAAATACTGATTCGAATCTGGTTTACTCGGAGGCTACCGAGTGCAATGCCTGGCTCTTCACGGGCTAATGTGCAAGATTATTGAGCACTTAGACGGAATAGGAGGCTAAGGAGTTCCGAATGACGCCTGGGAAATGGCGAAATACAAGCTCATTTCCCAGAGATGAAACGCCCCTTAAAAACGGAATGTGGTTCTTAACGCTCCAATTGTAATGGTGTCGCTCCCAGAGGCATTTGCCGGTTCCTGCAAAATAATGACACCTGGCGTCAAGCTAATATTGTCAGTTAGTTGGTAACGGTAGAAAGCTTCGATGTGTAAGGTTGAGCCGGGTTGACCACCAGGGTCGCCCAGGTTGCCTGCCAACAAATCAGGAATATTTTGTCCCTGGCGCAAGTCACTATCAGTAATGCGAGGGGGTTGCCCCACATACAGACCACCCAGGTTACCGGGGCCAAAGAGATCGGGAAAGTTCATAAAGGCCATCCAGTTCACGGTTTCTACAGAGCCTGTTTCCCCAGGGGTGACGGAGGTCGTTCGGCCACCCCAACCGCCAATGGTGAATCTGGGGGTGACATCCCAAGCCAAGGTGGCGCCAAAGGCGTTGGTCGTCATCGCGTCTCCAGCCGTCAGCTGACTATCGCCAATACCCGTGCCCAAATTGCCCCCTTCGCTGTAGCTATTGATGTAGTTCAGGGCAAAGTTGACGTTGTCAAAAGGGGAGGCAGTAAGTTGAAAGCCCAGGGTGCGATCGCCCTCAAAGAGACCAGTGTTGTCGCTAGGATTATTGCCATCAGCGACCGTGTAGACTCCCTGTAGACTGAGGCGATCGATAATTTGCCAGTCAAACCCCAGGCCGGTATCACCACTACCGATACTGAGGATAGGATTGCGCTGAGCAAAGATCGACAATGGCCCCGAACCCGCCCCCTCAGCTTCGCTAGGACCGCGAAAGACACTAACTGGATTCACCCCAGCAGCGCCAACAATAAGGGCCACACTGTCACCAATCAAGCGGCGATAGGTTAAGTCTGTCAGCTCAACGTCGAAATCAGTGTCGCCTTCGTAAGCTAAGCGAATATTGTTGGTTAGTCCCAACGCACTGTTCGTATTGGCGTCAAACAAACTGTTGCCCTGCCCTGCCTGCAAACTGATCAGCAATAAATCGCGGCGGGTGAGGCGGCTGATCAGCGAGAGTTGGGCATTGCTATAAAAATCGACGACGCCCGCCCCCGGATCATCCGTCTCCGCATTGCCATCTACCGGGAAGAAGTCGGCTGTGTTATTGGTGCGTCCCTGCAGGCCAAAGATGACCTGACCAAACAGACGGGTCGTCGGAGAAAACTGATTGGCCTGCAATTCTTCGATGACGGCAGCTAGCCGCTCAACATCGGTCGTCAATTCAATGAGTTCGGTATCAAACTGTTGGGCTAAAGCTGCAATCGTCTCCTGGTCTACTGATGAGAGATTGCTGAACCCGGTAATCTGACTTAAACAGGCATTTAAACCTGCGGCAAATTCGTACCGCGTGACCGACTGGTTACCTCTAAACGTGTCATCAGGAAACCCTTCTAAACAGTCATAGTCTTCGACCAGAGATTGGACTGCTCGGTAAGACCAATGATTGGGGTCGATGTCAGATAGTTCTTCTACGGTGATGGTTTGGGCAACGGCATGAGGGCTCCGGAGTTCTAAAGGAGGTTCGAGTAGCGGCTCATTGCCTTGTCGAGTTGGCGCTGGCTGACTGTCGTCTGAGGCCTCGGGACTCAGCCAAATATCATTTGTACCACCGGTATTTTTTTCAGTTGTTTCAGTTTCTAGATCAGTAAAAGGGAGTCCGGCGATCGCCTCCTTAGCGGCCCCATTGAATTCCTCAGTTAAAGAGACTCCAGTGTTCACATTAACCGGAGACATCTCAGCTGTAGTGACCGAATCCTTCTCAAAGGGGTGCGAAGCCGCTGCTGCCGCCGCAATTTTGTTGGATAGTTCTTTTAGTTCTTTCTGCCCTATGGAATGAATATCGGGGCGAGTTTCCGTAGCAGCGATGGCGGCTTGACTTAAGCTCCCCCCCACTGCCAATGTCGTTATCAGCCCCAGCGATCCCTTAAAACTAACTAACATAATTTTCCTCACACACCGTCGATTTATGTGACCTGGCTCTCCGCAACTTTGGCTTCACAGACCACAAGTGCTGAGAGCAGTCACCCAATATCTAATAAATTAAGACGAAGCATAGCCTTTCAAGGTTGCCTTCCCAAGGCATAAACGATTGAACCTATCAATGATTTACGAATACAAACTTTAGAGGTAAGAACTTTAGGTCAGTCCTTTCGAGAAAGCCAAATCACGACTCTGAAGAGGGATTGACCCATGCCTGAGATGGCATATTTGTGTCTCAATATATCTGGAGAGATCCCTGACTGGAAATTTCTATATATAAAAGTTGATTTTGGCAAGCCCACTCAGTAAACAAAAAAGTGGTCAGATAATTTCTCCGATAGAGACGGACCGCGCACCTCTCCAGCAAACTTTGAACTAGCGTAGTACAAAGTTTCTATACGGTATTGCAGATCAGACACTCTTCTACAGCTACCGCGCAGTGACCTATGAGATATATCGCAATTCGTGGTTTGGCGAGAACAGTTCAGATTGCTAGAACTATTGTTTAACAGGCTTTTCACCGCCGTAGGACTTGTCCTTTTCAAAGAGTATTCTGTAGAGCCTTGACCTCCTCGCAGAAGATTCTGGGTTCTCCGCTCTGCTGTAGAACCCTTTATCTGACTCAACAGATTGCGTTTAATCAGCGTGTTTTTTGCGCATATCCCAGAACTGGTGCTATTTGGAACTGCTGGCTATCAATTGGGCTTCGAGTTCTTGGCGCAGGCGGGAGACAGTAGAGTCGGAGTCAATCTCACTGAGGATGTCTTTCATGACTGCTTTGACGCCGTTTGGCCCCCAAGTACAGCCTTGCTCTAAGTAGACCTGAGCCGCTTTACCCACAGCGTAGGTGCCATAGCCGGACGCCCCGGCCTGTGCTGCCATCACACTGAGCAGTGCCGAAAACCCACCGACACTGTCAAACATGCTCCACACAGCCGCCGCCCCTTTGCCCGTGCCGAGTAAGAGTCCCGTGCCGATTTCACTAGCCAGTAGCGTGCCCGAACTTTTGGCGATCGCCTGCCACAGCTTTTTCGCTTCATGCTGAGTAATCGGTAATCCATAAAGCTTCGCTAGGGAACGGATCATCACTAAATCAGTAACGAACCCACCGGCTAAATCGAGGATGGCAATCGGGTTCAGAGCCACCGCTAGGGCCTTGTATTTAGCAAACTTCCAAATCAGCGCTTCGGCGTCTTCGTGATGCAAGGCAATCGCCCGACGGGCAATGTCAGCTTCCAGGGAATCGGCCTCGCGTAGGGCATTTAAGGCAATCAAGGTAGTGCCGTCTTGACGAGCGATCGTGAGGAGAGCTTGCTTCAGACTGTCCATTTGTGACGGCAATTTTTCCCATTCATGGGTGACTTTGCCGTCGGGCCATTCGATTCGCACTTGCAGGGGCGTGGGGTCAGCGGCGACCATCACGACATCATCCACTGCAAGGGCAGCATTGGGGCGATCGCGATTGGTCGATTTCCACAGATTTGTGAGCACATCGTAAATGGCTTGGCGATCGATATCGGGAAACAGGTCAATCTTATTGAATACGAGTAGCAGCGGTTTTTTTGCTGCTTGCAAAGTGGTTAGAGCGTCATACTCTGTACGGGTAATGTCACCCGCTACCACAAACAAAATCATATCGGCCTGATAAGCCACTTCTTGAGCCATGGCTCCCCGCGCTTCGCCATCCACCTCATCTAAACCAGGCGTGTCGATAAGTTCAATTTGGGGCAACTCGTTGGCATCATGAACGGCCTCAATGGGGGGTCGCCAATAGACTGAGCGCGGCCAACGCGTCACCCCATGCAGGGGCCCAGTCGGCAAAATGTCTTCCCCTACTAAGGCATTGATGACCGCTGATTTGCCACGACTGACGAGACCAAACACGGCGATCCGCAATACCGGCTTGGCCAAACGCGCTTCTAAAGCGCCCAGCGCACTGACCCCATCTTGCATGGCTGCCTTTTGACTGTGTTGTTCGGTCTGGGAGCGCGATCGCTGCAACGTTGGGGCATATCGTTGCACGCTCTGGCGGAGGGCCTGGCGCACCTGCTGAAACCGATTTGTGGCAGAAGTGGACACAGTGGCATTCTCAAAAACGATGGGAGTTAGACAAGCTCTCCAGAGGAAATCGGCTCTGCCTGAACAGAGACAGCGGTAGTAGCATTGGTAGACAAATTGAGTGGCGCACTCTCACCCGATGCCAGGATTGGGGTCGCTTTGGGTGAGAGTTTTTGGACACCCTGGCTGATCAAGGTTTGTAAAAATTCTGTACGTTGGGTGCTGGGCATTAGCGCCTGCAGCTTTTGCCCAATCGCGTCTACTGAAACTGCTGTTGCCGCCTGTCCCGACAGGGCTCGCTCTTCAAAATAGGCCATCAAACTTTCTCCCGATAGGCGAGTCAAGTAAGCGGCACTAAAGGCTTGCACACTACCCCCCACCACAAAGGTGGCAGCATGGCTTTTGAGGGCGGTCGTTAGCAGCTGAGTGGAGAGTTCCACCACTCCCAGCTTCACCACGATCGCGGCTAATTCTGACGCAATGGTTTTTGCTTGATCGAGGGCCAGGGGCTGTTGATACACTTTCCCCAAATCCATCACGAGTTGGCCGTTGATGGCGATCGCCGCTAGCAAATCCAACGACGGTACTGGACTCGCAAACGCCGTGCCAGCCGCTGCCCACTGCAGTTGTTCAACGACGGGTAGAGCTTGCCGATGTCGCGCCTGGTTCAGCTCAGTTTGAATATCACAGCGTAACTGATGCACCTGCCGCATTACCGTTTGCGCTACCAGATGGGGCATCTCGTTAGCCAGCCAGTGCTTTACAGCATCCGTCATTGGCGCTATTTGAGGGTCAGGATTTTCCAGACGTTCGACAGCTTGGCCCGACTCATCATAGATGCGGACCTTGATAGGACGGGGAGCGGTGGCGATCGCGACTCCCGCAATGGGCTGAGGCAGGGTTCGTAGCCGTGTCTGCATCTGTTCGAGAATCGCTTGTCGTTCTTCTGGCAAATAATTATCTTGTTTATTCAGTCCGAGAATGACCCGCTGTCCTGCTGTAGCCAAGCAAGTCAAATCAGCTAGGGCAGAATCCGTTAGATCTTCAGTAACCAAATAGATCACCGCATCCTGATGGCATTGCAGATCGGCTAGCGCTTCTGAATGGGACGTTTCTACCGTCATTGCCAGCTCCGTTATGGCCAACGCGCTGGTCGCCTCGGTCACTGACAACTCCGCCAAAAAGGTTTGAAGCGTCGATTTGCCAGAGCGAGGATAGCCGGCGATCGCTACTTTTAGCGTCGTTCTATCCAGTTCTGTAAGGAGTCCTTGTCGCTGTCGTTCAAGCTTGGTAACGATCGCGTCAACGGCGTCCGTCTGTAACGCTGTGAGTTCTTGCTGAAGCTGATTCAGCTCCGGCTGCAGCGCGGCGATCGCGGCCTCGACTTGCTCGCGCTCCACTGGAGTAACCGACTTGGCCGCTACTGGTGGAGTATCGGGACGCTGACGCCGCCACCACCACAGGCCTGCTCCCGCTGCCATTAAACTCGCCAGGGTCGTGCTATCGGCAACCATATCCTGCACGCCGCCTAGCAAACCCAGGGTCGCGGCTAAACCCAGCCCACCTACTAAGATTGGACGTTCTAAAAGCAGCTTGCGAACCACCACACAGACCCCGCGAATGCCAACATGCTCGCCATCGTCAGGAGCAAAGCATCCTTATTTTAAGTCTTCATCGGGATTTGCTGATTACGGGAACCCTACCCAACTCTGCCGAGACTCAAACTGGATGGGATCAGGACAAAAGCTTTGCCTCGGCTGGTGGCATGACAGCATGCGAAATTCTGAATGCGGAGTTCGGCATAAGAACGCTGACTGCGTGGTCATTCCAGAAATGGCCACTGTCTTGACTTCATGATGGAGCGCGATGGCCCGTCAACCTTGAAGACAGGTGTTTGTGCAGGGTTAAGCAACCGAGCGAGTGTTAAGCGACTAAACGCTCAACACTCGCTCGATTTTCTCAGAGAGAAGATTTAGGCAACTTTAGAGGATGAGGCGTGCGATCGCTGTCGCCACAGACCGACCACCAACAGGGTCAGCAATCCGATCAAAACGCCTGGTTCTGTTACAGATGCAACCGGTTCACCATTCTCGATATCGTCTACAATGCCCCCCCCACTGTTGCCATTGCCAGTGTCGCCGTTGCCATTGTTGCCACTGCCACTGTCATTATTGCCACTGCCACTGTTGCCGCCCGAGCCGGTTGTCTCGCTCCCGGTCGAATCACCCGTCTCGCCCGAACCTGAGTTGCTAGTGTCGCGGGGCAGGGAGCTAAACTGCTCAACGCCATCCCAACCAATGGCCTCGGCGCTGGTGGCTTGGATGAGGTCAGGGGTAAAGGTCACCCGATAGGGAAAAGGACTACTGCTGACCGTATTTTGACTACTAAACCGCTGTCCATCGACATCTAAGGGAGTGAAGAACGACTCACCCCAAAAGACAACTTCATCGTCAATGAAATCTAGTCCTGTGGGGTTAACCGTGTTCGTCCCTCCATTGGAAAGCCTAGCTCGGATAAATGTTCCTGCTTCAGATGTGCCAGTATCGGGGTTGAGCTTGAGCAATACACTCGCTTTTGCGCCCCCTCCTGAACCATAGCCAGCGAGCCATCCCCCCTGGGTTAACGCATTAAAGGTGGCTGCTCCGTTTGCCCCGCCGTCAGCAGTAAAGACCCCGTACAAGTTTTGAGACGCTTCGTCCCACAGTAAGCCCACACCACGACCATCCACGGGGGAGGTATCGTAACGTTGAATCCAATTGCGAGTACCGTTCGTAAAACTGACGACAATCGGGTCTTGGTTATTACTGCCAATCTGGTAGGTGCCAATATAAATTGTCGTATCGCCAATGGTGATGCGAGCCACATCAGTGTTCTTTAACGCTGCCTCCGAGGTTTCAGGAGTAAATTTAACAGTATTTTCGTTCAAAGCGCTGAAAGCGGCAGCCTGAGTCGGCAGGGCATTTAGCAAGCCCAAAGTAGCCGCGATCGCAGTGGTGAAAATTAATTTCATGGTTTTTCCCTGAGGGTGTTTTCAAATAATGGATCGGTGAAATTAGCGAGAGAAAGACAGTCTTTGAAGGGGCAATAAAGCTCGCTAGGCATCCATTTGGAAATGGCATTTAAAGGGGCAATAGGGGCACCAGTCGAGGCTAATCTCGCCTCGAATTAGACAACAGCATGACGTTACAGTCCTGAATTCAGGACTATGGACAACTGTTGTCAATCCAGAAGTCAGACCTTCTAGTTCAACTTGTAGATAAAACTGAAACCAACTCGTTTAAACCGAACTGCAGCCCACTCAAGCTGATTCTAGGAATACCTGCACTTAGACAAAACCAAACTATCCTAGACATCCTGTAAACATTCGCGGGCAATTACCGTCTTTTCCGTCTCTGAAATCCCCATTCCTGGTAGATATGCACCATCAGAGCACAGCAAACACGAGCGCGTCATCATGAGATTCTCCTAAAGAGAATTAGAGCAATCTCTGTAAAATCCCTAAGTCATCTCACTAGAACGCAGCGGTTTTCTTTGTAAGAATTTCACACACTAGGGGTATTGCTGACCTCTGTAAAAATATTGAATCAAGAATGTATCATCGCATCCGTAATATCTAGGTAATAGTTGGTTTCTTGCTAAAGCTGTGATGAAGTGATCACCAGACGATTGAGCATGGCTGCAGTGTTAAAGAAACCTTTCTCCGACAGCTTCGTCTCAAAGAAACATGGCTCTTAAGACCATGCAATATCTCTTACGCAATTTAATGAGTAACGGTAAGCTCGATCACTCCAGATCGCTCAGCAGCTTTGGCCACACGCTACCGATTTAGGCGATGCCTGGCATTCGTTTATACCTGAACATTGATTCTGCACTTAAAAAGGGACGTTCTCTGTCAAACGACGAGCGTTACGGAACAATTTTTACGCCTTAATATGCGACTTGCTGTATCAGCTCGCATTCACACTTTAGGCAGGAGGGCGTCTCACCTGACCGAAAGAATTTGACAGTAGATGATGGGGCGTGGCCAATTTTGGGGATGAATGGCATCGTCACTCAAACAGATGACGAGCTATCAATAGCGAGGCAGGCATCTTGCCCGCAGTCTCGGACACCCGATTTATCCCTCGCTCCAGCAATGCCTAGAGATCGGCTTGAAAATAAAGTACCCGGACAAGACTGTGGCAGGGTGGATGGGTAGCAGGGTCGATGGGATGTTATTTAAGCGCACCCCCCTAGAGGATGTTTGCTCTCTCGTGCCGCCCCAACAAGATATATTCCGATGTCACATCAGTACCTTAGTCACTTTTTCAACTGACAGGTTTCCTCAGATGTGATGGCCCCCAGTCGAATTTGCTCAAGATACCGTCGGCTGCTCTTCTGGTGGCGTGCTCGAAACAGCTTTAACCTCTTCTTCAGGAGGAACGCTATCAGAATCCTTAAAGACAATACGGAGCAAAGGAGGCGCGACAAAAGTTGTCAAAATGACCATCACAATAATGGCTGCTTCTAATGATTCGGTGAGGGCACCGCTGGCCGAACCGACCCCAGCAAAGACCAAGCCTACTTCCCCTCGGGGAATCATGCCCACTCCGATCGCGAGTCGATTGATGTCCGGCTGACCCAAAATTGCAAATCCGGTGACCACCTTACCGACAATGGCTACCACAACGAGAAAAGAGGCAATGATCAATCCTTCACGGTTGGCAGGATTGAGAGGATTCAACACACTGACATCAGTACGAGCCCCGACCGTCACAAAGAAGATGGGCACAAACATGTCAGCGATCGGGATGATTTGCTCCTCCAGCTCTTTATGCTTTGGAGTTTCTGCCAAAATCAGCCCCGCCGCAAATGCTCCCAAAATTGCCTCTAGTTGAATAGTGGCAGCAATATAAGACAAGATAAACGCAAAAATCAAAGAGCTGATGATTAACTCACCTCGGGTCTGCATCTGGTCGACAAGTCCGACAAAGAGCGGGCTCAACAGTCGCCCCACAAAAATGGCTCCGATTAAGAAAGCAGCGGCACTCACAATGAGAATCACCACATTCTGAATTTCAATTTCGCCGGTTTTGGCCAAGCTCGCCACCACAGCGAGCACAATAATACCTAGTACGTCGTCTAATACTGCCGCCCCGATAATGATTTGACCTTCCTTCGAGCTCAGTTTCTGAATCTCAGCCAAGACTTTGGCGGTAATTCCAATGCTAGTGGCCGTAAGGGCGGCTCCAGCAAACACAGCCGGCACGGTCGCGATATTAAAAATAGCAATCAGTCCAGCGGTCCCGAGCGCAAACGGCACCACGACCCCGATGATGGCGACGACCGCAGCCTGTGGCCCTACCCGGATTAATTCCTTTAGGTCAGACTCAAGACCGATTTCAAATAACAAGATGATGACGCCGAGTTCGGCCAGGATAGAGACAACTTCACTCTCACCCTTAAAGACCGACAGTATGCCTTCAGAACCTACATCACTGGTAGTTTGCACCAACTGCATCAGTACAGAACCAGTTTCACCTGCCCCCTCCGGAAACACCACCAGATGAAGGGCAGATACGCCAACCACCACGCCACCCAGCAGTTCTCCCAGCACAGGTGGCAGATTGACTCGAGCACACAGTTCGCCCCCCACCTTGGCAGCGAGATAAACAGTAATCAAGCTCAGCAGCACCCCCGCTAAAACCAGTGGCTCAATCTCAGCCTCGGTAGCTTCTGCTAAAAGGCATGGCCAAGCGGTTACATCGGGAAGCACTGCCATGAAACTGCCAAAGAAACTGAAGCCGGAAAGTGCATCCACCATAGGGGCTTAAAAAACGCGTCTTACATACATTACATGAGTTCAGCAACGAGCCAATGTTTAAACCGATCAAAACCAAAATTTTTGAGCAGACATTTGTTGGCTCAATCTGGTTCCTCTGATTTGGGAGGCTGTGCTCACTTATATGAACACGACTCGATCGGAAGTCTCTCGCCTGGAGGTCTCGCCAGTGTTCTGGAAAGTGGATGACTTCTGTCGGGCCTTTGAGCAGCAGTGCCTTGAGCACCCTCAGCTGCCCTCAATGCCGGGCGAACGGCTGAGTCACTCAAAGTTGAGCCGCAGCGAAGTGATGACGATTGTGATTGTCTTTCAAGGCTCTGGCGATCGCACCTTTAAGGAGTTCTACACCCTTTGCGTCCTGCCCGGTTAGCGTCATGCGTTTCTCCATTTGTTGAGCGACAACCGCTTCGTGGAACTGATGCCATGGTGCCTGATGCGGCTCTACTGCTACCTCTAAACCCGCACGGGAGAAATGACTGGCATCGTCTGCATCGACTCGACGCCTATCGAAGTGTGTCTGCTGGTCGCGCCAAATCGCACAGAATCTTCCAAGACCAGGTGGGCTGGAGCAAGAACTCGATGGGCTGGCACTTCGACTTTAAGCTGCACCGGCTCATCAACGAGCGCGGTGAACGGTTGACCTTTAAGCTGACTCTGGCAAACACTCATGATCGCGTGCCAGTGCCAGAGCTGACGCAAGGGCTCAGCAGCAAACTCTTTGGCGATCGCGGCTATATTCGCCAGGAACTCTTCGAAGAGCTCTACGCGCGCGGGTTAGAGTTGGTCACCAACTACAAGAAGATGAAAAACAAGCTGGTCAAGCTCATTGGCAAGGGGATGCGACACAAACGGCCCTTGATTGCAACGGTGAATGAACAGCTCAAGAACCTCTTTCAGATTGAGCATTCACGGCATCGCAGTCCCTTCAATGGCTTCGTCAACGTCTTAGCAGCTTTGGCCGCTTACACCTACCAGAAGAAGAAACCCGCCTTAGACCTATAGGTCTAAGGACTGGCAGCTTTTGCCAACAGCTATCTTATAACCTCGTCGAACTGACTCAAGCTCAGCAGTATATAAGAACTTCCGCAAAAAATGCCTCAATGCCTCCGATTGGGGAAATGTTGAATCTGATTTCCTCAATATTGGGAATTCAAGCGGCCAAAATCAGATGCAGATAGTCCGAGCTCGGCTTTTTGACCGGTTGCTCACCGCGACAAGCCCTTTTCGCGATTTATCCAACGCAAGGATGCAAATGCAAGAATGCACGATTAAGATTACTAATTCTTGGGGAAAGCATTTATAAGAATCTTGAGTCCAGATCCATTGATCCCTACAATAATAATTATCAGTTAATAAGCAAAAATACGCAGTTCGGTCAGGAGGAACTATGCCGAATCGACCAATTATTCTAGGGATCGTGGGCGATAGTGCCGCAGGTAAAACGACTCTCACTCGTGGGATCGGTCAGATTTTAGGTGAAGACCAGGTCACGGCCATTTGTACGGACGATTACCACCGCTACGATCGCCAGCAGCGTAAAGATATGGGCATCTCGGCCCTGCACCCAGACTGTAACTACCTTGACATTATCGAACAGCATTTAGAATTGCTGCGGCAAGGGAGACCGATTCTCAAGCCGATTTATAACCACAGCACCGGCATGTTTGACCCGCCAGAATATATCAAGCCGACCAAGTTTGTCATTGTTGAAGGGTTATTGGGCTACTCCACCGCGATCGCTCGAGACTGCTACGACGTCATGGTTTACCTGGCCCCCCCTGAGGAGCTTCGTTTTAACTGGAAAGTCAAGCGTGATACTCGCAAACGCGGCTACACCCAAGAGCAGGTAATAGATCAGCTCAAAGCTCGCGAGCCAGATTCAGAGGCCTTTATCCGCCCTCAGAGACAGTGGGCAGATGTCATTGTGAGCTTCTACCCACCGGACAGTGGCAATGGTGGCAAGGATGACTTGTTACTGAATGTCAAACTGGTGTTGCGTCCAACGATTCCCCACCCTGACTTCACCCATATCCTTGGCGATACTGGCAATCACTTGGGTGATTCCACCCGGTTAGTGCTGGATCGTGACATGGGCAAGCCGGTAGATGTGTTGGAAATCGATGGTCACGCGACCCAAGAGCAGGTACAAGAACTAGAGCGCATTCTCTGCAACGAAGTACCTTATTTGGGGCGATTTTGTAGCCTTGAAGGTAATGAAGAAATTGGGAAGCTGCTTGGCACTACAGGGGAGACGCTGCAGAGCTACCCGCTAGCACTAACCCAGTTATTAATCACCTATCACATGCTAAAAGCAGACAAGATATCTAAGCAATTAGCGGCCTAGATAAGTTCTCAAACCTCAAGTTCAGAGCGAGGAATGTGATGAGTCATGTTCCTCGTTTTTTGCTCTATTCACTCCTAAATAGGACGTTAGTAATATATGGTTCTGGACGGGTGCTGATGCTATGGCAAGGTGGGGGATGCAGGATCCTCTGGGAAAAGGGCAAGTCCTGCGGCCATGAAAGGTTGCAGGCACAATAGCAAAACTCAGAGTTCAAAATACCCTTCGAGAAGGGTAAGTAGATGGGTTGAATCTTTTGTAGAACGAGTCGATGATAACGAAACCCTTGCGAGTGTTGGGTTTCGTTCCTCAACCGCAACCTACATCATTTGAAATTTAATAACGCCTGCCTACTTAAAGCCCTACATCCCATATTTCGCAGGTCAAGCTAGAGCTGTTGGATATTGAGAGACTTCAGAATTTTGTGTTTCATCAGACTCATGCTCAAGCGGCTGGCAGTCCCGGCTTAGAGATCTCAAATGGGTTCCATAAGCCGATAGGTTACGTGGGACCTTGCAAAAACAAAACCGTATCATTCCAGATTCTCCAGTATTATTTCGATTGCCGCCTTTGCCGATTTGATTGGAGACTCCATGACGCCAAGCCACTCAAACGTGGACGACCGATCAAGCAGAGTGACAACGGCATAGACTAACGCTTGCAGTTGATTTTCCGGTGTATTCGGATAATCCTGTTTCAGAGCCTCACTCATAGTCCAAAACATTTTTTCATAGCTTTGCCGTAGGCGATCGCGCACAATCTCGGATCGCGTTGCGTAGGCAACGATCTCCGCCCAGAGAATGTCTGCCCGCCTGATCGCTTCCTGCTGACCGTAGAACACATTCACGAGTTCCATAAAACCCGCTGACTGTTCCCGCTTAGTCAGTACCTCATTCATGTGCGAGTCAAAGTTATCAACAATTCTTTGGGCCATCGCATCGACCAAAGCCTCACGATTGCCGAAATAATGGCTGATGATTTTCCGATCCATCCCTAGCACCTGAGCGATGTGTTGAAACGAGCTGCTCTCAATCCCACGCTCTAAGATGCACTGCTCGAAGGCATCCAAAATATCCTCTCGCCGCTCAATGACCAGTTTTTTTCGTCCCATGGCAAGTCTCCCGTCTGCGCGCATGATCGCTCGCGATACTTCTCTGAGACTACAGGATGCCAAAGAGGGTTGACAAAATAAATCCACCACTTGTAGAATTTATTTAAATCCACCAATTGATGAATTTAAGGGCGTCAACTTGAACTGAGTTTTCAGCCACAGAAGCCACAGCCAACGCTGTGTTAGCTGCATGAAACGTTTCAAACATACTCTTAGGAAATTAGCGTCATGCAAATACTCAAAGAAATTAAGCTTTCCCGTTTGGTTTTGGCTATGGCGATAACACTGTTTATTGCTGATACGATGCCCCACCCCAGTCTGTCAGGTGGATTCCTCGAAAATTCCTTGGGCCTAATACAAGGAGAGCCTACTACAACGTCCCCCTCAGATATGACAATCACGAATCGCAATTAAAGAACGAATGCTAAAGAGTGCTTATTAGCACCTGCCTCTTAAGACGATAGCGAGCATACTACTTCCACACATTGGCTAGGATTTCCTCCTTCAGTGAGAGACATATCTACCAATTTCTGTAGTGGCTTTCAAACAATAATGCCTGTGCTCGCAGCCCAAGCCATTTTGATGAATTCCATATCATTTCAACCCGATTCTAAGGAGACTCCTCATGCAAAGTTATCAAGTACATACTGCCGCTACAAAAGCAGTAAAATCAGTCCCAAATGCGGATATTGTTGGTTTGAAATCGGTAGATTTTGCAACCGCAGCAAGCCATCTTTCAGCAGCCTTCAGTCAAGATCCACTAATCAGCTACTTTTTGCCTGAAGCTGCTTCAGCAAAACAAAAGGCACTGAAACATCTCAGTACGGCATTTCTCAAATTTTCACAGTCCTATGGCCATATTTATACTACCGCTGAAAATCCCAAAGGTGTGGCGATTTGGTTGCCCCCTGAAGCTTTCCAAATTACGTTTCTCCAACTGTGGAAGGCAATAACATCCGGTCTGATCGCGAGTCCATTTTATCTGCGCTGGAATCGAATAGTAGATTTCATTTCTCTTGTAAACACAGAAATTCAACTACACAATAAGCTTTGTCCAGAACCACACTGGTATTTAGGAATGCTGGGAGTTTCGCCAGAATGTCAGGGGCAGGGGATTGGAGGAAAATTACTTCAGCCGGTACTGGAAAAGGTAGATCGTACAAAGATGCCTTGCTATTTAGAAACGACGACGACTGCTGCTGTGCGGTTCTATCAACGGCATGGATTTGAAGTGGTCTATCAAGGAATGTTTTTTGAACATGAATATTGGGCAATGAAACGCTATCCCAAAAGCTAATTTTAGTGGCAGCGACTGGGAAACCTAAGTGATTGCATGCTTTTGTTTGGAAAAACTAATTTCATGCTAAAAAATCAAGAGCGGGATACATGTCAAGTGGGTTTCATCTCATTTTGAATTACTAAATTTCGCTCATTAGGTGTTGATTTTCAGTGCCATAAAAGTTGTAGCACCACCGATGTTGCGTTGGGTCTTTAGGTGATCCGTACAAGCATTTCTCTTGCAAGGAACTGAATAGCTATTACAGGTAAAAGGAGAAATTTTCATGTCCGATTATCTACTCGATAATTCAGAAATGTCCTATTTTAGCGGCAAAGCACGAGACTATCTACGTTGGAAAGGCATCGATTTTGAGGAGCGGAATAGTGATGAGAAATTCTACAACGAGGTCTGTATTCCGCGCATTGGCTATCCGATGATCCCGTTGGTAATCACTCCAGACGATCAAACAATCCAGGATACGACGCTGATTATGGATTATTTCGAGCAACTGGAGATGCCGGACCATCACTAACCGCCTCTGGTCCTGTCCAACAATTAGTGGCCCGACTCATAGAGCTTTATGCGGATGAATGGCTTCTCATTCCAGCAATGCACTATCGTTGGGAGTACGATGCAGATGCCATAATTACTGAGTTCGACCTCAATATGATGCCTGGAATGTCGGTTGAGGAGCAGAGAAAAGCTGGGGAAGACCTTGCCTTCACGTTTAGTGGTTCTGGTCCAATCTTAGGTATTCATGAACACACCAAAGCAGCGGTAGAGCAATCGTGACGTAAGCTGTTGAGCGAACTTGATACCCACTTTCGCCATCATCTTTATTTGCTAGGTGAACGACCATGCACGGGAGACTTTGCACTCGTTGGCGCACTGTATGCTCATCTTTACCGTGATGCAAGCGCAGGTGCGCTAACGCGCAAGGAAGGAATTGCGGTTGCTCAATATGTCGAGCGGATGATGTTTCCACGTGGCGGTTTAATTGGAGACTATTTGCCGGAAGATACGATCCCAGAAACTCTGATTCCTATGCTTAGTCGTATTATGAGAGAGCAAATGCCATGTATTGAAGTAACAGCAAGATGCTTAGCAACTTGGAAGATGGAAAATCCTGACGTCGATATTCCACGTATGCTTGGAAAGCATGAGTTCTCGCTAGAAGGGCTATCTGCAAATCGTGGTATTTTCCCTTACGCAATTTGGCTTTTCGGATGTGCACGTGAGCTTTATGACAACATGGATGGCAATGCTCGCAAAGAAGCTGATGCTCTATTAGATCAATGCGGCGGTGGATTATTCTGCAAGATTCCAATCAATGCACCTGTTAAGTTGCAGGATTTTCGGTTGCAATGGGCTTAAAAGCTCTTTCTGGGAATACGTGCCGTTTTACTGATAAGGCCACTGGCGGAATAGGGGAAAACAATCGCCGCAGGCAACACTAAAAGCTCTGACTTGTGAAACCGGCTTTGCCATTTAGCTCGACTGAGGCCCCCTGTGGGATGCCCTCAATCTTGCGTCCACTGGGGGTAAAGGTAAAGCCATTATCCCAATCAGGCACAGTCTGATAGTAGTTATCCGCAAAGGTGACGTTGTCCCAGACTTGGACTTCAGGTTCCTCAAAGTCTCGGTACACTGACCCCAGTGACGGCTGGTCAAAGTCATGGGGGTCGATGGTGGTCATGTGCAGATCACCGGCAATGACCTGACCATTGGTGTCTCTGACCACGCCACCCGCGTTCGGATAATAGGTGCCCAAGCGCTGAATGATCTCACTGTTGACCACCGCGCCACGACTAAAGCCAATAAAGTGCAGCGGCGAATCGAGCAGCAGCCCTTGATTATCGGTATCGTCCACTGCCATCAGCGCCTGGTCGAGGGACACCATCGCGGCAAAAATGGCATCGGCAGCAGCCTCAGTAAAGCCTGCATCGGGAATGATCGATTCGTTGTTTGTGGACCACTCCGGCAAGAGTACCAGGGGTTTATCAGTGATACGAATTCACGGCTGCCAGAAGCTTGCATTCGGTCAGTTTAGAAGAACAGTTGAGTTTGCAAGTTCAAGAAGTATAGGTTGCCGTTGTCATCAAAGTTGTTGGCGTTCATGACCCAGTAGAAGGAGGGCATGATAGCGATGTGGGGCGAGAGCGGGTAGCGATAAGACACTTCCAACTCTTGCTGAGTACCACCATCACCGCCACCAGCCACCATAAACTCTCGGCCAGCCAAAATGTCAAACGGCATCACGTAGGATACCGTGCCGAGTGCCCCCTCTTTGAACAGGTCAGGAAATGCGAACCCAAATTGAACGGATTGAGCATCGACAGAGCCGACGTCGTCACCATCGTCAATTAAATGAGTGCTGCCGTAGCTATAGCGGCCAAATAAACCCAGCCAATCGACAGGTGTCCAGTCAAAGTTCAGCAGGAAGGTATCTGCAGTCCCAGAATCCAAAGCCCCTCCCAAGCCATCATCCGCGAGACCATAAAATGGCTCACTCGTAGCGCCTCCAATTTGACCGGCACCATTAGGGACTAAGCGCGAGCGAGTATACAAAAATCGCAGGTTCAAATTATCTAAGGGCTGTAGTCCGAGCTGGGCGGAGAGTGTGTGAGCGCCACCAAAGAGGCCACGGGCAGGATCGGGAACTGCCGTTGTGGTCAAAAACTCGGTATTTTCGGCCAGCCAGCCTATGCGGAGATCAGCCCAATCCGCGATGTCCCAAACGACGATCGCACCCGTCCCCCGATCAACGGCGTTGACTTGGGTACTGCCACTAGCGTTAAAGCTGTTGGCGCCTGAAAGAAAGATGGTGTAACGATTATTGTCGAAGAAGCGATACCAGTTGATTCTCGGCCCAACTTCTACCGACAGCTTCTCGCCGATGGGAAAACCGTAGCTGAGTTCTCGAATGAAGACATCATTGATGCGGCCCCCCGGAGTCCCCGTTTGCAAAGTAAACGGCGTGCCAAAGGTGTTAAAGAGCCCTGCAGACGTGTAGAGATTAGCAGCAGAGTTACCATCGCCCACGACAAACTGGATTGTCAGTTTGTCAGAGCCCGTAAAGGAGCTATCAAAATTGATCCAGCTCAGGTAACCGAAGGTAACGGCGGAATTATCATTGATAGCCTGGACGATAGGGTTGCCTTCCTCATCGCGACTCCCCACAAAGGCGTTATCCGCAAATGTGCGCTCGGTCAAGATATCAGCATCGCGAAAACCAGCATTGATATGGGTAAAAATGCTTCCCCTGAGTTTAGTGACGGTCGAGAACTGGTTGGCTCGCAATTCAGCCACCTCAGTTTCCAGCCCCTCGACCCGACTGCCCAGTTCTGCCAATTCTGCCGCAAACTCTGCGGATAACCGCTGAATGGTGGCAATATCGTCAGCACTAATGCCATTTTCGACAATGAGCAATCGGATGGCATCCAAACAAGAGTTGAGTCCCGCCGCAAACTCATAGCGGGTCATGGAGCGATCGCCTCGATACGTCAAATCGGGATACCCTTCGATGCAGCTATACTCTTCGACCAGACTGGCCAGGGCCTGATAGGCCCAGTCATCAGGCAAAACATCTGTGAGTTCAGTGATCTCTGAAATCTGCCCTAGTTGCCGGGATTGGGTCGCCGCGAGAACCTCTGCTTCGGTGACCATTTGGGGCATGTCAGCCGCTGTTGTCAGGGTGGCTATGTCTGTCACCAGTACCGGGGCAATAACTTCTGAAGATACGGTAGAGAATGAGGGCGCTGTGTCTAAATCGGCAGCGACAGTGGCGACTTCACTAGCGGTAGCGGTGAGGGTCGGAGTCGACACGGCGTTAGGCAGCGCGCGCGCTGCCTCAAGGGAAACCTCAACGGTCGCCACCATATCCTTTTCAGGCCTTTCTAGCTTCACCCCAAAATCATCCGAGAAGCTCAGGGAGGCAAACCCCCAATCTACAGCAGCGCTTGGGGGCAGATCGTCGGAGAGAGAGAAGTCCGAGGCGGCGGCGGCTCCCGCCATCGCTGAGACCAACAGCAAGCCAGTCAAACTACTCTCCCCGACCATGTCCGACTGGAAAAGCCGCAGAACCGCTGGCCAAAAAGAAGTATCAAACATGGGAAAAATTGATGCCTCATACTACAAAGAATCTGCTTTGACGGCCTCAGCGTGAAGCGCCGTGGGTATCAGTCAATGTCCCGCTGCTGTATGAGTTGGAGGCAATTTTTTACCTCTCAACATATCAAAGTGCTGTGGCTGTGGGGTCATCGGCAAATGTCGTCAGCGGCTAACGCATGGGTAAGGGCTGCCACTCGCCGTAGTCGGCCATATGGCCCCACAGCGCAAAGAGGTTAATCCAGGCAAAAATGAGGGCTGCTAGCACCAGTAGGATGGCTCCGATTAGCCGGAAGGGTTTGGACTTTGAGAAGTGCAGCATCGGGGAGGCACATACGCCGCCCAGCCCAGCCAAAATGAATCCCATGCCCGAGACAAAGGGCAGCAAGGTCAACCCGAGATTAATGATGCGGACGCCCAGCACTAACGAATAAACCCCAGCAAAAAAGCCGTAAATCGCTAGGGTAATGAGTTCCCAGCGTTGAGCCAGAGCCACGGCGGCACCAGCAAAGAGAATGCCGTACAGCACCGAGGCTTCTCCATAGGCGATGTTGTAGCTACCAATGACCGGCCAGGTAAAGGTCATATGGAGACCGGTGACGAGGGCGATCGCCCCCACGACCCCAAAGCCTGGAATCCACCGGGTCGGGCGATCATCATCAAGCCCCCAGTAGACATAAGCCGCGAGTAGCACCAGCCCAGCTACCAAATTGGTGAGCATTAGAGTGATGTAGTTGATAAACATGGCGTTTTTGTTCAAATAGATTCAACACATGCCGATGTCTGCACTGCCCAGAAGCCGCGATCGCAGCCAGTTTAGATCAATCGGGGAAACTTTGTCAGAAAGTAGCCAGTATTCGACGGGGTGGCTGGCATGATGCCAACGCGATCGCGGCCAGAGCGCGAGCAACATTAACTACAGCCTTGGCGATGGTGTTAATCAGGCAAACAACCAACGCTTAAACCAGCGGGTCAATCGCGGCATGATCACATAAGACAACAGCCCCACGGTGATGGCAGCACTGACAGCCACCCGTAGCAGCCACGGTAAATATTGCATCACGGGTGCAATAAGTGGATGTACTAAGAGAGACACCATCATCACCCCGACCCAAACCAAAACCGCTTGTTTATACCGCTTGGGCGCTTTGGGTGCGGCCTGAGTCGGTAACTGAAACCAACTTTCCAAACCCGTCAGCACCTGTACGGATTCTTGCTCTTGAATCAAGGGTTGGACGCGATCGATCCAGCCTTGGCGGATATCGGAACTGAGCCACGCTTCTAAGTTTTCCGATGAGTTGAACTGCAGCACAATTACATAATCAGTCGAGACTCCCGGCTGTGGACGCAAGATGTTGACCCCTAAATGGCCTGCAAACTGGCGGGCATCGGCGGCAATACCTTTGATCCATTCTTCATAACCGGCTTCGCGGCCCGAGCGCACGCGATGGGTAATGACAGCGGTCACATGGTGGTGCTTATTGCTCATGGAGCGATCGCGATGAGGGTTGCTAGTGTTCATCATGAATATGTCGTCAGCCGTGTCAGGTTCTTTACCGGAGGCAAAGCTTTTCTTGATACCTGCTGAATATGCGTAGGAATGCTGATCTCATAAGATTCTCAGGACTCATCGATGCGAGCTCAAAGAAGCCAAGAGTGATGCGCCCGTCATCATAATTGAAGGCTGATCACTCCTGGCACAGAGCGCGAAGCGCAGCACAATAGTGATTGAGAGTCCTTATTGTGGATTACGCGCAAAGTAGCTGGTCATCAAGCCGCGATAGAGAGGAATGTGGTTAGACAGCATGCTGCCTAGTCCTTCAATGTCGTTGCGCCAGTCGCGGTGCAGTTCACAGGCCACCGCGAACCAGTTGAGCAGTTGCACGCCTGCTGTACTCATCCGTTCCCACGCCGCTGCACGAACCGTTTCATCAAATGTGCCGGAAGCATCCGTCACCACAAAGACATCAAAGCCCGCTTCAATTGCCGATAACGCGACAAACGCGACACAGACATCCGTCACAATGCCCGCAACGATAAGTTGCTTTTTGCCCGTGGCTTTGACCGCTGCGACAAAATCTTCGTTGTCCCAAGCGTTGATTTGACCAGGACGCGCAATGTAAGGCGCATCAGGAAACATTTCCTTGAGCTCCGGCACGATCGGACCGTTGGGGCCTTGCTCAAAGCTGGTGGTCAATATGGTAGGCAGGTTAAAGAACTTCGCGATGTCGGCAAGGGCCAGGATGTTGTTCTTGAATTCGTTCGGTGGATAATCTTGTACCAGAGAAACCAGTCCGGCCTGGTGATCCACCATCAGCACAGCGGCATCTGCTTTATTCAGGCGGTTGTATTGATACGGGGTCGCCACAATGATTCTCCTAAATGCTAGTGGAAGTTAATCGTCGTCGAGACGCAATTCATCCCCTGCAGATGCTTGAGCAATTAGATTGCAAGCCTCATCAGGGACATTTCGATTATGTATTGAATCCCAAAAAGAAACAATAATATTTTCAGTTGACTCACCGTCAACCAAAAAGAGCCAATCGCAAAGCCTCGCGTCTCTTGCGAGCGATCGCGAGCTGCTGCCGATGCCTCACAAGAAGGTTCAGCTGATGCCTGTAGTAAATTGCTTTAAAGTCGGGGTTTGGGGTCGGTATTAGACGTCTTGCAAATCAGTCCAAACAACTGCGATCGCTGTTTGAACGTCGCCACACCCATAAATTCCAATAGCCGATTTATTGCCTAAAGTTCCCTCCAAAGAGAGCTTCGGGATCGGCTTGAAAATACAGTCCTCGGACAAGACTGTGGCAGGGTGGATGGGTAGCAGGGTCGGTGGGATGATGTTTAAGCGCAACTCCCTTATTAAGCGATCGCCCCCACCCCTACCGCCTCTTTCTCCGGCAATCCGGCGCGCATGAGTTGGAACCATGCCAGCAGATTGTCAAGTTGCTTTTCGGGCTTGAGGACGCCGAGGCCGCGGACGGTGACTTTGCCGCCAGAGTAGATAAAGCGAGACTTGAGATGGCCGGGGATGGCGTCGAAAAGGAGTTTCCAGGCGGGTTCTTCCATCGGGGTTTCGAGGAGGATATGCTGCTTACCTTCGGGTTTGATGCGGGCAAAGCCGAGTTGCTTACCGAGTTGCTTCAGTTCCAGTACGCGGATGAGCTGTTCGGTGGCAAAGGGAATGGTGCCGTAGCGATCGTTGAGGTCGGCAGCGACTTGGGCCAGTTCGCGCTTGCTGTCGGCGGCGGCGAGGGCGCGGTAGGCCGTCATCTTCTGCTCTGTATTGTCGATGTAGTCGTTGGGTATGAAGGCGGTGACCTTGAGATCCACCTGGGTGTCGTCCACCTTGGGAATTTCCTGACCGCGAATTTCGGCGATTTCTTCTTCCAGCATGTCCATATACAGGTCAAAGCCGACGGCATCCATCTGACCAGACTGCTGGACACCGAGCAAGTTACCCACGCCACGAATTTCCATGTCGCGCATGGCGAGTTGGTAGCCGGAACCGAGCTGGGCGAATTCTTGAATGGCGCGGAGACGCCGACGGGCTTTGGGCGAGAGGGTTTGCTGACGAGGGTAAAATAGCCAGGCGTGGGCTTGAATGCCCGATCGCCCGACCCGACCCCGCAACTGATACAGCTGAGATAGCCCAAACTTTTGCGCGTCTTCGATCAGGATGGTGTTGACGCGGGGAATATCCAAACCAGATTCAATAATCGTGGTACAGACCAGAATGTCCGCCTCACCACTACTGAAGCCGAGCATGGTGGATTCCAGTTCACCCTCTTGCATTTGGCCATGGGCAATCATGATGCGGGCACCGGGAATCCATTCCCGCAGGCGAGCGGAGATTTCTTCAATGCCTTCGACCCTGGGAACGACATAGAAAATTTGGCCACCGCGATCGAGTTCCTGCCGGGCGGCACTGCGGATGGCTTCTGGATCGTAGGGCGACAGGTGGGTTTTGATGGCGCGACGAGAGGGGGGCGGCGTGGTGATCAGGCTCATTTCCCGCACCCCAGAGAGGGCCATGTACAGCGTCCGGGGAATCGGCGTGGCGCTGAGGGTGAGCACGTCCACCTCAGTTTTGAGGGCTTTGATTTTTTCCTTTTGGTTAACGCCAAAGCGCTGCTCTTCATCGACCACCATCAGGCCCAGGTCTTTGAACTGAACGGACTTGCCCAACAGCGTATGGGTGCCGACGACGACATCGAGTTCCCCAGTCTTGAGGCGCTGAAGAATGTCCTTCTTCTCCTGGGCGGTGCGGAAGCGGTTTAACAGGCCAACTTGGATGGGGTAAGGGGAAAATCGTTCCTTAATGGTGTGGTAGTGCTGCTGGGTGAGAATGGTAGTGGGGGCCAGCAGGGCTACCTGTTTGTGGGAGTTGATCGCCTTAAAGATGGCTCGAACGGCTACTTCCGTTTTGCCGAAGCCGACGTCGCCGCAAACCAGGCGATCCATAGGGCGATCGCTCTCCATATCGCGCTTCACGTCCTGCGTGGCTTTGAGCTGATCGGGCGTCGGCTGATAGGGGAACGAGTCTTCGAGTTCTTGCTGCCAGGGCGTATCAATGGGGAAGCGGAAGCCTTCCAGCTTAGCGCGTTGGGCATACAGCTTGAGCAGATCAACAGCGACTTTTTGCACCGCTTTGCGAGCTTTGCCCTTGGTCTTTTCCCAGGCTTTGCCCGTCATTTTGTTGAGCGTGGGGGCGCGATCGGTGGTGGAGCGATAGCGCGAGAGGGAACCCACCTGATCCGCCGCGACTCGCAGCAGCCCGTCCTCGTATTGAATGACGAGATACTCGCGAGTTTCACGATCGACGGTCAGACTTTCTAGCTTCAAAAATTTGCCGATACCGTGGTTGCGATGCACCACGAAATCCCCCGGCTTCATTTTGTTGGGGTCCACCTGTTTGGAGGTGGCTTTGCGGCGCTTGCGCACATAGCCCGGAGTGGCGAGGCTGTGCTGACCAAAAAATTCCTTATCGGTGACGATCGCCAGGCGGAAGGTCGGCAGCACAAACCCTTCCAGTTCGGCCAGACCAGAATATTTCAGCGCCACAGGGGTATGGCCAGTTTGCAGCTTGTCAATGGCGGGATAGTCGCGCGGATTGGGGATGAACTGGGCGGGACAGTCGTGCTCTTGCAGCAGCGCCACCGAGCGGGAAGGTTGGGCCGAGATCAGCCAAATGGCAAAGTTGCGATCGCGCTCTTCGCGAATAGTCCCAGCCAGCTTGCCAAACTGATGGGGAATCGCCGGCACGGGACGGCTGGCGAGGTTGAGGCCACCGTTTTCTTCGGCTAGTTCCGTCAGATGAACATTGGAGAAAAGGGCCAGTTCTTCCAGGGCGTCAGTAAAGGGACGATGCAGTTTAGGTATCGGGGTGATGGGGTGTTGGGGTGATGAGGGAGATGTTTGATCATCCTCTATGCCCTGTCCCCTATTCCCTATCCCCTGTTCCCTATCCCCTGTTCCCTGAATCTCGTGCCAATGTTCATCAATATGTTCAACCCAGCGATCGCTATGGGCTTGGCACTGATCCGGTTCATCCAGGGCGATGAAAGTGTTTTCCGGCAGGTAGTCCAACAGCGAAGCGGGATTGTCAAAAGCGAGACCGAGCCAGCGACGCACCCCTTCGGGATAGATGCCGTCGGCCAGTCCTTCCAGGGCTTCTGTGGGGAAAAGCTGATCGACGAGATTCTTTTCCTTTAGAACGTCGAGGATCAGCGGGACGTAGTCAGTCGGGGTGAGCACCAGGCGATGAACGGCATCGAGCGATCGCTGGTTAGCCGGATCAAACTCGCGAATGCGTTCTAGCTCGTCGCCAAATAGCTCCAGACGGATCGGCAACTCAGACGACACCGGAAACACATCGATGATGTCGCCACGTTGCGCCCATTGGCCTTCCATTTCCACCAGGGGCACCTTTTCATAGCCGAGGCGAGCCAAGCGCAGTGCTAGTTCTTTGAGGTTGATTTCTAACCCTTTGGTCAGAGTGAGGCAGTAGTCTTTGAGGACTTCAACGGGGGGCAAGTGCGGCTGCAGTGCTCGTTCGGTAGCAATGACAACGGTCTTTTCTAGATTGGTGGCAGTGAGCAGGTCAGCCAAGGCCTGGAGTTGGCCCCAGGTCATTTCTGATTCTTGGTCAAAGGGGTCGTACGGTGACGCTTCAGAAGTGGGATAAAAGTGAATGGTGCTCCAGCCCATGGCTTCGAGCTGAATTGCCCAACGGCTGGCTTCTTCGAGGGTGGCAGTGACCACGAGTAACGGCGCGCTCGACGCTTGCGCTAACGCCGAGGCAATGAGGCCCTTAGGCAGTCGGGGCGCACCGCTAAGCTTGACCGGCTCCTGTCGCTTGAGCTTGGTCAGCATCTCTGACATGAGAGGCGATCGCCCTAAGGCCCGTACTACTGAAGAAAATGCCATGTTCGTTTCACCCCCCAATCAAAAATGCCCCCTAATGTCCAAACACTAGGGGTTGAAGCCAATTTTCAGTTAGCTGCGATCGCCACCAGATCCACTCACTTTAAGGATCTTTCAGCAACGAGTCGGCCTTTATTCTAAAGGGGTTGTTGCTCGAATTGCCAGCAAACCAACTCCTAAATTGTCGCAACAAAGTTCCATCTGGTTAATTCATATTAACGGCCAGCAGTTGCTGATCCGCCGCCGCGCCACTGCAAAAATTCACCCCAAGCAGTTTCAGCCAATCCTTTGGACCAGTGCTTTGATGCTGAGGGAACTCCCATCACAACAGCACAGTAGAAACTTGTTGATTAAACGTCCTCGTGTCTTGCTGTACTTCTCGACTTGCTTGATCTTCGTGAACCTTGAAATTGGCTGCGGTGTCGTGATGCTATTCAGTTATGGTGAAAATGCTTGAGTTCCAGCTAATCGCTCTGGCTCTGTGCAATATGCAAGAGGCTTGTTAGCTGGCTAATCCAATGGCTTCTGCCGTTTTTGCGAGATGAGTTGGCAAGGTAATGATAAATTTTGCCCCTTTATCTGATGAAACCACTTGAATCTGGCCCTGGTGTCTTTCGATGATTTGATAGCAAATGCCAAGACCGAGACCGGTTCCGATACCGACTGGTTTAGTGGTAAAGAAGGGATCAAAAATCTTTTGAGATATTTCTGGGGCAATGCCAGGGCCATTATCACTGATCATCACTCTGACCTGGTGGTTGGCGATCGCTTCAGTCCGAATCGTAATTTGGGGCGCTTTCAACTCATAAGCCTGCAGCGCATCCAGAGCGTTCGTCAAAATATTCATAAAGACTTGATTCAATTGGGCAGGGTAGCATTCAACTCGCGGCAGTTGGTCATAGCTCTTGACGATCTTGATACCTTTTTTAAGGCGAGGATTGAGAATAACCAAAGAACTTTCGATACCCTCATGTAGATCAACCGCTTTACTCTCCGCTTCATCTAGGCGGGAAAAGTTACGCAAAGACAAAACAATTTCACGAATGCGATCGCTACCTGTCTCCATTGACGACAAGATTTTGGGTAAGTCTTGTCGAATAAAATTGAGGTCAATGTCTTCAATCTCTGTCTTAATATCTAAATTTGGATTTGGATAATGTTCCTGATATTTTTGAACGAGCCTCAGCAAATCTTGGACATATTGATGGATATGAATAATATTGCCGTGAATAAAACTGACTGGATTATTAATTTCATGGGCAACCCCAGCGACTAATTGACCCAGGCTTGACATCTTCTCCTGCTGAATGAGTTGACCTTGAGCTTGCTGCAGTTGCTGTAGTGCAATCTTCAATTCACGGTTGCTTGCAATCAGCTCACTTGTCCGTTCTTGGACTTTGTCTTCTAACGCTTCGTTAGTTTGTTTAAGAATAAACTCTACTTGCTTACGCTCTGTCACATTAATGAGTGAACCTAATAACTTAGCGTCGCGGCTAAAGCGCATGGATAATTCTAAGCACAGAATCTCACCGTTTTGATGAGAGAACTTGAGTTCCACGCAGCAGTCCTTTTGCTGTTGCAGTAATGATTGCCACTTTGCTGCATCAACACGATCCATAAAATCATCTAAGGCTTGACCGATCGAGTCTTTCACCGAATATCCGAGTATTTCAGTCCAAGCTCTATTTATGAAAGTCAAATGGCCTTGGCGATCGCATTCAAAGACAATTTCTCGAAGACTTTCAACCAATTCGCGATATCTGCGCTCTGATTCGGTCAACTTCTCGATCAAACGATACTGGATCTGTGTATGTAACTCATTTTTGGTATCGCGCGCGCGCATATAAATGCCCCATCTGAGTGGTGAAATCAGTTTGAGTTTCTGATGTCTATTTGTCAGAAGCTCAAGTGTGAATCATATCCGATTTATACCGGCGCTGCCGTTCCTAGTCGCTCTAGTAACTCTGTAGACGTCATCGTGTTGGCATAGAGTGGAAAAACATGCTCAAAATAAAATTCTTGCTCAAAACGCGTACGGGCAGACGTACAATCGCTTAAAACTGAAACATGGTAACCCTGCTCATATGCTGAGCGCCCAGTAGAGTCAATACAAACAGAAGTTACTGCACCAGCTAGTACTAAATGCTTGATTTTTCGCTGTTGTAAAATCTGTGCCAAATTGGTGTTTACAAAGGCGTTGAGACCTCGCTTTCCAGAGACTTCAAGAATTTTTTCTTTAAAAGGATTTAGCACTTCAATTGTCTGAGAACCTGTGCTTCCTTCCTGAAAAGCGCCAACCTCTTTGATCGTGCCGAGAATGCCGACAGGCTCGATTAGTTCTTCATAGTTGGGTGTAAAGAAGATCGGTGTTGCAATGATTAAAGCGGGGGTTTTAATCAAACTCTGCAGTAAGTGGAGCGTGTTTTCTACCGTATTTGTGGCTTCAGCAGATTCTTCGATGACTCCATTCAAAATACCATCTTCAGCAAAATAATCGTTTTGAAAGCCAATCAGAAGTAAGGCGGTGTTGTCGAGATTCATTATTGAGCTCATTACTTAAAGCAGCTTAATAAATAGCACTAAAGGGTAAAGACCTAACTCAATGGTTCCCTTGGCTCCCGTTTCGCTAAACACCCACCCAGCCTAGATTAGCTGGGACATTGGAGAATTAAGAAAGTCGCATGGCATAGACTGTCAGCATCTAAAAGTTGAAGTCTGATAGAAGCGGCCATGAACTCCGACCCCAGAAGCCTCTAACAATCAGCATCACCGCGCCCGCACTCAACATATCAGTTAGGGGCTGTATCCCGCTCACTGAGAGGATTTGACCGCTAAGTGATGACAGCCCCTGGGAAATGGTGGACAAATTTTCGCTAAATGGGAATCGTGCTAGACGGCTTCACAGACCACTCGTAAACCACAAATCATATCCGCGTTGTCGGTAAAACCTGGCGCTCGAAACGTGGATAGGCATTCAGGTACAGAAGAGCCCCACGTGCCACCTCGCACGGGACGAAATCGTTTTTTATCGCTCGGATTTTGTGGATTAGACAACCCCTCATGGTGATGCCACGGTTGGTTGCCGTTCTGTTTAATCGTTTCGGGCTTAGCACTGTAGTCCCAATGCCAGTCATCGAGACACCACTCATAGACATTGCCATGCATACCGTATAGCCCCCAAGGATTAGCCGGATACCGGCCTACCGGGGTTGTGCCTTTCATCAAGCCGTCGAAGTTTAGCAGGTATGTCATTCCCATCCCCCCCGAGGGGGAAGTGATCAGAGACTTCAATTCGTCAGACAATTGCGATCGCTGCACCCCAATATATTCGCCAAAGTGCCATGGGGTTGTGGTGCCGGCTTTACAGGCATATTCCCACTCGGCTTCGGTCGGCAGTCGATAAGCGCGTCCAGTGTAGAGCGAGAGCCGCGCACAAAATTCGATCGCCTCGGCCCAAAAGATATGATTGATCGGGTGATTATCAAGATGGATATCAACATGCGGTCGGTACTGTGAGGGTTCTAACCGCATGTCGCATTGCACCTGAGGCAATGCCGCTACTGCTCGCCATTGGGCTTGAGTAACGGGGTATTTACCCAGCCAAAATTGCTTACGGATACGCACTTTATGCTGTGGTTCGTCACGATAATAGCGGTCAGAAGCGCCACTACCTGGTTCATCGGCGACCCCCATCAAAAAATTGCCCTTGGGAATCAAGACCACCTCTAAGGGCATCTCTCCAATCATTTCGGTGATCGTCATATTCTGGCCGGAGTAGTAACGGGCTAGGTTACCTTGGCAATCGACCGCCACGACTGGATACGCCGATACGTCATAAGCAATGCCTCTGCGGTCCAGCTTTACGCTTGCGTGCCATTGCTCTTTGAACGCTTGTTGCTCTTGATACGTAGCAGGAATCACATCTGGCCCCGTAGCAAAAATATCGTGGGTGCTCTTGGGCTGAGCTCTTTTAGGAGGCTCTCCCCAGCCCAGTTGATGCACCATGTCAGAGTCGCGACTCATGCCCGATGGCGAGCTATTGAGGCTAGCTCCGTAACACAGCAGTCGATAGCCGTCAGGTTCAAAGTGTTGACGCACATCAATCAGCGATGCTAAAGCGTCATAGCCACTTCCCTGCCACGATTGACCATCGCAGGTAAGTTGTATCCGACATTCTCCATCCCACCAGCGGACAATGTGGGCCGACTTGCGGGTGTGATCCGGCGTCACCATGGGAATCGTAGACTGCTGGCGATTTCCAAACTGTGCCATTTGCTTTCGCTTCAATGCCTTGACGACCGAGGAGTTCGCGATCGCTGCCTCACTCTAAACATCTACAGGAGTTACGCATTGACAGCGGAATGAATGTATGGGTTGAAAATCAAAGGTGTTGCATGACCTATTCCATTGCGTATTCTGACCAAACCGTCCACAGCGCGTTGCACGCTCGACCTCTACGTTCGCTATCTGCTCG
>JBCDAJ010000051.1:0-37922 GCA_039185935.1 Cyanobacteria bacterium P01_F01_bin.56 | reverse complement strand
TAGCCATTTTGAGTAGCATTTATGTGCAAGGCAAATTCGCTGAAAGCCCCATTCTCTCGTCAAAAAACCTTGCACTTCATCTGTCTTCGATTGGCTGAAATAGCCGAATATCAACGGATCCGACTTTTTCAGTAAGCCCTAAGTAGGTGGGTTGAATCTTTTGTAGAATGAGCTCATGGTGACAAAACCCTTGCGAGTGTTGGGTTTCGTTCCTCAACCGCAACCTACATCATTTGAAATTTAATAACGTCTGCCTACTTACATCCTCAAATAATGGGGATATCGGATGCAACATTCTCCAGATTTGAGGGATGCTAAGTGGGCTTTTGCGTAGGTTCTAATTACGTTTATCGATGGGCCTGATCGCAAGTGCCAACATAGCTCAGACTGCCTCAGACTACCGTCGATTCATCCGTCCGTGAATTACCTTTGACCAGAAATCGTCCTGTAAGACAGACCGTCATTTCCTATATTATTTAGGCTGGTAATACACCCGCTATTCAAAGCGCAACCTGAGGCCCGTTATGTCGCTGATTCGCGAGTTACATCGTCAACTCACGCAAAAAGAACGTTCTGCTGTTGAGATTACGCAGTCTTATTTAGACCGTATTCAAGCGTTAGAGCCCACGATACACAGCTTTTTGACTGTGACAGAGACAGCCGCGATCGCTCAGGCTCAGCGGGTCGATCAAAAAATCGCTAACGGAGACGACATTGGCCTGCTCGAAGGTATCCCTATCGGTCTCAAAGACAATCTCTGTACGAAAGGGGTTCGTACCACCTGTGCTTCCAAAGTATTAGAAAATTTTGTGCCGCCTTATGAATCAACTGTGACTCAGCGACTGGCTGAATTAGGCGCGATTTCCTTGGGCAAGACCAATCTGGACGAATTTGCGATGGGCAGTTCGACAGAAAATTCGGCCTATTCTGTGACCGGTAACCCTTGGAATCCTGATTGTGTTCCTGGCGGCTCTTCGGGGGGCTCGGCAGCGGCGGTTGCGGCTGATGAATGCCCCATTGCGTTAGGTTCAGATACCGGTGGCTCCATTCGTCAACCGGCTGCCCTCTGTGGAGTCGTTGGTCTAAAGCCGACCTATGGTTTGGTTTCTCGCTATGGTCTGGTGGCTTTCGCTTCCTCTCTAGACCAGATTGGCCCTCTCAGCCGTACGGTTGAGGATGCCGCTATCTTATTGCAGGCGATCGCCGGTCACGATCCCAAAGATTCCACCAGTCTTCAGGTTGAGATTCCCGACTACACGCAGAACCTGAAGCCCGGTCTTGATTGCCAAGGTCGCACCATCGGCATCATTCAAGAAACCTTTGGAGAAGGGCTAGAGCCAGCGGTTAATGCAGCAGTTAAAGCGGCGATCGCCCAGTATGAATCGCTTGGCGCCACCGTTAAGACAATATCGCTGCCTCGCTTCCGCTATGGTTTGCCCAGCTACTACATCATTGCCCCCTCGGAAGCATCTTCTAACTTGGCTCGTTACGATGGGGTGAAATATGGAGCCAGAGCGGAAGAAGGCAACCTGGTTTCGATGTACACCAAGACCCGTGCTGCTGGCTTCGGCGCTGAGGTTAAGCGTCGCATCATGATCGGCACCTATGCTCTTTCTGCCGGGTACTACGATGCCTATTACCTAAAGGCCCAAAAGGTTCGCACCCTGATCAAACAGGATTTTGAGGCCGCCTTTAAAGAAGTGGATGCGTTGATTTGTCCAACCTCTCCGACCACGGCTTTCACCACTGGTTCGAAAGTTGAAGACCCCTTGAGCATGTACCTGCTAGATTTGATGACGATTCCGGTCAACTTGGCGGGACTCCCTGGCATCAGCCTTCCCTGTGGTTTTGACGCCTCTGGTTTGCCCATTGGTCTGCAACTCATTGGCAATGTGCTGCAGGAACAAAACTTGTTTGAAATGGCCTATGCCTACGAACAAACAACTGACTGGCACACCAAATCACCGGACTTGGCGCATTAATCTCTGGAAGCTGAACAGCTTTCCCGTTAAAGCTGCAGTTGAGGCAATCGGGTCAACCTGCCTTCATGTTGGAATCGAGACCGTCACGGCCGCGATCGCAATGTACATGTCGTCGTTTTTATCGGCGAGTTCAGCGATCGCCTTACCGACGACAACCATGCCGCCATTTTGCAAGGTCAATGTTTTTTGGCCAAAGGGCAAAACCGCCAATACTTCTGCTTCCCTAACGGTGTCTGGAAAAGGAACCGCAACCTGGACATCCACCAGCATTTCATTCGGATGCTCCAAACCCGCGACTTCCCAAACGCCAGGCAAAGCATTGTGGGCGATCGCATTTCGCACTGCTCGGGCTGCTGCCACCGTCGGGTCTTGACCATGCTGATCAACCCCCATTCCCATCTCAATCACTAACCGCTTTGGGGCCATGTGTTCCCTCTCATCTGCTGTCAATAGCCGTGACTGTTGCTGTCAGCTAATGCAACATTTACGATGCCGCATTCACCATCGGCGTTTGATATCCCTGGATATTTTCTGGTCGAAAGCGGCGAATAATGGGTGTGGCCACCCGGATTTCTGTGTCCGACCCTCGCACAACAATTAAATACTTTCCAGCATTTAAGCGATTGCGATAAGACAAAGCGTCACCACTCCCGAAGGCGGCCCCTGTACCGCCCCCAACAAAAAATGCCCCCATTGCTCCAGAACCGGCTCCGAGCAATCCGCCAATGATTTGATTACCCGTCGTTCCTGCCCAAGAAAAGGTGTCCAAACCCGTAATCGCATTGAACCCAAAACCAGCGATAAACCCAAACGGCACGAGCCAAAACATCATTAGACGGACTTGCTTCCACGCTTGATTGGCGGGATCAATCAACCCAAACTCATCAGCACTCTTATAGCCTCTGCCCAAAATCGTCACGGCATCCATCGCAAAGTTTGCCTCCTCTAAAGCCGAGTAGGCACCTTCAGCCTTCAAGCGATCGCTTAAAACAGCTATCAAATAAATCATCAACAAGTCAGACAGTAACAGCAATGATTGAAGTGTCTTAACATCAGACTCACCCCACTCGCACTGGGTTTAGGCAGGGCTTATCAGCTTACACTTTTTCATCTTTATATTATTGCGTGTCGGTGGTGCATCTGTTGTCAGCCTATGCTCCACCTAGCGATGACCAATCCGAATGTCTCAGCGGGATCAGGTAATCTGCTATCAGTTTCTCAGAGGGCCAAAGGATTTACTGGTTGTCCTAATCCCAGCTGTCCGCAGACTGAACTGGCAAAAAGACATCAACTTGAGAACGCAACGAGGTAATATATCAAACATATTGTTTTAGCTACCCAGCATTGTTGTAGCCCACTGAGCAGGAGATCATGAAACAGCTTATTACTCGCTTTTTTGCATTGCTTCTGGTGGCCGTAATTGGTCTAACCGGTTGTAGCAACGCTGGAGTCAGTGGCAAGATGACCGGTGACTATAAGCAAGACACCCTGACTGTCATTGATGACTTGAGAGTCGCTATCAATGTTAGTCAAGATGATCCCGACAAGGGGGCGGCTGAAGTTGACGCTCGAAATATCATCAACGACTATTTCTCTTATTATCGGCGCGATAGCGCGATTGATGGGCTGAGTTCTTTTACAACCTTGCGGACAGCGCTAAATGGCTTGGCAGGCCACTACAGTTCTTATCCCAATCGTCCCATTCCTGCCAAGCTTAAAAATCGTTTGGAACAAGAATTCAAACAGGTCGAGGCGGCCCTCAAGCGGGGTTCTTAGGTATCTTTAAACGTCGACTAGGTTTGGTATGCAAGCGCTTCTTAAGCATTGGGCGGCGCTTTTTTCGTAGGGGATTGAGCCCTGCGCCTGAGTGAAAGTGACTGATATCGCTGACATCGCTATCTAGAGGCTGTCATCAATTTAGAGCCAGACTCTCGGTCCAGAAATGATTTCAGCCCCTGGCCCATAAAAAAGTTGATGCAGGCGCATTAATGCTGATCGCACAAGGTTTCTAGCATTAGTGTAAGGATGCACTCAGCATATCGATGCCACTCTTAATTGTGGAAGCTGTTAGTCTGCCTTGTCATCATCAAAACATCCAGAACCCAGTCAAGAAGGCCTTAACCGCCAAAGCCAATGAAAACGTTTCTTTTCCTCTCTCTTCAGAGCTGTTAGCGATGCCTTCCAAAGTTCTCAAGCCCTGCCGCTGCGGCGGCAAGTATCGTTTCCTTGAGTCGGCAGCAGGCTTACTTAAATTCGTCTAAATAAGTTATGTGCGGACCACGGCTTCAGACTCAGATTTTCTTAGCACAAATTGTTTGACCAAGACCATTTAACTTTGCTAGTATCGTAATTCTGTAGTGGAGTTCTGAGAAAAAGGACATGAAAGTCCGCGCATCTGTCCGAAGAATGTGTGATAAATGTCGCGTCATTCGCCGCAAGAGCCGAGTGATGGTGATTTGCTCAAATCCAAAACATAAGCAACGCCAGGGATAGAGTTGCCTAGTTTAATGCTTTGTACAAGGATTTGGGCTCGTAGTTAGTTGACAGTTTAACGGTCAGTTTAGAATCTCACGACTAAACTATACCGACATCAGATGAGGTTCATGGGGAGAAGATAGTCAGTGGCACGGATTGCTGGCGTAGACCTGCCAAGAGATAAGCGGGTCGAGATTGGTTTGACATACATATACGGTATTGGCTTAAGTCGGTCAAAGGCGATTCTTGAGAAAACAGGTGTTAATCCTGATATTCGAGTACGTGATTTGACTGATTCCGATGTTTCTAGCCTGCGTGACTCTGTTGAGAACGACTATCAGGTTGAGGGTGATCTTCGTCGCTTGGAAGGCCTGAATATTAAGCGGTTAATGGACATTGGCTGCTATCGAGGTCGTCGTCATCGGGCGGGTTTACCAGTTAGGGGGCAGCGCACCCGAACGAATTCGCGAACTCGTCGCAGTGGCAAGCGCACTGTTGCAGGTAAAAAGAAAGCACCTAAGAAGTAGCGTAATTATTCGGTGTGTTTCAACTCATCGTCTACCCTTTAGACGGTGCTTTGAGATGCGCCTGTTTTGCTGATAAGGAGAATAGCAGGCAGGTAATGGCTAAACCAACAAGAAAATCGAGTGGGCGTAAGACCAAAAAGAATATACCCAATGGTGTTGCGCACATTCAGTCCACATTTAACAACACTATTGTGACCATTACTGATACTAACGGTGGTGCAGTTTCTTGGTCTTCAGCGGGAGCTAGCGGCTTCAAAGGTGCTAAAAAGGGGACTCCCTTTGCGGCTCAAACGGCTGCAGACAGTGCTGCTCGCCGAGCGATGGATCAGGGCATGCGGCAGATTGAGGTGATGGTCAGTGGCCCTGGCGCGGGACGGGAGACTGCAATTCGAGCGCTCCAGGCTGCGGGGCTAGAGATTACGCTAATTCGCGATGTAACTCCAATTCCTCATAACGGTTGTCGTCCTCCCAAACGACGACGCGTTTAGTCCGAGGCATTTCAGAGTACTGTCAAGGCATAGAGAGGGCACGTCAGTGGCACAATTTCAGGTCGAGTGCGTAGAATCATCGATTGGTGACGACCAAAGTCATTTCAGTCGTTTTGTTATTGAACCGTTAGAGCGTAGTCAGGGGATTACGGTCGGCAACGCTTTGCGGCGAGTTTTATTGTCTAATTTAGAGGGTACTGCGATTACAGCAGTACGAATTGCTGGAGCAACTCACGAGTTTTCGACTGTGCCGGGCGTACGTGAGGACGTCCTTGACGTGCTCTTGAACATGAAGGAAATCATCCTTAAGAGCTACTCAGCGCAACCGCAAATTGGTCGTTTGCTCGTCCAGGGGCCAGCCAAGGTAACAGCCGGGCATTTTGATTTACCTTCCGAGATTGAGGTGATTGATCCTGAACAGTATGTCGCTACGGTTGCCGAAGGCTATACGCTGGAAATGGAATTTCGGATTGAGCAGGGAAATGGTTATCGCGCCATTGAGCGCAGTCATGACGAAGCAGCTGCCCTTGACTTTATGCAGATTGACGCTGTCTTCATGCCGGTTAGAAAGGTGAATTACACCGTGGAAGACGTCATGGAAGGTGGCGCTTTGAAAAAAGATCGCCTGGTCATGGAGGTCACAACCAACGGTAGTTTGACGCCACAGCAGGCAATGAGCGAAGCGGCTGCAATTTTAGTCTCTTTGTTTAATCCGCTGAAGGATGTGACGCTGGAGCCGAAGTCTGAAGAGGAGCCGAAAGAGGAAGATCCCGCCAACCATATTCCTATCGAAGAGTTGCAGCTGTCGGTAAGGGCGTACAATTGTTTAAAGCGGGCGCAAGTTAATTCTGTTGCCGATCTTCTAGATTTCACTCAAGAAGATTTGCTCGAAATTAAAAACTTCGGACAGAAGTCCGCTGACGAGGTTATTGAGGCGTTGCAGCAGCGCTTAGGGATTACGCTACCGGCTGAAAAATCTGCCAAGACTTCTTAGTGAAGATACTTTGCTCAGTTTTGCTGAGCTAACTTCCGAGGCACTCTGCTTCGGTTTTTTATTGTTGAGCTATGTGAACGCAAAGGGGGAGGTCAACATGCGACATGGGTGTCGTGTTCCACGCTTGGGAAAACCAGCTGATCAGCGCAAAGCTTTATTGCGATCGCTGACGACTGAGTTGATTCGCAACGGTCAAATTACTACCACTAAAGCGCGCGCGAAGGCGGTGCGTTCTGAGGCTGACCGGATGATTACACTGGCCAAGGATGGTTCGCTATCCGCTCGCCGTCAGGCCCTGGGCTATATGTATGACTCTAACTTAGTACATGCTCTGTTTGAACGCGCACCCGAGCGCTATGGCGAGCGTCAGGGTGGCTACACGCGTATATTACGCACCGTCCGCCGTCGTGGTGACAACGCTGAGATGGCCATTATTGAGCTGACCTAGGAAGTTTTTTGTCTATTTATCATGTCTTCCGTGAGTCCACTATCAGAATCATCGGCTGTCGCCTCTGCACTTCGGGATACTCAGTATCACCGAGTAGCTTTGGTTGTTCAGTACGTGGGAACTCACTTCCATGGTTGGCAGAGGCAGCCGCGTGAGCGGACTGTGCAGGGTGACATTGAGGCCGCGATCGCGAGCGTTTTGGGTTCTCCGGTGACCTTATGTGGTGCCGGTAGGACTGACACGGGAGTGCATGCAGCGGCTCAAGTGGCGCATTTTCAAGCGCCTACGTTGATTCCGGCTTATCGTTGGGCCAGTATCCTCAACAGCCGCTTACCTTTGGATATTGTCATTCGAGGTTCAGCCGCGGTTTCGGATGATTGGCATGCGCAATTTTCCGCTCAGTGGCGGCGCTATCGGTATACCCTATATACCCATCCAGTGCCAAATTTGTTTGTTCGACCATTCTCTTGGCATTACTATTACCAGCCTTTGAGTGTCGCGCAGATGCAGGCTGCTCTTGACCCCTTGGTGGGCTACCACGACTTAACGGCCTTTCAACGGTCAGGCTCAAAGCGTTCTCATGCTTGGGTTGAGCTGCAAAGTGCCGAGTGCCAATGTCGTGGTTCGTTGCTTACGGTAGAACTGCAAGCCAATGGCTTTTTGTACGGTATGGTGCGGCTTTTGATGGGTATTTTGGTGCAGGTTGGGCGGGGGGTGCTCAGCGTTGAAGAGTTTACTTACCTGTGGCAAAGTCGACAACGAGAACGCGTCAAATACGCTGCACCTGCTAGTGGTCTCTGTCTACTCCGAGTTGGTTATGAAGACTTCCCCTTTGAGCCTGATATTTGGTACGACACCCAGCCTCATTTTCACTTGACTCAGTTTGCGCCTGCGATCGCTGTCTAAACCTTGCCCTGTAATTTGCAACCTTGATTTTCCTCATTGAATTTGTGCTCAAAATCCATGACTAAGACTTACATTCCACCGGTAGATACTATTGAACGTAAATGGTACGTCGTTGATGCCGCCGATCAGCGGCTGGGGCGATTAGCGACAGAAATTGCCTGCGTTTTACGCGGGAAGAACAAGCCTAGCTTTACCCCCAACATGGACACTGGCGATTTCGTAGTTGTGGTCAATGCTGAAAAGGTCGTTGTAACTGGCAACAAAGCGGAGCAAAAACTTTATCGTCGTCACTCTGGTCGTCCTGGTGGCATGAAAGTCGAAACGTTCAATCAGCTGCAAGATCGAATTCCAGAGCGCATCATTGAGAAGGCGGTTAAAGGAATGCTGCCGAAGAATTCTTTGGGTCGCAAGCTATTTACGAAACTCAAGGTGTACGCTGGCCCTGAACATCCCCATGCGGCGCAGAAACCTGAAGCACTGGTTATTAATACTACTCGTTGAGGAAAAACCTAATGCAAGCGACTGATACTAATGAACGCGTTGTTTATTGGGGGACGGGACGCCGCAAGTCAGCTATCGCCCGTGTCCGCCTGGTTCCTGGTAGCGGTGAGATCAACATCAATGGTCGCCCAGGGGCTGAGCATTTGCAGGGTAACCCCGCTTATCTCTCCACCGTCAAGGCGCCTTTAGAAACCTTGGGTCTAGAAAGCGAATACGACATCCTTGTGAATGTTCGTGGTGGTGGTCTGACAGGGCATGCTGATGCGATCAAGATGGGGGTTGCTCGAGCACTCTGTGAGTTAGATCCTGATAACCGCAAGCCTCTGAAAGTGGAAGGGTACCTGACCCGTGATCCTCGTCGTAAAGAGAGGAAGAAGTACGGTTTGAAGAAGGCTCGTAAAGCGCCTCAGTTCTCGAAGCGTTAATGCTGACCAATTGTTTGATGGTCACTGGCGCTTACTTTTAGATTAAGTTTGACAAGCACCTAGGAAAGAACAATGCCTAAGTCTGAAATTCACCCAGAATGGTACCCCGAAGCTAAAGTGTATTGCGACGGGAAACTCGTTATGACCGTGGGCTCAACTAAGCCGGAACTCCACGTTGACGTGTGGTCTGGCAATCACCCTTTTTACACTGGCACTCAGAAAATTATTGATACTGAGGGTCGAGTTGAGCGCTTTATGCGGAAGTACGGGATGTCTGATTCGACGACTGAAAGCAACGACGAGTCCAAGGCTGATGCTTAGCGATCGCCTTAAGCACGCTAGCCAGCGTCTTTAGTTGTTGTGCTCGGAGTTAATCAGTCAAGCTATGGCCGAAGCTTACCTCATTGACAAACTCAATTCGGTTCATCAAACGTTTCATGAACTCACGCGGCGTTTGGCTGATCCGGATGTCGCTCGTGCTCCGGATGAGTTTCAGCGGATAGCCAAGGCGCGTTCTTCTCTGGAAGAGACAGTTGCTACTTATGACAGTTGGAAAGGGCTGCAAGAGGAACTGCTTGGAGCTCAGGAGATCTTGCGTGAGTCCAGTGGTGATCCTGACCTAAAGGAAATGGCGGCTCAGGAAATTGCTGATTTAGAAGCGCGCTCCGAGCAGCTTGAGGAGCGCCTGAAAATCTTGTTGCTGCCAAAAGACCCTAATGATGAGAAGAACATCATGTTAGAGGTCAGAGCTGGTGCCGGCGGCGATGAAGCAAGTATTTGGGCCGGCGATTTGGTGAGAATGTATTCACGCTATGCCGAATCACAAAAGTGGCGTATCAAGCTTTTAAGCGAATCAACTGCAGATATGGGGGGCTTTAAGGAAGCCATCCTTGAGGTTCAGGGCGACAGCGTTTACAGCAAGCTCAAGTATGAGTCTGGCGTTCATCGGGTTCAGCGAGTACCGGTCACCGAAGCTGGAGGACGTGTCCATACTTCAACTGCTACGGTGGCGATCATGCCAGAGGTAGACGATGTTGAAATTCAAATCGACCCCACAGAAGTTGAGATCTCAACGGCGCGCTCTGGCGGTGCCGGTGGCCAGAATGTGAATAAGGTGGAAACAGCGGTAGACCTGTTCCATAAGCCAACTGGAATTCGCATCTTTTGCACAGAGGAGCGATCGCAGTTGCAAAACCGGGAGCGAGCCATGCAAATTTTGCGCGCTAAGCTTTACGAAATGAAGCTTCAAGAACAGCAGGCGGAAGTTACTTCCATGCGTCGCTCTCAGGTAGGTACAGGTTCTCGTTCAGAAAAAATCCGCACCTATAACTACAAAGATAATCGAATTACTGATCATCGCCTTAATCAGAATTTCTCACTGACGCCGGCCCTGGAGGGTAACATTGAAGGCATGATTCAATCTTGTATTACCCAAGATCAGCAAAAGCAGCTTGAAGAATTGGCAACCTCTGAATCCTCTGCTGCTTAAGAATAACTGTTGTACCGCATGTACCGAAGGTTAGAAAACCAACAACTACTGGTGCTACGGCTTCAGGGCTTGAGTAAACTAAAGTCATTAAGACTTGAGTAGGCTGAAGTCAGTTAGTTGGCGCAGTTCGTATGGCACGTTTCCTTCATTTAGCAGATATTCACTTGGGGTTTGATCGTTACAACAGCCCTGAGCGAACGAAGGATTTTTTCTTTGCTTTGTCTGATGTGATTCAGAAGTATGCGATCGCCACTAAGGTTGATTTCGTCATTATTGCTGGTGATCTGTTTGAGCATCGCGTGATTCAGCCCGCTATTTTGAACCAAGCCCAACTGTGTTTTCAGCAGCTTCAGGCTGCTCATATCCCTGTACTGGCGATCGAAGGCAATCACGACAATACTCCCTATGGAACCTCAACTAGTTGGCTCAAATATTTATCCCAGTGGGGCATGCTGAAGTTACTCGAACCTGGGAATATAGCAGCGGGAGAGCCGCTATATGCGCCTTGGGATGAGGTGAATAAAAAAGGGGGCTATATTGACCTGGCCTGTGGTGTGAGAGTGATTGGTTCTGCCTGGTACGGAGCCGCTGCAGTCCGTGCTATCGGCCAGATCGCTGAAGCAGTTAAAGCCTTGCCAACGGGGCCTGATACAACAGTGCTCCTGTTTCACCATGGATTAGAAGGACAGATTGCTCGCTACAGTGGAGCATTACGATACTCAGAACTGATGCCGTTAAAAGAAGCCGGTGTGGATTATCTGGCGTTGGGACATATTCACAAAAACTATTGCGAGGGCGGCTGGATTTTTAACCCTGGCTCTCTGGAGGCAAATAACGTTGAAGAAGGGGGCTTCACACGGGGAGCGTATCTGGTCAAAGTGGATGCTGAGGGCATTCACGCTGACCTAAAACAAGACTATTGTCAGCGTCCGGTGGTGCGGTTGCTGGCCAAAACTCAGGACAGTGACAGCGAAGCCGATGTGGTTGCGAAAGCCCGGCAGGCGGTCGAGGTGGCCATCGCCACAGAGCAACTTGTGCCCGAACAACAGTCGATTGTTGAATTGCGTATTGAGGGGCAGGTTGGCTTTGCGCGTTTAGAACTCGACACTAAACAACTCCAAAAAGACTTGCAGGCTTTGAGCCAGGCTTTGATTTTTTTATTGAAGTATGAAGTTGAGGAAAAAGAGTTTGCTGAGCCCATTGCTAGTGAGGCCAGCCGTGACCTCATTGAGCGCAGTGCCTTCAAAGATATGCTGACGGCTCATCGCGACTACAAGAAACGGGCAGATACGTTGTCAGAAGGGCTGATTGATCTCAAGCACAAACGATTGTCAGGACAGGATGACGAAGCGCTCTATAACTACCTAGAGGAGTTGTTAGTTTGATAGACCAGTCAACTGGGATAAGTAGGCAGGCGTGATTAAATTTCAAATGATGTAGGTTGCGGTTGAGGAACGAAACCCAACACTCGCAAGGGTTTTGTCACCATAAGCTCGTTCTACAAAAGATTCAACCCACCTACTTATCACAAATCGACAGCTTAGTAGGTGGCGTGCAGGCGGCGCTTATCCACACGAGAGCTTGCGCATTTTGCCATTCCAACCCCATACAATCGTCATCTGATGGTCCTGCTAAAGGCCTGTTTTATCAAGACGAAAGTTGTCATCAGAATCTGTAGGGGCCGTCATCATTTAGCAGTCAAGTCCTGAGACAGAGTGTGTTTTAGCCCCTAGCAGGATTTTCGACGCAGGAATGGTAATGCTGATACGGCAAGCGTTCTGGGTTTAATTGATGGCATGTTCTAAAAGGCTTGTTCCAAACGCAGCTAACCGTCCAGCTTTGAATTTTGGCAGATAAAAAAGAGCTCTTGACTTTATTTTTCTGCGAAGACGAATATTTTTTGGAGATGAAGTTGCTCGGCGTCAAACTTGACGAACTTGGACCTCTCAAGTTGCAGGGGTTTATAGTCGGCGATCGTGGTGACTCAACTTAGTTCTGCGGCAATTGTGTTCATCAATAGCGACGACTGTTTTATCGCCCTCTATAATGCTGTAAAGGGATCTTTGTAATTTTAAACAGTTTGCATTAATGCTTTTCAAGCCGTAATGCAATACTCTTGAGTCAAAGAAAGTGGTTTAAATAATGCCTCGCATACTTGTAATTGATGACGACCCATCTATTTCTGAACTGGTTTCGGTCAACCTGGAGATGGCTGGTTATGATGTTAGCCAGGCTAGCGACGGAATCAAAGGTCAGGCACTGGCTGTGCAACTGTTGCCTGACTTGATCATGCTTGACTTAATGCTGCCCAAAGTTGATGGCTTAACAGTATGCCAGCGATTGCGTCGTGATACCCGCACATCAGAAATTCCTGTGTTGATGCTGACGGCATTAGGGCAAACCCAAGACAAGGTGGATGGCTTTAACGCTGGAGCTGACGATTATCTGACTAAGCCCTTTGAACTTGAGGAAATGCTGGCGCGGGTGCGAGCCCTGTTACGCCGGACTGATCGCATTCCTCAGGCAGCAAAGCATAGCGAAATCCTCAACTATGGGCCGTTGACGCTGATTCCAGAACGCTTTGAAGCCCTATGGTTTGATGACACTGTTAAACTCACCCACTTAGAATTTGAGCTGCTGCACTGTTTGCTACAGCGGCATGGGCAGACCGTTTCACCGAGTGAGATTTTGAAGGAAGTTTGGGGCTATGATCCAAACGATGATATCGAGACCATTCGGGTGCATGTACGGCACCTGCGGACCAAAATTGAGCCTGACCCGCGTCATCCGAAATATATCAAAACAGTTTATGGTGCTGGTTACTGTCTAGAGTTGCCTGGAGATTAATGGAAGGCCTCATTGTCGGCGATGATTTTTGTGCTTAGGCTTCTTAGGGATCAGTTGTCACCATCTTCTAGTAAGTAGATATAGGGTGCGCTACTGTCACTGCTGAATCTAATCATAAGAGCACCAATCGCTCCAACCGCCAATATAAAGTTGGGGCAGGGTCTGCCCCATGGCAGCTTGGGCCAGTAGATTGACACAGGCAGTGACTCCAGACCCACAGTAATAAATGGATTGCTCTGGAGCGGGCATATCGCTCCAGAGCTGTTTCAGTTCGTCGGGCGATTTAAAGTAACCCTGTGCGTCAAGGTTGGTTTGCCAAAAGAAATTTGCGGCGTTGGGGATGGCACCCGCTACTGGATCGATGGGTTCTTGTTCACCTCGATAGCGTTCTGGCGATCGCGCATCCACCAATGTCATGTCTCCCTGGGCCTGACGTGCTAAAACGGCGGTGCGGTCAACGACCCAGTCTGTTTGAGGCCGAGGCGCAAATTTTCCGGGAACCGGGGCGGCAATGCCGCGCTCTAAAGGGAATTTAGCCGTTTGCCAGGCTGGGAAACCCCCATCGAGTACTGCCACAGTTTCGTGACCGAGATAGCGCAGTAGCCACCATAAACGAGCGGCAAAAGCTCCCTGCGTGGCATCGTAAGCAACTACCTGGGTCGCTGGCTGTGAAGAGATCCCCGAGGTTTCTAGTTGATGGACAAACCGTTCCACAGGTGGCAATGGGTGTCTGCCTCCATGCTGTTTAACGGGGCTGGATAAATCTTGATTAAGATCAAGATACACCGCCCCTGGAATGTGACCGGCAAGATACGTTTGCCGCCCTTGTTGAGGATTGTTCAAGGCAAACCGGCAATCTATGATCACCACGTTGGGATCGCTCAGATGCGCCTGCAACCAATGAATATTAATAAGGGGAGTCGGCAAGGTAGTTGAGGATTTACTCATGTAACCTCCTGAGCGGATGATGCCGTAGAGTCGTTTGCTGTAAGGGTATAGAACGATAAACGAGTCCGGCCGTAGCGTTTTTGAGTGCTTAGGGTGAGCCTGGGTAGGGCAATTGCCGTCCAACGATCGTCATGTTCAACCGCTAACTCGCCCTCTAGGGCCAGGAGACGATATTGGGCGATCGCCCCGATTACAGAATTATATAGACCCGCATCATAGGGCGGATCAAAATAAATACGGTGAAATGTCTGTCCCCCAAGTGGAGATAGCCGAGCCAGGACATCTCCTCGGATAACAGTAAATTGTTGTTCGGGTCTGGCCACCTGTCGCCAATTTTGCTCAATCGTGCGGCAAGCCACGCCAGCTTTTTCGATACCGATTACGCTTGCAGCGCCTCGGCAAAGTGCTTCGGCCCCCATGACGCCATTGCCTGCACATAGGTCGAGCCAGCGACAGCCACTGATAGAGCCTTGCCAGATATTAAACAGAGCCTCGCGAACTCGCCCGGTTGTGGGTCGGGTCGCTTGCCCTGGCAAGGTTTTGAGCTGGCGATTGCCGTAAATTCTGAGGGCCATTAGTGACTCAGAGCAGGCAGATTCTGCTGAATGACAGAGACGAAATTAGACAAGATTTGTAATCCCACGGTAGATGATTTTTCGGGATGAAACTGAACTGCCATGACATTTCCTTTGGCAACTGCTGCCGTCACGGTTTGACTGCCATGGGTAACGGTCGCCGCCGTCGTCTCGGGGTCAGTAGGCTCAGGATAAAACGAATGGACAAAGTACACCCAATCATTTGTGTTGATGTTATGCCAAAGAGGCAAATTAGGTTGAGTTAGGGTCAGTTGGTTCCACCCCATATGAGGAATGGTGAGGCCAGGTTCGATTTGAAAGCGACGAATCATGCCAGGAATGATGCCTAACCCGTCCTCTTGACCTTCTTCACTGCCGTCAAACAAAACTTGTAGACCCACGCAAATACCCAAAAACGGTTTACCCGTCGCCACAATGTCCCGAATTGGCCCAATCAGGTCGCGTGCTTTCAGGTGTTGCATCGCCGGGTCAAATGCTCCAACCCCTGGCAGCACAACGCCGTCAGCACGTTGCCAATCGGCTACGCGATCGCTCACAACAGTGGTTGCGCCCGCTTTTTCTAAGCCTTTGCAGGCAGAATGAAGGTTACCCATGTCGTAGTCAATTACAGCAATGTGAGTCATGGTTAACCTCCTGAATAACAATAGATACCAAGCTTATCCTACACAGGGCAAGGATTCTTTGCTTTGAGATTCGTCAATTTTTACAGCCTCATCCTGGCATTATCTGCCTGAAACGATCGCAAAAGCGATGTATGAAATGAAAGACGCAGTCATCATCCATGGGCATTCGGCATCAGGGACTACCTGATGCAACTTTTGCCTTTTTCAACTTGCACCTGCCACTGCCATGACGTTACTGATCACCACATTTGCCCCCTGGAAAGCACATCAAACGACTAATTCGTCCGACGATTTAGTGGCGTTGTTATGCAATCGCCAACTTTTGCCTACCCGGACGCGGGTACTGCGCAATTTGCCCGTACACTTTCAACTGGCACCCAGTCAGGTCATTGCGGCGATGTACCAGTATCGTCCGACGACCGTGGTGTGCTGTGGCATGGCCGAGACGCGATCGCGCCTTAATCTAGAACGGTATGCCCATGGTCTCGGAGAACGCCTTGAAACACCACTCAACTTGTCGCAACTGGCTGCAGGCCTAGAATGGACCACGATCAGCCACAACGCGGGCAACTTCGTTTGTAACGCTCTCTATTACGAACTCCTGAGACACATTCAAAAACATGACTTGGGCGTTCAGAGCTTATTTCTTCATGTGCCACAGCTGAACAACTATAATCGCCAACCCTTAATACAAGATTTTGTTAGCGTCCTGTCCCGTTTACCAACGGGGACGACTGGGTCACGACACTCGGTTGACCACTCGGGAACAGTGCCAATTATCGCCAGATAGAAATGGGATGGTTAAAGGCAGAAGGCAGAAGGCAGAAGGCAAAAGGCAAAAGGCAGAAGGCAAAAGGCAGAAGTGAAAGCCCCGATATGCACTGATCGTAGCAACCCAAGATAACCAAACCCAACTGCGATTTGCCTAAAGGTTATGCTTACCAGGTGTCTCTAAGTCATGCTGCAGACTATGGGGCTGTCGCAATAAGACACGTTAATCTCACAACCAGGCAATTGACCTGTCCCATACGAATCATTGCTGGATATTCTCGTGCGTGCTTTGTAGGCGTCATTATTTAGCTGCTAAACCCTGATATTGTGCGGCATAAGTTTGCATATCCTTCTCTAGAGCAAGAGAGCAGCGGTGCAAAGGAAGCTAGAAACTGAAACGGGAGGGTGACTTTTGCCACCGAATACAAAGGGCTTTTACGCATGAGAGGCAGACTCTCTGCCCAGAGATGGTTTCAACTCCTATAGTTCATAAAGTTGATGCGGGCGCGCTGATGCGTATCCCACCAGTTTTCTAAAATTAATTGATGACGGGCCCCAGCCACCGGGGCCAAGCCAGAGAATATTTTTTTTGACGATTGCCTAAAGGATGGCGTTTTTAGGGAGTTGCGCTTAAATAACATCCCACCGACCCTGCTACCCATCCACCCTGCCACAGTCTTGTCCGGGTACTTTATTTTCAAGCCGATCCTTTAACTTATCTGCGGTGCGAGATTTAATCGCTAAAAAAATAAAAAGCCGACTTCAATGAAGTCGGCCCCACAAAATAGTTGCTCTCTCAAGTGGGAGGAAACGACGTCTCTCAAAACGTCTATGAAGCAGGTTGGTGTTTCCGATTCATCTCTCTCACCAGCCCACATTGTATCAAGCCACACAGATTTTTTGTTATAAATCTTCAGAATTTTCGTTGGATTGCCATAGAGACTTTGCTGATAATCATGGTTTTCAGGTGAAATCCTCCCGGATGGGCTCATGAAACCTTGACAAAAATGTCTTTATGAGGGCACTAAGGTTGGTGCTGAGGTAGCGGAATCAGCGACTAAGTAAGCCGATATTTTTGTGGGTTGTCCCCACAAGATGGTTTCATGCGTGTAAGTCACCATGCCAGGCAAGGCGCCCTTCGGCTTAAACACATGTTTGGGCTGAGTAAAAACCACAGGCACCTGGTCGGCCTGTTGCGCTCGGCTGAAATAAGCGGCGATATCCGCAGTGAACTGCAAATCTTTGTCCGTCGGGACTTGCCCGGCATCTAATCGCAGGAGTACATGACTCCCCGGAATCTCTTGGGTATGAAACCACAGGTCATAATCTGTAGCCACTTTAGATATCAACAGATCATTCTGCCGATTATTGCGGCCGACCCAAACTTCCAGGTGGTTGGGGGTGGTAAACTTCCGCACATTTAAAGTGTCTTTGCTGGTTTGGTTGCTGGGACGATATGTTGGGTCTTCTAAATATGTCTGTTGAATGAGCTCGTCACGAATCTCTTGTAGAGCGGTTAAATCAATGGCGGTGTCATATTCTTCAATACGCTTCACGGCCTCGTCCACTTGATCGAGATATGCAATTTCTGACCGCACTGCGTTTAAGAGTGGGTTAATGGCCTGGCGCGATCGCTTTAATTTTTGATGCTTCTTATAGAACAACTGAGCATTTTGGATCGCGTTCTTTTCTGGATCAAGGGCAATATTGACTGTTTCTCCGGTTTCAAAATCGGCTAACGCCATTGACCGCAAGCCGGGCTGCCATTGGTAGTTGTAAGCCATCAGCAAATCTGCTTGTTGCCGATAGTTATCCGCTTGATCAGCTTTTTCTAAGCGCTGGACAAAGGTTGCTTCCTTTTGGCGCAGCTTTTTCAGCAGGGTCTTGAGTCGCTGGGTTAGTTGATTTTTCAGCCGGTTAAATGCTTGCCGATTTGATTCGTCGGTGTAGTAGTCACGCAGCAACTCTTGCACACTTGCAGTGGGAGTGCCCGACGTCATTAAGACTGAATAGCCTTGGTCGAGCAACTGAGCAGAAAAGGTGCCCGCGTCTAGCCGTTGCAGCCAAGCTTGCCATTGTGCAAATAGCCGCTGCCAATCGGCTGGCGTCAGATCATTCACTGATTGTGCTAGCGATACCTGGGCTTGGGCCGCTAAATCTCGCACCAGAGATGAACTCAGGCCGCTATAAGCCTGGAACAATGCCTTTTTAAGCGTCGTGGGTAGAAGCGTGAGGCGTTCTTGCCAGCGGGATTGCGGTTCGGCCAGGGTCGGATAAGGTCCGGGAACTGCCGGCGGAGGGCTATAGGGAGCGCCAGTCGCAATGGGCCGCACACTAGACTGCCGATCAGAAACTTGGTGTGCCGCGGTCACAATTTGATTACGCGCATTGGCCAAAATCACGTTGCTATATTTGCCCATGATCTCAACGTACAAATGCCACTCGATAGGATCATCGGGGCGTTTGGCAAATCCTAGATCTAACGCTCGTTCCCAAGGGGCGATCGGGGTGACGGCAACTAATGCATACCCTCCGATTTGATGCTTGAGTTGCTGGCTAAAGGTAAACGTGTCGGGCACTTTGGGCGGCGGCGAATCGATATGCAAACGAGCCGCTTGGGGATGCCAACTGATGGTCAGCCAGCCCCGCTGATTAAGCGTTCTCAAGGCGATCGCGAGCGTCGTCGGATCACGCTGTATCACCTGTTCACACCGGGCTGGTAGCCAATCACGGCGTAATTCAGTACAAGCCGCCATCAAAGTTGTGAAATCCACGGGTTGCATGGCTAGACTCTCCTGCTGGCCAGAACTACGGGGAATACTGAGCATGCCAGCCGGTCAGCTTCCCCAAGACTAAATTCGTATAAGAGGGTTGGCATGATATCCAGCGTCGTGGCTGGACAAGCATGACAGCATGGGCTCAACAGGTCTGATACCTCAGCCAGGTGAATTCTTCGTCACCAGTGTTGAATCCCTCCTTTGCAAGTACGAGTCAATAGACCGCTTGCCGCAGTTCTAAATCCCGCTATTTTTGCCTGCCCAGAGGGCTTTGAGCCGCCATTGCTGCGGGATTTTCGAGCGGCAATGGGAGATTGACAAACCTGACAAGAACGATCGTTGCCAAGCGTAAGGGGGTGGAAGAGGCTTCGTCACTAACGATTGAGCATTTATCCGACTAGTCCATTATGTTACAAATCTCCACTGATTTTTGCTGGTTTGGGAGTGAACCGTAGTTGCCGTTGAGTGGTTCTTGTGGCCCAGATTTTTTGTCGCTAACATGAAGTGAAGGCATTTCACTCAAAATTTATTTGTTCGTCAGTCGCACGTTCATGACTCTTCGTGGGTTTCACCGGCTCAAAGCTGTACTCACTGGCTTGGTACTGCTAGGCCCAGGGTGAGAGGGTTTGGCTTTTGGCAGGCGGATGGGTCAAAAGCTGCACTCACAGGCGTTTTTCAGGATGTTTTATGGACATTAAGCTGATCAATATTGGATTTGGCAATATTGTCTCGGCTCACCGAGTCGTGGCGATTGTCAGTCCCGAATCAGCACCGATTAAGCGAGTAATTGCCGATGCCCGCGATCGCGGACAGCTCGTCGACGCTACCTATGGTCGCCGTACACGAGCTGTTCTGATTATGGATTCAGGCCATATTATCCTTTCGGCCATTCAGCCGGAAACGGTGGCTCAGCGTTTTGTTGCCCAAAAAGATGGGGCGGCTAATTAGTCATTGCGATAAAGCATTGTGATAACTGAATAAAGCTAGGTAAGTTCTCCGGAGGGGGCGATCGCCACTACGCAAGAAGGAGAGAGTCTACTTTTGCGGTCGCTTACCTATGACTGACCTGAAACCCAGTTTGCCGATTGTCGCTGCTGCTCCAAAGCTTGATGCGGTTGCTATTTGTCATCGTTTAGCCGGATATGACTTTTCGTGGGAACTCAATCGGTCGCTAGAAATTGCAGTCTTAAAAACCTTTTGTGTGCCTCGGATTTCGAGACTGCTGCGACAAACCGGGGAATTTGAACATCGAGCCCAAAAACGCTATGACGACACGACTCTTATCTTGGGCAATATCCTGAAATGGGGCTACGACAGTCCTCAAGGGCGCAGTGCCATCAACCAAATGAACCGGATTCATCAGCGCTATCCCATCCACAACGAAGATTTTCTCTACGTCTTATCAACGTTGATTTATGAGCCCATCCGCTGGAATCAGCTCTTTGGCTGGCGCTCCTTTACATCAGATGAAAAGCAGGCCCTCTTTGAGTTTTGGCGAGTGGTGGGAGAACGTATGGCACTCGGCCAAATTCCAGAAACCTACGAAGCATTTCAAGACTTTAACCAAGCTTATGAAGCTGAGCACTTTGATTATCATCCCGATAACCGAGCCATTGGCGATGCCGTTGTGCGGTTGATGCAGGAATGGTTGCCTGCGATCGCCACTCCCGTCATTCCGGTCTTGATTCGAGCGGTGGCCGATGAGCCCCTACGCTTGAGCTTAGGCTGGTCAGCCCCCTCACCAGGGTGCCGCAGAACGATCTTGTCGGGGTTACATCTACGGCAGCAACTCATGCGCCGGTTGCCCCGGCGGCAACGGTCTCGGTTTGGGATTGATCGGGCTAACCGCACTTACCCCAACGGTTACCAAATGTCGCAACTTGGCCCCGCCCCCGCCGCCCAATCAACCTCTCGCTGTCCGTTTTTAAGAATGCGAGCGGTCTTAAAAGGCGAACTTTAAGCAATTTCCTCTCTACAATAGAAGAGGCCAGTAAATGGCTCGTCCTTGTTTGTTGCGACGCCTCTTCCATGTCTGCTTCCTCTCCTGCTCGTCCGGCTTCGATTGAAAAACTGGTTCAGCGCTTTCAAAAAGCGGCTGACCCTAAGCGACGCTACGAACAGCTACTCTGGCTGGCCAAGAAGTTAGAAGATTTTCCTGCAGAAGCCAAAACGGAAGAAAATAAAGTTAAGGGCTGCGTTTCGCAAGTCTACGTCATTGCCTCTCTGGAAGATGGCAAGATACATTACCTGGGCGAATCTGACGCTCAGATCACTAAGGGGCTGGTGGCGTTTCTGATTCGAGGGATGAACGGCCTCACGCCTCAGGACGTCGTTAATTTGTCGCCCGATTTCATTCAAGAAACGCAACTCGACGTTAGCCTGACCCCCTCACGCGCCAATGGGTTTTACAACATTTTCAAGATGATGCAGGCCAAAGCGGCTGGCTTAGTTACCGAAACCTAAGCTCATCTCGTATCGAGTACACCGCATCCACTCTGGATTCATCAGGTCGCTGGATCTGGAACCGTAACCTGCTCGTGAGCGGCTCGCATGCTGCGGAGGCCTTGACTAGCCAAAGTCACTGCGCGAATTGCCACAAAACTTATCAGGGATAACCGTAACAGTGCCGGACTGCGCAGAGAATGAGCCTAGCCACCCCAGGGCAAAAAGCCGACACCAGTCGCCAACAATGTTGGATCCCGCAATAGTGCCCCCTGAGTCAGGCCTAAAAAATAATCATCGAGCAGAAAGGCGATCGCGCCGCCCCAAGCATCGGCAACAGCCAACACAACTGGGCTTGTACCTGATCAATAACTGGCTGATGCTGAGTCATCAGTTGGCATAGCCGTTGCGACCAGAAACTACAGCAAATCGCGATCGCGCCGCCGAATAAAAGGCTACTACTCAATCCCCAAACGAGTAACGCCTTCAGCTATTGCACCTCTCCTAGGCTGTAAAACTGCCCGGCAAAACTCTCGGTTGCAAACGCAAGCCCATCAATAAAATATGACGTCAAGGTCACGATCTGCCGCAGCAACGTATGGGCTGCTAAAATTTTGTTCCCCGTCGCCGCACTCCAGTTGGGAAAGAGGGCAAAGCTGAGTAACAGGGCAAAAGTCTCACCATGAGTATCACGATTAAGCTACAGCATTGCCGTCAGCGCCCTTTTATTTCAAAGGTGTTGTCGCAACTGCTAGAATTCGGCGATCGCTACTTCCCGTAACCAAAAGCTCAACCCGACGGCCAGCATTAGTCCCTGACTCAGTGCGGTGGCGCCCCCAGTCCCGGTGCTCTCCCAGCCCCACTGCCGAATACACTAGTAATCCCAAAGATATTAACCACAAACGACAGCACAATCACGCGCCGCCCTTGCCAACACTCTAAAAAACGCCCTAGATAGGACATATAGCAATCTGCGGATAGTGCCGTTCCGTCAACAAAGGCTTGGTCAACAACTGGGCAAAAGGGTTGACCGGATTGAATCTGCTTTCGCATTCGGTTTTTCAAGACGAGCCACTGATGTACCCTGCAGTAATGCTGCGCCTACGCTGGGATTCAAATCTAGGACATCTCAAAACTAAAATCGTGTCAAAATCAGGAGCAATCCTTCTTCATCAATACGTTCTCCTCTATATATCCTATGTTCCAACGCGCTCCGTTATTGCCATCCGATCAACCGAGAAAACAGCATTGGCAACAATTGGTTTTGCCATTAATTGCGCTATTTGCAATTACCGTTGCGACTCGGATCATCTTTGCTGGTGAGATCGTCCGACCGGGAGACAGTGGCAACTTCACCCTTGCTGTAGAGCACTTTGATATTCGGCTCCAACAGCCCCAAATGCCGGGCATGTTCATCCTCTTCATTTTTTTCGCAAGAGGCTTCAATCTGTTTCTTCAGGATCCCCATGCCAGTCTCGTCGCCGTCAATATCTTCGCGTCCGGGATTGCCGTGGTGGGCCTCTTCCTCATCGGGCGGGAGTGGTTCAACGCCAAAGTGGGATGGACGGCAAGCTTGCTTACCTTGACGAGTCCTGCCGTTTGGCACCGTTCTGAAGTGGCACTCAGTCATGTTATTGAGTTCGGCTGGATTGTCTTGATCGACTTTGCTGCCTACAAAACCGGCTTGGGACAGCGGCGATATCTGATGCTGCTGGGACTCTTGATGGGATTAGCTGGCGGCATTCGGCCAAGTACGCCTTTTTTTCTACTGCCCTTTGTCCTCTTTGCCACTGTTCGTGGATTTAGGACAAAAGGGTACAAGGTTCAGGACGTGGTTGCAGCGGTTCTGATCGGGCTTTTGGGAGTTGCTATTTGGTTTGTTCCGCTGATTCAATCGGCAGGTGGGTGGTCGACCTACTGGGCGATGATTCAGGCTTGGTTGCCACTCCATACTGAGCGCCAGGATGCAGATTCTTTAGTAAAAATTTTGGACAACTTTTTTCTGCTGTTCAAAGCGCTCTTTCGCGTGGTGGGCATTGCTATTTTACCGATACTGTGGATGGTCTTGCGACCGCGTTCGCACTGGATTAAACGCCTCTGGCCGCGGCAATGGTCTGCTCAATCAATCATGCTCTCTATTCTGCCAGGGGGACTGTATTTTCTTCTCGTCCATTTGCGCCGAAAGGATCAGGCGTTCACCATCATGCCGGGATTCATTTTGCTCGCAAGCTATAGCTTGGTGGCACTAGGTGAGAGATTGCAAAGCCGATATCGCTACGCTTTGGTATGGGTCATTGGCATTGCCGTAGGGTTGAATGGCTTATTTTTTTTGCTAGGACCAGACGAATTGCCCACCGCGCGCGAGTTACGGAACTACGATATCGATTATGGATCGAGTATCGAATATATTCGAGAAACCTTTTTGCCCGAAACAACGGCGGTTTTAACGCATCCTTATTCCCGGCGTCTAACTGAGATCTATTTTCCGGATTATCAAGAACCTCAGCTTTCTATACGCGTATCTGATCAGCCGATGCCTTTGGCTCCTCATGTCCGGACGCTAGTCTTACTGGGAAGTAAGGTTTTCCGAAAACCAGGGCAGGATGACGGATTTCAAACAGAGATCGTTTCTGATCACGGTACTGTGGTTCGATACCGCACCTGGGATGAAGGTGAAAGTCTGTGGATTACTGGCCGGAGTACGGAATTGAGACCAACTCAGCCATAAATGCTGTTAGTTTCTCAGGTACTTTGAACTGGTTAAGCCTTAATAGGTTAACGATCAGCCTCAATGAGAACTGCTTAAGCTTTAACAAGCTGTGATAAGCTCTGGTGCCTTCTCCTGAACCGCCAACCATACCTATTTGGTTTTGCAATGGCCCACATATAGCGGTCCACAATCAGGTCAGGGCAGTTGTCGTTTCTGAAAGCACCACACAGTAAGTGTTTTTGTTCCGCACTCCATAGGGCTCTGCCCTTCCCGAAGGGTATTCAGAATTCCGCATTCTGCTATAGCTTCTGTCGAAGATTGGCCTGACTCGGAAGCTGCTATGGAACCACCAAAGTTTTGGATATGAGACATTGCAAGACTAGAGTCATATCAGATGGCACGGAAAAGGCGACTTAAGGCAGAACGATTAGTCCAGCTCACACTGCTGGACTAAAAACGGCCTGAAATGGCCAACTGGCACACACCTCAAAACCTCACTCCCTCGTTACCGTGACCGCTCAAAATCCCTGCCTCTCAATGAGTGATTTCGCCGTAAAGCAGCTAATCTGTCTTGTTTGACGACCAAGCTCAGCAGAAAATAAGCATTACCATGGCCACTTGCCTTTGATTACCCTCAATTTCCGTCTCTCTATCTCCAACTCTTCTAGGGAGAAATCCTCGCCACTATGTACTTTAAGTACAAATTCAATAAACCAGTTAACTCTATCTTGAAAGGCATTATTAAAAAAGCTTTCGTAATGACTTAATGCCCCCTGTGCAGTTGTTGCTAGATTGCCATCGTAGTCCCCTCCTACTCTGAACGGATATTTTAGATTGCTAGGACAAAAGACAAAACCCTCAGCTTTTTCGTAAACCAATACGATATAGTCAATTCCTTTATCTAGGGCATCAGTATGCCAAGTGGGAGGTGTATCGTGCCGACTCGGTTTTTTCATTTTTACAGATTAAAGATTTTAAGAGGACTGAAAATCATCACTCTCAAGCTTTTGCTCAATGAGACTGAGTTGTTGTTCTGACTGGTTGCGTCACCTAGCAAACATTCAAGCTAGCTTTCAGAAGCGAAAAAGCAGCTTTAAAGGGAAATCGTCAGTACAAACGTATAGGGGTGTGGCTGAAACGTATGCCAGGAGGCGGGCTTGAACCGCCGACACGAGGATTTTCAGTCCTCTGCTCTACCAGCTGAGCTATCCCGGCTTAAGCGCAAAACTCAAGCGCTTGATTAACATAACAGACCTACTGAACCCACAGCAAGCATTTTCCCAAAAATGAGGAAGTGTGCTGGTTTAGTGCTGTCTGCTCGTGTATCAGGTCATCTGGCTAATCTACTGGACGTAGCCGGGCCACCTTGAGTAAAAACTGACCAGTTCCTTGCCCTGCGTAAGAGCGAACTCGTACGGTGTAGGTGCCGCTTTGGGTGATGCGAGCAAACAGCAGAGAGTTAGTTGTGCCATCCGGTCCATCATCATTTTCGCCAACAGTCGTACCATCTGGACCAAGCAGGGTTACGAGCGTATCAAACTCTTCAGAAATCAGGTCGATCGCAACCTGGTCGCCACCTTCTAAGCGAACCGTGTAATCGCGGGCAAAGCCGCCAACTCCGGTCGGAATGTCACTTTCGGACAGCGTATCTGTGAGTTCCCGACTGTCAGGCATAGAAATTGGCGTATAGACCGCGCTTTGGGCTTGCGCTTTAGAGGTAGCCCAGCTCAGGGTGCAGGCTACTGCGAGCGACATCCATGCCAGGGAACGAACAGAACGAGATAACTTCATAGATTTCTTTGGTGAAAAAGATTTCGTTTGTCATTATGGCTCAGCTTGGTCAGGATGCGACCATAACGCCCAAGGGTATTCACACTTTCGACCCTTCAAGTCGGTACATCGGGACTGCGCAGAATTTTGTGTAAGCGTTCTAGAATCCCGATAACTCAGGAGACCGCATCATGGCGAGAAAGAAAAAAGAACTCAATCGAACCGATGAGCCACTAGACGAACTGCTGTCCGATTGTCAGAGTCCAGAAGACATTCTTAAGGCGTCCGGCCTTCTCAAGCAGCTCACCAAACGCTGGTTAGAATGGGTATTAGCCGGAGAACTCAACCATAGAACAGTTGCAATGGTCACTCGCCCAAAATGGTGCAGTCAGAGCAGGGGGAGTTGACGTTAGCGATTCCCCCTGCTCGCCAAGGCCCGTTTGAGTCGGTATTGGTACCGAAGCATCAAGGACGCCTGAGCGGACTGGACGAGAAGATTTTGGCACTCTATGCCCGCGGGATGAGCACCCGTGATATCGCGTGGCAACTGGAAGAACTCTACGTTGCCCAACTCTCACCGGCCATCATCAGCGAGGTGACTGATACGGTCAGTGAAGATGTCAAAGGGTGGCAGTGTCGCCCCCTGGACGAACTATATCCCACCGTTGATCTGGATGCCCTCTACGTCAATATCAAAGTCACTGGATGGTTGAGCCAGCGTGCGATCTATGTGGTGCTGGGCCTCAACCGCGAGGGCAATCGTTGCGTCATCTACATTACCAACGCGCTTGAGTCCGTCAACCGCTCGTTGCGTAAGATGATTAGGATCAAGGCTGTGTTCCCGGATGAAGACTCTGTTTTCAAGCTCATGTATCGAGCGATGAACAATATTTCAAAGCGGTGGAATCGACCGATCAAAAATTGGAGGGCTGCCTTGTCACACTTTGCGATTCTGTTCCCAGAACGCTTCAAAGTTTGAATCCAAATCTGCTTACACAAAAATCAGAACACTCTCTTCGCACCCGGCAAAAAGAACGGCATTGGCGACCACCAAGTGCAATGCTCCAAACCCCAGCAACGGCCTCAGCATATGAGCCTGGAGGCCGTTGACGCTTTACCTCCAACGATGATGTTACGAGAGGTTTCCTTACGCTTGACTCGCCCAGGATGGCGTGACCAAGGCATCATTGTGGTGACCACCCTGCTCGATGCCGAACGCTACAGTGCTCAGCAATTGACCCAACTGTATGGCTATCGGTGGCGAGCGGCAGAAGTGAATCTGCGCTATCTCAAAACCACCTTAAACATGGAGATGCTCGCTGCCAAGACGCCATCCATGGTGCGTAAGGAATTTTGGGCACATCTGCTGGGCTATAACCTGTTGCGCACCATCATGAAACAAGCTGCTCCCAAGGCTGATTATCAACGCACACGACTATCCCTGCAACAGACTCGACAAGGCTTTCGGGCCATCCTCTCGGAACTCGTGGCCAGTGAGCAGAGGCAACGGCAGCGGTTATATGATGACCTACTCAACGAAACGGCCACCGCATTATTGCCGGCTCGAGCCCATTGGCAGGAACCCAGAGTCGTCAAGCAGCGACCGAAACCGTTTCCCTGCATGACACAGCTCTGCTCTGTCCTCAAATCTAAGCTGGCTGTACGATTCCGCTTAAGTCAGTGACATTGAAGTCTGAGATTCTCCTGTTATCGTCATTGAATCGCTGTCTAACGGTAACTGTTCCTAGCGTTGCTGTGGTGGGAGCAAAGAAGGCAGCTCTTTCCCAGTCCTTGCTGCCCAGCAGGCGTGAGTCAGGAAATTGAGAATATCTCGGCCCTGCGCCTTGAGCGAGGTGGTGACCGTGAGCAATCGCGCCACGAACTGACTGCCGCTTTGAGATTGGGCTCCAAAACTGGTTTTACGCCAAATCACAGCGAGTCTTAAGGCCCGTTCTGCCGCATTATTGCTGGGATCACCCTACTTATGAAAACAAAGGTTCATCAGGCGGGCTCAACCTTGAGCAAGCGCCGACAGATTCTAACGGTTTTCGCTAATGGGGACCTCTCATCCGACTCAATCGGCAACGCGACCTCCATGCTCTGTACCTCATGCCGCAAGCTTTTTAGTTGGGGTATCACCCGTTAAGATCCACCTTGAGAACATGTCGTTGCGGTATTTCTTGGGAGACGATCCTGATGAACTGCAAAAAAAAGGGGCATGGCTGCCCCCTTCTATCAATCAGGATTCAATTTTGCCAACTGCCTTAGTAGCGATAGCTGCTAGCACCAGGCTTATGCACGATAAAGCTAGTGATTTGGCACTGCTTCACGTTGTCAAAGCCCACGACACGGATGTAGCAGTCGGGGTACTCAGAGCGGCAAGCCTGAACTTCGCTCAGGACTTCTTGAGTGCTAGAGGCGTTGAACATCGGCAGTTTCCACATCGTCCAGTAATAAACCTCAGGATCAGAGGTCTCATTAAATTCAACAGCGGGGAAATAGCCCATCTTCAGAATGTAGGCAATCTGACGCTCGATCTGAGCATCGGTCAAAGGTGGCAGGTAGGAAAGGGTTTCGTAACGACGCTCTTTAGGCAGAGTTTTCATGATTTTCCGTTGGGTTAACTAATTAACAATCGGCTTAGCGCCGGAAACATACACACTTCACAGAGAAGGCATGAACAAGTTTGACTAGGATGACAGGACACTACTCAGAAGTGGTTTCAGAATCAGCCGCTGATTCGGGAGAAACGTCAACTTCTTCCTCGATCGCGTGCTGAGTCGACCCTAACTGGGTAATGCGCTCTAAATGCTGGCGACGGTATTCCATATTGGCTTGCTGGATGCCCGTTAAAACCATTTCCGGCAAAAACTCACAGATTTCCTCTGCAATGGTTTGCCTTACAGTCATGATTCGGATGGCGAACTCCGGTCTTTCCTGCAAGAGGGCATTCAGATAAGCTTCCCCATCTTGTAATGCCTCTTTAGTGGAAAACGCATTGAGCCAGTAGGCATGAGCAGGGTTGGTTTCCCTCAACTGATTCAGCACTGTTTTCACAGCCTGAAACGTCAGATAGCTAGTGAGCACCTTGGCGGCGTCTTTAGCTGACTTTTTGAGGTCCATCAGAGGTTTCCGAACGGTTGACATAAACCCCGCTGTTGGGCGGTTGGTAGCCCTGAATCTAAGCCCGAAGCCTGTTAAGTTTCGGTAACTTATGCAGCAGTCGTGACATTTTTTGTGAATCTGCCATTGCTGCTGGGCATGGCCAACGCGCCCCAAGCCGTCATTGAAGTACCGAAGTACCTCACAGCTGGTTTAGATGGTGTCAACAGTGTCGAACTCGAACTTGATTTCTTTCCAGAGTTCACAAGCGGCAGCCAGTTCAGGAGACCACTTACAAGCTTCACGAATAATGTCGCCACCTTCGCGAGCCAAGTTGCGGCCTTCGTTACGAGCCTGAACACAAGCTTCGAGCGCCACTCGGTTAGCCATTGCACCGGGTGCGTTACCCCAGGGGTGACCCAAGGTACCACCACCAAACTGCAGGACGGAGTCATCACCGAAGATTTCCACCAAGGCAGGCATGTGCCAGACGTGAATACCACCGGAAGCGACCGCCATGACGCCGCCCATGGACGCCCAGTCTTGGGTGAAGTAGACACCCCGAGACTTGTCTTGCTCGACGTAGTTTTCGCGCAGGAGGTCAACGAAACCAAGAGTGCCCGCGCGATCGCCTTCCAATTTACCCACAACGGTACCGGTGTGGATGTGGTCACCACCGGACATCCGCAAACACTTAGCCAGTACGCGGAAGTGGATACCGTGGTTCTTCTGACGGTCGATAACGGCGTGCATGGCGCGGTGGATGTGCAGCAACATGCCGTTATCGCGACACCAGTGAGCCAGAGTGGTGTTAGCGGTGAAACCACCCGTCAAGAAGTCGTGCATGACGATCGGCATTTCCAGCTCTTTCGCATACTCGGCTCGCTTGAGCATCTCTTCGCAGGTAGCAGCCGTCACGTTTAAGTAGTGACCTTTGATTTCGCCCGTTTCTGCTTGGGACTTGTGAATCGCATCAGCGACAAACAAGAAGCGATCGCGCCAGCGCTGGAAGGGCTGAGAGTTGATGTTTTCGTCGTCTTTGGTGAAGTCCAGACCACCACGCAGACATTCGTAAACGGCGCGACCATAGTTCTTCGCCGAGAGACCTAGCTTGGGCTTAATGGTACAGCCCAGCAGCGGACGACCGTACTTGTTCAAGCGATCGCGCTCAACCTGAATACCGTGGGGCGGGCCCTGGAAAGTCTTCAAGTACGCAACGGGGATGCGCAAGTCTTCTAGACGCAGGGCGCGCAATGCCTTAAAACCAAACACGTTACCGACCAAAGAGGTCAGCAAGTTGGTAACAGAGCCTTCCTCAAACAGGTCGAGGGGGTAGGCAACGTAGCAGATGTATTGATTATCTTCGCCAGGAACGGGCTCGATATCATAACAACGGCCCTTGTAACGGTCCATGTCGGTCAACAAGTCCGTCCAAACCGTAGTCCAAGTACCGGTCGAAGATTCGGCTGCAACTGCTGCCGCGCACTCTTCGGGGGGCACACCTGGCTGGGGCGTCATCCGGAACGCAGCCAAAATGTCCGTATCTTTGGGTGTGTAATCTGGAGTGTAATAGGTTAGCTTGTAATCCTTTACACCGGCGCTATAACCAGCTTTTGACTGAGTCGTTGTCTGCGAGTAAGACATATCTCCCTTCCTGTGAGGTTCGTAACGACACCACGCAATTCCTCGCTGCCAAACAGCGGGGAAGCCTCAATAAGCTGCAATGGGTTGAAGATAAAAATCTTGCACCAAGGCAGGTGGCAGTTTGTGATCAGCATTCCAGTGGCCCACCGACATGAATTGCCTCAGTCGGGTTCCAGTACTGGATTTAGGGAGTCCTGCAATTCCCTATGCTTTTTAGAATACTATCAGCGTTCCGATAAGCCTGATTTTGGAAGATCTGTATAGAATCATAAATAAAGATTATGTGAGACCGTCACACAACCTTGCGTGATGTCTCGCGATGTAAATCCCGTCTGCTCTGAAGCGATAGCAGTTGCACTGGTAATTTTTGTTGGATAAAAGCTACTTTCAAAAACCAGAACCCGTCGTGTTTTGCACGCAATGTCTTAATGATGTATCGAACCCCGATCCGGGAGCCGAGCCACCGCATTTAATCATCGTCGGATGCGTTGCCAAAGGTAAACGCCCCGCATCGACAACACACCGATTCCAATCGGGGGCCTCTCCATCGATTACGGATACCGCCCTGCTGCTATAAACCGATGCACGCTCGAAAACCGCCAATCTGTCGGCGTCTTACACAAGCGATGTTTGACCGGATTGTCATGCATATAGCGGCAGTGATTCGCATAATCTCGGTTATCCCGAATCACATGCTCCCAAAATCGTCGCTGCCACAATGCGCGCTCCTGCCGCTTTGTCGTGAGGCCGAAATATCAGCCGCCGCTTCCAGCTCTGAGCCGTAATGCCTGGTGACATAGGTTTTGATCAGGCGTAGGCAGGTCGAGATGTCGCTGTCGTCAGGTGGCAAGGTCATCAAGCAATGAAAGTGATCGGGCAGCAACCCAAAGGCATCGAGCTAAAACGGACGCTTTTGTCGCACTTGGGAGATGGCCGCACGTAAGGCATGACGGGCCACGTCACCACATAGCCAGGGGTGCCTTTGATAAGTTACCTGGGTAATGAAATAAGGGAGTTGCGCTTAAATAACATCCCACCGACCCTGCTACCCATCCACCCTGCCACAGTCTTGTCCGGGTACTTTATTTTCAAGCCGCTCCCTAAGTGCCGCCAGCAACATGCGGTCTGCGGTAATTGGGCATGGTTGACGGGTCGTGTCTTTGCCCTTGAGAATGCCCGTTTGTTGAGGAAAGGGCGATCGCCCTGAAGGATGTCTGGGAAAGAATTTCCCCTTCGTAGGGTGGCATATAGCCCTTTGGGCATGATGGCTCCGCTAAAGCGCAGCGTAATGCACCATCGCTCGGTTTTGGGTTGCTAGCCACCGATTGGAATGGGCGCGTTTGCTGTTAACAACGCACCCTACGACCGATGGATTTTTTCTGTTGCGATGCCACGTCAACCACGCGAATTGAAGACTGGTCACTGCTATCACATTACGATGCGCTGCAATAACCGCGACTTTCGGCTTAATCGCTTTGAATGCAAAGAATTGCTGTTGTATGTGATTGAGCGCTGCCGTACCAAATATGGTTTCAAGCTGTACGGGCTGTGCATTATGAGCAACCACGTTCACTACCTGCTGGAACCGCAGCAGCCACACGACTTGCCCAAAATCATGCACTGGCTGAACTGGTACTCGGCAATGAGTTTTAACCAACTGCTGAACCGGACAGGACACTTTTGGGAGAAGCGATATCACAGCACCGCCTTTCCTAATTCCGATACGCGGCGGGCGCTCAACACGCTGCGCTACATTCACGCTAATCCCAAAGCGGCCAACATGCAGACGGGCTTCTTCTACGATTTCAGCAATTACGGCACCTATGATCGCCTCACCCAAGATGGATTGACCCAATGGCATCCGGCCTTTTTGGCCTTGGGAGCGACGTTAGATCTCTGCGTGCAAGCGTATCGGCAGCTATGCAAAAAATATCAGTCCAAACCCAAGCCCGAGCGCAAACGTCGGTGGGGGAGTCAGAAACTGGCCGCCCTCAGACAAAAAATGAAGGTCAAGAAGGTCAGCCCCGGTCAAAAAAGCCTCTGGGCGTCTTGGGATATGCCGATGGATGAGATTGAAGCGGTGGCGAAAAGATTTGTGTCGGCAAACGCTTTGAACCCGGAAATAGCGGCTCGACAATTTACCGATTCGTCGTGACTGCTGGTGCCAGGTAAGTGATCCTCGAAACACCCATGCTGCCGTGTAGAGAAGGTCGAAAATAAGTCTTTGAGATCGGGCTGAAGCGCTTATCTGCTACAGTTTACAAGTCTGAATGCGAGAGAAGAGACGCCCAAACCCACCGACCACGCCGCCAACAACGGAAATTCTCCCGAGGAAGAGTTTTCGAGGTCAAAGGTCAAATCAGAATAGTTCAGGTAGCTCTCTCCTTTTCGCCAACCAACGCGGCGGCAAAATTCTCGCCAAATCTCATTTCCAGGATACTGCCCATCGAGCTTGGCGCCACACTCCACATAAATTTGTTTTTGAACGCTAAAGCCCCATTTGCCGTTGCTGTATTTGCCCCACAACTGATCAATCGTCTTCAAATCAGCGCAAGGAAAATTTAAGAGGTCGTTACTCTTAACCTTCAACCAAGTCGTTTGGCCCATCGCTTTAAGCATTTGGTCAGCGGTTTCTTGGTCTGCCGTCTTCCACTCCCCAGCTTTCAGCAAGTCCCGCAGTCGCGTGTAGTTGACGCCCTTTTCCGATTTCAGCTCCCCCGCCTTCCGCGAGTCCTGAAGCAGCGCGTAGTAGTCGACGCCCTTTTCCGATTTCAGCTCCCCCGCCTTCCGCGAGTCCTGAAGCAGCGCGTAGTAGTCGATGCCCTTTTCCGATTTCAGCTCCCCCGCCTTCCGCGAGTCCTGAAACAGCGCGTAGTAGTCGATGCCCTTTTCCGATTTCAGCTCAACTTCTTGATTGGTTGAGTTGGGCTGTTTAGTATCTATGCTAAAAGCTGCCGGAGCGGGCGAGATTCGTTCTTCCATCACCGTTTGCACGGGTAAAGAGTCTGCCGTATCCACTGGCGTCGGAAAATACTTTCGCAGAGCTTCAAAAAAGCGCTCCAGGGGCAAGCTGCCGTCAGTGACGTCGGCCCCTTGCCAGCTCAGCACATCAAACCAATGTTCACCCTCCAGCAGTAGTGGAAAGATGGCCTTCCGTTTATTGATGGCGTACAGCATTTCGTTGCGCACCCAGGGGGACTGCTCGGCGCGGGGCGACATCACCAGCAAAAAGACCTGGCATTGGTCAAGTTGCTCTCTAATGACCCGGTTCCAGGCTTGGCCGTGGTTGATTTCGTTATCCAGCCACACTGGGAGATTCCGCTGCGTCAGAGCCTGCACCAGCGTGCTGACATAGGCTTGGTCTTTCCGGCTATAGCTGATAAAAATAAAACTCATTCTGCCGTCACTCTACCCGATGCCACTTTCAGTTTCATGCCATGTTTTCAGCAATGAGCTGAGCATAGAGCGGTTTGTCTTTGGCTAACTGGCTGACGTTTAGAACCGAAAAGCCGAGAATGTTGCCCTGCGGATCAACCCGTTCCATGATGGCATCATTATCGGTCTCGCGCATGAATCCAGGAGCATCTGAAAATAGGACTTCTAAGAAGTCGGCTTCCGCATCAAACCAAATTTTTACGGATTGGGCCATATTTGCGCTCCCGGTTTGAGTTTGTCAGTAAGGTAAGCGGTGATGACGAAGGCATCTGCTTCCAGATATTTCACGACGACACAGAGCCACTTGTCGCCCACAAAAGTCGCCCGTTGGTAGAGATAGTAAAGGGAGACCGTCATATCCGTGCGAGATTGTCTCACCACCTCTGGATTCAGCAGCACTGCTGGAATGGCTGCCTCCATGTTAACCATTTCGGGATGCGTGAGAATATGCGCCAACCTTTCATTTGTTAGCCGGATTTGGCGGCCTTGATAATCAGCAAACCGCTTCATGATGACTAAGTTCTGGTATTAGCTAATTCATCGACTGAAGGTGAGGTCTTTCACTCTTGAACACCAGAAATCACCGCCAGGGCATGGGCATAGGTGGCAAGTTCTTGCTGACTGTAGCTGATAAAAATCATGCTTTCGCAACTCTATGGAGCTTTGCCTTCAGTACCAAATGTCTGAACCAAGGTCTGGGTGTATTTACTCTCCCTTATTGGGTCGCTATTTCCGGTATCAATAACCCTTTCAAATCTAAATTTGACAGATCAACTTTGGTAGAGGCCAAATCAATTTCGACACCAACCACACCGCCTGCCTCATCAAAATCAATCACCACATCCGGCGAGATTTCCTCTGACTCAATACTCGGCGTATCGTTGAGGCGAATGGAGAGCGTGTCGGTTTCAGGAAAATATTGAATTCTCACGGTTCTAAACCTTGTCGTAAACGATTGCGGAAGTTGCGGTCGAAGTAGGCATTATGCAGGGTTTCTCCGTCTTCTAGGGTAATCACCCGGAGCACACGATCGCCAAATTCGGGGATGACAGCCCAAGCACTCATCCGGCCATTGGGTTGAATCACCTGTTTCAATGGTTCAGCAAGTACGAGATCGCACCACTCACGTCTGATTTCCGGTCGTTCCTTCAATTTCTGTTCAAAATACGGCGTCGTTTTCACTCCTCGACTCCAGAGATAATCGCCAGGGCCAGGGCATAGGTGGCGAGTTCTTGCCGCAGCTCTGCTAACTCAGCGCGGAGGATGGGTTCTTCAGCCCAGGCTTTTTCGTGTTCCTGCGGGCTCAGTCCTCCGGTATTTTGCGCTTCCCAGGCTTGTAGGCGCGGGTGCCACTCCGACATAAACGGGCGCAATCCTTGGTTGAGCACCGCGATCGCAATGCCCCCCACCGATTCTCGCGAGGCCCCGACCTTAGGGCCAGCCTTCCGCAAGATGTCACGGGTAGTGCCAAACAGCGTGTAGAGCGAACTCAAGGCTTCGCGCACGGTGCCTTGCTCCGCATCTAGAGACTGCACCGCAATGCGGGTCACTAGCTCAATGTAGAGTTCCCAGGCAGCATTTTGCTCCGTGGGGTCTGCTTCCCAGGTGGCTCCCCCCATCCCAAAGGGCAAGTTTACCGATACGGATTTCAAGATGGCGGGGGGATCTTTAGGCATAAATGACAAACGAAGAATTTCTTCAAGTTTAATATTGTCTGCCAGGGGTGACGGGCTGATTACAATAACGATGCAGCGCGATCGCAAACTCTATGTCTGAGTCCGCAAAATTATCCGTCTGGGATTACAAACCTTGGTGGTGCCAACCCTGGTCGATTCTGTTAACGGGCGTCAGCACCATTAGTGGTAGTTGGCTCCTCTTTCACCGCTATTGGATCACGAGTCTGGTGGCCCTACCGATCTTGGCTTGGATGGGTTTCTTTCTGCTGATTTATCCCCGATTAATGGCAGAAGCGGCAGAGTTATCTGAGACAACTGATCCGCCCACGTCTGAGAACCTTTCCAAACGCTGATTTCTCTTGACCTGAATGATTTCTTTCAACCTGAGGGCGCTGATGGCTGAACCGCTGACCAGCATTTTCTCAGCAGTTTGTTTTGCTGAATACCGCCCCATGATCAGCGGATGAGAACGATGAAGGGCTGGAAGCGGTGACCGTGCCTATACGTCTTCACTTTGGCGTGATTGGGCTTGCTCCAGCTGAAGCTGACATTGTGGACTCGGTGCCGCCCAGCTACTTTGGTGGCAACTGTGACTGGGCAGCGGCTCAGGCGATTGATTCAGCGGCCTCAAAAGCGCTCAAAAAAAGAAGAAGCTCCCGTGAGTACTACGAGAGCTTCTTAAAGCAGTGAATGTAACGCTTAACTAAGCGATCGCTTAATCAAGGTCATCCATCGCTAGTACGGGTTCAGACTCACGGTCAATACCTTTCTCGAAACCAGCTTCTGCCGCCCGTGCCCGACCTGCATGCCACAGGTGACCAATCAAGAAGAAGAAGCCCAAGATAAAGTGAGACGCTGCCAACCATTGACGAGGGTTCACGTAGTTCACAGAGTTGATCTCAGTGATAACGCCACCCACGGAGTTGATAGAAGCCAGCGGTGCATGAGTCATATACTCAGCAGCACGACGAACCTGCCAGTCCTGAATGTCGTTCTGCATCTTATCCAAATCCAAACCGTTGGGGCCACGTAGGGGCTCCAACCAAGGACCACGGAAGTCCCAGAAACGCATGGTCTCACCACCAAAGATGATTTCACCTGTGGGAGAACGCATCAAGTACTTACCCAAACCAGTAGGACCTTGAGCAGAACCGATGTTTGCGCCCAAACGCAAGTCACGCACCAAAAAGGTCATGGCTTGAGCTTGAGAAGCTTCGGAGCTGGTAGGACCATAGAACTCACTGGGGTAAGCAGTGTTGTTAAACCAAACGTAGCAAGCGGCAATCAAGCCCATCAAGGACAAAGCGCCCAAGCTGTAGGAAAGATATGCTTCACCAGACCAAACAAAAGCCCGGCGCGCCCAACCAAACGGCTTGGTCAAAACGTGCCAAATACCACCACTGATGCAGATGATACCAACCCAAATGTGGCCACCAATGATGTCTTCCATGCTGTTGACGCCGACGATCCAGCCGTCACCGCCAAAGGGAGAGCCCACGACATAGCCGAAGATTCTCACTGGATTGAGGGTCGGGTTAGTAATCACCCGCACCGCACCACCACCAGGAGCCCAAGTGTCATAAACCCCACCAAAGAAGGTGGCTTTCAACACTAACAAGAACGCACCACAACCCAACAAAATGAGGTGGTAACCGATGATGTTGGTCATCTGGTTCTTGTCTTTCCAGTCATAGCCAAAGAAGGAGGAATACTCCTCTAAGGTCTCGGGTCCGCGAATGGCGTGATAAATGCCACCCAAGCCCAAAACGGCAGAAGAAATCAAGTGCAACACACCTACGACGAAGTAGGGGAAGGTATCAATGATCTCACCACCTGGACCAACACCCCAGCCAATAGTCGCCAAGTGAGGCAACAGAATGAAGCCTTGCTCATAAAGCGGCTTCTCGGGGACGAAGTGAGCAACTTCAAACAGGCACATGGCACCTGCCCAGAAGACGATCAAGCCAGCATGGGCAACGTGAGCACCCAGCAGCTTACCAGACAGATTGATTAAACGAGCATTACCAGACCACCAGGCAAAACCTGAAGATTGCTGGTCGCGCCCGCCAAGATACGAATTACTAGAGAGCGTTACCACGGGGGAGAACCTCCTCAGGGAATACAAACTTCTCGTGGGGCTGGTCAGTCGGTGCCATCCAAGCCCGGATACCTTCATTCAACAAAATGTTCTTCGTGTAGAAGGTTTCAAACTCAGGGTCCTCCGCCGCGCGGATTTCCTGAGACACGAAGTCATACGCGCGCAGGTTCAAACCTAAACCCACAACGCCCACGGACGCCATCCACAAACCCGTCACTGGCACAAACAACATGAAGAAGTGCAGCCAG
>JBCDAJ010000050.1:0-38593 GCA_039185935.1 Cyanobacteria bacterium P01_F01_bin.56 | reverse complement strand
GGTCTGAGAGACTGCTTTGAGAGTTTTCCCTCGATCTAACTCCAGCAGCCCGGTCGCCCGTTTGTATTCGCGCGCTTTCATCTGCCCTTTGCCCAACCGATGCTCTAGATGGGCCCGGTCCGCATGACTTAACTCAACATGGCGTGTCGGCATCGTGATGTCCTATGGGTGTACGTCCGCACTATTTAGGATATAAGGGAACTCACTACAATCTCAAGGAACTTGGTTTACAGAGTACTAACCTTTGAAGCGGTGCCTGATGTGGGCATTGCTGGCAACGTTTTATAGGCTCGAAGCGATCGCGAACGGGCAAGTTTGCTCAAGTTTCAGACTTTGCAAGCTCGCTTTACAACCCTGGCTGCAGTGCATCGTTGGCTTTATACCGAGCATAGTGCCTATGCGCTCGGTCACACTCCCCCGAAGCTCCACAATGCGGCTTTGGAAACCTATTGATGGGCAGTTACTGCCTGACTGTTAATTACCACAGCAATCCGTAGCTTAGTAGAAACGATCCACATCACTAGAACTCTTCTGAACTCCGTAAAGCTTTGCCCGTCTCGCTGAATATTCTGTATTCTGCTTCTATCCTGGAGAACTTGGCTGAAACAAACTACGTCTTGCTGTATGTCACTTACATTCGTCTGGTGGCTATAGGCGATCACCAATAGGATACCGATAACTAGAGGCCATAGTCACCTGATAGATACATCTCCCCACATTGAGGCAAGAGGCAGAGACTACGCCAGATGACGACGTCGGCGATAGAGAAGTCCCCCTAAAACCGCACCCAGTCCCCATAGCGTCACCGGTTCTGGCACACTAATCGATAGATCACTCTCACTTACAGGAAGTTCTGGAGCAACAATCGGAGCTTCGGGGTCAGAGGGCGGCAAGGTCAGTTCTGCGACCAACTTCTCTTCTAGGGCACGGCCAATATCTTCAAAGCCGGTTGCGGCAATCGTGAACGCCCCTTCGCCCCCTTGGATGTTGTTGCGATACCAATCATCTACACCAGCAGCAGAACCAGAAATAGGTAGGATTGGCAAGCCATTGATGGCATCGACTCCAGCCGCAAGCGCATTATCCCTTGCGGTACTTGTCAGTAAAGTATTTCCACGACCATCGCCAGAGACATCAATTACCCATCGTTGCCCGTCGTATTCGTTAGTGCTGAATAAGGGGGTAGCAAATTCAATGGCTGGGCCAGGTGACGTACCTAGGCGAAACGGTCGTGTCAGAGCCGCAATAGTCTCAGCAAACTGTAACGCACTGGTCTCATTATTCAAGAATGTCCAGGCAATTGATTCCTCTTGGAGATTAGAACCGGCCCACTGAACTACATTCACGGCTACATTACCAAAATCATTCCCCCCAAATTGCGGCGCTAAATTGGTGAAGGCGGTTTGATAACCTTCCAGTTGCAAGTCATACTCTGTAGAGCTAATGCTAAGAGATACGTCGATCAACAGCGATAGCTCTGTGTCAACTGGGATTAAAGACGCTGCTGTAGCAGGCTGGGTGGCGACGGCAATTCCTCCCAGAGCAGTTACGGCGGCGAGGCCAGGCAAGATAGGTATTTGTTGGGAGCGATTAGGCATGAGAGAAGCCTTTACTAGGGAGGCAGCGAAAAAAATATCAAAAAGGAAAATCAATAATCAACAGACGACTGAACTTGATGGAATAAATCATCCATCAAGTTCAGTGAAACCAGCTGTAAACATGGTCATTAATCATTAGCAGAGAACAAAGTCAATAGTCGTTTGAAGTATTGACCAGCTGCATATGGATTCATGAATATTTGCGAGATTAACTGCACTGATTTCAGGCAATCATACGGTTGTAAGTTAAGGCATCACACCATCAAATTTTCATGATGTTGTGCTGTCTTCATCAGATTTTCATAAATAGTATTGGTACATGTACAGACGTTAAGCTTAAGCCTGCATATTGGGAACATTTAACAGTTTCTCAATCTCAGCTCATAAGAGACCATAGGACGCGATTGCAGCCTAAAATCTGCCTAGAGCGTTAGCACAGAGCCCCAAAACTATAAAGCGATCAATAGCTGTTTAACCCCTTTAGGACTGACGCATAACAACGAACTCACTGCAGGCCTAGCTTTCACGCAGTACGTAACCGACGCCTCTGACAGTCTGAATCAGTCGCTTATCGTTGTTGCTGTCAATTTTGAGGCGTAGATAACGGACATACACCTCAATCACATTGGACTCGCCCATAAAGTCATAACCCCAGACATTTTCCAAAATCTGTTCACGGGCTAGCACTTCACGAGGATGCTCCATCAGATAACGTAACAGCTCAAATTCTTTTGTGGTCAATTCGATGGTACGACCATTCCGTAATGCCATACGGGTGCCTAAATCTAGAGTCAGGTCGGCAAATCGAAGTTCTTCTGAGGTAACGTCGCCCGGTTGTAAGTAAATTTGAACAATTTTCAAGAAAGCATTGGCTTGATAGGGTTTGAGACAATAGTCGTCCGCGCCGGCTTCAAGACAGGCAATCCGATCTTCTAGCGTGTCACGTGCCATTAAAAGGAGTAATGGCATGCAAAATTGCTCGCTACGCAGTTGTTGGCACACGGCTAGACCAGATTCACTATTCAAGAGGCGGTCAACCACGATCAGAGCTGGCTGCGATCGCTTTGCTGTCTCTAGGCCGCGTGCGCCTGTGGTCGCAGTATTCACACTATACCCAGCCTCTGTCAGGTCATGACTGATGCCATCAGTTAAGTCAGGGTTGGCGCAAATCAGTAAAACCTGAGGCACTGCATCGTTAGCATTACTTTCCATACTGATAGAAACCCCAAAACGGTCAGTAACGAAGGCTGAATCGGCATTCGAACCAGTGACCCAGGGCCCGAGTGTAATTCCTAGCTTAGCTGCCAATCATAGCTGAGTCGGCGGGTTTACAGTACTTACTGTTCCTCATCAACCCATGTCTTTCGGTCAGGGCAATTCTACCGAGGTGGGCTTGGCAATATGAGGTAACCCCCAGCCCAATTTTTCTCGCAAAACTCTGAAGAACTCAGGTGACCCCAAGCGGATGAACCTGGCCGGGTATGGAGACGGTTCCGTAGCGACCCAATCTTCAGGCATGACATAGCAGCCGGCATTCCCATCGACCACCATCACCAGTGGGTCAGTATTGGCTGCGGTGATTTTTACCGCCTCAGAATCGGGAAAAACAATGCCCCGCGATGCGAGTGAATGTGGGCAAATGGGAATCAATTGGGTGACTGAAACTCCAGGCGTAATGACGGGGCCGCCAGCAGAGAGAGAATACGCGGTCGACCCAGTTGGGGTAGAAATAATCACCCCGTCTGCCGCAATATCCACAGGGGCATGTTGGCCCACCGCCACTTCAAAATGACACATGCTAGTTAATGGCTCGCGGTGCAGCACCATCTCATTGAGGCAGAGTGCCTCCCAAACAGTACGGTCACCGTGGCAAACTTTGACGACTATCATCGATCGTTCCTCGATGCGATAGTTGCCTTCTAAAACTTGTTCAATGGCTTTGGGTAACTGATTGAGGTAAGTCTCCGTCAAAAAGCCCATATGCCCTGTATTCACTGTGAGTAGCGGCACTCTTGCTGGTGCCACTTGCCGAAAAGCTGACAACACAGTGCCATCGCCTCCTAAAACGATGGCAAATGCCATGTCCTCGTCAAAATCCGGTGGAATTAAGCTGTCAATAGGCGTATGACAGACTGGTCGAGATGGACTGGAATATCCTAGTAATCCTCCCAGGCCAGTAGCTGCGTGAACATCACAGCCTCGTATCGTCAACTTATCTCGCCAAAGCTCAGCAGCTTCCTGAGCTGCTGGCTTCATATCGTTGTAAATAATCCCAACCTTGGGCACGCGTCACGTCCAGAGGGTCTAAACAAAACTTGGTTAGTAATTTGAAGTTTCAAATTACCCACAACAGAAGCCGCATCACCAGAGTGAACTCGCTTCTTAAACTTGTCTATTTCACTAGGCTACCGCCTTTTCTGCTTGGTTGCCGCGTTGAGACAAAAATCATCCTCTAGTCAGCAGCGACTCTGGTCAAGTCATGTGGGGCTGGCGAGGGCATTGCTAAAGGCTCAAAGCGCTGGCGAATCTTAGTTTTGCAGATTGACTTTAGTCTTCATACCAGTTCTCCTAGATAAAGCTACAGATTGGCATTGGCCGCGACGGGCGCCAGCGGGCAGAGGCTCCCAGATTTGTCAATCCATAAAGCATCTTAGGCAGGGCATTTTGCCCGTGAGCAGGACGAATAAGCCAAAGTGATCTGTGCTCGGGGTAAGAATGTACGGCGGGATTTTAGAGCTGCCGTATGACTCGGTTCTGCAAAGCGCATTTACAACGTGCTCATCTAATGTGCTCATCTATGGTGTGGCAACCATAGCGTTCCAATTTCTGATAGCTCAGCTAGGACGCTGGATAATTTGCTCTAGCACCCGCTGTTTATTTTCGGGGTCAATTCCAATCAGCCTCACATATTCACCTGGAAATTGGGTCAAGCACTGTTCTAAGGCGTTAACTGCCTCCTGATGATTTTGCGATTGGATGGCCGCACAACTCTGCCAGGCATTGGTGCGAAATCGGCGCTGGTCAACATGTTCCAGACCGATGCGGTATCCCTGGTTAAGCAGAGACTCGATATGCCTCAGGGTGTCTGCCGATAAGGCGGCGGCTGTTGCTACTGGATGATGGGGCGGTGGGGATGGGCTCTCCAGTCTATGGTTGTTGGCGATTGGGGAGCTGATGTCTGGCTCATAGGTCCGATAAAAGTTGGGTGAGGGTGTCTCTGCTGAAGCTGTCGGGGAAGGCGATCGCTCTCGCAAGGCACGGTTATATTGATCGGCTAACCGCATCTCTTGCAATCGTCGCTGTTCATCCACCATTTGTTGACCGACAGCTAAAAGATGCGCAAGCGAAAATTGGGGTTTTGCAAACTGTAGAGGCTCAGTTGCATTGACCACCCGCCGAGAAACCGCCTGAATGCCAACCGAGTGGATGAAATCGCGGACTTGTTCGTCATAGATGCGGGCTCGGAGGGCACCATAAAAATCGATCGCCGGTTGTGGAAAGGTGTCAACCAGTTGCTTAATCGCTGCAGTACCCAAGTTGTCAGGGGCAAAAATGCCGCCAACGATGCCGATGCGATCGCTGCGATCAGGCTGCCAGTAAAACTTTTCCATGCGACCGTCGCGGACTAACGGTTCATAGAGGGTGGCAAAGTCATTGCCGGTAACAATGACGGGGACTCGCTGAATCGGCTTGTCATCGTAGCTTCCTGGCAACTGTACATTCGTTGGGTTATCAGCGATATTCATCAACGTATTGTTCACCAACTGAGTATTGACGGTGTATTGAGTCATTGCGTCAAATCGCCCAGCTCCGGCATCGAGATCATTAATCATCAGTACCGCCATGACGCCGCGGACCCGCACCAGTTCAGCGGCTTCCCGATACCGCAGGCGAATCAGTCGAGCCGGGTCACCCGCATCGGGACTTTCTAACTCACCCCCAGAGATGTGCACTACCTCAATGCCCATGCGCTCATACACCAGTTCGCATTGAAAAGTTTTGCCTTCGCCCTTGCGCCCGTGCACGCCCAAAATTAAGGGAACCCGCACGCCGTCTAGACCGAGATAGTTTTTTGTGATGTGGATAGCTAGCTTGTCTAAAAAGCGCGGAGAAATGTAATAAGTCATAGCAGGTTGAAAACTCTGGAAGGCTGGCAAAACAAGTCGCATGTCGCTAACTGCAGATACATGTCGCTAACTGCAGACAGTTGTTGGGCCGCAAGACATCAACACTGTCGGCTTGAGCGGTGCAACACTTGCGGCCCAACAGCACTCCTCATTATCTTGGGCAGACGTTGCAGTGGGATACCCGATTTGAGCCGACGATTGAGAAGTTAGCGCAAGCTGCTTATTCCACCAGATGATGATCCATGGCAAACCGTACAAGTTCGGCGCGGTTGCTAGTATCGGTTTTGCGCAGCAGGTTGGTAACGTATTTCTCAATCGTTCGAGGACTGAGAAACAGTGTGGCCGCAATCTGCGCGTTAGACATGCCCTCGGACAATAGATCCAAGACTGACTGCTCGCGCTCGGTGAGGGAAAAATCCTCCGCGATCGCGGGTGGTTCCAACTCTAAAGAGGGTGGCGACACAGCAGCGGCGGGAACTGGCTCTGGTAAACGCTGATACTGTAACCAGGCGGTTTGAATGAGCTGCGATCGCGCTAAGAGATTTTTCACCACGGCGCCAATTTCCGCTAGTTCAAATGGCTTTTCGATATAAACATCGCAGCCAGTTTGGTAGCCTTGCACGCGCGCTTCAGTTTGGGTACTGGCGGTTAAACAGATGACTGGTAAAAGCCGCCAAGTCGGCTGCTGTCGCAAGCTTTTCAAAAATGCAAACCCATCAATACGGGGCATGCTGATATCTGTAATAACCAGCTGAGGCTGACATTGGTTAATGAGTTCTAAGGCTTTCCAGCCATCTTCTGCCGTTGCGACGATGTATCCCTCTAACTCCAAGTAATCTTGCAGGGAAAGCCGGGTACCCGAATCATCGTCTACAACTAAAATCGTCAGCGGCATAAGTTTGACAAAATCAGCAACAAGTTACGGGCCGAATGTTTCTCTCTTTAGTTACACCCTAAAGGCTTTGGGCAGGCTTCTCACAGATTTGTTGCCGAAGTTCAATAAACTTTTTGTCATGGGTCGTTGGTCAAATAAACTGACCGAGAGGAGCGGCTATTTTGAGGACAGGCATCCTCCCAAAGTTCCCCGTAATCCTAGCGCCAAGAAGAAGAGCAAGAACATGCCTAAACTGTCTGGCAAGTCAGCGTTACGGCTGTTCTGCAGACTGTTGATAGGGGGGCATATGCCAGTTCTATCGATGAGTGCTGAGATGGCATCCGTTCAAATCCTCTTTGTCAGGGGATATCTTGTCCCATAATGGCCATGGGCTTAATTGGAGTGCGATCGCCGCACCAGCAGCCACAGTAAGGACAGCACCGGTTAAACTGCATAAACCCTCATGCAGCACTGTCGTAGTCGTGTTCGAGCATATGTTTGTGACTGCAAAAAACAGGCGCTCCTGATAGATTCAAGAGCACCTGCATGAATATTGCAATTACCTTGCGTTAGCCTTGAGGCTACACATTCAAACCAGTCGGACAAGCCACTCCAGTACCGCCCAAACCGCAGTAACCACCTGGATTCTTCGCTAAATACTGTTGGTGATAGTCTTCTGCGTAGTAAAACTCAGAGGTAGCCAAGATTTCGGTCGTAATTTTGCCATAACCCTCTGTCTTCAAGCGCGGTTGATAAGCGTCACGAGAAGCCTCTGCCAGTTGACGTTGTTCATCAGAATAGGTGTAGATACCGGAGCGATATTGAGTACCCGTATCATTGCCCTGGCGCATCCCTTGAGTCGGGTTGTGATTTTCCCAAAAGACTTTGAGAATGCCCTCGTAACTGATAACGCTGGGGTCATAGACGACAAGTACAACCTCGTTGTGACCCGTCATCCCAGAGCACACCTCGCGATAGGTGGGGTTGGGGGTATGGCCAGCCGCATATCCCACAGCTGTGGTGTAGACCCCTTCGGTTTGCCAGAACTTGCGCTCAGCGCCCCAAAAGCAGCCCATGCCAAATAAGGCCGTTTCCAGACCAGCCGGAAAAGGCGACTTGAGAGTATGACCGTTGACGTAGTGTTTGTCAGGGACGGGTATCGGTTCGCTGCGGCCTGGCAGCGCTTCATCAGGACTCGGAATTTCAAGCTTTTTGCCAAAGCCAAATAACACCATAGGTCTATCTCAAAAACGATTTACTCGTGCTTTTTCACTATAAAACAAGCAATTTATTGTCAGCCTAAGAAATGCCTGAGAAATAGTTGTGAAAACCGGCGATAAGAGAGATATTTTGGCCCAGGATCAAAGTCTCCATATGGTGTGAGTGGCCACGTGCAAGAACTGTGACCGTCAGACAGGGCTGGAAGATAGTCGCGATCGCGCTAACTGACGCTACCTTCTGGAAGTTTTGATAGGGGCACCGATACCTGGGACGGTGACTGGTCTCCCTGAACGATCGCGGCACCCACTTTTAGGGCCTGCAGACGATTCTCTAGCCAGTGATCATTGGGCACCCAAGCGTCAATACCGAGCTTTTCGAGTCGTCGATGCACTTTGCCTGTTGCGCCGACAATCATCACTTCGCGGTCGTTCTCCACTGCTTCTTGAACCGCATTTTCTAAGGCCAGAGAAGAGGTCACACCCAACACAGGCACTTCACTGAGATCAATAATCAGCACATCGTAAGTGCCGATCGCATCATGCTCGCGTGAGATGGCTTTAGCGACACCAAAAATCATCGGCCCACTCAGGTGAAACAGAAGAATACGACCATCAGCCTCATCGATGATGGTCTTTTCTTCTGGCGCGAGCACAATTTGGTCATCGGCATCAGTGATGGTCTTAACCGATTCGGACTGCAGCTCTTCAAGACGGGCAATGGTCAGAATGTTGGCAATGAAAACCCCGACCGCAACGGCCACCATGAGATCGACAAATACCGTTAGCGCCACGACGCTGTAGACGATGCCTGCCGCCTTCCAGGAAATTTTGTGCACCCGCTTCAAAAAGCCCCAATCAATAATGTCGAGACCAACTTTGAGGACGATACCGGCGAGTACGGCTAGGGGTATGCCTGAAGTTAATGGCGCAGCCCACAAGACTACGACCAGCAAGATTACCGCACGACTTAGGCCCGATAGTGCCGTCCGACCACCGGCTTGAATGTTGACGACAGTAGCTGTGGTCGCCCCTGAGCCAGCAATTCCCCCGCAGAGACCGGTGATGAGATTCGCCACGCCCTGACCAATCAGTTCCTTATTCGACTGGTGTTCATGACGGGTCAGACTGTCAGACACCAAACAAGTCAACAGACAGTCAATGGAACCGACCATGCCCAACACCATGGCATTTACAAACATGAGCCGCAGGTTGCCAGGGGTAAAGGTAGGGAACTGAAGATCGGGTAGTCCGGGGGTGATTTCTCCAATTGTGGAGATAGTCCGAATGTCGATATTTTGCAGAAAGGCTAAAGAGACCAGGGTGCCAACCACCAACGCCACCAACTGTGGCGGCACTACCTTTTTCAAACGGCTGGGATAAAGAAACAAAATCGCCAGCGTCAAAATCCCTAATCCAGTTTCCCAAGGGCTAAGGTTGGTGACTAAGTCAGGCAAATTGCTGATCACCCCAAAAACACCGCCAGTTGGAGTTTCCTGCCCCAAGAAAGGCGCGATTTGCATGAAAATGAGAATGACACCGATGCCGGTCATAAAGCCTGAGATGACGTTATAGGGCAGCATCGTAATGTAGCGCCCCAGTTTCAACAGGCCAAAGCTGATTTGAAAGAGACCGGCTAACATCACCACTGTGAATGCCATGGCCAAACCGTTCTCAGGGTCGCTGGCGGTCGTTTGGGCAATGACAGCGGTGATGATCACGGTCATTGGGCCAGTCGGTTCTGAAATGAGGCTAGGCGTGCCGCCAAACAAGGCGGCAAAAAAGCCCACCAAAATCGCGCCCCATAAACCAGCAGCAGCGCCAGCGCCAGAAGCAATGCCAAAGGCGAGAGCCATTGGTAGAGCAACAACGGCGGCGGTCAAGCCACCTAACAGGTCACCCCTCAGATTGTGGAAATTAATGCGGTTGGTAATAATCATCGTGATTGTTGGCAAAAAACAGGATGGCCAAGGGTGGCCAGGGAATGCAATGGCGGCATGGGTCGTTCAGCAGCATCTACATCGAATTTCTGGGGCACCGTAGCAAAGTTAGTCTGCCCAGACCGGAATGCTGAACTCGGCTGTGATCATCAATTTCCATAGAGTGCTGAGGCTGGTTGGGGCCGTAACTTGATCCGCGATCGCCGACGCGGCCAATGTGAAAGCATCGGCTTATCGGTTGTCATCTTGCCGTCGCAATTTGCCCCTAAGTGACTTAAAACGGACATTGTTGCTATATCATCCTCTTTTTTGTCCGCAGTTACAATGCGTAACTTTAAACCTAACGGTGCTAGTCAGGTCGCTGGCATGGTCATACGCTAGGCCAGCGACGTGATGGTGATGCACCAGCGCCGACATCCTGGCCATTGCTCACCGGCTCATGTCGTCTCAGACCTCAGACCTCTGGTGTGGTTTAGCTAGGCTTGAATCAACGCTAACAGTTCGTCGGTGGAGATTTTGCTGCTGACATCGGTGCCTGCCAGCAAACTGTCGGCTAAATCTCGTTTGGTTTTGTGCAGAGCGACAATTTTGTCTTCAATAGTGCCCTGGGCCACGAGGCGATAGATGGTGACAGGGCGCTGTTGGCCGATGCGGTGGGCGCGATCGCTCGCTTGATCCTCCACGGCAGGATTCCACCAAGGATCCATATGCAGGACAAAGTCAGCCGCGGTGAGGTTCAGCCCCGTGCCACCGGCCTTGAGGCTGATGAGAAACACATCCCCCTCACCGGTTTGAAACGCCTCTACCCGTTGCTGGCGCTGCTTAGCAGGAGTGCTGCCGTCTAAGTATTGATAAGCGATCTGTTGGCGATCAAGATACTCTCGCAGGATGGCGAGGTGATCGACAAATTGACTGAATACCAGGGCTTTGTGACCATTCTCTAGCAGCTCTCCTAATACTTCGCCAAACTGGTCAAGCTTGGCGCTGGGTAGCCCTAATTCGGGGCGCACCAATTGCGGATTGCAGCAGGCGCGCCGCAGCCGCATAATCTCTGCTAGCACTTGCAGATGCTTTTGCCCAGCCGCTGCATCACTATCGGCCAGTTTTTCCACCGCTTCTCGACGTAGGGTTTCGTAGAAGGCCATTTCTGGCGCACTGAGTTCGACTTGTAGGGTAATTTCGGTGCGGGAGGGCAGTTCTTTGAGCACTTGATCTTTGGTGCGTCGCAAAATAAATGGCTGAATCAAGCGCCGTAGCGCTTCGCGGGCGGCTTCATCTTGGCCTCGCTCGATCGCATTGGCAAAGCGTTGGTTAAAGCTATCCAACGATCCCAGCAGGCCAGGATTGATGAAGCGAAACAGATTCCACAGTTCTCCCAGGTGGTTTTCAATCGGGGTGCCCGTCGTAAGAATTTTGAAATCGCCCTGCAGGGCCATAGCCGCCTGTGATCGCTTCGTATCTTGATTCTTGATCGCCTGAGCTTCGTCGAGCACGATATTTTGCCAGGTCACTTTGGCCAGCAGGGCGGCGGCTTCTTCTTGCTGCAAGAGACCATAGCTGCACACCGCCAAATCGCCGGGCTGCAGGGCATCGAGCATTTGCTGGCGATTGCCAGGGCCAAATGATTTCACGGTCAGACTGGGCGCAAATCGCTCGACTTCGCTGGCCCAATTGAGGCAGACAGAGGTCGGGGCAATGACTAGTGTGGGGCCAGTATCGCAGCGAGTGAGAATCAGAGCGATCGCCTGCAGGGTTTTGCCCAAGCCCATATCATCTGCCAGGCAAGCCCCAACGCCCCAATGGGCCAAGCGCGATAGCCAGGTAAATCCGGCAAGCTGATAATCTCGCAGAGTTGCTTGCAGCGTATCAGGCACCTGTGGTGCAATGCTGCGAGCCGTCTTAATGCGCTGAAGGTGGGTTTTCCAGGCTTTATCGACTTTGATTTGGGCGACATCTTCGACCATGTCTTCTAGGGCCAGTGCCGCCAGCCCGTGAATCCGCAGATCTTTACCTTTGCCATCAGAGAGCCGTTGCAGCGTTTTCAGCCGTTTCCGAAACTCGTCTGTGAGGGCCAAGAATTGACCATCTGACAATTCCACAAAGTTGCCGGGAGACTTATCCATCAGCGCCATGAGCTGTTGCAAATCCACCACCTGGGTTTCGCTAATTTGGATTTCGCCGCTGGCGGCAAACCAGTCTTGCTGTTGGCGAATATTGAAGCGGAAATTGGACAGTCCTAACTGTTGAGACACGCGGAACTTTTCGCCTTCGGGCCATTCAATGCGGACGCGATCGCCCATGGTCTGCAACTGCACCAGTAAATTCAGACAATCTTCGGGTTCCTCGATGACCCACTCACCCTTACGAGGCTTGTAGCTCTTTAATACCGGGCAATGGATCTTGACGTTTTTGGCCTGTTGCTTTTCGGCCTTGAGGTTGCGCTCGGTTTGCAGTCGCTTGCCGTCGACTTCAGCAATGACGGTTTTGCCGCCTTCACCAGGCCGATAATAGGAGCCCCCCTCAGGAAACGGGTGAGCCAGCAGCGCCACCTTGAGACCGTCACCCGCTGGGAGTAAATGGACTCGGGGTGTGGAATCCGCCGGGACGGCTTCAGCGGCAACGCCGCCGCCGATATCGGATTGAATGGTAATGAGGGAAGAGATGGCAGTGATGGCTTTGAGCACCTGGTCTTGCGCGTAGGCCGGAACTTCTAGACGATTATTTGGGGCGAGTAGCTGCGCAATGCGGCGATGATCATCGCTGAGCGCAATCACCTTGAGCCGGGTCGGGGTTTCTTTAAACGCCAGCGTATAACTGTAGGTATTCACCTCTGGCAATAAAGAGAGGCGGAGGCGATCGCTGCTCAACTGTTTCACGATTAGTTCTGGCTCGCCCGCCACAATATCGATGCGCACATCGGGCATCTCGGCCAAAAACACGAGGGGATGCCCCACCAACGCAGTGAGGCCTCCTTCTCCAAAGCTGTAGGATGGCGACCCATAGTAATAATATTGGGACTGCTCAACTTCCAGATTGGCGACAATTTGGCGATCGTGTTCGGTCATATAGTTGGGCATGTCGCGGGGCGACGTAAACCGCTTGAGAGAAATTTGTTTGCCCTTTGTCCAACCGCCTTTAGTGCTGAGTTTTTGTTCTACGGGGATGAGGTTCCAGTAGTCCATGGAGCTAAACTGCAGTCGCCACGCTAGGCGCAAGATCGGCTTCGCGGCCGGATGGTTGGGAGCAGTCGCCTGAGTGAGTTGGCCAAGCGCCTTTAATGACAACTCCCAAGGCTCTTGAATTTTGACGAGATCCAGCAGTGGATGGCTGCCACATTCTTCTCGCAGGGCATCGGCAATTTCGCCGTAGACGTCGTATTCTTCGACCCCGGTTCCCAGGTGAGCGAGTAAGGTGGCAAATTCCATCGCGAACCAGCCATAGTCAAGTTGTGAGGCCTCTCGATAGAGGCGGGTGAGGTACTGGGGTAACCAACCGCGAAAGTTGCCCGTGTGCAGCCAATAGATGCTGTAGGCTTCTAGCAGGGACGATATGCTGGGCGCATCCAGAAAGTAATCTTCACCGTGCCGTAGCCGCTCTGGCACTTTGCTGATCATGCCCTCCTGGACTTGGATCACCTTTTCTAGCAGCATCATGCTGTCGTGCAGCCAGTGACTCTTATACTGCTGCACAATTTGACAGTAGGCGGCGGCCTGCTCATAATCTTCGGGCTGACCGCGTTTGAGTAAGGCGAGAAAAAACACGGCCGTGGCTGGAGAGTCAAACCAACTCGCCTGAGCCCCCTTGGACTTACCGGTCTGTTTAAGACTGGCGCGAAAGTGGGCGACCGCGTCCTCTGTTTGGCCGATGAGGAAAGCGATCGCCCCCTGCATGGCTAAATACTTCCCAGGCTGCTCGCCCACAGGCGTAGCCGACAACACGCCACTGGCTTCGCGCAAATGGCCTCGCAACCAAAGCTGCTCTACATAGACCAGGGTCGTCTCTGGGTCTAGTTGTTCGTCTTGGTACAGTCCCTCAACTGTCTCAAAAGCGGTGTTTGCTGCCGTACCCGCCCGCGCTGCCTCGGCCAGGGTTAGGCGTAGACCATATTGGCGAAACGGTAACGAGAGGGTCTCAAACCAAGCGGCATCAAACGGATTGTTGATGACCTGTTCCAACACCATGGGAAAAGACTGGGTGCGTTGCCAATAGGCCTGATCCGCATCCTGCAGCAGTTCATCAATTTCGTCGGTATCTTCCCGGTAAATGGCGATGCGCAGTTCTCGCAGCCATGCCGTTTCCTGCACAAAGGTGCGAGGACCATGGGTGGCGTATCGTCGTTTTAGCGGAGATTGCTGATGAACGGCTTTCACAATGGGCTCAAAAGTGCCCAGGGCGATCGCATCGCGCACCACAATATCCACCAGTAGTTCGGGGCAGCAGGGGCCAAGCCCTTGCGCCTGCGTCAGCGTTCCCTGCTGAATCGCTTTAGTCACTTGAGCGCTGAACTGCGAAACATTTAACGGTTTAATGCGCTGACTACCCGCCCAAGGCGGGATGGCCATACCCCAACATCTACCCGCATTGACGCGACTGACGGGCTCGTAAAAGATGGCAAATACCTGCACGATCGTGCGTTGCACTTCGGTCAGTCGCTGGTACGCTGCTTGCAAATTTTGTCGTTGGACAGAAGGATCAGCCGCCATCTGTTTCATGATGCATCCGTCAGCAATTGTCTGAAGTCGGTAGAGGTTTTAAATATCTAGCCGGAATTGCGGCTATCTTACATCGCTTTGATAGCTCGATGCTGTTGCTCTAGTAAGGCTATTCGAGAATGAGTTGGCAGCGACGCTTCATACTCGTTTTCAGGATAAGCTGCAGATTGGCGTGAGGCGCTACAAGCGGGCAGCGGGGTGGATGTACGGCAGTGGGCAGAACACCCTTTGGGAAGGGCAAAACCCGACAAAATTCAGAAATGAACCTTGAGCCGAATAAGGGTTGCAGCTACTTGAAATTGACCGAACTAGCTGCGGGGTGCCATCGCTGGATTTTGGGGCCTCACCAATGTCGGCTGGACTGCTCTAGAATGCGACTGTCGACAGCTTTTAATCGAGCTTTTCACCGCTTAGCAGAAAGATGGGATTGATCGCCTTAAACACCTGCTGATTGCCCCGCGTTTCTAGCCGATTGATTGCGGGTTGGACGATTTCGACATTGCGAATACAGAGTTTGGCAAAGGTTTCAGAAATCCCGTAAAGGGTTTCTAGGGTGCCGGTCGTCACGACCAGACGTCCCCCACCAGGTAAATGGTGCCAAGTAGCTTCCACCACCTCTTTCATGGATTTACCCCCCTCGATAATGACGCAATCGGGATGTGGAGGCAGCGTGGACAAACAATCGGGGGCCACCCCTTCGACTACGTCGACATTAGCGAGTTGAAAGCGCTCGCAGTTCAACCGAATTAGGTTCGCCACTTCGGGATCGCGCTCCACCGCCACCACTTGGCCTTGGGGACACAGCAACGCCGCCTCCACAACCACGGTGCCTGTACCAGCCCCTAAGTCCCAGAGTCGAGCTTGCGGCTTGAGGCGCAGCGCCCCGATAATCAAGAGGCGCACTTCTCGCTTACTGATCGGGATGCCGGGCAGTTGCTCAAACAAATGGTCGGGAATGCCAGGGGTGGAATAAGGCCAGAGAGGAGCCATAATGCGATCGCATAACAGAGGAAACGGTCAGTGGCCACTTAGAAGGTAGTGGCTGGATGTTATTAGCGTATCAAGCAAGTTTAATTTCTTCCGACGCGGTCTTTGAGGGGCAAAATGCGGTTGATAATTTTGTGGGCCTTGCGGTTGTTACACCAAGCATCTTGAGGGCCGATTTGACATTATGATCACCCCAAAAAAATTGCTTCTCTATAAATCCTCAATTTCCCAGCGATCGCGGGCCTGCGGCTCAATCGCATTTACCCGTATCCCAAAAGTTTTCAGATTAGCTACCCAGTGCTGACCCAAACTACCCAGGCCACACCCCAGAATCTGATCTAGAGGGGAGCGCAGCAGGGGGAAGTCTGAGGTCATACCGCCGCTCATTTGGGTTGACAGTGAACCCTGCAAAAAGACAACTTAACAGGGCATGCTTGAATTGTAGATAGAAAGTTTATCGCTGCACCCGCAAAGCATATATCACCATGAAAGCGCAGGTTATCCGAGGTTATTTTGCTGCCCTGATCGACCCGACGATGACCGGAACGGCCATTCGAGTGGCGATCGTCATGGGGACCTTATTGTTCACTATTAATCACGGCATCGCGTTGACTCAAGGCAAAATGACTCGCACCCGCTGGCTTTCGGCGGTCTTGACGTATTGCGTGCCCTACGCGGTCAATATCCACGGCCAGTACATGATGAAGGGACGCCGCTTGGTGGAATAGAAGCGCCTGAATTTAAGCTGGGAACTCTTGGCTAGGGTTGAATTTCAACTTCCTAATGGCATCTTCCTAATGGCATCTTTCCGCTTGGTGTTGATACTCGAATACAGTCATCAATACTCGTTCGTTTCGTTCGGTTGCGCTCACAACATTGGCAGTCTTGAGAGATGGACTTCGCGGCTATGGCATGACTGCAAGGTTGGCTCAGGGACAAGAGGAAAATTTAGCGTCATCATGGGGATAGAGGGTTGGGAGTGGGGATGGGGCGTCAACGGTCAAAATCAGATTTACCCACAAAGGTCTGTCCGGTCTGTCAGCGGCCTTTTACCTGGCGTAAAAAGTGGGCCGATTGTTGGGATGATGTGAAATATTGCTCAGAACGGTGTCGGCGACGGCGATCGCAAGTTTCAGGCTAAGCCGTATTTGGGTTCCTCACAGGCAGCGGTTTGGCTGTTCCACGAATCGCGAGATGCTGGTTAATCTGTAAAGGCTTGGTTGCGGTTTGCTAACGTCTCAGTCTTGAGTAACTTTGAGAGCAGCACCGACTGGCCTTCCGGGGTCTGACTGTAGGTAAATCCGTAGGGCACAGTGGAGGTCAGCTTTGTCAGCAGTGACTGCCACACATAAGGACTGCCGTACACAACTAGCCCCGCCAGACAATTGTGGGCATTGAGGTGCGTAAAGCATTGCATGGCCAAATCGCTTAAGCCCGCCCGCCCTCGAAACGGATTGCCGCGACTAAAAATCTGTAGCAGCGTTGGCCGAGTCGTCTCCAGTTCTGCCAGAGATAGGGGACATGATCGTCCATCCACTATCCGCGTTTGATAACCCTGGGCCGCAGGTAGCGCGATCGCCGCTGTCTGGGGACTCAGCCAATCGGTACTCAGGACATCATCAACCACCACCAGAGATTCTCCCCAACCATCCGGACTGGCTGCGACTTGTCCCCTGATGGTGGTCGTGGCTTCGAGCATCCGATGCAGGGTGGTGCGGGCGTCTGCCGTTGCTAACCGGTCTAACTGCACTGGGGGCGGGGGAATATGTTCCCAGGCGTGGCAGGTTTCAGGCGGGATGGTCAAACTGCGGCTGACTTTTTGCTTGGCCCGCCACACCCGTTCTAAAGACGCCGCGATGCGCTCGGGTGTAAGTCGTCGGGTGCGAACGGCTTCGGCCACTGCTTGAATGGTGCCCTCCGGGTCGGCGGGCATCAATAGTACGTCAGCGCCTGCCTCTATTGCTAACACGGCGGCTTCGTAGGGGCCATAGCGGTTGGCGATCGCCCCCATAATCAAGGCATCGGTGACCACTAATCCCTGAAAGCCCAGATCGCGCCGCAGCAGCCCGGTCAAAATATGGGGCGAGAGCGTTGCGGGCAGTTGGTCATCATAGGCCGGCACTTGCAGATGCGCCGTCATCACCGTGTCCACCTGTTGCGCGATCGCTGCGCGAAAGGGCACTAGCTCAATCTCTTCAAGGCGAGCGCAATCGTGGGGAATGGTGGGTAAGTGCAGGTGAGAATCAACCGCTGTGTCGCCATGTCCGGGAAAGTGCTTTGCCGTCGTGAGCACGGGAAATGCCTGCGTGCCCTCAATAAAGGCCCGACTCAACTGGCTGACTTGGCTCGGCATCGAGCCAAATGCTCGCACGTTAATGACCGGATTATCAGCATTATTGTTGACGTCGACAACGGGTGCCAGTAGCCAATTTAGCCCGATCGCGAGCGCTTCTTGGGCCGTAATCGCGCCCATTTGACGGGCATATTCACAGGCTTGGCCCAGATCATGCTGCGCGATTGCCGACAGCGCCATGGGGGGTGGAAAATGGATAGCCCCAGCAAAGCGTTGGCCGACACCTTCTTCAATATCAGCAGCCAGCAATAGGGGAATCTCGGCCCATGACTGGAGCTGTTGCGATCGCACCCCGACTTCAACGGCGCTGCCTCCCAGCAAAATCACGCCGCCGATACCCAACGCTTCTACACAATGCTGAAGGGTCGCTTGATCTAACTCCCATTGAGGGTAACGGCGCTGATGATCAAATACATAGCCAGACGCTCGGACCACAATTAACTGAGCAATCTGCGCTGCTAAAGACAGTGACTCAGGGTCTGGTAAACCAAGGGCCGTCACTCAACTTCCTCAGTGGCCGCCGGGACATCAAACTCGCCTTCCAAGGCGGTCTCATCCTTCTCCGCAGCGGCGGGTTGGGCATCCCGTTCTGTGCTCAGTTGCTGAATCAGGGACAACACCCGGGTGCCCCGCTCGACCCCAAGATCCTCGCGAAATAGCACCTCTGGGGTTCGCCGCAGACGAATACGCTGCCCCAACTCACGACGAACAAATTTTGTCGCAGCGTGCAGACCGGCCATCGTTTCGGCGCGAGCTTCCTCAGTGCCATAAATGCTCACAAACACCTTGGCATGTTGTAAGTCGCCCGAGACTTCAACATCTGTGACGCTCACCATCCCGGCACCGACGCGATCGTCTTTAATTTCGGACATCAGCATTTGACTGACCTCCCGCTTAATCAGGGAAGCCACTCGGGCGACTCGGCGATCATTGGCCATGACAATCCTCTCTCAAAATTAATTGACCGGCTAGACATCAGTCGCCAGTCAGTGATGCGGTCACAAGACCCATAGGAAACCCCAGAGGCCCGCCTGTAACGACTAGGCGGCTGACAACCCCAGCATGGCCTTAAGGGTAAACGTGAGGAAAATAAAACTTGAAATGACGAGCCCTATTAAGGCGACTGCCGTCGTCGGACGCTTGAGCAATGGCATTAGCGGCTCAAGCGCATTGAATAAGATCCCCAACGAAAAAGAAATCAAATATTTTGGGTATCGTGAAACATTTTGAAAAAACTCTTGCATAATTCAACCCAGCGCGACTGTGTAACCTTAAGTGGCGCGATAGCTGGTGCGATACAACTTAACTTTTATCCTATCGCAGTTCAGGAGTGAATCATTGATCCAACAGATGACCTACGATAACTATAATGAGTGCAAATGTATTAAGAGGCGTGCGACGCGGTTTGCAAGGTTAGCCATCGTCTGTTCCCTAGTTGTCGAGATCGCCCCCTGTAGAGTTTCATGACAGCAGCGCTTCCAACTCAATGTCATCCTCGCCCCTTTCTCAAATGGGCCGGGGGCAAGGGGCGTTTACTAGAGCAGTATCGTCGGTATTTTCCCGCTCAGTTTCGTTATTACTATGAGCCTTTTTTGGGTGGTGGGGCGACTTTTTTCTACCTTTATCAGTTCTGCGATCAGTCCGTCTTAGCAGATTTGAATGGGGAGCTAGTGAATGTTTACCGCTGCGTCAAACAAGACGTTGAGACGCTGATTGGTTTGCTGCGGTGGCATCAGACTCATCATTGCCATGATTATTATTACGACATGCGGGCGCAAAACCAGTTGCGATCGCCGATTGAGCGAGCCGCTCGACTCATCTATCTCAACAAAACCTGCTTCAACGGCCTTTATCGCGAAAATTCCAAAGGCCATTTCAATGTGCCAATGGGGCGCTACAAAAATCCTAAAGTTTGTGATGCTGACACCCTGCGACAGGCCTCTAGGGCGCTTCAGCAAACCAATATCCTTTGTGCAGAGTTCAACCAGGTATTAGACCAAGCCTGCACTACTCAGGACTTCGTTTATTTTGACCCGCCTTACCATCCAATTAGTGCCACCAGCAGCTTTACCGGCTACAACCGCTATGGTTTTCGAAGTCAAGATCAAGAACGGCTCCAGCAAACGTTTTCCGCATTAGCCCGACGTGGTGTCAAGGTGATGTTGTCAAATTCAGACTGCGAGTTTATCCGAGATCTATACCAAGACTTTCATATTTCTGAGATTCAGGCGTCACGGGCCATCAACTCCAATGCTCGGCGACGAGGCAAAATTACCGAGTTGGTCATTACTTCGTACCCTGTGGGGCCGCCTTGACCGCGCTGACAGTTGGCAATTTGGTGAGCCCCATCCAGACTGTGATAACGCTGGTGTGACCAGCCTTTCATTGCTGCAGAATGGCTTTTCCCCGAAGGGAATTTCGGAGAGCTGTGCCTTACTTGCAGACTATTCTGCATGCCGCCCTTTGCTATAGCAGCATAGATAACGGTGCCATTTTCGTTCGGCAGGCCTGGGTCGGCTTTAATCTTTAGAGGCTGTACATCCGGTTTTCCCAGCCTGAGCCCTTCAGGTGTTCTGAAGGCTGCTGTTCTGAAGACTCGTCAACTGCATAGCGGCGAGTCCACTGGTTGGGCAATACTGGATCACCCGCTTTCCATGCTGGCCCAGATCGCTCACAGAGAGTTGTAAAAGCGGTTGAATCTTGCTTCAGCTCTTGCAACTTGTTTAGGGCCGCGACCCAGTCTAGGTTAGGTTCCTGAAACACGGTACTCAAAGCCTGCAGAACGGCGTCAGAATCTTTGAGATGCTCAAGTTTGAGCGTGCCGCGATGCTCTAAAGGGTCAGGTCGAGTCACGAGCAGCGCGTCTTTCACGACCTGTTTGATAGTGTCCTTGAGTTCTGCCTGTGCAAACTTGATTTGATACTGCCACCCTCGTCGACTCGACGCATACAACGTGGGCAGTCGATTTAGGGCATAGGGGATGATCTCTGACAATCGCCGCGATTGCCGAAACCAGATCGGTAGATCTTTTAGTTGTCCCCAAGTTTCCTGAACCACCAAACTTTCCATGACGTTCACATAGGCCTGGTCTTCAGCCGTGCACAACGTTTTCCCCATGGTCATCATCACCCTGCAGTAGACATCTGAGTTAAACGGTGACCCATCTTTGGGCTCACCACTCGGTATCTAGATTGCTCTCTGGATGACTGTGATCAACGCTCAAGGGGGGTGATTCATCAAATACTTACCGTTATTTATGGTTGATATGGCATTGCTTTAAAGTTCCTTAGCCAGCAGGCCAGAATGACCACGACTGAGAAACAAGGCAGCTCAATTATTGACGCTTGGCGAGACGACGTTGCCACACCATCGCTCCCACTCCCAGGGTAGTGGCTGAAATCACGGCGATGCCTTGTCGCAAATGAGCAAGCTGATGGAATTCCGTATCGCCAGCGTCACTAATGTTTTGATAATCGATGCCCAGTTCATTCACCGGTACGACGCGGATATCGGCGTGGCCATCCTTTGCAAATTCGATTCGCCAGTCGCCAGTGAGATCTGGGTCAGGTTGGAAGGTGTAGTAACCGGCTGCGTCGGTGCTGGCTTCGGCCCACGGAGTCTCGCGATCGCCAGGCGCATACACAATCACGGTGGCATCCGCCATCGGTGCCCCAGTGCTAAAGCTCGCGGTGAAGTCAAGCTGCAGTTCCTCGGCAAATAAATCGACAAAGTAATCAGTTTGAACCGCGTGACCCCAAGCGACCGAGGCCCCGCCAAACACCATGGAGCTGCTCAATAACAGCCCGAATGCTATTGATTTCATACGATAGGATTCCTGGATGACGACGCGCCAATGTAGACCATTCTCGTTCCCGGCAGATTTTAGCAAGTTTCTGCAAACATGGATTTTTTGACGGTGGATGATGGTGTCTGGTTTCCGCAAGGTTAGCCCATCCTGTTAGGATCAAAACGGCTAAAGCAGTCTGCAATGCCGAGATCGTCAAGTTGAACTTATGCAAATCTATTTGGATTACAGCGCTACTACACCAACGCGGCCAGAAGCGATCGCGGCCGTGCAGGCTGTGATGTCTGAGCAGTGGGGGAATCCATCGAGCTTGCATACATGGGGTAACCGCTCAGCTACCGTGTTGGAACTGGCACGGTCACAGGTCGCAGACCTGATCAAAGCCCCGATCGATAGCGTCGTGTTTACCGCTGGTGGCACTGAGGCAGACAATTTGGCCATGATGGGGATAGCGCGCCGCTATGCCACTCCTCAGCATCTCATTGTGTCGAGTGTTGAACATTCGGCAATTGCTGAGCCCGCCCGCTGGTTAGAGTCCCAAGGTTGGGCAGTGACATGGCTGCCCGTTGACCGTACTGGGCACGTTAACCCCACGGATTTGGAGCGGGCTATCCAGCCTCACACGGTACTGATCTCAGTCATTTATGGACAAAGCGAAGTTGGGACTCTGCAACCGATTGAGCAGCTGGGGGCGATCGCCCGCGCCCGCGGAGTTCTTTTCCACACCGACGCGGTGCAGGTGGCAGGCCGGTTACCGTTAAATATGCAAACCTTGCCAGTTGATTTGCTGTCACTGTCGAGTCACAAGCTGTATGGTCCTCAAGGGGCGGGCGCGCTGTACGTTCGTCCAGGAGTGGATCTACTGCCGCTACTCGGCGGTGGGGGGCAAGAGCGGGGCTACCGCTCGGGCACTCAAGCGGTGGCCAACCTGGCCGGATTTGGTGTGGCGGCTGAATTGGCCGCAGCGGAAATGCCGTCCGAAACGGTACGCCTTATTCAGCTCCGCGATCGTCTCTTTCGTCAATTGGCAGACGTCCCAGGACTTGAGATTACGGGGCATCCGCGCGATCGCCTGCCGCACCATGCCAGTTTTTGTGTCACCGCTGCCGATGGCGACACCGTCAGCGGCAAAACCCTCGTCCGCCAGATGAACCTTGCGGGTATTGGCATCAGCGCTGGCTCTGCTTGTCATAGTGGTAAGCTAAGTCCCAGCCTGATTTTGCAGGCGATGGGCTATCGCGATCGCCATGCCCTATGCGGCATTCGCTTGACGGTTGGACGTCACACCACGCTGGCCGATGTGGACTGGACGGCGATGGTTTTGTGTCAAATCTTTGATCGCACGCTGCCGCAATTGACCCCTGCTAACGTTTCCTAATACGACGCTATGACTGGAGTGCCCCGCAGTATCGAAACCGCCGTTGATCAGGCTAAAGAGGCGACTCGAGCTGCCATTCAAGCCGGGTTGCCCCGCATTGTGGTCGATTTCAACATTCCTGAACTCAAGGCCATGCCGATCGCTGAGCAGTTCTATCCGCTGCTGAAAGAGCTAGAGTTGCCCTTTAGGATGTTCTTTCCTGATGCTGGGGCGGCTGCCCTCGCTCGGCGCGACTGGAATAATCCGGACTTCAGTATCCGTGGCATTAATGAATTTAAAGGGCGTTTAGAACCCGACGACGAAGCTTGCCTCATCATTGAACCCTCGGCCGTCGAAGTGAATGATGTCGAAGCTTTATGCAATGAAGCGACGGGTAAATATGTCGTCATGCTGAATCCGAAATTGGAAGATATTGCCGTGGTGGGTATCGGTTATGCCGCTCGCCAACTGCGCGATCGCTTTCTCAGCACCTTAGAAACGGCTTACTACCTGCAGCCCTTGGAGGGGGCCACGCTGCTCCGCATCTATCCGGGGCCTTGGCAAGTCTGGGGTGAAACGGCAGACGATGATTACGAGCTGCTGGGCGAGTTTGCCACCAAGCCGTCGGCCGAGGCGATCGCTAATCTTTTCGAAGATGAAACGGATGAAGACGATAATGGCTCCAGCTCACCGGCCAATCGTCCTAAAAAAGGCGGTCTCTTTGCTGAACTCGGCCAGTTTATCAGAGCTCTCACGCAATAAATTCAACAGAACTTACGCAACAGAACTTACGCAGTTGAATTCGATTTTGGCCTCTGCCTCCCCAAATCTGAGGAAATCGGCTTCAACATTCCCTAGATTGGGGGGATTAAGGGGACTTTTGCGGCAGTTAAATTCAAGCTCCTGAGGCCCGGCACCAATGTTTGAAAATGCCCAGCTACGGGCCACGATCGCAGTTAGTTTGGGGGCGATCGCCGGGGCGCTCTGCCGTCATTATCTAATCCAGGAAGTCACTCAGGCTTTCGGAGCCACATTCCCTTGGGGCACCTTGGGGGTCAACCTCAGCGGCTGTTTTTTAATGGGTTTGCTAACGACCTTGGCTACCTACCGTTGGCCCGTTCGACCCGAAGTGTGGCTGATGCTAACCACAGGTTTTTTAGGGTCTTACACGACGTTTTCAGCCTACGAGTTAGATATAGCCAGCTTGATAGACCGTCCAGGACTGATTCCAGATTTTGCTTATTGGTTGAGCAGTCCCTTGCTGGGCTTAGCGAGTTTAGGCGTGGGCATCGGTGCTGCCAAGGCAATTAGACCACCTCAACCGGGCGATCGCCAATAGATACATTCAGGACTTACGCAAGCTGCATTTGAGCCCTTTACAAGAACCTGGCTAAACCGCTGCCGGAGGTTGCTGGGCCTGCTGTTCAGGAATGTTTGTGTGCTGCTCTACAATGCGCCGAAACTCATCGCCTTCCATCGTTTCAACTTCTAGCAATCGATCTACTAGATAGTCGATAAGTTGCCGGTTTTCGTTCAGTAGGTTGCGAGCCCGGCCATAGGCTTGCTGAGCGATCGCCCGTACCTGTTTGTCAATCTTGGCAGCCATCTCTTCGGAATATTCCGTTTGTGGCATCATGTTGCGCCCCAAAAAGACTTCATTGCTCATATTTTCTAACGCTACTGGCCCTAAGTCTGACATGCCGTACAGCGTCACCATTTGGCGGGCCATGCTCGTGACTTGTTTAATGTCGCCCCCAGCACCCGTGCTGACTTCCAAATCGCCAAACACTTCGGCCTCGGCCGCCATTCCGCCTAGCGCTACCGTAATTCGATCTAACAGCCAGTTGCGAGTGTAAAGGCCGCTATCAATTACATCTTCATCAGGGAGAGATTGCGTAAAGCCCTCAACCCCCCCCGAGCGAGGAATAATGGTGACCTTGTTCAAGGCGTCTGCATGCTCTAACAGCGTGGTTAACAAGGCATGCCCCACTTCGTGATAGGCGGTCATTTTTTTGCGGTTGCTATCGAGCAGGGGCGTCAGGCTAAGGCCAATCGTGAGGCGATCAATCGCGTCCTCTATATCCTCCATGGTGATGGCTTCTTTACGGCGACGGGCTGTCAGAATGGCCGCTTCATTCAACAAGTTAGCCAACTCCGCACCCGAAAATCCTGGGGTCCGGCGAGCCACGGCCTCCATGGAGACCTCATCGGCCATTTTTTTGTTGCGGGCATGGACTTTCAAAATTTCCAAACGACCACCATAGGTCGGCAAATCCACCATTACTTGCCGGTCAAACCGACCAGGCCGCATGAGTGCCATATCGAGCACATCTACCCGGTTGGTGGCCGCAATGACGATAACGCCACTGTTACCTTCAAAACCATCCATCTCGGTCAGCAATTGATTTAATGTTTGCTCTCGCTCATCGTTGCCGCCCCCAATGCCAGTGCCTCGTTGCCGACCCACAGCATCAATTTCGTCAATGAAGACAATGCAGGGTGCATTTTCTTTCGCTTTTTTGAACAGGTCGCGGACCCTGGAAGCGCCAACTCCCACAAACATTTCCACAAATTCGGAACCGGAAATGCTGAAAAACGGCACGCCCGCTTCACCCGCGATCGCTTTGGCTAGCAAGGTCTTGCCGGTTCCGGGAGGGCCTACCAGCATCACCCCCCGGGGTATTTTGGCCCCGATCGCAGTGAATTTTTCGGGATTCTTAAGAAAAGAGACCACTTCCTGAAGTTCTTCTTTGGCTTCTTCGATGCCAGCAACATCATCAAATTGAACGCCCGTTTTGGCCTCCATTTGAAACCGGGCTCGCGATCGCCCAAAGCTCATGGCCCCCCCCGAATTGTTGGCAGTGCGTCGCAAAATCAGCAGCAGGCCAAACAGCAACAACATAATTAATAGCGTGTTGGTGGCGATCCACGCCAAGGCGTTACCGCCGCCTTCTGGCTCAATCTCCACATCCACATCCTGGGCCCGCAACCGTTGAATTAGCTCTGGATTATTGGCGTCTCCCTCAAACAAAATCACTTCTTGAGGGGGCGTATCCTCACCATCACTTTTAAGCGTGACTTCAGCCGTATTGCGATTGGGATCGATATCTACCTGATCTACTTGCCCCGAGTCCACAAGTTCTAAAAATTCGCCATAGGTGAGTTCGTTATCGTCTTCGGTTTGCGCTAACACTGGCGGCAAAGACGCAAAGCTTTGCATCACAAACCAGGTCGTCGTCAACAAACCAGAGGCTGCCACTTTGGCAGTCCGGCGCAAAGTAGAGGGTTGACGCAAGCGGTTTATCATGGAACGTGCCTTTAACTTTGTATTTGCGACAGTAGTTCGCACTCTTTAAGTAGGGCGCAGTCTGCCTGCCCAAGAGTACCCTTAAGTACCCACTAGTTTAATCTGTCTGCCCTAGACTGTGTGTCCGACGACAACGCTCAGAGCACCTTTTTACACTTCCCAAAACTGAGAGCACGCGATCGCGCTGGCTCAGCTGAGGATAATCACTGAAACAAAACAAGGTACGCGTCAATCACCTCACACGTACCTTGCGGCCTTACTAAAGAGTCTTGCTGGGCCATGAAGGCTCACCGGTCATGACACTGCCAAGTGCAGACGCACCGCATCAGCAATGTAATCGGTCCACTGGTCGACCAGAGACTGTTGCTCAGCCTCAACCATGACCCGAATTAAGGGCTCTGTGCCCGATGGCCGCACTAATACTCGACCGAGAGCGCCCATGTCAGCTTCTGCCTTGGTAATCGCTTGCGTCACGGCTTCGCAGGCTTGCCAATTTTTACGGCGATCGCGATCTACAACCCGCACATTTTCTAAGCGCTGGGGATAGGTTGTAAAGCTTTGGTCTACCAAAGCCGCGAGAGACCCGCCTACCTTTTGCACCAAATCGGCTAGATGGAGTGCTGTCAAGATGCCATCACCCGTCAGGCTGTAATGATGGCAGAGAATGTGGCCTGACTGCTCGCCCCCGAGCTTGGCCCCGCGCCCAATCATTTCTGCATGCACATGCTGATCACCGACCTGAGTCCGCAGCAGCGAGCCGCCAAGGGCATTCCAGGCGCGCTCAAAGCCCAGATTTGCCATGACTGTCGAGACAATTAGATTGTCTGGTAGCCGCTCGGTTGCTTTAAGCGTCTTACCCCAAAAATAAAGAATATAGTCGCCGTCAACTATCCGACCCTGAGCATCTACCGCCATGACTCGGTCAGCATCGCCATCAAAGGCAAAGCCGATATCCGCTCCGTGTTCTCGGACGGCTGTCTGGAGGGGGGCTAGATGAGTTGAGCCGCAATTGACGTTGATGCGATCGCCATCAGGTAATCCGTGAATGCCGATTACTTCTGCCTGAGTGCTATCAAATGCTTGCATGGCGATGCCTGCAGCGGCTCCCCAAGCCATGTCCAGAACAATTTTCAGACCATTGAGATTGAGGTTAGGAAGCGGCTGCCGCAAGCAGTTAAGATATTGGTCGACCAACTCAGGACGCTGGTGCCACTGCCCCCAAAGGGCGCTAGTCGTTTGCACCGGTAAGTCTACGCCTCGAAGCGCCTGCTCAATCTCCTGCTGGACATCGGTAGACAGCTTTGTGCCTTCAGGGCCAAAAAACTTGATGCCGTTATCTTGAGGTGGGTTATGGCTCGCTGAAATCATGATGCCGCCAACCGCACCCACTGCCGGGGTCAAATTTGCCACCGCTGCTGTGGGGCATAAGCCGAGATTCCAGACTTCTAAACCGGCTGAGGTTAGACCAGCGGCTAATGCTGAAGCCAGCATATGACCAGAATTGCGCGAATCTTGACCCAGTAGTACCGGCCCCTGAAAACCATAGCGCTGCTGCAAAACTCGCCCCGCCCAATAGCCAATTTGAGTGACCAAAGGAGCATTCAGCAACTCGCCAGCGGGCCCTCGAATGCCGTCGGTGCCAAACAACTTTGTCCTAGGTAAGGCCAAGGCTTGCCAACCGAGTCCCTGTGGCCTTGACAAATTCTGGCGACTCATTGGTCGCGCTGGGGTGCTCACCATAAAATCAACTCCTCACACACTCATCAGTGGAGAATACCACCTCTGCTTAACAATCTGTAGTTTATTCGCCCAATCCTCGACATACTGAAGACGATTGAGTTCATTTATCACCTAAACGATGTCTCCAGAGCTGCCACTTGCTGACGACTGTCAACTGCATACGGGTATTCAGCAGTTTAATCAGGGCGATTATTACGCCTGTCACGACACGCTAGAAGCCATTTGGATGGACGCCTCGATCGCTGAGCAGCCTTTTTTTCAAGGCATCCTACAGCTTGCAGTGGCGCTCCATCACCTGGGCAACCATAACTGGCGAGGTATGGCCATTTTGCTAGGCGAAGGCATCAGTCGACTGACGCCCTTTGAATCTCACTATCGTGGTGTGAATGTGACCGATTTACTCGATTGTGCCAGTGCCTGGCTAGAGACGGCCCAACAGCTAGGCCCTGAGCAGGTCACGCTATTGGCCGCTACCCTAAACCAAGGTTCACAAGCCCCAGCCGATAGCGAGACAACGCTAACGTTGCCTCACTGGCAAATTCACTATGACCGTGAGGCCGACCAGGCTACAGATTGAATGTCATTAAGTGTGTACATAACCGGCATGATGGCGCGACAATTGCATAAAAATTAATACGGATGCGGGTTGCGCAACGGGAACTGACAATAATAAAGAAGCGTCTGAGAAACTGATGTGAGGGTCGCAACGATGGTCGGCAAGGTTTGGGGAGTCGCGGGAGAGCTATTGAAGCACGTCGGGCGTCGGCAACGTTCTTGCCTCGCTGGTGTCACGCTTGGAGGGCTGGGTTTATGGCTCGCGATCGCCCCTGCACTGCTGCCTCAAGCTCAGGCTCAGACCGCTGGAACGGGAACTATCACGCTTAGGGCTGACATCCAAGAGGCCAATGCCATTACAGGGGTAATTGTGGCCCGAGGCAACGTGCGGATTGACTATCCGGCCCGTGATATCGTGGCGACCTCGGCCCAAGCCCAGTACTTCAGCCAAGAAAACCGGATGATCCTCAGTGGCAATGTAGTGGTACTGCAGGAAGGGAATCGCCTAGAAGCTGAAACAGTCACCTATCTAGTGGATGAAGGGCGTTTTATTGCGCTGCCAGAACCTAATAATCAGGTGGAAACCACATACCTAATTCAAGATAATCCCACCAGTCCAGTCGCTAGTGATGCCGAGTCGGCAGATGAAACTGAGGACGCAGCAACTGCCACGCCGGACGAGACGTTAAGAATCACGCCGTTAGATTGAGTCTGAATTCTTTGTTTGGCTAGTTTTGTCAGCCATCGCCCGCTGTGAGGATAGCGCTGCTACCGGAGTGGATGCGCGGACAGCTGCTAACCATGACTAAAAGGATGCGGTGATTGTAGCGTCAGTTGTTTCAGGGGCACTCTGAAGCCAAAGTAAGCCTTGCCAATGATCGGCCCTAAAAGTTGCTGATCTTGGCTTCAGCGCAACTGCCAGCAAAAACCGACGGGCAAGGTCTTGGATACTCATCGTCAGGATGTTATCGATGATTTTGCCAACCGATCGCTAATATCACTGCTGTTAGGTCATAAGAAGGGCGCTTTGATAGAATCTGAGCCAAGTCTTCTTGGTAAACCCGCTGGATAGATAACCCCTTGAAAATCCTTCTCGAAAACGTTTCAAAGACCTATGGCAAACGTCAGGTGGTCCATCAAGTTAGTTTGTCTGTTGCTCAGGGTGAAGTGGTGGGTCTGCTAGGACCCAATGGTGCTGGCAAAACCACAACGTTTTACATGGCCACGGGGCTAGAACGACCTGATATGGGTCGGGTTTGTCTAGATCAGATTGATATTACCGATTTGCCCATGCATCAGCGAGCACGCTTGGGCATTGGCTATTTAGCTCAAGAGCCCAGTATTTTTCGACATCTGTCGGTGCAAGACAATCTGCTACTGGTCATGGAGCAGACGAGCGTGCCTCCAGAGAAGTACCAGTCAAGGTTACATACGCTGCTTAAAGAATTTCGTTTAGAGACGGTAGCCCAGACACAGGGCAATTTAGTGTCTGGTGGCGAACGCCGGCGCACAGAATTGGCAAGAGCCCTCGCGGCTGGCGAGGAAGGACCAAGGTTTTTATTTTTAGATGAACCTTTTGCGGGAGTTGACCCCATTGCCGTGAAGGAAATTCAAGGGATGGTCACTCAGTTACGCGATCGCGATATCGGCATTCTGATTACTGACCACAATGTTAGAGAAACTCTACAGATTATTGATCGCGCTTACATCATGAGCGAAGGACGCATTTTGGCCTCTGGTACCGCTAAGGATCTCTACAACAACCCTTTAGTAAGGCAACATTACCTAGGAGAGGATTTCAAACTCTAGCCTCTCTGCTCGTATGTATTCATATTGTTAACGCGATCACACTCCCTGTAAACGCTTATGGACACTCCCCTGCCTAAATCCACCGTGCCGCAGCCGATTCGCAATCCGCTCGACTGGCTGCAAGTCTCTGTCATGGATGGGTACATCGTGAGAGAAATCCTCATGCCCTTTTTGTTTGGGGTGGGGGCCTTTTCGTCGATTGGGATCTCCGTTGGGGCTTTATTTGAGCTGATTCGTCGCGTCACCGAGTCAGGACTCTCGATTGCACTGGCGATGCAAATCTTTGTCCTTAAGCTGCCAGAGTTCATCGTGTTGGCTTTTCCGATGTCGACCCTATTGGCCACCATGATGGCCTATAGCCGACTTTCTGCCGATAGTGAGTTGATTGCCCTCCGTGGCTGTGGCGTGAGCATTCGGCGCATCATTGCACCGGCACTGATCTTCAGCATTGCCGTCACCGGAGTGACCTTTGCCTTTAACGAACTCATCACACCGGCGGCTAACTATCAGGCTGACCTTACCCTTGATCGCGCCCTCAATTCTGACCGTCCCCCCTTTCGAGAACGCAACATTCTCTATCGCGAATTTGAGGATATCGATGGTGATGACGATGAACAGCGCATGAAGCGTCTGTTTTATGCTGAGCGCTTTGATGGCGAGCGGATGTATGAGGTCACCCTGCTGGATTACACCCAAGCCGGGCTAAGTCAGATTGTCAGTGCTGATTCCGCCATCTTTGATATTGAAGAAAAAACTTGGGATTTCTACGACGGCACTCTCTACGCAGTTTCGCCAGATGGCTCGTTTCGTCACACGGTCAAATTCAACACTCAGGAAATTCAACTTCCGAGTACCCCTTTCGATATCGCGAATCGGACGAAAGACGATGAAGAGATGAATATCGCCGAAGCCACACGTTATCTGGATGAAGTCATTCGGAAAACGGGGGACGAAAAAGAAATTCGCACCTTTAAAATCCGCATTCAGCAAAAGTATTCACTACCGTTTGTCTGCGTTGTATTTGGCTTGGTAGGTGCTTCATTGGGCGTCCGTCCCCAACGCACGGGTAAGGCCACTAGTTTTGGCATCAGCGTAATCATTATCTTCAGTTACTACCTCATCGCCTTTATTTGTAATGCGATGGGTGAAGTTGGGGTTTTGTCACCGGTTTTGTCGGCCTGGTTACCGATCGCTTTATTTCTGGGAGTTGGCGTAGTCTTGCTACAGCGAGTGCCTGACTAAACAAGCTTGCCAAGCGCCTTGCGGGTCTCACCGGTGGTGCAGAGCGCTCCGAACTCTATGGATCGAGAATTTAATAATGTGCCGGTTTTCCCCTCTCGGGAGGAGGGCCGTAGGCGGGGTGGGTTGGCCTCAGTAATTTATTTAATCCTCATCCCTATGGATTACTCAACAGTGGCAATTCTTTGGGGCAAATTTTGCGCCATCGGTCAATAAAGTTGCCGTTGATGTTACGTCGGCAGCATCAAGAACTCCCGATATACAGCCAGAAAATTCAGGGGGGCGACATCACGTGGCACAGGCGATCTTGAAATCGGTTGAATAATGATCCATCGGGTTGAACCAGAGACTACAATCAGCAATACATCGGTTCTGGTAAGCGCTTATGCGAAGGCACTAACGCACTATGGATTTTTTAGATCGAGTCGCCACCTCACAACGCATTGGCAAGGTGGTGAAGTCAAACTCCCACTGTGATTACGTCATTCAAGTGGATGATAGCCACGATGTCGTAACGCCCCCTCAACCAGAAGATTATGGGTTTGGGCGATTTGTGGCTTTAGAAGATGGCGATCGCCATTGGGCGGTTGGCCTCATTTACAATTCGCAGCTCGTCAACCCCATGTTTCTCAACAATGGCCCGCGCTTGTCGAGCGAACCCGATCCAATTTTTACGCCTGATCTCATTAGTGAAACGCGCACGCTACTCGGCATTGTGCTGGTCGGCAGTCTAGAAAAGCAGGGGCAGGCCCTGTACGGACAGCACGGCATTCCTAAAGAGGTAGTACCAGTCAATACGGATGTTTACAGTCTGGATACTGAGACGGTGCATCGCTTTCACTGTACGGCAGCGGGTCAGCCTCAGTTTCGGTATTACAGCCATTTACTACGTTCTGGAGGCCTATTTGCGGCGCAACTGACTCAGCAAGTACTGGCCGAGCTAATCGAGAGCAACTTGTTTGACGGCGCTGATCAACGTGCTCTCACTGTTCTGTGCAAAGAATTGTCTTGGAAAAATACGATGGGGGCAATGCGCTAAACCTGGAAATTGCCGCTTTACGAATTTCTACGGAAGCTCTGAGGATACGATTCAGGCGCTTGACTTGAGCGGGCGTTGTTCGAGGTGATGTCACAAACCCTAAAGATAGCTGCTCTATTCAAGACTCTCAGCGGGTTTCACTGAAAATAAAAAACCGACAGGACTCCCGTGTGCCCGTCGGTCTGTGTGTGTTCCCTGTAGATGACTCGGCTAGAGTTGAGTCTCTCTAAGTATCTTCAAGTAAGTAAATTCTTCCAAGGATCTCTATCACCAGACAGAGTGATGATGATCACACCAATTTTTCGGGAATCAGTTCAAGGTTCTTTGCCGTCTACACTTCTGCCGTCTACACTTCTGGCAACGCTGTTGTAATCTCAACAAGAACCCAGGAAATGAGCGGTAAAATAAGGCGGTTTCTAAGAATCAAGTTTACTCCGCATGGTATCGCCTTTTTCTCCGGATGAGATTGCTTCTGAGGGCATTAAACCCGATGAATACGAAGAGATCGTTCGTCGTTTAGGACGGCATCCCAATCGTGCTGAATTGGGTATGTTTGGGGTGATGTGGTCAGAGCACTGCTGCTACAAAAATTCGCGGCCTTTGCTCAAACAGTTTCCGACTGAGGGCGATCGCATTCTGGTCGGTCCCGGTGAAAATGCTGGCGTGATTGATGCTGGCGACGGTCTGCGGGTGGCCTTCAAAATTGAGTCTCATAACCATCCCTCAGCGGTAGAGCCCTTTCAAGGGGCGGCGACCGGGGTTGGGGGCATTCTGCGAGATATCTTTACCATGGGAGCTCGCCCGATCGCGGTGCTCAATGCCTTACGGTTCGGTACGTTAGCTCATCCCCGAACGCGCCAGATTATGAGCGGTGTGGTGTCGGGGATTGCTCATTATGGCAACTGCTTTGGCGTGCCGACAGTGGGGGGAGAGGTGGCCTTTGACCCCGCCTATGCGGGCAATCCGTTGGTCAATGCGATGGCGATCGGCCTGATGGAAACTGCCGACATCGTGAAATCTGGGGCCTCTGGTATTGGTAATCCAGTACTGTACGTCGGGTCTACTACAGGGCGAGACGGCATGGGCGGCGCGAGTTTTGCCAGTGCCGAACTCACGGATGCCTCGCAAGACGATCGCCCGGCTGTGCAAGTGGGCGATCCATTTCTAGAAAAGTCTTTGGTTGAGGCCTGTTTAGAAGCGTTCAAAACGGGAGCGGTGGTGGCCGCACAAGACATGGGCGCGGCTGGCATCACCTGCTCCACATCAGAAATGGCAGCGAATGGCGGCGTGGGGGTAGATGTTGACCTGGATAAAGTACCCAACCGAGAAACGGGCATGGTGCCTTATGAATATTTGCTGTCAGAGTCTCAAGAGCGCATGTTGTTTGTGGCGCAAAAGGGCCGCGAGGCGGAACTGATTGAGATTTTTGAGCGGTGGGGGCTCCACGCGGTCGTTGTCGGTGATGTCATTGAAGAACCCATCGTCCGCATCCGCTTTCAGGGAGAAATCGCAGCGGAAATTCCAGCGAATGCGTTAGCCGATGACACGCCGCTATATCATCGAGAGCTGATGAGCGATTTGCCGGATTACGTGAAGACGGCGCGGCAGTGGTCAGAAGCCGATTTACCCCCATGCGATCGCACCGGTCTCCATTTGCCAGACGGCCCGCACAATTGGACAGCGGTGCTCAAGACCCTGCTCGACAGCCCCACCATTGCCTCTAAACGATGGGTCTATCGTCAGTATGATCACCAGGTTCAAAACAATACGGTGATATTGCCAGGGGGGGCGGATGCGGCGGTGATTCGCCTGCGTCCGCAAACGGGTAATCAGGCAGCGGCCTTTGTGAACACTCGAAAGGGACTCGCGGCCACGGTGGATTGCAACGGTCGTTATGTCTACCTCGACCCTTACGAGGGAGCAAAAGGGGCGATCGCGGAAGCCGCTCGCAATTTGAGCTGTGTGGGGGCGCTCCCCGTCGCGGTCACCGATAACCTGAACTTTGGCAGTCCTGAGAAGCCGGTTGGCTATTGGCAATTAGCAGAGGCGACGCGCGGCTTAGCAGAGGGCTGTCGCGATTTTGAGACGCCTGTCACTGGCGGCAACGTTTCCCTTTACAACGAAACTTTAGATAGCGACGGCAACCCGCTGCCGATTTATCCCACCCCGGTTGTTGGCATGGTGGGCCTGCTGGATGACGTCACCCAGGCGACGGGCCAGGGCTGGCGGCAAGCGGGCGATGTGATTTATCTACTGGGGATACCGCTGAACGCGATCGCTGATGCCCCTGAATCAGTCACCCTCGGTGGCTCGGAATATCTGGCCGTCGTGCACGAAACGGTGGCGGGACGACCGCCCCAGGTAAATGTAGCTTTAGAAAAGTCAGTGCAAGCAGCCTGTCGTGAGGGCATTCACCAGGGTTGGGTGCGGTCGGCCCACGACTGTGCTGAAGGAGGCTTGGCGGTGGCCCTGGCCGAATCTTGCATCAGCGGTCAAGCAGGCGCTCAGATCCAGATTCCAGCTTCGGCTGATCGGCAGCGGTGGGACCGGCTCTTGTTTGGTGAGGGCGGGGCCCGGATTATCGTGTCTGTGGCTCCAGAGACGATCGCTGATTGGGAAGCTTACCTCAGCCAGCATATGGATGGTTGTTGGCAGGCGATCGGCACCGTTGGTCAGGCCAGTGATGCACTGCAAATAGTAACCGTCGATGGCCAGGTGGTGATTGACGCTGCGATCGCTGATCTGGCCTTAGTTTGGGAAAGCGCGATCGAACGTCGCCTAGAGCAAACTTAAGACGTTTGTAGTTTCAAGAAGCGCCTGGTGAGGCGCTGGGGCATTGACTACACCGCAATGCGTCCCTCAGTTCGCCCAAAGAGGAGGTAATGCTCAAAGCCACTGGCAAATGCGTTACCGCCGACTGCTGCGGCCACATCACCGTAGCGCTCTAAATACGCACTTTCGTCAAACGACGCGGACGGGTCGCGCCCCTCCGATTGACCAAAGTAGAGGTAGTGATAGAGCCCCAGGGCAATGCCGCCGCCTTGTACTGCCGCTGCCACATCGGGGTTCTGCTGCAGATAGGTCCGTTCCTCAAACAGTAGACCACTAACGCGGCCTTCCTCGGCGCCAAACTCAATGTAGTGCTCAAAGCCACTGTCAAACCCACCGGCATCGACTGCCGCTTTGACATCGGGGTTGTTGAGCAAATAGTCCTTGGCATCAAAGAAGGCACTGGGGTTACGATTTTCGCGATGACCAAAGTAGAGGAAATGGCCAATTGCGGTCATTTGCCCCGCATTCACGGCCGCGGCGACATCGGGATTTTGGTCGAGATAGTAGTCCTCGTCAAACCAATCAGAGGGGGCACGCCCTTCGTTGATGCCAAAGAGGGCAAAGTGCTCAAAGCCATATCTAAAGAAGCCTTGTTGTACAGCTAAAGCCACATCGGGGTGCTCTCTGAGGTAGTCCGCTTCATCAAAGAGCGACGCGAGACGCAAGCCGCCGAATTCAAAGTTGAAGTCGACCAACGCACTTTGATAAACCTGACCATAGCGGATTGTGGTGTATGACACCCACTGCTCAAAGTTGAAAATGAGATTAGTCGCTGCTGGTGTTGTCGGGGAACCTGGGGTTGCAGGTGTGCCCGGTGTCGGAGTGCCAGCGCTCTCTGGGGTGACCGTAATCGTTCCCGTCCCCAAAACTGAACTAAAGGCGTTGACGCCGCCAGTTTGCGACGCATCTACACCGGTAGTCTGACCATTGAATGAACCATCTGTCGTATCCCAAGCCCGAAACTGGAGCGTGGCATCCCCGTTATAGTCAGCATCGGGCTGAAAGCGAATACGAGTCGGTGTCTCGACTGTGACCTGGTTGAGTCGAAAACTACCCTGCCCCGATGTTGTATCGTCTCCCAAAAACAGAAAGTTAGGCGTTTCATAAGGGTCGGGTGCGGTAGCACTTGTGAAAGCGGCATAGTCACGCAGCACCCCAGAGAGAATGCCCACGCCATCGGCAAAAAGCTGATAGGCATTGTTTTGCACTTTGAGGGAATATTGCGTTGCCTGTGTCGTATCAAAGTTGACGGTGTTGGTTGGCGTTATGTCTTCGACAAAGAGAGGGCTGTCGTCTTGGGCAAAAATCTTGTCGTCCTGAAAGGCAATTTCGATCGCCTTGGTCGGATCATCACTGGTCACGATAACGCTAAATCCAGCCCGGTCAGGGTTGCTCTGGGCATCGCTAAGCACTTGCGCGTTGAAGGCGATCGTGTAGCCCGCAACGCTGTCTAATGAAGGAAAACCAGCGTTGACGGGCGTGTAGATGCTGGTAAGAGGATTAAAAGTATAGTTGCTGAAGCCAGCATAAATGTTCTCATCAGCATTGGTATTAATGGCAATACCCGTTTCATCAACATTTGTAGTCGCAACATTGATAGCCCAGGGAACTGGGTTGATGTTGGCAAAGGCTAGCCAGCCCTGAGCAGTTGGGTTTTGATTCAGATAGCCGCTGTATAGAGAAGTTGCCCCCAGCGTTGTGGCGTTAGTCTCAGATAGCGCTCCGAAGTTAAGCCAGGTTGTGCCGCCATCGGTGGAATATTGCCAGGTGCCGTTCGTGTTATCGACGCTAGTGACCGCAATGCCCTCGGGGTCAAAATCTGTGTCGGTAATGAGGGGCCCGACGAGTTCCGCCACCGTGTTGCCGGTGTTGCTAGCAGCCGCGACATCTTCATCAATGGCGCTCAATGTTGCATTTCCTGACAGCACCGGAGCTACATTGCTGTTGAAAATACCAATAGGAAAGGGCGTGGTTGCCCCCACATTCGTCGTCTCTCCATCAAGGGCATTGGGACTGCTAAAAGTCCAGTTATTCAGGTCAAATGTCGCGCCATCTGGAGTTGTGTTGCCTTGACGATATGCCCAGCCATCCAAATATTCCCAAGGCTGTCCGGTACCATCAGTTCCCACCACCCCAAATTCGTCAATAATGTTATCGCCAGGGCCATAGAGGTAATAGGCATCGTCACCATTGGTGTTTACGGCATTAACAGTTCCTTGAATTACTTGCCCCGTTCCTGTAACTGAGCCGGTAATGGTTAAGACTCCGGAACTAAACCAGGCGTCTAGTTCTGTTTGATCTGTACCTGTACTGACAACGTAGATGTAGTCTCCAGCGGTAGCTGAGCCAGCCAACGTAACGGAGCCAGATTCGGCTGTACTGCCATTATTGAAGTTGGCGACGCGATAAGTACTTAGGTCAGCAATGCTATTGACCGCAAACAATTCAACTAATTTGGGTACACCATCGGTCAATGTTGCATCAAGAACACCGGTAATAATCAAAGACATACGCGAAGTTCCTCGCATGCAATTTATTGGGACATCATCCTGCCTGAATCAATTAGGACCACTTTGCCGCGTGGTAGATAGCAAAGGCTAAATGAATCAGTGTGGGAAAGGTTGTCATAGTGTTCCCAAACACACTGAATTGTTCTGTGTGAAACAACTGCATACAGAACGGTTCAGTGGTTTAAGCTAATCAACACACAGCCCATCTCGGGTGACAGGTGGCTGGTCGAGTCTTAAGGCTTTGTTAAGTCAGGAATCGTCTAGAATCGAGGCTGAGAAAGGCGATCGCTGTGCTTTTATCGGCTGCAAATGAGAAAAAGATCCCTTATAGTAAAGAACAGTTAAGACAATGTCATATTGGTGGTGAGTATTTTTGCTTATATGCTACGTAACTTGCTGCCGCTTGTCTGTACTTATCTATTAATTGATTCATTTTTTGGAGAATCGCGCTATGACCATAGCAATGGGACGAGCGCAAGCCCAGCGAGGATGGTTCGACGTTCTCGATGACTGGCTAAAGCGCGACCGATTCGTCTTTGTCGGCTGGTCTGGTCTGCTGCTATTCCCCTGCGCCTACATGGCGGTAGGGGGC
>JBCDAJ010000049.1:0-38691 GCA_039185935.1 Cyanobacteria bacterium P01_F01_bin.56 | reverse complement strand
TGGCAATTTACGAGCAGAGAAAAATATAAGCCCTGATTTATAAGGGTTTCACGTCTCGACTGTTTATGGAATTCCAGGCTTTTGGCAACGTGATTGCGTTGTTGCAAATATTCTTTTTTCAGAACATACCAAGTCGTGTCACTGTCTCTGTGCAGAACTTGTCAAGGCGTGTAAGACAGCCTTATCGATCACATCAATAAAAACTTTTCGCCTAAAGGCTTACATCTGGTCAGCTCAACCATTAGACTTTAATTAATGAAACTATCAATTCTGATAGTATTTACTCTATGAGCTGTTTATGAGGTGATGACTTTGATAAGCATGATTCATCAGCTGCTGTCCTATTCAGTCAGTCACACGTTTGTTCTGAGCTTAGAAAAGGCAGCTTCACCTCAGCCGAAGTTCGTGTTAGAGGCTTTTGTCTTTGCCACAGTTCTAATTGGGTTCATTGGCATCATTCTGAAGCGCAACTTAATGATGAAAACCCTGGCAATGGACGTCATGAGTACTGGGGTAATCGCGTTTTACGTATTGATATCGGCTCGACCGGGGTTATTCACACCCATTTTGACGCCAGGGCGTGATGTCGACTACGCTGACCCCGTCCCGCAGGCCGTGATTTTGACCGCGATTGTCATCGGGTTCTCGATTCAGGCGCTCCTATTGGTGGGGGTGATGAAGCTATCGCGCGACAATCCTACGTTAGATACGCGTGAAATTGAGCAGAGTCATACGCCATGAATACCTTAACGATTATTTGGGTGATTCTGCCCCTGTTCCTCGGATTTGGCAGCTATCTGTTGCCGCGCTCAGGGCGGCTGCTAACCCTGGGTGTCGCCCTGACATCCTTAGCTTACAGCGGGGTCTGCTTGTTTGATGAAGCGCCCCAAGTGTTGCAACTGCTGGATAGTTTTGGCGTCACGTTGATGATTGATCCCCTCAGTGGGTTCTTCATTCTGACGAATGCCGTGGTAACAGCGGCAGTGGTGCTTTACTGCTGGGACCAAAATAAATCCAAATTTTTCTACACGCAGACGATCATTTTGCACGGCAGTGTGAATGCGGTCTTTATCTGCGCTGACCTCATCAGCTTATATGTCGCGCTGGAAGTTATTGGGATTGCGGCATTTTTACTGATTGCTTATCCCCGCAGCGATCGCTCTATTTGGGTCGGGTTGCGCTATCTCTTTGTCAGCAACACCGCCATGCTGTTTTTCCTGCTAGGTGCTGCGCTGGTCTATCAGCAAAATCAATCGTTTGCCTTTACCGCGTTAGAAAATGCCCCGCTGGATGCGATCGCCCTGTTGTTTGTGGGCTTATTGACCAAGGGCGGCATCTTTATCTCTGGGCTGTGGCTCCCGTTGACGCACTCTGAGTCTGAGACGCCGGTTTCGGCCCTATTGTCAGGGGTGGTGGTGAAATCAGGGATTTATCCCTTGGTTCGATTTGCCCTCATGTTTGAGGATATCGACCCCATCGTGCGGCTCTTTGGGGTGGGGACGGCTTTACTAGGCGTGGGCTATGCCGTGTTTGAAAAGGACACCAAGCGCATGTTGGCGTTTCATACGGTGTCGCAACTCGGGTTTGTGATGGCGGCCCCAGAGGTAGGCGGTTTCTATGCCCTGACCCACGGCTTAGTGAAGTCTTCTCTATTTCTGATTGCGGGCAATTTACCCAGCCGCAACCTCAAAGTCCTGCGCCACGAACCGATTCCGCGTTCGATTTGGATAGCGTTGGCGATCGCGAGCTTCTCGATTTCGGGATTCCCATTGCTATCCGGCTTTGGGGCAAAAGTCCTCACAATGAAAAATTTGCTGCCCTGGCAGGTCATCGGCATGAATATTGCCGCCTTGGGGACTGCTATCTCCTTTGCTAAGTTCATTTTTCTACCCCACAGCGGCGACCTTAAAAGTAATGTCAAGCCTGGCTTTGGGCTGGCCATGACGGTGTTGCTAGGCGGGTTGGTATTGGCCAACGTGGTGTATTACGAGGCTTACACGTTGGCCAACGTCGTGAAACCGCTGGCCACCATTGCCTTGGGTTGGATCGCCTACTGGGTGATCTTTCGCCGGCTGGCGATCAAGCTCCCGCGAATGGTCGAACAGTTTGACCACCTGATTGGCGTCATGAGTTTAATGCTGATATTTCTATTTGGGATGGTGCTGGCATGATTGGCTACCTTGACCTTATCTTGCGGCTCGTCATCTGGTTTTTGTTAACCGCTGATTTGAGTCCCGCCAACATTATCATCGGTGTTTGCATTGCCCTTATTTTGCCGCGCAATCGCACACTGACAGCCGTTTTGCGTGACTGGCTCCATGTCCTCTGGGAGATTATCATCGCCATTCCCACGGCTTATATTGAGGCGGTTGAGATCATCTTTCGGCCCCACACAGCCGAAGATACCGTGATGGAACGGGTTAAACCCAATCGGACCTCTGGGCTTATTTTTCTCGACATTTTTCTCATCACGTTTACGCCCAAAACCATCGTGTTGAAATATCACGAAGATGGTTGGTATGAGGTGCATCGGGTCCGCCGCCGCCAACATCGACCCCTGCAGGAGTAGAGAGCGGCGAGTCGACAGTATTGAATGTCAAGGTTTCCAGTCTAGAGTGGGAGTTTGGCTTTTGAGATAGACGACTTTATCTCTGACTCCCTAGCGCTTTTTCACTGTGCAGTTTTTGCCGCTCCAATGCTGATAGTCAACTCCTCGGTTTCGCTGAAAGGCTCCTGAAATTTTTCTTTCACCTTACCTATGAACGGCATTCTAATCGCGATGATATTGGCCTTATTAATTCCCATTTATGAGGCTTGGCAAGACGAAGACATTTGGCAAAAGATGTTGGCCTTTGCCAGTATTGCCACCAAAACTTCCATCATGATTTTGGTCGTGTCAGTGCTCCGAGATGACTGGATGGTCGGACTGGTGGGCGTCTTGATTTTAAGTGTGGGAAATGCCGCGCTGATGCTGCTGGCTCATATTATTCGGAGGCTGGACGAACTATGATTGATGCCCTCAGTTACGGCCTAGTGATTTTAGGCGTGATTTTTTGGTTTTGGGGTACGTTGCCACTGTTGGGGCATCGGTCAGTTTCGTTCAAGCTGCATAGTCTGTCAGTGGCCGATACCTTGGGCTCGATGAGCATCGTTATGGGGTTGTTGCTCAAAATTCCAAATGAATGGCCGCTGTTGATTTTAGCCCTCATTTGTCTGGCGATTTGGAACACGGTGTTAGGTTACGTGCTGGCCTACTGTTCGAGTACGGGAGGAAAAGATGTTTGAAAATCTAGATGTGGTAGCCATCACCGCTTTGCTCCCGCTGACGGCCTGTATGCTGGTTACCCAGGTGAATCCGTATCATGCGCTGATCATTCGCGGCATTGTCGGTGCGGTGGCGGCCCTAGTGTATGCCCTCTTTGGGGCCTCCGACGTGGCCCTTACAGAAGCTCTTGTGGGCACCATGCTGTCGATCACGCTGTATGCGATCGCGGTGCGGTCTTCGATGAGCCTGCGCCTCGGCATACTCGAAACAGCGGCCCCATCAGGGAACCAGACGGCCCAGACGGCGCTGCCCACTCAGGGCTTGTTTACAGCGCTACGTAAAGCGCTCAAGCCCCACCACTTGCGCTTAGAAGTATTGCCTTACGCGAGTCTGCAAGCGCTACAGTTTGCCCTGGAAAGTCGAGAAATTCATGCGGTCTGTTTACCGGCGAGCCCAGCTGAGTCTGAGACCACAGTCGGTGCCCTGACCGCCCCCTATATGCTGAATGTCCGCATTTCTCGGTTGTATGACATTTTGGCTGCGGCCCTGCCAGCCGAAATTGCGGCGGTGAGCTTTTCGCGCGCGCTCCGGTTACCCTCTGCCCAGCCGCCATCAAAGAGTCCCTTACAAAATGCTTTGGAGGGTCAGTCATGAAGTGGGTTTATATTGCCGCCGCGATCGCGCTTTATCTCAAAATGCTGCTCTTTCCTAGTCCTAGCGTCGATACGGCTGAGCTCTCCATCGTGGAAATGGTGGTCGAAGAAACCGGCGTCGTCAACGCGGTATCGGGCATTCTTTTTCGCAATCGGCTGTATGACACGATCTTCGAGGTCGTTGTTTTTAGTATTGCCATTATGGGCGTACGGTTTTTGTTAGCCGATGAACAACCTTCCTGCACGATTTACCAGTTCACCGATGATCCTTCCATTGTGTTGGCCCGGTTGGGGGCGACAATTGCCGCTCTGGTGAGCATTGAACTCGCTATTCGGGGGCATTTAAGTCCAGGGGGAGGCTTTGCCGCAGGCGTCGCTGGGGGCACGGCGATCGGTCTAGTCGCGATCACCGCTTCTTCAAGTTGGATGGAAGCGGTCTATAAACGCTGGCGGGCGGCCACTCTAGAAAAAGTGTCAGTATTGATTTTTATTGTCATTGCGGCACTGTCGTTAATCGGCTGGCAACTCCCCTATGGCGATCCTGGCACCTTGCTCAGCGGCGGCTGGATTCCCCTGCTGAATCTCTTGGTCGCTATCAAAGTCGCCTTAGGTGCCTGGTCCGCCATTCTCGTCTTTATTCGTTATCGCGGCTTGTTGTAGCCAACCGCTTGTGCAGTCAGGGGTCGATCAAAAATGGACGTTACGGATTTTGGGGATAGATGGAATCGTCACCAAAGTCGATGACTGGCCATCAATTTTGCTTGACAGCGTTGTCTTTGAAACGATTGTGGTTGGCGATCGCACTGACTTGACTTATGCTTTGCCAGCACTCCCAAACAGCCTGATTTTTTGGGCCACAATCTCTTGCATGGCTCCTGTGGCGGCTTTCTGGCAGTCTAGGAGATCGGTTTTAGAGTCCGTTTTGCCGTACTCGCGCCAAAACTCCAGATACTTTTGGCGCACTTCCGTATTGACGTTGAACTTGCAAACGCCCAATTCAATTGATCGCTGAATCATTAAGGCTGGCAGTCCCGAAGCCCCGTGTAACACTAGGGGAATATCGAGTCGCTGGCGCACCTGAGCGAGGCGATTGAAATCTAGTCGGGGTTCGCTGTAATACTGACCATGCACGTTGCCAATGGTCACAGCGAGAAAATCCACTCTGGAGGCAGCGACAAATTCTTTCGCCTGATCAGGGTCGGTCATCTTGGCTTCTTTTTCGGCCACCGTCATGCCATCTTCAGTACCACTGATGCGACCAATTTCGGCTTCTACCGTGGCTCCCTTGGCGTGGGCAAGCACGGTCATCTCACGGGTAAATGCCAGATTCTCTTGGTAGGAATATTTCGACCCATCCGCCAAAACTGATTGAATTCCCGCCTCCAGAGCCGTTTCGATCACGTCAGGTTCTTCACAGTGATCCAGATGCACTGACATCGGCACACGGGCGGAGTCGGCAGCTTCTAAAAAGAGCGCCATTAGGGGCGGTCCCCCATACTTGAGAATATGCGGGAGGATCTGGATAATCGCGGGGCTGTTATCCGCTTCCGCCGCATTGACGACAGCTTTTGCGCCCTCCAGGTTATACAGATTGAAAGCACCTACAGCGTAGGCATACTTTTGCGCTTTTTCTAACAGCTCTTGGGTAGAAGTCAACATGAATGGGGCGGTGAGTAGGCTCGCTAATCTATTGATGCCAGATAATGCCCCAAGCCTCAATCCACGGGTTCGAAAGTCCTCCAGTGTTAGAGGATTCAGGGGGCGCTCAGCATTGACGCAAGCGGTCTATTATCTAACCTCAGATATGGCGATCCGCAATTAGGTGAGGACAGTTATATTTTCTGGAATGACCCCATAGTCAGCGTTTTCATTCCAAACTCCGCATTCCGAATGCCGTATTCTGCTATAGGACTCAAGACAATTTTTCCTATGCTTCTAGTACAGCGTAAATTAAGTTTTTCACCTTTATTGACGGAGGTTTGATCCCCCAACCCCCTGAAAAAGGGGGCAGCCCAATCCAGGGATTGAGTAGCCCCTTTTTTCAGGGGGCGGCGGCAGCGGGGGATCGAACTACGATCGCTGTGATCCATCAAGGAAATTAGTTTCCAGAGTACTAGTAGAGAAAAAGCAATAGAGACAGGAATCACGTGGCGCGTAGATAATCAGACAGTTGATTGACAATGATTCATTGGGCTCGCAACCTGTCTGGTTGACTGCAGGTGCCCAGACCGAGACGGGTTTAGGAAAATGGGGTTATGAACGATAAATGGGTGGTCTATATCTCGAAGGAAGACATCGCCCAGGCAGTGAGAACGCTGGCTGAGGCGATTGACCATGATTATGCCGGGCGATCGCTGGTGGTCGTGGCCGTCCTCAAAGGGGCCTTTATTTTTGTGGCGGACCTGATTCGTCAAATGCAGACGCCAGTCGATCGGGTTGAACTGTTGCGCCTCGCCAGTTACGGTTCAGGGACGACCAGTGCTGGTCAGGTCAAGGTGCTGGTGGATTTGCCACCGGGAGCCGTCACCGACCAACATGTGCTGCTAGTAGAGGATATTGTTGACACTGGCCGCTCCACCACCGTCGCGATGAACCTGTTGAAGGAGCAAAATCCGGCGTCGATTCGCCTGTGTAGTCTGCTCGACAAACCCTCTCGCCGAATCGTGCCCCGCGCGATCGACTACCTGGGCATCACCATCGAAGACAAATTTGTCATTGGCTATGGCCTCGACTGGGATGAACGCTATCGCGACCTGCCCGATATTTATGTGGTGGAAGGCAGCGATTAATTTTACGGCGTTGGTTTGGGTGCTGGCATGGGGTAGCTCTTAATATGGCGTCACTTAACTGGCGGCTTCGGTGCCGAGGTTTTAGGCAAACTCCCTAGCGAAGGAAGGGGCATGGGTGGATTAATTGTGGCGGGCGATCGCAGCGGGTCGGGTAAAACCACCGTGACGCTGGCGCTACTGGCAGCTTTGCGGCAACGAGGGGCAACGGTGCAGGCTTTCAAAGTGGGGCCAGATTACATCGACCCGATGTTTCACCGCGCGCTTACCGGGCGACCAGCTTACAATCTTGACCCGGTGTTGACCTCAGAGAGCTACGTTCAGCAATGCTTTCAGCAGCATCGCGCAACGGCTACCTACGCCATCGTCGAAGGGGTGATGGGCCTGTTTGATGGGGCCGGCGGGACTGACTGGGCCAGCACCGCCCATATCACGAGGCTTTTGGGGTGTCCGGTGCTGTTGGTGGTGGACTGTGCCCGACTGTCGCGATCGCTAGCGGCCATCGTGCACGGCTACCAAACCCTAGATCCTCACGTACACATTGCGGGTGTGGTGTTGAATCGGGTGGGCAGCGATCGTCATTTGGCGATGTTAAAGGCCGCGATCGTGCCTCTACAAGTCCCGGTGCTGGGGGTCTTGCGGCGAGATGATGCCGTGACGTTACCCGATCGTCACCTCGGGTTAGTGCCCACCGATGAATTAACGGATTTGCCAGAACGATTTCAGCACCTGGCGACCTTGGGACAACGCTGTTTTGATTGGCAGGGTCTAGAGCCGATATGGCTCTCTCCCAAAGGCTCCCCCAGATCTCCTGTAGAGAGAAGGACACTTCCGCTGCCATCTGAGCCAAGTCCCCGACGTAACGCAGCGACGATCGCTGAGGGGCAACCCAAGGCGGCGGCCCAACGACCCATCAAGATTGGCATCGCTCGCGATCGCGCTTTTAACTTTTACTACGAAGACAATCTTGAACTTCTGGCCAGCCTCGGAGCTGAACTTGTACCGTTTAGCCCCCTGGCGGATCAGCGGCTGCCGCCGGACTTGAGTGGGCTGTTGCTGGGGGGGGGCTTTCCTGAAATATTTGCGGCCGAGCTGTCAGAAAATATGGCCATGCGTCGGGCGCTGGCATCTGCGATCGCGTCGGGATTGCCGACCTCTGCCGAATGTGGTGGCTTGATGTACTTGTGCGAATCCTTAGTGGATTTTGCGGGGCGATCGTGGCCTCTGGTCAGAGCGATACCGGCGGTTACCACCCTAACGGGAAAACTCACCCTAGGGTATCGCCAGGTCACAGTGCTCCAAGACAGTGCTCTCGCCCAATCGGGACAACAGTATTGGGGACATGAATTTCACCGTTCTGCGATCGCCCCGGCGCCAGCTCAGCCGCTCTGTGCGCTCGCCAGCTATCCCCTGCTGAATGAAGTCGCTCCCTCAGCCGGTACCGATGGTTGGGGGCATCGGTCGCTGCATGCGGCTTACGTGCATGTGCACTGGGGCGGACAACCGGCGTTGGCACAGCAATTTTGGGTGACGTGTCAACGCTTTCAACCGCGCCAACCCCGGTGTCATCCTCTGCGACAGTAGGCCGTGTGGACAAAACCCAGCAAACCGGCAAACCGACGCCAACGCTGAGCTATGAGTCTTCGGTTGAATCCTGATTGGTCTTCAGCTCACTGGTCGATTTGAAGTGTTCAGCCTTTTCTTGCAGACTTTGTAAATAGTCATCGGTAGCGGCTTTCGGCTGAGTTTGCTCACTTCGTTCACTTTGAGCGTCAGGGACTCGGGGCGGGAGCGCCTTATCTACCACCGTATTTGACTGTGAGGCCTGACTCTGACGTTGCGCCCGCAGTTCCTTAGCTTGTGCTTGCAGATTACTGAAGTAGTCGGTGTCAGTGATTTCTGAAACTTGCGCATCTACTTTGGTATGGTCAATTTCAATATCTATCCGCAGCAGACTCTTCATTTGTTTGTAGACAGCCTGTCCGTAGTCGCTCTTATTAAAGCGATCCAGCAAGACCACCCCACCTGACGCAAAGCCCAAGGCCAAAGCCGCTGGCACCATAGGAATCCAGATGCCTTGCAATAAAATGACGTAACAGACGCCGTAGAGACCACCGAGCAACAAGAGCGCCACTGCCGCGTAGGCTAAGGGCCGGCGAATGTACCAGGCGAATAATGCCCCCACCAGGCCCCAAAGAACAATCCACCAGGCTTCTCCCCAGGTGGCCCAACTCTGTAAAAGCGGGCGACCATCTAGTACAGTGCTCAAAATCTGACTGACTGATTGAGCATGTACAACCACTCCAGACATTTTCTGGCTGTCTTGCAACCCACCGCTAAAGGGGGTGTAAAATTCATCTTTGGCTTCGGGGGTGGTCGCGCCAATCAGCACAATGCGATCGCGAATTTGTGAGGGGTCGACCGCTCCCGACAAGACATCGGTCAAACTGACTTGGGGCACAGCATCGTTTGGCGCCCGGTAGTTCAGCATGATTTGGTAACCCTGAGCGTCAACGTTACGATAGCCACCCAGGTTGGGTTGGAGCCTCGTTAACACCACATCGCCCAGGCGTAACTCTTGCTGGGCCGTCAGTTCAACGTTGATGCCGTCGTCGACTAAGTAGCTGAGGGCGAGCTGTAACCCCAGTGAAAAGAGCTGTGCCTCCGGATCGTTGCAAAGGTGAGTACCCACAGTCTCAGAATCAGAGGGCGGCGCGGCGATTAATAAGCTGCGGCGTAAAATGCCGCCAGGATCGACCACCAAATCAGAAAAGGTGACTTGCGACTCTGAGGTATCAGGGGGCGGTGGCACCCCAGGGTTGTCAGGGCTGCTGATCTTACAGACCGGAAACACATTGTTATGGCTTTGAATCTGCGTTAACAATGCGGCTTGCCCCTCACCAATCGGTAAATCGCGAAACATGTCAAGACCAATCGCGCGAGGTTGGGCTTCGATCAGCACTGATAGCAGTTCCGCCATCGTGGCATCTTCGATCGGCCATTCTTGCCGCGATTGAATGTCGGATTCACTAATGCCAACCACCAAAATGCGCTCGTCAGGCAGGGGGGGCGGACGCAAACGCATCATCTGGTCGTAGACGCCGAGTTCTAACCCTTGTAAGGCTCCAGCAGCTCGGAGTCCCAACACCACAGCGCTGGCCGCTAGGGTCGAGATTACTGGCGGTTGGCCAATTTTGTTAGTCCAGGCAAATACACGTTGGAGCCAGGGCGATCGCTGGGAATCTTTAGGAGAGGGCGAAAAAGCCATGATGTAGTGAGGGTAAGCGGGAGCAAAACCCAGGGTTGAACGTCACTTATTTTAACCAGTGTGATCGCTGAAATGGGTCTTGATGCTGTGATTATGAAATTCACTCAAGAAGAGTAACAGTCGTCAGAAATCCTGAAATTTTCGCGTGTAGCTTTTAATGCTTGTGCTTATAAATGAGTTAAGGGTTCAGCACACATGTTCGACTACGTTACCTTAACCAAATCGTTCGGCTGGACTGGCGAGTCTCTCAGTTATCGCAATAAAACGTTGACTCTCGACGCCCTTGAGTTAGCTCTCATCAATTTTCGTACTTAACAGTTAGGTGGATTTGCTTTTATGAACAATCTTTTGCCACAACAACGCTTCGGAATTGGCATGGCCGTAGGACTGCTGCTGGGTAGCAGTGGCCTCGCGATCGCTCTCCCCGCGATCGCTCAAAGTACCATCCGCTTACAATTGCCCGATATCAGTGCCCCTGGGAATCGCGAATCGGGCTCAACCCGTAATGAAGTCTGTATGGCACCCGACGCCAACCTAATCGCCCTCATGCCCGAGAGCAACTATGGTCTGACAGAGCGAGCCTATCCCACCGTTTATTTTTACCTACCGGCTACGACGGCCGAGCATCTAAAATTTGTCCTGCTCAATGAAGCCACTAATGAGCTGGTCTATGAAGGCCATTTCCAGATCCAGAGCGACGAGGGCATTGCCAGCGTGAGCCTACCGAATAACGGCATCCAGCAGCCGCTAGCGGTAGGCGAAGCATATGTCTGGTATGTTGCCGTCATCTGTGAGCCCGGTGCCCCCGGGGGAGATGTTGTCACGGAGGGCCAAATTGCTCGGGTCGAGCCTCTCGTCATTGCCCCGGAGACTGCTGAGACTGAGCTGCCTGGGGTGTATGCGGCAGCGGGTATCTGGTACGACGCCCTGGCCACCTCGGCAACCCTTAAACAAGATGCTGACAATACCGCTGCTTGGAACGCTTTACTCGATGCTGTAGAGCTGGACAGCTTAGTCCCCATAGAGCTGCTGAGTACCGCCCCATTGATGACGGTATCAGCGCCGGAACCCACTCCTTAGAGCAGCGACGACATTACGCTTGAACGCCGATTAGCGGCCGCCGCCTGAAAAGCTGCGCAATATTCTTGATACCCCCCAGGAAACACTACGTTCAGGGTGAGGGGGTCTTCGACATCGGCAGGGTCACCAGGGCCGGCGACCACGACCGGTTGTCCCTGTTGCTGTTTAACGGTGAGAGGACGACGGTTTTTGAGTTCACCGCCGCTGCTATCGACGTACGTGACAATATTGCCGACGCCCAAAGTGCGCCCCATATCTTGCACGAGCTGTAGAAAGTTGCGATCGCTGCCGCCCCGTTTAGCCACTTGCTGACCATCGACCGCCATCACTTTGCTGGTGACCGTATCGCCAACCCCCACGATGAGCGGCATTACTGTCGGGTCAAAGTAATCCTGCACCAGTTGAATTAAGGCTTGGGGATTGTGGGGCGCGACCCGCACGCTGAAATCCTCTCCTAAAGGGTAGGTTCCCGTACGTTGAGCATAGTAGCGGTTCAATAGGGCCAGCACCCCCGCCTCTTTGATCGCCCCCCGCAGCATGAATTGAAAATCGGTCGTACCCGACTCATCGCCCTGGCTCAACCAGATCACTTCTTGCCCCTGATCATCTCGTCCGAGATTGGGTGCATAGTGCACAAAAAAAGCCTTCCCCAGCCCTTGTTCTGCGGCCTCGGCTAGCAGGGTGTCCATGAGGGACTGCACCGTTTTTTGCAAGGCGAAGTAGGTATCGTGAGCACCTGCCAACGCCCCGTGAAACGTATTGAGATTCGCGGTTGGGGAAGCGACATTTTCTAACGCGGAGGACTGAATGCAGCGTTCAAGGGTGGGGCTATCTAACGGCAGATTTTGAGTTTCAGCAAACTCCCGCAGGCATTGCCGAATGCGCTCAGGAACCTGCTGCAAGAAGGCTAATTCCGCCTCACTCACACCAGGATGCGATAACTCGCCCTGCCGAGTCTGCCACTGCACGCCACCTGCCGCCAACCCCGGCAAGTAACGTCCGTGCTCACGCACTGCAGCGACATCCTCAAACGCGCGCTCAATGATACTGTTCACGCCTCGTTCGCCGACATGCTCGCCATTGGTAAGCACATAAAAATGGCTGTCAAAAGCTTGCGTCGCAGTTACATAATCTGCAGAAATTTTTCGGTCAAGCGGATCGTTGACCAACCCCATACAAACGCCGTCTAAGTCTTGAATGATGAGCAGATTCTCGGTCTGGCTGAGGAGCTCAACAAAGCGATCGTGCTCTAGCGAATACGTTTGCTCGTGCAACGGTAACCGACTAGCTGAGGCCATAAAGCTGGGAAGGTGACTTCTGGTTTAGCCTACCAAGGGATGCCGTCATTCAAAACGCCTCAAAGGCGACTCACTCGCCATCGGACACCTGAATTTGTTTGACGATAATGACGTTTTCAGATTCAGGTTGCAGTACCTGACGGCGTTTTTCTAAAGACGCCAACATTTGTTGCCGAACCGCCAATGCCCACTTGTCAAAATCACGAGAAGACTGATCCAGAGACCGCATGATTCCAAAGCCTAATCAACTACTTTTTTAGCAAGTGCTGCGTCTTACACAACACCTAAAAGCTGTATTCCCGCAGACCTATTCAAAGTAACTTAGATCAACAAAAGTACAAGGTCTTTGATTTTGCGAGACAATCCAAGATTCAGTCACTCAATACAGGTCAAGAACCGGAGATATCGCTCTTGCCAAAAAACTAAAACCCCTCTGTATCACCTGCCAGAAAAGGACTTTATCGAAACATCTAGACAAACATTAGCGCCTAACTTCGAATCAAAAAGTCATCATTTTCTGATATAAAAACTTGACTTTATAACAAGAGTACTTGTCCAAATTGTCCTTCGGCTAAAGATTTTTAACTGCTTTTCTCCAGACCCCAAAAATATCTGGTTTGGGCTGAGCAGCCATTAATTTAGGTCAAATGTCTTGGCATCGCTATTATTTTTAGCCAGTGGTAAGTAGGTGGGTTGAATCTTTTGTAGAACAAGCTTATGGTAGCGAAACCCTTGTGAGTGTTGGGTTTCGTTCCTCAACCGCAACCTACATCATTTGCAATTTAATAACGCCTGCCTACTTAAATTCAAACTCTGTCTGGACACTGCTTAGTCAGCGTCAGAAGCTTGACTATCACGGCGTCCCAACTCGTATACGCCGCTACCCACTGCAAAGAGTAAGCCGAGGCTAATTGACCAGCTACCGCCTAAGCCCCAGATCACGCCGTAGTGAATGAGCGTGCCGAGCAAAATAAACGGTAAGACGCTAAACATCGACGCCCAAAAGGCGTTTTGGGATTCTCGCCCGATGCGGGTTTTCTCAAATTCTTCCTGCGAGAGATAGAGCGATCGCTCTGCAAAATTAAACCAGCGCGTGAGTTGCCAAGTTACCCAATCGCTAACAGGAGAGAACGCCAAATACAGAGCCAAAGCCCACAAGGTCGCCCCTGAGACCGCCAGGGGATTAAGCGAAAAAGAGAACGGAAACAGTTCTGTGAACATAGGCACCGACAAGAGAGAATTAAGGAGACCCAAAAGCGGTTGGGCAAGACGAGTCAGCTAAAGTGCCTCAGCCAGCGCTGGGTAAGCCAAGCCGCCGGTGAGTCAAGTTCATTGAACTCTGATGCCAAACAAAACTTTCTGTAAAGCACCTCTTAACAATATTAAGGGACAACGCTGATTTGTATAGGGCTCAGCCCAGCAGACTCGGCGCTGTTGTTATGGAGCGCCAAGATTTTCCTCATGCCCCAGCGATAATGCCTCACTTGCTGAGACAGTGCGGGTCTGGGAGTCCTAATTTCTCTATTGTTTGGGCCTGCTTGACAATCGCTCTAGCGGTGCCCCATACCCAATATTTTCGCGGCGCTGGCACGGTAAAGTGCCCAGCTCCAATATCGTTGAATCCTACTAATCATGATGATACATTTGAACTAAGTCAACGTTAGTGCTTGGTTGGCAAAAAACGATAAAATTAATCGAGCGATCGCTCTTTCTATGACAGAAACCGCCCAGCAACTTACCTTATTTGCTTTGAGTGACCACCAAACCCCGCTGCCGCAATACCAAGTGCGAGAAAGTCAACGTGCTCGCCATGTTTCTCTCAAAATTTCATTTCAAGGCACGCTAGAGGTCGTTGTCCCACCTGGCTTTAATGAGACAGAAATTCCCAGTATTTTAGAGCGCCGACGCGGCTGGATTACCAAAACGCTTAACCGTATCGAGCAGCAACGGGCCACTCTGCCCAAAGCACACGGTGTCGACAAGCCGACCGAGCTCGGGTTGCTAGCGCGTGATGAAGTCTGGAGCGTCGTTTATAAATCGACCCGTGGGGCCACTGTCGCGTTGACGCAAAGTAATCCTCGAGAGCTGACCTTGCGCGGCCCGATAGAAGATGCCACCGCCTGTCGTGAACTGTTACGCAAATGGCTGCAGCGCAAAGCTCGATTAGAGCTGACTCCCTGGTTACAGCAGGTGAGCCAACAATGCGACCTGGCCTACAGTCGGATGACAGTCCGCGGGCAAAGTACCCGTTGGGGCAGTTGTTCCTCCAAACAATCCATCAGCTTGAATTACAAGCTACTCTTCCTACCTCCTCACTTGGTGGATTATGTCTTGACGCATGAACTCTGCCACACCGTTCACATGAATCATTCCAAAGCTTTTTGGCAATTGGTGCGGCAATACTATCCGGCCCTCGACCAGGCTAAGACTGACCTTAAAAAAGGCTGGCAGTATGTGCCCAACTGGGTCGATGCCTGATTTTTTTTGGGCCCCCCATAGTGGCTATCACTGGGATGGTTCGACGCGACGTTTTTTTGAAGGGTGGTATGTCCGCTTAACGCTGCCAGAGCTGGCCGAGACCTTCGCGTTTATGTACTCCATTGATGACCCGGCAGGGCATTCTGCCCTCAGTGGTGGAGCCGCCCAAATTCTCGGGCCGGGGGAACAGTATCATTACTCTGAGTTGCCGGATATTCAACAGTTTTGGGCTTGGCCTCATCGGCTCGGGGTGGGGCACTGGCAAGCAACGATGCCCGCACAACTGCGCCGCCGCTACTTGCCACCAGAGACCTTTGAGCAGACTATCAAGCAAGGTTATCAGCTCACTGCAACGCAACACCAGGGCTGTATTGCCGATGCGATGACCGGCGCGATCGCCCGCTGGAACTATGCCATCAAACCCATCTATGGCTGGGGAGCGCCGTCTCAACCAGCATTGGCTACAGCTGGCTGGCTATCGTATCTGCCTCTTTTGGAGCCGGGCTGGCAGGTGCTGATGGCCCACGGACTGGCGACCGGCTGGGCTGACTGGCAAGGGCAACGCTATCAGTTTAAGGACGCCCCCACCTACATAGAGAAAAATTGGGGCGGGGCCTTTCCGCAACGCTGGTTTTGGCTCCAAGCCAATGCTTTTGACCTGCGGCCTGATTTGACCGTTACGGCGGTGGGTGGACGGCGACGGGTGCTAGGCAACGCCGAAACGGTGGGACTCGTCGGCCTCCATTTTGCTGGCCGCGCCATCACGCTGACATCACTCACCACAACCATGACGTGGCAGGTAGCGACTTGGGGACATTGGCAAATGACCGCAGAAAATTACCGCTATCGAGTCGTGTTGCGGGGACAAGCCAACACGTCGCCGACTCAGGTACGCGTGCCTACACTTGCCGGGTTGCGGTTTGAATGCTGGGATACGACCCACGGTCATCTATCCGTCAGCGTTTGGGAGCGCTCGCCCCAAAGTTCCCAACAAAAGTCTCTAATTCTCCGAGCGAATACCAACCTTGCGGCTTTAGAAGTCGGCGGCAAAGGCTGGCACCAAGACTGGCAATTTAGCTGCTGCAACCTTTAATTAACTCCCCAGGCTGGATTCGAACCAGCGACCAATCGATTAACAGTCGACCGCTCTACCGCTGAGCTACTGAGGAACGCGAATGCTATATTAACGAGATTTTGTCACCTTTGGCAACTCTTCCTAAAGATTTTGCGGCACTCTGGCAAAGTAACTTTTAAGAACCCAAGTGAGGACGCTGCTCTAGCTGATTGCGAAGCACGCGCAGCTGATCGTGCACCGCTGGTTTTAGCGCTGTCCGCATGCGTTTGGGCCCCTTACCCATCTGTCCTCGATGATTTTTGCGGCCCTGCCGAATTGTGGCTTCTAACTCGCGGGCCAGTCGCTGGGCAGACATCCACTCAGCTCCGTAGCCAGTGACCGTGTGGCGGTGGGCCTGGTCAGAGGTCGCCACAATCAGCCGCAAGTTAAAGTACTGCACATCTTTCTGCAGTTGCGCACACCATTTCTCAATACAGGTGTCTGCCGTTTGGCCATATTCCGTATAGTGAACCAACACGTCTTGGGTAACGACTTCTTGTGGGCTGGACTGTCGTTGGCCGTAAGCATCAAAGACGATGCGGGTCTGAAAGCCTTGATAGGCGCTGTAGTTGGTGAGTTCCTCAACCAGTTGATCACGAGCGATGGCTAAGTTGTCGCGATCGCGCAATTCTGAAAGCTGTGGCCAAGCACCAATGATGTTGTAGCCATCAACCAGGAGTAGCGGCTGGGGAACAGAAGATTTCATAGCCTTAAGACATTGACAGGTAATTGTTAAGAGACTTGTATTATTAAGCTAGCTTAATTTTGCTGAAAGTATCGACCGTCGACAGGGCAATCATGCCCATAAAGCCGCTTCACGAGCTGTGGTGATTACGTTTCTAATAGCTTGCGAAGTCTATTCGGCTCTCCTTCGGTCACAACATGACCGTCACGTAGCAAGATGGCTCGGTCACAATAATCCAACTCAATCAAGCGATGGGTGACCCAAAGGGCGGTGAGATGCCGCTCTTTGACCAACCTTTGTACCAGTTTGACCAACTCGATCTGGCTATCAGGGTCAAGTAATGCGGTCGGTTCATCGAGCAACAACACCTCACAATGTCGGGCGATCGCGCCGGCGATCGCCACGCGCTGCTTTTGTCCACCACTAAGGGCATAAATCGGTCGTCGAGCTAAGTGAGCCAAATTAACGGCAGCCAGCGCTTCTGAAACCCGCCCGCGCACCGTGGGTAACGGTAGCTTTTCGGCAACCAGGCCAAAGGCGACGTCGGCCCCGACTGTGGGCATCACGAGTTGATGATCAGGATTTTGAAAAACGTACCCAAAGGTGCCATTAATCTTGACCTGCCCCTGCTGGGCCGTAAGTAATCCTGTCAGCAGCTTTAACAACGTGGATTTGCCACTGCCGTTATCGCCCAGCAGCATGCAAAATTCACCTGGCTGTACCGCCAAAGAGCAGCTTTTTAACACTGGAGTTGTTGGCGTCCACTCAAACGAAACATCCGCGACTTGAATGGTCGGTGCGCGATCAGACGCCAGGGTTTCATTGGTCATGACGGCTCTTGCAAAGCTGATTCAAAGATAGGACTTGGGCCTGTAGAACGCTCTTTGGCGAGATCCGGTCATCTGCCAATAAGACAATTCCTTGGCTGGGGTAGAGCTGATTGGGGATCGGCTTGCCAATAAAGTACCCAGACAAGATTGTGGCAGGGGGGCTGGGTAGCAGGGGGGATGGGTAGCAGGGGCAGGGGGGATGTTATTTAATTGCGACTCCCTTGGGGTGTGCTCAAGCAAACCCTCAATCGCCTATTTGGCGAGAGGAATGAGCACTGCCAAACCCTAGTCAGAATTCACCAAACTATTGTCCAGATCTGCCCCGCTGCACGGCATTAATCCGGTTTTGATGAAGAGAGCCACAGGGACAACCCTCGCCTGACAATTTGCCCAATTCCTTTGCCCTAGACCCAAGCCGCTGATGATGCGCCTATTTGTCCTCTTCGCCGACCAGCGAGAAAAAGCCGGGTGGCCGACCAGAAGCAGAGGTCGTACCAGACTTTTCATAAAGTTGTATGGCGGCAATCTCACTAACTAAAATGCTGATGTGTTTGTCAGTAACCTGGTCGCAGGTTAACTCCAACACCACTGTGTTGTCCCCTTTCAGAGCTTCCAAGACGGCTTGATAATCGGCTTGGGCTGCCTCCAGAGTGTCTTTTTGAATCATCAGAGGTAGCGGAGAGTGCTTCAAATTGAGTTCGAGCGTATGCATGGATGAATGCGTTGACTGAGTACTTGCTCAGTATCTCAGAGAAGTTCTCTTGAATACAGCCGGTATTTCCACACCTGCTACGAAGGTGAGGGCAGGAGCCGGGACTTCACTGAGTACCGTATCTAAAACCGGCATGCAGGACTGGCAAAATGTCGAAATGAGACTTTGAAAAGTTTTGAGGGCTGGTTTGCACCGAGGGGGCGCTGCTGTATTGGGCGGCGATCGCGTCAGGGTAAGCTGTGAATGTATTGCATTCCGGTTTGCCCAGTGCTCTGGACTATGGATAAACACGACTGCAGCGATCGCTATCGAGAGGGGAGGACACGATGACGACGCCTCTAATCGGCATCATCATGGGTAGTGATTCTGATTTGCCGACGATGCAGGCAGCGATCGCGGTTTGCGAAGACTTTGCCATTGCCCATGAAGTGGCGATCGTCTCAGCCCATCGGACACCCCAGCGCATGGTGGACTATGCTCAAACGGCTCATGAGCGAGGCTTACAGGCGATCATTGCCGGGGCGGGCGGGGCGGCCCACTTGCCAGGCATGGTGGCTGCACTGACCCCATTGCCCGTCATCGGTGTCCCGGTGAAAACCAGTACCCTGAGCGGTGTGGATTCCCTTTACTCCATTGTGCAAATGCCTGGTGGCATTCCCGTCGCGACAGTCGCCATTGGCAATGCCAAAAACGCTGGCTTGCTGGCCGTGCAGATGTTGGCGGTGACTCGCCCGGCCTTGATGCAGCAAGTCCGAGCCTACCGTCAAGACTTAACAGGGCAAGTGATGGCTAAGCAAGAAAGATTAAGCACAATTGGCTATCGAGACTATCTGGCTGAGCGCGATCGCTCAACGACAAAACCATAGAACTAACATTGCTCAAGCTTTCGATTAGGTTAAGACCTCTTCGATTAGGTTAAGGCCTCAATGAGGGCAGCTAACAAGCTCCACAGTTTGGCTTGCGCTCTCAAAATCTTCGTATGCTTTCTTCTTCAAAGAGCTTTTCAGAGCTGGACTCGCCACTTTACCGGGCGACTCTACCCGGCTGGAATGCTGTCAACGTTACGAGAGCGACTGCGCATCTGGAGTCCTTGTCGTCGGGTATCGGCCCTGTACCGATCAGCCTGGTTGAGGAGAGACAAAAATGGATGGGCAGAAAGCGCTCTGGGGCGGGTCATCGATTAACTTTAGAAACCTGCCACAATACCCATCAGCACGCCCGCACCAACTTTCCCGGCTAAGGGCTGAAATCAGCTCTGGGCCATGAGTCTGGTACTAATTAACAACAGCCGCTAGCCAATAAGGAGCGTTTGTTTTAGTTCAAGAGGTTAATTGTGGCGCTAAGGGAGTTGCGCTTAAATAACATCCCACCGCCCCTGCTACCCCTCCACCCTGCTACCCCTCCACCCTGCTACAGTCTTGTCCAGGTACTTTATTTTCAAGCCGATCCCTAACTGCGGCATAAATTCAGGCTTGTTCACAGCGGTACGCGGGCTGATTCACCTTGTATCTAACTCGCATCTCAAAGAAGCAGAAAAAACCTCTCGACACTGCAAATTAATGCAAAACTTTGCCAACCTGGCGAAATCAGCCTTCAACAGCGTCAAAGGTAGCAAGGTCAAGGATTCCTAACACCATAAGAATTCGAATTGGAATTAATGGATCCCTATGAACACGAGAGTGCTTGCAGAAATGTAACTTGCGATACAACCAATTATCGGCATAATTGGTGGAATCTTGATACTCAAAGAGTTTGGTCGGCATATGTGTGCCGCAGTTGGTCTATGGGGTTTTGTCTTCTAGCACTGCTATTAGCGTAGCGTGGCAGAGGAGCTTCGGGTGACTACAGTCGCCATACTCAGAGAATTGTTCAGGGCTTCCTCAGGACGGTTTTCTTAATTGTTTAACTGTCAGAGAGGTCGTATTTGCTGTCTGATTTGTGTTGAAGGGACGTTTTTTGAAATGTCTAGATTAGTTTTGCGTAAAAATGGTCGTTCCCGGCGGCGATCGTCGTCTTTCTGGAGCGCGAATGTACCTCCAATTTCTGAGGCTGTGCAGTCTTATTTTGGTCGGCGTGACGGCTGGAAATGGATTGCCTGTGTTCCTCTTGCATTAACTATCTTGGGTGTTTGGGGGGTTGCCGCCTACGCTCAGGACGAGATCGCGGCTGCGGATGTGCAGACCGTACTCGACAATATTTTTGTGTTTCTCGCGGCTGTACTGGTGATCTTCATGAACGCCGGTTTTGGGATGCTAGAAACAGGTTTTTGTCGGCAGAAAAATGCGGTCAACATTCTGTCTAAGAATTTGATTGTGTTTGGTGTGGCAGTGCTGGCATATTGGGCTATCGGCTTTTCACTTATGTACGGTAGTGGCGGCAATGGCTTCATCGGTGGTGGCGGTTGGTTCTTAACCGGTGGGCCAGCAGCTTATGGCCTGGAAGAAGGGGCAGGCTTGACCGTCGATACCTCTTTCTTGTTCCAGGCGGCGTTTGCGGCCACTGCGGCTACGATTGTGTCGGGTGCTGTTGCGGAACGCATTAGGTTCACTGACTTTTTGATTTTCAGCCTGCTGTTGACCGGGATCTCCTATCCAATTACTGGCCACTGGGTTTGGACTGGTAATGGTTGGCTCGGAGCGGCTGGTTTTTCTGACTTTGCAGGCTCTACCGTAGTCCACTCTGTGGGTGGCTGGGCGGCCCTGATGGGGGCAGCTTTCTTAGGACCACGGATTGGTAAATACCAAGACGGTCGCGTCAACGCCATCCCTGGCCATAACATGAGTATTGCCATGTTAGGTTGCCTCATCTTGTGGATTGGCTGGTATGGCTTTAACCCTGGTTCGGAGCTAGCGGCCAGCACGGCGGTGCCTTTCATTGCTGTGACCACAACTTTGGCAGCCGCAGCGGGTGGGGTCTCTGCGACCTTCACCGCTTGGGCACTCAGCGGCAAGCCTGATTTGTCGATGATTATCAATGGCATTCTGGCCGGTCTGGTTGGCATTACTGCCGGTTGTGCTGGCGTGAATTACTTGGGTGCGGTCATTATTGGCCTGATCGCTGGCGTCATTGTGGTCTTCTCTGTGGGCTTCTTTGACAGCATCCAGATTGATGATCCTGTCGGTGCCATTTCTGTACACTTGGTTTGTGGTATCTGGGGTACGCTGGCAGTTGGTTTCTTTGCTGTCGATGGCGGTTTGTTCTTTGGCGGTGGTTTTACCCAGTTGGGTGCTCAAATCCTCGGGATTTTGAGCATTGGTCTCTTTACGGTGGTATTTACTTCCATCGTTTGGGTGGCTCTGAAAGCGACTCTTGGCATGCGCGTTTCACCCGAAGAGGAGATGAAAGGCCTCGATATTGGTGAGCATGGCATGGAGGCTTACAGCGGCTTTTTGAAAGACACCAGCGATATGGGCGGTATTTCTTAGTCCTCGGTTTGGCTGAGTTAAACTCGCCTGTCGTCGCTGTTTCAAGAGTGACTTTTGGGGGCACTGGCAATTTGCCAGTGCCCCTTGAATTTATGACAGCTGATCGATGTTTGCTTAAGGGAATTGCAAATCGCTAGTAAAGCAGACTGCGCCATACTGCTCGGGAAGGTCACAGCCCACAGCATCCAGAGCTGAGCAATAGAATACTGGCTGTAACCGAGGATTAGCGAGCTAAAGTGACCTGAGATCAAGGCAATTGGCAATTTTCGTCTGGGCTGAGCTGGCCGCCTCCCTGCCAGCGACCCCAAACCGCTTTTCCCGCAGCTCTCCACTGGCAGCTCATCAGCGCTGCTGTGGTCGATGGGGCTGAGAAAGATGATGCTCCTCATAGTTAGGTAACAAATCCTTAATCCTGAGGGAGTCTGACTGTCAGGGCGATCGCCTGAAGCGTATGATTGGCCTAATCGTGCAGAAAGAGTTTGGCTCTTTCTCAAACAGTTTTTTAGCTGCTGAGTGCTAGCAGCCCCATCTAGTTTGCCTCTGGCTGTTTCAACTAGTTCACTCATCTATGCCTAATTTCGATTCTGTTGTCGAGTCATTGCTGCAAGCAATTCCTCAACTACGATCGCAGCTTTTTTTTAAGACCTCCCTGACAGCGCTCTCCCACGCGATGGAAGATCAAGTCCTCGCAGGGAGTGAACAACCCTTAGTGATTGCGAATTTTCAACAGGAGCGCTTTTATCGTCAAGAGGCCAGCCGCTATCGACGCATTGCTGCCATTAGCGATCAAGTATATGTCTTGTCAGCAGCCGGCACTAGCTTTGATGAGGCGACTGAGCACCATGCCACGATTACGTTTGAGGACAGTGACGCCCTGACTAAGGAATGGCACTTAGTCGTCATTGGCCCAACGTATAGCGCCTGTTTAATTTGTCGTGAGCGCGACTCGGTTGCTGACAGAGCCTTGGCCCCAACCCCAGGCACCCCAGTCTTAGACCAAACCCGTCGATTTGAAGGAATTTGGACCCGGGACAGTAGCATTTGTCACCAAGCGGCCAACCTGTTGTTGGACCGCATCGCTGGCTATGATGCCACCCTAGAGCCCAAAATCCAGGTTGCCAAGCAGCGCTACCGGCTGTCATCTCCCCCTTTGGAGCACGCTATCGAGGCTGGCTCAGGGGCCGACCCATTTACCCAGCGTCTGGTCACCTACTTGCAGGTAGGACAGTACAAACTACTTAAGGCGTATCGGGCAATCGCGGTCAAAGAGCGCCGCGAGCGGCTAATTAATTCCATCACCTCAGCCATTCGGCGATCGCTAGACCCCGAGGAATTATTTCAGGTCACTATGCAAGAACTGGGCTCGGCCTTAGATATGTGTCGATGCATTATTTACCGCTGCCATGCTGAGTGGCCTGACGTCGAGATTCGTCATGAGTTTCGACAGCCCCAAATACCCTCGTTGCTGGGGAGCAAATGGCCCATCATTGATAACCCCCTGCTAGACCACATCAAAGCCGAGCATGAAATGCTCGTAATTCCTAATACACAGGCACCACCACCGGCTTTGACAACCGCTCTTGACGCCGTCAACTATCTGATTGAGGAATGGCGTATTCACTCCTGGGCTTTAGTCCCTCTGGTCTATCAGCAACGTCTCTTAGGCATGATTGAGTTACATCACTGCCAAGAGCTGCCCTACGAATGGAGTGAAGACGATCTCACGCTGGTCGAAGCGGTGGCGGCACAACTCAGTGTGGCAATTATTCAAGCCGATGCTTACGCGCATTTGCAAGATTTAAACCAGCAGCTAGAGGCCCTGGAGCGTACTCGCAGCAACTTAATTGCGATTACCGGTCACGAGTTGCGCACGCCCTTATCAACCATTCAAGTGTGTTTAGAAAGTCTGGCGACAGAGCCCGATATGCCCGAGCCGCTGCGCGCGACCATGCTCACTTCGGCGCTGGACGACGCTGAACGCATGCGCAAATTAGTGCAAGATTTTCTCACCCTTTCGCGTTTAGAAAGTGGCCGTATTGAATGGAATTTTGAAGCCTTGTCCTTATCAGAATGTTTTGATTTGGCTCTCAGTAGTGTGCAAGCGCGTCAGAGTAATCACCACCCCACGGTCGATATCAGGGTCGATTTGCCGCCCCAGCTCCCCCTGGTCAGAGCCGATGGCGAATGGGTGGTCGAGGTCATTGTGAAACTGATGGACAATGCCTGCAAGTTCACTGACCCTGGCGATACCATCACCATTTCAGCCCAACGAGTGGATGAAGATATGGTGCAAATTACCATCGCCGACTCCGGCCGAGGCATCGAACCTTATCGACTGGAAGCCGTATTTGACCGGTTTTATCAGGAAGAGGGCGCCTTACGTCGGACGACTGGTGGCACTGGTCTGGGCTTAGCCATGTGTCGCCAGATTGTGGCCGGATTAGGCGGGCGCATTTGGGCGACCTCTGAGGGCAAGTCTCACGGCAGTCAATTTCACTTTACGCTCCCCATTGCTGAAGGCCGGGCCGCACTGTATGTGCGCCATACAAGGGGGAGTCCAGTGCTAGAAGAGGACTTCGACGAAGAGGGTTTGTCTTTGAGTGAACTCGAACAACGTAATCCCTATATCCTCGAATGAGCGATCCGCAATCATCTTGACAAAACGCCGCTTGAATTGGGGTGGTTTGTCAAGATGAGTAAGGCTTTGAGGGAACCTTGAAGAACTGTTACTTTTCCTTAATAACTCGATAAACGCCACCTTGGCCGGTGATAGGATGCCTAAAAACGGTTGAGAGAGAACGTTTTATGGCAGAAGTTCTGACTGGACAAACTCCTAAATTTGGTGGTAACACTGGCGGCCTTTTGACTGCAGCAGCTGTTGAAGAAAAGTACGCGATCACTTGGACGAGCAAAAAAGCACAAATCTTTGAAATGCCTACGGGTGGTTCCGCAATTATGAATGAAGGTGAAAACCTTCTTTACTTGGCGCGTAAAGAGCAATGCCTGGCATTGGGAACTCAACTGCGCACCAAGTTCAAGCCTAGAATCCAAGACTATAAAATTTACCGGATTTATCCCAGTGGTGAAACTCAGTATCTGCATCCTGCAGATGGTGTCTTCCCTGAAAAGGTAAATGAAGGGAGAGAATCCGTTAATCGCAACGATCGCAGCATCGGCAAAAATCCTAACCCTGCAACTATCAAGTTCAGTGGCAAAAATCCTTTTGAGGTTTAAGACTCGGTCAACAGGGTTTTTATAAATTAATCAGATTTAACAGGGTGTAGCATTGCTATACCCTGTTTTGTTAGCGGTTGTGCCGCGCTTATGATGCGCGATCGCGGTGGAGCCCATCTATTTTTTCGCCCCTTTCTTATGGTCTTACCTTCTTTTGAGCAATTTCAACAGCTGGCGGCCCAAGGCAACTTTGTCCCCCTGTATCAAGAACTGGCCGCCGACTTAGATACGCCCGTCTCGGCCTGGCATAAAGTCTGCGCCACGGCATCCCATAGTTTTTTGTTGGAATCTGTAGAGGGTGGCGAAACGTTAGGCCGTTATAGCCTGTTGGGGTGTGATCCCCTCTGGGTGTTGGAAACCCGAGGTGAAACAACCACTCAGACTTTTCGCGATGGCACGGTAAAAACCTACAGCGGTGATCCGTTCGCGATCTTGCCGCAGTGTTTAGCTCCTTATCAACCCGTAAAACTGCCCGAACTTCCCCCTGGAATTGGTGGATTATTCGGGTTTTGGGGCTTTGAACTGATCCAGTGGATTGAGCCGACCGTGCCGGTTCATCACCGCACCGATGCAGATTTACCAGACGGCCTCTGGATGCAAGTAGACAGCTTGCTTATATTTGACCAGGTAAAACGCAAAATATGGGTAGTTGCCTATGCTGATCTGCGTCAACCTGGCAGCGCTCTGTCTGCTGCGTATCAGGCGGCTTGCGATCGCCTTCACACCCTGGTTAATCAACTAACGGCCCCTCTGCAAGGCTTATCACCGCTTACGCAGTGGCAGCCTCTCAACACGCAGTCGGCAGCGCCATCGCTAACCTACAGTAGTAATCGCACTCAGCAAGAGTTTTGTGATGCGGTGCGTCAGGCGAAAGACTACATTCGAGCCGGGGATATTTTTCAAGTTGTCGTCTCCCAGCGACTATCGACCAGTTATCAGGGCAATCCGTTTGACCTCTACCGCTCACTCCGTTTAGTGAATCCCTCGCCGTATATGGCTTACTTTCACTTTAAGGACTGGCAACTCATCGGCTCGAGCCCAGAAGTCATGGTTAAAGCGGATAACGATCCGCGATCGCCTGGTCATAAAATTGCCACCGTGCGGCCTATTGCGGGCACTCGCCCTCGGGGGCAAACCGCGATCGCAGATGCCGACTATGCGGCTGATTTGCTTGCGGACCCCAAAGAAATCGCTGAGCATGTCATGTTAGTCGATTTGGGACGCAACGACCTAGGACGAGTGTGTCGCAGTGGCACAGTTAAGGTCGATGAACTCATGGTGATTGAGCGATACTCTCATGTCATGCACATCGTGAGTAACGTCATTGGCCAACTAGCACCCGATAAAACTGCCTGGGATTTATTGAAAGCCTGCTTTCCAGCGGGTACCGTCAGTGGTGCCCCCAAGATTCGGGCAATGCAGATTATCCATGAGCTCGAGCCCCATCATCGTGGCCCGTACTCTGGTGTCTATGGCTACTATGACTTTGAAGGGCAACTCAATACAGCTATTACTATCCGCACGATGATTGTGCAGCCCGAGCAACCAGGGCATCATCGTGTCAGCGTACAAGCCGGGGCCGGGCTGGTTGCTGACTCAGTTCCAGAGTCTGAATTTCAAGAAACTTTGAATAAGTCTCAGGGCATGTTGACAGCAATTCGCAGCTTACAAGGAGAGCCCCGTCAAGATCGACCATAGAGTATGTTGTAACCATGAGGCTTAGTAAATTTGCTGATAATTCTGAGACATCAGCGAATTGGGCGGGTACACTGTGCATAATAAAACTATGACCCGTATATTGAATTAGTCATTCTGTTTGAACTACCCTGGTTGGTTTGATCAGGTAAGTAGTTTGCAGTTGAGTCAGGCATTGGCGACACAAGCTCACTAGAGATGTTTGGCGCTAGTGTTTCGTAATCATGGCTGATCAAGAGCTAGATTGACCAGCGTGATTAAACTCTATTTTTGATTGAAATCCCAACGGGAGAACATGTTTGATCCCAAAGCTCTGAGTGAATATGCCCTTTCTAACATGGATGTTTCTACAGAAAGCATCCAAACTAGTTTGAATTTGTTTCAGACATTCAAGCGTTTGTATGAGCAGAATCCAGCCCTGCTCAATGAGATCTTAAATTTGGCTACGGTCGATAAGCAAATGCCGGTGCATCCCGGTAATTTTTCCTATGTGCTGGGCTTGGTGACTGACAAACAGGCTTTGCTGATCACAAATGTTTCAGAAGATCGTTCCCAAATTTTTTTGCAGCCGCAGTTGCACAACCAAATTTGGACTTTTGGGCGAGATCCGAATAAAGCGTCTTTACCTATCCGCGATCGCCGCTTATCGCGTTGTCATGCAGCGATTCGTTATGACAGCACCTGCGGGTTTCTGTTATATGACCTGGCGAGTACCAACGGGACCTATGTCAATGGTGTCCGTATCCGACAAAATCATATTTTGAAAGATGGTGACTTGATTCGCCTAGGCAGTATGAACTTTGGCTTTTTTACAGGAGCTGAGTTTCGCCGGGTGGGTGAACCCCCTGCAGAGGTGCTGCAATTAATTAGCGAGTCAGCAGTGCCACCAACGGCCCCGATGGATGATGACAATATGCCTGAAACCATTGGGGATAGCCAAGCACTGCCAGCTAATTTGGAGCCAACCTTGCACTTTATGAATGGCGCTGAGTTTGTGCAAGAGTAGATTGCCGCATCTGGGCCTCAGACGGTTAGACGGCTGGCCGTGTACTCATCAACCTAGTTGCTCAGCAGGTTCACACTAAGCGATTTCCGGGCAGCGCTTTTGAGCCCATGGCAACAGTACCAGGCCAAATCATCTTGCAGCCTGGGTTTGGGCGTTTAGACGGGCCCCAAGGCAGCGATAATTTTTTGCAACTCTTGCGGCGAGTTTACTTGATAAGCATTAATGCCAATGCTGTTAGCGGCGGCGACGTTACGTGCGCCGTCATCAAAGAAAGCCGCCTCGTGTGGAGCGATATTGAGGACAGTCAAGACGTGATGAAAGATGGCCGGATCAGGTTTCATGAGACCGATATTGTGGGACAGAAACACCTGCTCAAAGGGGGTATAAAAGTCGTAGCGATCGCGCAACCGTTTGTAATGAGCTGAGTTGGTATTTGATAGTAAGGACAGATGATACCGCTGCTTGAGTTGATGCAAGACCGTATCCCAACCCGGCATGGGAGCCTGCACAAACTCTAAAAATTCATGCTGAACTTGCGCGGGAGACACCTCTAACGCAAATTCTTCAATGAAGTTGCGGGCAAATGTGTCGAAGTCAATGCGCCCCGATTCAAAGTCGACGGTACTACAGGCATTACTCCACAGGTGATGTAACTCATCAATGGGCACTGAGCGTCCTAGTAATCGACTGATGCGTTTGCTCCATTCCAATTGCACGAGCACGCCGCCCATGTCAGAAATAACGTGCGTAATCATGCGATCGCCGCTCCTGACGCTGAACTTTTACAATCTGCCGCAAAAGCCGCAGCGAGACAAGCCAAGCGGCATGAAAAACCGCAGTTAAGTAGGTTATATGAGAAACAATCCCACGCTGCTCTATGCCGATAAGGAAAAGCATTCTGATGGTCTAGAGCATGTCACAGCTTTCGGCTATACCGACGAAGCGACGGGCGAGTACTATACGTTCATCGGCTTTGAAGATATCGTTGGGGGCGGTGACTTCGATTACAACGATGTTGTTTTGGTTGCTAAGGGGTTCACCAACCCTGATGCGCCGGTTGATGTGCCGGTTGATGTGCCGGAACCGGTCTCTGGCATGGCTCTGCTGACCGTGGGTGCCGTTGCAGCTGGTGGCGCTTTGAAGAAAAAAATGGCTTAGGGCTCCGTCTAAGTCAGTCATCAGAATCTCACTGTTGGAATCCCCCTGGCTACTCGGTCAAGGGGATTTTGTCATCTTTCAACATGCAGTAGACAAGAGACTTTGACGTTGGTGTGGGCCCACCAGGGACTAAAGCAATTCCAACTCGGGTGATGTCCGCTAGGATAGTTGCCGATGTGAGATGTGTATTATCACCATGCTGCATCAAGCACTTGTCGCCCTGAGCCTGCTCTCGTTCTTTGGTGACCAACCGGCCCAGGCCACAGCTCTCCAGCCCATGCGCTGGCCCGCGATGGCCACTATTGCTGGGTGGGAGTCGCCGTGGGTGCTCAATATGAATGCACCCGATCCACAGGCTCAAGACATTGTCCGCAACTATTTGACTAACTTGGCCGATTTAGGCTTCGCGATCGAAGAGCAGGGACTTTGGGTGCAAACTGGGGGCACGGCGATCGCCGTACATCAGCCCTATCAACCCATCTCTGCTGCTTCACTCACGAAGATGGCGACGACGTTGGCGGCCCTAGAAACGTGGCCGCTTGAGCACCGATTTGAGACGACGATTGGCTACACCGGGACACTAGAAAATGGTGTCGTTAACGGTGATCTCGTGATTCAGTGGACGGGAGATCCGTATTTTGTCTGGGAAGAAGCGATCGCCTTAGCCAACACTTTGAATCAACAAGGCATTCAGCAGGTGACGGGTAATTTAGTGATTCTGGGTGAGTTTGCGATGAACTTTGAGCCCGATTCCTACCGTTCAGGCGAGCTTTTTATGCAGGCGATGGATGTCAGCCGCTGGTCTGATGAGGTTTACTACATTCACAGCACCATGCCGCCAGATACGCCGGTGCCCGCCCTCGCGATCGCGGGTGAAATCATTGTGCAGCCATTAGCCACTAATCCCTTAGAGCCCCAGTGGCTGGTGCGTCATCAGTCATTGCCGCTGGTACCGTTGTTAAAAGCGATGAACATCTACAGCAATAATGAAATGGCCGAGCAGTTAGCTCGGGCGGTGGGGGGAGCGAATGCCGTTGCAGCGAAAGCCGCTGAGAAAACGGGTGTGCCGATAGCCGAAATTCGTCTCATCAACGGTTCCGGGTTGGGCGTTGAAAATCGCCTCTCGCCTCGGGCGGTTGTCGCCATTTTGCTGGACATTCAACGGCAACTGCGCCATCACAATCTCTCAGTTTCTGATGTGATGCCGGTGTTTGGCCAAGACGAAGGCACTTTGGTTTATCGTGAATTGCCGCATCAGTCAGCGCTCAAAACGGGCACGTTGAATACTGTCAGCTCACTCGCGGGATATTTCCCCACCCGCGATCGCGGCCCCGTTTGGTTCACCATTCAAAATTGGGGCGGCGACCTAGAACTCTTGCGGGCGCAACAAGATGCTCTGTTGCTCACGCTGCAGCAACACTGGGGCGCTGCCCCGCCGCCTGAAACCTTTGCTCCCAAAGTATTTATGGGTCAGGAGCCTTACCGCTTGGGCGATCCTAACCGCAATCAAGTGCTCTAGCAGTCACCTGCCGATGCTCTCTGGGCTGGCTTCAAGGGTAGCGATCAAGAAACAGTGACGTTTTCTGTGAAAGATGAATTTTGCGCATTATGGTAGACGATTTCGAAGAGTACTGAAGCTAACGCTGCTGGCAGCAGCTGGCTTAGTAACAGCCATGCTGATTCTGGTTTTCTCCCTGGGCCCGACAGTCGTTGCTCAACGCTTTAACCCTGTCAGCAATCAAGCCCTCACCGCGATCGCCCCAGAAACCAAAGCCTTGCATCAATCGCTGACAGTAATCGATTTGCACGCCGACTCATTGCTCTGGGGTCGCGACTTATCTCAGCGCTCAGACAGTGGACACGTTGATATTCCTCGATTGATTGAGGGTAACGTCGCCCTGCAAGTATTCACATCTGTGACTAAAGTCCCCTCTCCACTACAGCTCGAAAACAACGCCGCAGACAGCGACAGTATTATCCAGCTAGCATTATTACAGCGATGGCCGCCGGCAACTTGGTTTAACTTGACGGAACGAGCTTTATACCACGCACAGCAGCTCAAAAAATTTGCGCAGCGATCGCCTGAAACATTCAAAATTATTGAGTCCCAGGTAGACCTGCGCGATCATCTGACACAAAGGCGCTTAGGTGAACCCGTTACGGCTGGTTTGTTAGGCATTGAAGGGGCTCAAGCCCTGGCAGGCCGGATAGAGAATGTTGATCGTCTCTACGATGCTGGGTTTCGCGTCATGGGGTTGTCTCATTTCTTCGATAATCAGGTGGCGGGTTCTGCTCATGGCCTCAGCGGTGACGGGTTAACGCCTTTCGGTCGTGAGGCGATTGCTCACATGGCAGCTCTGGGCATGATTATCGATCTGGCTCATGCTTCGCCTCAAGCAATTGATGATGTGCTGCAAATCGCTAATCTTCCAGTTTTGGTTTCCCATACTGGCGTACAGGGAACGTGTGAAGGGGTCAGAAACTTAAGTGATGACCAGTTGCAAAAAATTGCTGACCACGGGGGTGTCATCGGCATTGGCTTTTGGCAAACGGCTGTCTGTGGTGAAGATGTCGGGGCGATCGTCCGGGCGATTCGCTATGTTGCCGAACATGTCGGTGTCGAACATGTTGCGCTGGGTTCAGACTTTGATGGCGCCGTGCGGGTGCCCTTTGACGTTGCCCAGATGAACCAAATCACCCAAGGCTTGAAAGCCGATGGATTTACCGACTCAGAAATCCGCCAGGTTATGGGGCTCAACGTGCTTGGCCTCTTGCAAGCAGCGCTGCCAAACTAGCTCTTTAGGGTTGGTCTACTTTGGATGGCTAATCGGCCAGTCTGGCTATGCCATCGGTTACTGGCTTGCTCGCTAAGCAACTCAAGATGATTGAACATCGCCAATCCTCTAGTTCAAACAATGAGAATACGCAGACTATTTTGGCGTAGAGTCGATAATGTTTGATGGCGACGACGAACAAGGAAAGCGACGTGTATTTTCAATCAGTGATCACCACTCTGCACGAGTTTTGGAGCAATCAGGGATGCTTAATTGTGCAGCCCTATGACACCGAAAAAGGGGCCGGCACTAAGAGTCCTCACACGTTTTTGCGGGCGATTGGGCCAGAGCCATGGTCGGTAGCCTATGCTGAGCCCTGTCGTCGGCCTGCCGATGGGCGCTATGGCGAAAATCCCAACCGTTTTCAGCATTACTATCAATACCAAGTGCTGATTAAGCCCTCGCCCCCTGACATTCAAGACGTGTATTTAGACTCTTTGCGGGCATTAGGCATCAAGCCAGAAGACCACGATATTCGCTTTGTGGAAGACAACTGGGAAGATGCTGCCGTAGGCGCCTGGGGGGTCGGCTGGGAAGTCTGGCTCGATGGCATGGAAGTCACTCAGTTCACCTATTTTCAGCAATGTGGCGGTTTAGATTGTCGGCCGGTTTCCATTGAGCTGACCTATGGATTGGAACGGCTGACGATGTATCTGCAAGAAGTGGATGCGATCGCGAAAATTCAGTGGAACGACACCCTGACCTATGGCGATGTGCACATGCAGGGCGAAATCGAACATTCCAAATACAACTTTGATGAATCCAATGCGGAGTTGCTGTTCACACTGTTCAACCTGTATCAACAGGAAGCCGAACAGCTGATGGCAAGCGGCTTGGTATTGCCTAGCTATGACTATGTGCTGAAGTGCTCCCACACGTTTAATCTGCTGGATGCGCGCGGGGTCATTTCAGTTACAGAACGCACTCGCTATATTCGCCAGGTACGAGGGCTCGCTCGCCAGGTGGCTCAACTCTATTACGACCAGCGGGAAGCGCTCGGATTTCCCCTGCTCAAACAAGCTCCAGAAACGGCTGCGTAATCATCGTCAGTGTGTCATGTTAAGACATGTAATATTGACATGTTGTGGTTAGGGGATTTGTTGTGGTTGATCAACTCACTGCTTGGCTTCAGCCAATTGCAGACTGGTTTGCGAGTTTTAATATGCCAGAGCCCATTGTGCACTGGGGGCATCCTTTGATGATGGGCATTGTGGTTGTGGTCTTAGGCACTTACGCGGCGTGGGCCGGCTGGCGAGGGCGCACTGCCGCCGCCGCCCCGGTCCGTGCTAAAGCCCGGGCAGATCATAAAAAGCTAGCGCCGATGATGTTTCTCTTCATCGCGTTGGGGTATACGGGCGGCATTTTGTCCCTCGTGATGCAGGGACAGCCGATTCTCCAAAGCTCTCATTTTTGGACGGGTTCAGCCGCCATTGGTATTTTGGGCTTTAACGGAGCCCTCTCGGCATCAAAATTTGGCGGCGGCAAGCCGGCTCTGCGGACAGCCCATGCCTACATTGGCACAGTCGCGATGGTGGTGCTGTTTGTGCACGCAGCTCTAGGCGTCAAGTTGGGTCTATCAATTTAAGCGCCAAATGATCGAGGTGCCAGTTGACTGGCCGCGAGAATGCCTCATATAGCCAGTCGCAGTTAGGTTTGAACAGGGTAGATAGCTGGGGCCTTGATTTGGCAAGACTTCCAGTTCTGCCTTTTGCCTTCTGCCTTTCGCTATAGCGGCTGAGCGATCGCGATAATCATCGCGATCGCTTTGAATATTCCAGAAGTCATTGCCAGATGCAGACGGCATCGGAGCAAAGCCTTAACTGCGGCACGTAGGAGGGCGCGCGAAAACAACATTCCATCTATACCCCTTACCCGTTTACCCTGCCACAGTCATAAACGGGTAGCTGATTTCGGTACCGACCCTTACGTCAGTAAGGCGGGAGATTTGGCAAACAGCAGTTGTGCCGCCCCCTCAACCTGAACCTGGGGATGAATGCTATCTGGCAAGTCTGGTAGGCGAACCACAGTTTGTTGCGGGAAAGCCCCGGTCGGCAGGTCTTTGCCCACCACATAACGATTGTGCACAATGTACTGCTGTGGCACTGACATTGCTGCCAGGGTGGTGGTTAGCCGGGTAGCCTCTGCCAGAATGGCGGACTGATTTTGCACAACGCCAACAAATTCTGTGTGGGTGGAGTTAGTCAAGCGTTTTTGGGCATTCATCACTTGCTTTCGCAAATTGCGGAGGCGGCCAATCAGTTCGGTATGGCCAACGACATCCTGATACTTAATCCACAGCTTAAAAATCCAGGCTAGCCAATCGCCCAACGCTGTGGGCATTTCTAAAAAGCGCAATAGGTGTCCAGTCGGGGCAGTATCGAGCACAATCAACTGTTCTTGATCTTGTTCCAGTAGTTCAATCACGGTGATGAGGGAGAGCATTTCGTCGATCCCCGGCAGCGCTTGGGCGACAATTTGCCGCCAGGCTTCTGGTCCGTAGGCAATTTGCAGGCGATCGTCGCCCGTATCGCCGCTCATCATTTCTGCCAGTTCCCACAGGTAGTCTTCGCGGAATTGCTCAAGGACGCAATCGGCATCAACCTCTTGGGCCGAGAGATTGGGCGTAATTGCGACAGCTTGATTGGATAGGGGGGTTTCTAAGGCATCGCCGAGGGAATGAGCCGGATCAATAGACATCACGCGGATGGCAGCATCGGGGTGTTGCTGAGCTTGCCCCCAGGCGATCGCTGCCGCTACCGTGGTTTTGCCCACGCCGCCTTTGCCGCCCAAAATCACCAGTCGTCGCCCCTCAGCAATGAAATCAGGTAACCCTGGAGCTCGGGGTTCTGGCCAAGAAGACGTTGGCGTTTCGCGGCTTGACTGTTGCCAGGTTCGGAGGGGGGCCAGTTTTGTCAATAACGTGTGTAGTTCATCGCTGCCGACAGGTTCAGCAGCTTGCAGAGGGAGCCCCAGCTGTGAGTCAACGACTTTGATTTGCCTGAATTGCTCCAGCTGATGACGCTGGGGAGCATTGCCCGTCAAGCGATTGACGATAATGCCTCCAAGCGGAATCCGCAATTCTGTGAGGGCGGCCACAAAGCGTTCGGTCTCGCGTAAGCTCAACGGCTCGGGAATAGCGATGACCCAACAGGCAGTGCGGTCAGGATCTTGTAATTGCGATCGCCCAGCAGCTAAATCCGCCGTCATCTCAACCAAAAAGGTATCGGCTGCGTCTGGGGTGTAGCGACCTGACAAGGATTGCAACATGTAGCGATGCTTGTCTTGAAAAAGCTGCAGCGACGCCAGCAACGTCTCCAAAAAATCCATCAGGCCCAATAAATTCAGCGTGTGACCGCTGGGAGCCATATCCACAATGATGCGATCAGCTTCGCCAGCACGTAAGATGCGCTGAATTTCAAGCAGCCCCATCAGTTCGTTTAAGCCGGGCCAGTCCATATCCCATACGGGGGAGAGGTCGTCATTTTCGACAAAGCTACCTCGTTCCACCAGCGTTTCGAGCACGGTGCCGTAATCGGCTTTAAAGAGCGTGAGCAAGCGTTCCGCATCAAGCGCCCGGATTTGCAAGTTGGGCACCTCGGGATGCGATCGCGCGGTGTCATCCACCGGTAGCAACAGCACATCGCCCAGCGAATGGGCCGGATCGGTTGAGAGCAACAGCACGGTCTCGTTAGGCACTTGCTGAGCCTGGTCGAGGGCGATCGCGCAGGCGAACGTGGTCTTGCCCACGCCACCTTTGCCGCTGACCAACGTCAGTTGAGGTAGTTCAATTTGCTTCATGTGCCCTGCTGTACTGCCTGCTTTATTTTCAGCATGCCCAACTTTCTTTCAGTGAACGTTGACGAGAGCGTAATCTCCATAAATTGTGAGAGTTTGGGGGCTACTGCCGCGACGGCACTCTGGCCAACGTGAGGTTCATGGGTCAGCGCTGAGCGCGGTTGACAGTGCTGTCTGCGACAAAATCTAGGGCCCGCAGAAGAGTACGGTCTGGATGATATTTGACCTCGCTGCTGCGCCTTCAGGCGTCCACTTTTATGCTTGCCGCCCCGGAGCTATCGTGACCTCGCAACTGCACTTTCACCCTAGTGATTAGCAAGCCCTGGCACCGTTTTGGTATCCAGTCGCCTTTTCCCATGATATGACGACTGACAAACCCTCTGGTACAAGGCTCTTAGATGAGCGATGGGTGATTTATCGCACGTCTGACGGCTCGATTACTGCGGCGCAAGACTTGTGCTTGCATCAAGGGGCGCCACTGAGCCACGGTTGGGTCGAGGGCGATCGCTTGGTGTGTCCTGATCACGGTGTGCAGTACGATGCTGCTGGCCAGTGTGTTTACATTCCAGCTAAACTCAAAGCCGCTATTTCCAAGCGCCTCAAGCTTAAGACCGACCGTGCGCAAGAGCGCTATGGTCTGGTGTGGGTGCGCTTGCTGGACAATGGGCCGGTGCCCTTTCCCGCGATGGCAGAGTGGGATGACCCCGACTATATTCAGATTCTGCCTGAAGCGGTAGACCTCGAGGCCGCTGCAGAGCAACAAGTTGAAGGCTTTTTAGACATCGCTCACTTTGCCTTTATTCACGCTAAATCTTTTGGTGAGCAGGATAATACCATCGTGCCTGATTACCCCATCGAGCAGACTCCGACTGGCTTCCAGGCTGACTACATCAGCACTGCTAGCAACTATGCTCACGGCATGAAGCACCGAGTTCCGCCTGATTTCCAATGGCGGCGATTGTTTGAGGTGTTTTGGCCGTTCACGGCTAAACTCTCGGTGACGTTTCCGAATGGGCGACTACATATTCTGAAGGCCGCAGCGCCCATCTCAGCGCGTAAAACCCGAGTCTTTGCTCCGATCTGCCGCAATTTTGATAAGGATCGAGAATCTAATAATATGCTGGTTTTCCCCTCTCGGGAGGGGTGCCGTAGGCGAGGTGGGTTCGAACTCTTGCACTCAGGGGCAACCCACCCCGCTGCCCCTCCCAGGAGGGGAAATGTTATCCGGCTTGGCCTCAGTAGTTTATTTAATCCTCATCCCTAAGGATGCGCCCTTGCAAGACATCCTTGACTTTAATCATCAGGTGTTCGCCGCAGACAAAGCGATCGTGCAAGAACAGTAGCCAGAGGATTTACCCTTGAAGCTTGCGGATGAAGTCCACATTGCCGGTGACAAAAGTTCCATTGCCTTTCGTAAACGTCTAACAGCATGGGGTTTAGGTAAATCGTTTACCGCTTCGCCAGGTGTGGTGCAAGCGGCCTCACTGCAGATTTCGCTGAGTGAGCAGAGCCCTCTTAGTGAATAGATGATTAGAGAACAGTGGGATCTGAAGAAACTTTGTTAACCTCATGGGTGTGGCAAGCAAGTGAGCCTCATTTAAGAAAGACTGCAGTCGTTTGCTGACAGGAATGTTGGTTCAGCTTTCCTGCAGGGAATATGGAGGACTTCTAGAGGTGGAGCCTTTTCCTTTCGGGAGGCACTCGTGCGCAGGCACAACTAGTAGAGAGGCTGACGGTTTTGCCTCGCCCATATAGTCTCTGGAGCGGCTACGAAAGAACTTCGGTTGATTGTTTCTTGCCCTTTCTGAAAGTTCGTATTTTTATGAAAACGAATGCCGCCAGAATTTTGGAACAGCATAAGGTTCCTTATGAACTGCTGATTTATGATGTTGACCCCGCTGACTTGGCAGCCGAGCGAGCTGCGGAAAAATTAGGACTCCCCCATGAATGCGTTTTCAAAACACTCGTGGTGCGAGGCGATCGCTCCGGGGTGTGTTTAGCCGTCATTCCAGCCAATGCCCGCCTTGACCTCAAAGCGCTGGCCAAAATGTCTGACAATAAAAAAGTCGAAACGGTACCGCTCAAAGAAGTCCAAGACTTGACCGGATATATTCGTGGTGGGGTCACGGCCTTGGGCTGCAAAAAGCCCTATCCCGTATTTATCGATATTTCAGCCACGCAGTTCGAGAGCATTGCCATCTCAGCAGGCAAGCGGGGTCATATGCTGATGCTGTCGCCTACGACCTATCAGATCACCGTGCAGGGGACGATTGGCGCGCTGACTCACTAATACAGTGCTAACCCAAACGGCGGCAGTGACCGCGATACTGCGTTGGCGTGCCAGTTTGAGGTGCGCGATTGCAGTTTTTGGATTTGTATAGCAATCCGCAATCAGGTCAGGATCGCTCAAATCTCTGAAACGCCTATTTCGTAGGCTTCTCAATTCCGTATTCTGCTACAAGCCGCGTCACCAACACTCAGGTTAACGTTGGCGACACTCCTCAGGAGCGGCTCCACCAACGCTCAGTTTTCTCAGGAAGCGATTAAGAAGCACTTATTTTAGGGTCAGATAGGGCTCAGGGGCGAGCCTCACTATAGAACTCAAGATGATTGAAACGTTATCCATTTCAAGGAGTTCAAATCATGAAACGCATTGCCCTTGCCCTCACTGCTCTGACCGCTGTTGCTATCGCAATTGCTCCCGCTAGCCACGCTGCAACTGACTTTGATGAATTGCGCCGCGAAAATCTTGAGAAAGATGCCAACAACTTCGATGAGCTGCGTCAAGAAAATCTCGACAAAGATGCGGTTTACGAGATTCTGACAAAAGGTGTCAACTTTGACGAGCTGCGCCAAGAAAACTTGGACAAAGATGCCGTCAACTTCGATGAGCTGCGTCAAGAAAATCTCGACAAAGATGCCGTTTATGAAATCCTAGCGGCTGTGGACTTCGATGAGCTGCGTCAAGAGAATCTCGAAAAGGATGCTGTAGCTGAAATTATTGCAGTTGTAGACTTTGACGAACTCCGTCAAGAAAATCTCGACAAAGATGCGGTGGATTTCGATGAGCTGCGTCAAGAGAATCTTGAAAAGGACGCCGTCGCGTAATTTTACGGGTAAGCCTCTTGTGCCTGGGGAATGGGTGCTCACCGGACTGAATCATTCATGGGCAGATCGTCGAGCACCCGCAACTCTACCCCAAAAACCATTTCCTAGTCGGCACTGCCCACCGAACTATAGCGGTGTGCGAGCTTATGCAGTACGCTCATTTGTACTGTTCTGGTAGCCCCTATGCGTCCCCACTCCGCCGATTTACGTCAGCGCATCGTCACCCTTTACGAGCAAGGAGAAGGGTCGATTCGGCAACTCGCCAAG